>JAIQFS010000041.1 GCA_020073145.1 Terriglobia bacterium
TTCACGAGTTCTTCCAAATACTGCTTGCGCGCGTTCATGTCCACCTTTCATGGGTGTCATGCTTCGCGCCTTCTTGGGTTACATTCTCATTTGACCCATCCGAGTCTCCTCTGGTGACATTTTAGGTGACCCAATTCGGGATCAACCGCCCCCCGCCCTCCTTCGTGTATACTGGCCGAATCCGGGAGGCAGCATGGAGGATTCGGCAAGGTCGTCGTTTGTCCAAGCAAACGCGTGTGTCGCAGTTCTGCTGGCGGTGGGTCTGTGTGCGTCTTGTTCCTCGACGCCGGATCAACCGCAGGTGGTCAAGGCCGAGAAGCCGTTCGCTTCCGCGGGAAGGATCGAAATGCAGTTGGACGGCGGCAGCTATGCCATCCACCCCGGAGCCGACGATCGCATCCGCGTTTCTTTCGGGGGCAATCCCGGCATGGCCACGGCTGAGCTGACCGTCGACGGCACGCATGCGCGTCTGGCGGTCAAGGACACGCCGCACAACAATTTTCAAGCGGTCGTGGAAGTACCGAAGGCGGCGGACCTGATTCTCCGTCTCAGCGGCGGCAATCTGGAAATGGCCGCCATCACCGGCAACAAAGACATTGAGAGCGCAGCTGGAAACGCGGAAATCGCCGTCGGCAATTCCAATGACTACGCCAGCGTCGACGCCACCGTCAAGGTCGGGAACCTGAGCGGCGGCCCCTTCGGCGACGCCGCGGGCGGACTCTCTCCCCACCTGACCTGGTCGGGCCACGGCAAGTACACGCTTCACGCCAAGCTCGGCGCCGGCAATCTGGAGCTCAAATAGGCACAGAGTGCTCGCTAGCCCGCCAGCAAATAGCGCTCCGGAACGTAGTGTCGGGTTGGAACTCCGCACGCGAAATAGGCCCACTCCGGCCGCGGCCCGGCCAACACCGACTCCACCTCCACCGGTTCGCCGTCTTCCCCGACCCATTTCCCTTGTTGCCACGCCAACTCCACCGCGTCGCCCAAGCCGCGCACCGCTAGGCGCATTTGGTTCGCGCTGGCGGCCAGCAGCACGCCTTCCCGTCTCTTGCCCGTTGCATCACAGAGGATCGTATACATGTTCGTCTGAGCCTCCAAGGCGATGCTGGACCCTTGCCTCCTCCACGAACAAGCTGGCGTTTGTTATGAACCGCGCGGAACCGATCATCGGGACAATTCCATATATAAAGATATGAAACTATGAGAATGTCGCGAAGCTCCCGCCTGCTGCCCTCGAGCAGGGCGCGGCTCCTCCCTCGCATTCTGCCGCGCTTAGCGCGCGGCGCCCTGCCCTCCGCGCGCTCCCGGCGCCGGATACACCGGCAGCGTGACATGATCGCCAAAGGCCGCCTGGAGCCCCTCGATGGCGCAAGCCTCATCGCCGCCACCCGCGCCACCGCCGACCCCCACCGCGCCGATCATCTGCCCGTCCACCACGATCGGGATGCCACCCGCGTTGGTGAAGAAGTTGAAATACGCGAGCTGCCGCGGAAGGCCGTCCGGATCGTTCTTGAGCTGGACTGCGCGAATGGAGGTGGGCTGGCGCGTCTTCAGCGCCGTCTGCGCCTTCAGCAGCGCCGTGCGGATGTTGTTATAGACCTGGCCATCCATACGCTCCATGTGGACGAGCTCGCCCGCGGTATCGAGGATGTACAGGGACATGGCGCCGCCCTTCGACGCCGCCCAGTTGCGACAGGTGCGGGCGATCTTCTGGGCCGCCGCCAGCGAAATTTGATTGCCGTCGAAAACCGCGGCCGCGCCCTTGCCCCCCACCACGAATTCCGGCGGCAGGCTCGACTTGGGCGTGGTGGTGGCCGCAAAGCGCGGAACCGGCGCCGTCCCCGGATTCGGATTGCGGCGCGGCGGCAGATCTTCCACCAGCGGGGCCACCGCGGTCCCGATCACTTGCACCAGCGCCTGGTGCGCGCAAATCTCGTCGCTCCACACCGGCACGCGCGGCGCGGATCCGCCCACGCCCACCGCGCCGATCAGTTGTTTGTTGACCACGATGGGAAGCCCGCCCGAATTCGTAAATAAGCCCAGTTGGATCAGTTGCAGTTCCCGGGTGGGGTCCTCAATCACCTGGTTCATCCGCAGCTTGCTGGGGGCGCGATCCATCAGCGCCGTGCGCGCCTTCATCTCGGCCGTGACGATATTGAGGTAGCCCTGGCCGTCCATGCGGTCCATGTAAACATGGTTGCCGTCGTTATCGAGCACCATGATGCTGATCCCGACGCCCTGGCCGGCGGCGGCCTGCTCGCAGGCGCCGGCGATCCGCTCCGCAGTGGCCAGGTTGACAGTGGTGAAATCCTGAATCTTCTCGGCGGCTTTTCCGCTCACCACGAATTGCTCCGGCACGTTTTGAGCCAGCGCCGCGCCGCCCAACAGCATGGCCGCTGCGGCCGCGCATCGAAAGTTCGCAATACGACCGTTCATTCCCGCCTCCCTGATCATGTTCTCTCGCCACTGGATCTCGTCATCTGGCTGGAGCGCACCGAGTGTATCACCACCCGCTTCCCAACACCACGCCTGCCGGCGGCCCGCCTTGCGGACCGCGGGAATCGCCGGTGATGTGCTCGGATCCGGATGCGATATAAATCGGAGGACCGCCGTCCTCCACGGTTTCTCCCCGAAGGTTTTCTCCCCGAAACCGCACCCGGAATCGCCGATGAGGTTCGAGAAGCAATCCTTATGTCGGTCGACCTGGAAGAGGGCCGGTTAACCAAAGACAGCCTCCTTGCGGCCATTCCGGCGTTCCCGCCCATCGTTTTCCTGGTCCTGGACCTGCTTTCCAGCGACCGCCCCGATGTGGTGCCGCTGGTGGAGGCCATCAGTTCCGATGCCGCCTTCTCCGCCCAATTGCTCTCCATGGCCAACTCTCCCCAGTTTGGCCTGCCGGCCCAGGTAGACTCCGTCCATCGCGCCACCATCAAGTTGGGCTTCATTCACATCCAGTCTCTGGTGGTCGCGATTGCCATCACCAATTACCGGCGTGCGGCGCGCCCCTCCGAAGCTCTGGACAAATGCTGGCGTCACACGCTGGCGTCCGCTGTCCTCTGCCGCGAGCTGGGACGCGCGGCCGGCATGCCCGCGGACCGCATGTACAGCTTCGGCCTTTTACACGACATCGGCCGGCTGGGGCTGCTGGCCGCCTGCCCGGACGAATACAACGAACTCTTGCAAATGGCCGGCCGCAACGGCTTTTCCCTGCCCGAACTCGAGAGACGTCGCTTCGGAATGGACCACTGCGAGACCGGGCGCCGCCTGGCGGAGCGGTGGGATCTGCCGCCCGAACTCGGCGCGATCGCCGGGCACGCCGACGCGGATTCGGCCGCTGCCCTGGATTTCTATAAGGTGGTGCGCCTTGGCTGCCAATTGGCTGCCGCCCTGGGATATGGCGTGGCGGCGCGCCCCCGGCCGGTGCCGTTCGATGAGATTCTCGGCCAGTTGCCCGAAGCCGCCCGGGACCAATTCCCCGCCAATCCGGACGCGCTGCGGCAATTGATCGAGACCGCCATCGAAGAGGACCGCGTCCCGACCGCCGAGATCGTGCAGAGCCCAGCGCCGGCTCGCGTTTCCCAACCCAACAGCGAGCACGCGGGCGTCGACCGCCCTGAAGAGCCCAGCCCAAGCGCCCGCCGCAAGCATGGCGCGGCCCGCTTGGACACCGGGATCATTCTGCTCGCCGCCATGGTCGTGCTCGTCCTGGTGGCTGGCGCGTTGTGCCTCCGCAACGGCTAAATCCGGAGTCCTGGACGTATCGGATCTCACAAATCCCTTGACGCAAACTAGGGAAGCCCCTATGCTACATTTAGTATGCAAATCTGTAGTGCCACGATTTGCTGTATACAACATTCCGGGGGCAGGCGCAACAAAACATAAACTGGCACAGAATCGCTCACTTGATGAGCGCTTACGCCTGGTCACCGGCTAGCGGCAAAAGAGAGAGTCCTGTGCTACGACTAGTCATTGCCAACCAACGTGGCGGGGTTTCCAAGACCACCACCACGGCCACCCTCGCTCGGTTTCTCGGTGACCAGGGAATGAAAGTCCTGGTTATTGATGCGGATCCTCAAGGTTCCCTCGGGTTGGTCCTCGGTCTCAGGCCTGAACGGTACCTTCACGATTTCCTGATCCACAACCATCCTCTGGCGGATTGCGTCTTTCCCGCCACGGCCAACATCGACGTCTTGTGCGGCAGCCGCGACACCACTGTCGTGGAGGCGGCTTTGCTGGGAACGGCGGGCCGGGAACGGGCCTTCAGCCGCCAGCTCGAAATGGCCGACAGCCCCTATGATGTGGTTTTGATCGACGTCTCTCCATCCATCAACCTGGTGCAAACCTGTTCCATGTTGTACGCCAAACAACTGCTGATTCCGGTGTCGATGAACATGCTCAGCCTGCAGGGCGCCGCGGCCTGCCTGCAGACGGCGTCGCTACTGGGCGATGCGTTCCGGGAAAAAATTCATCCCGTGGCGCTGCTGCCGGTGATGGTCGACCGGCGTTTCAGCCTGACGGACTACATCCTGCAAGCTCTGGAGGAGATGTCCGAGCAGTACCGCGTGCCGCTGCTACACGCCATCCGGACCGATGGGACCGTTCCCCGGGCCGAACGGGCGCGCCAGTTTCTGGCCGACTACGATCCCAAATGCAAGGCGCTTGAAGACTACAGCGTCGCCGCCCTTCAGGTGCTGGAATTGATGAAGGCCGGGCAAGATGCGGAACGGTACCCGGAAGCGCTCACCGCTTAGGGCGGAGATCGAGCCGATTCACGTCGGCGAGCTTCTGACGGGAGCAGGCATGACTGGCTTCCTAAGCGTCCTGGACCCACCAGTCCGGGCGCTCCATCTTCAGGAATTCGCCGACGCAGGGCGAGAGACTGTCCGGCTGCCCGGCCAGGAGTTGTTGCTGCGATTTTCGGAGCAGGCCGGCGCGCTATTCGCACAGCTTCGGCGTCAGCAGGAAGCGCTCGGGGCAATCGCGGAGGTGGCCCGTCGTTGGAATGGCAGCGCGGAGAGGTTGGCGCGCCAGACCGAGGCGGCGAAGATCGGGATCCTTCGGTAGAGTGGAGGACTGCCGGGATCACCTTGGTTGAGGAGAGGAGAGTTCCACGATGAACAAACTGAAAACGGGAACGGCCAGCCGCGCACATCGGAGCGCTGTTTCCGGCGCCAACTGGCAAGAATGGATCTCGGAGACCGCCGCCTTACCGGGGACGGCGTCGGCGGCCGCTCCCAGGGACGACGATCGCCAGCGGCACCAGGAGGCAATCGCTCGTCAGGCATACGCCAACTGGGAGGCGCGGGGTTGCCCGCACGGCTCAGCCGAGGAAGACTGGCTCCTGGCGGAGCGGCAGTTACTCCACCCAACCACGACAAACAGAGTCACTGATCAAAACTAATGATCCATTACGTCTAGATTGATCTGAGAATCCTGATGATTTCACAACCACTAGAAAGTATAGACAGTCCGATCCCGAATCCGACGGCTTAAATTCCGTAACGTGCGTTTGACCTCGGCTCCGGCACAGCTGAATTGATTTCGGTTTGCGCGCTTGCGCAATCGGACCATCATAGTTCACCGGTTTCTCTCGCGACATAGCGTGAGAACCAGAACTAGTGGAGAGTACGGTCATGAGGTCGCACAATGCGGCAAATCTAAGAAGGCAGAATCTCAGCGTCAGGGCTTGGCGCTGGTTGGTAGTTGGGTCACTGGCGGTAGCCGGTACAATGGGACTGCACGCCCAGCAGCTTCTTCCCTCACGGGATGTCAGTTTTTCTCCGGCGAGACCTTCCCTGGCGAATCCGCTCCTGCCATCGGACGCTTCCGCCAAGCGGCTGTGGAAAGTAAGCCTGGTCACGTTGTCCGTGGCCAACATCCTGGATGTTCAATCATCCCTGGGAAAACACGAGTTGAACTCCGCGTTGTCGAGTTCATCCGGCACATTGGGGACCCAGGGTATTCTCCTTAAAAGCGTCCTGCAGGGCGGATTGATGGGGATCGAATACCTGGTGACTCGAGGCCATTCCCAAGGATCGCTTGTCGAACGCCCGCGCTCGAAGTTGTATCGCACCCTGGCAATCATCAACTTTGCCAGCACCGGGGTGTTCACCGGCATCGCTATTCACAACTACACCGTGCCCAGCGGCAGGCCGCAGTAACCAATCTTTCGTTGGGGAGCTACTAGAGCATTTAGTACGTTAGTTAGTCGACTCCGGATTAGTTCCGGCCCCGAATGCCTGCGTGATAGATGAGGGCACCGACTCCCACGGTCGCCATCGCCGTGACCGATGCAATGGGATGGGTACCGATGCCATAGAGCATCATGACAGTACCCACGAGAATGTAGAGCACTGGGATGAGGGGCCAGGCGAAATCGAGCGCTCGGAGGCGCTGCCATCCCGGGCGGCTGCGGCGGAAGACAAACAGCGAGCCTACCGAGAGCACCGTAAACAAGGTGAGGCTCATGCCGATGTAAATGACCAGATCCGGGAAGGGAGTCAGGGTCATGAGCATGGCGCAGAGGCCCTGACTGAGCACGGCCACGACCGGAGTATGCCAGCGCGGATGCACCGTGGCTGCGGCACTGAAGAACGCGCGGTTCTTGGCCATCGCATAGTATACGCGCGGGCCGATGGTCACTTCGGCGCTCACCGTGGCGACGATCGACAGCGCCATCAGGGCTGAGAACATTCCGGCCACGTTCGGCCCGAACAGGTTCGACGCCGCCAGCGACCCGATGGCAATCTCCCCCTTCATGCTTTCGAGCGGCGTCGCATAGATCACCACCAGGTTCAAGCCCAGGTAGAGCGCCGCGACAATGGCGGTGCCGGTAGCCAGAGCGGCCGGCAGCGTGCGCTCGGGACGGCGCACTTCCTCGGCCACATAGGTGGCGGCATTCCAACCGCTATACCCGAACATGACCCACAGCAGGCTCACGATGAACTGGGACGGCAGGCTGATGGTGGAGGTGCGTACCGCGGGCTCGGAAAAGTGCCGCCAGCTCCCAGTGCCCACGGCAAAGCCGAAGATCACCAAGCCGGCGATCACCAACACCTTGGTGGCGGTCAGCACGTTCTGCACCTTGGCCACGCGCCCCACGCCGAAACAGTTTAGGATGGTGAACGCGGCGATCAGGGACGACGCCACCAGCTGGCCGGGCCCCAGGCGCAGGGACCAGGTACCGGAACCGATCACCACCGAGGCATGTTCCGCCCGCAAGGCCGGGAAGAAGTGCCCCAAGTAATCGGAAAATGCCAGGGCCGCGGCGGCAATGGGCGCGGAGAAGCCGGCGAAAAAAGAAACCCACCCCGTCATGAAGCCCCACTCCGGACCATAGGCGTTGGTGAGATAGATGTATTCCCCACCGGAACTCGGGAAGTTGATTCCCAATTCCGAATAACTCAGGGCCCCGGCCAGTGCGAATAGCGCGCCGACGCTCCAGCAGGCCACGATGAGACGCCCGCTTCCGAGATCGCCGGCCATGATTCCGGTGGTGGCGAAGATGCCTGCTCCCACCATATTGGAAATGACCAGCGCGGTCGAACTGAAGAAGCCGAGCTGGCGGAGCAACTCCGCGCGGGGAGCCTGCGTTTTGGGAGACGGCATCAAAGGCCTAAGGCCATTTTAAGTCAAGGCCGCCGGGCGCGCCCCAGATATCACCCCCCGGCACGTAAAATAAGATCCATGATCGCAACCGTGAATCCCGCCACTGGCGAAGTCGTGCGAAGGTTTGAGCCCCTGACGGAGGCGCAACTCGAAGGCAAGCTGGCGGGCGCCGACCGGGCCTTCCGCAGCTACCGGCGAACTTCCTTTGCCGACCGCGCTCGCTGGCTGCTGCGGGCGGCCGAGATTCTGGAAGCCGATCGCGACCGGCTGGGCCGGGTGATGACTCTGGAGATGGGCAAGCCGATCGCCGCCGCGCGGGGCGAGGCGGCCAAGTGCGCGCTGGCCTGCCGCTACTACGTGGAACACGGCGAGCGGCTACTGGCGGACGAGGCGGTCGACCTGGGGAGCGGCCGTGCTTTCATCAAGTACCAGCCCATCGGAGCCGTGCTCGCCGTCATGCCGTGGAACTTCCCGTTCTGGCAGGTATTCCGTTTCGCGGCGCCGGCGTTGATGGCGGGCAATGTAGGACTCCTCAAGCACGCCTCCAACGTCCCGCAGAGCGCGCTCGAAATCGAGGACGTGATCCGGCGCGCGGGATTCCCGGAGGATGTGTTCCAAACCCTGTTGGTCGGCTCCAGCCAGGTGGCGCGGGTGATCGACGACCCGCGCGTCAAAGCCGTCACACTCACCGGCAGCGAACCGGCGGGCATGCAGGTGGCCAGCCAGGCCGGGAAACAGATCAAGAAGACCGTGCTCGAGCTGGGCGGGAGCGATCCGTTCATCGTGACTCCCAAGGCCGATCTGGACCGCGCCGTGCGCACGGCGGTGGAGGCGCGCTGCATCAACAATGGCCAATCGTGCATTGCGGCCAAGCGCTTCATCGTGGACGCGACCATCGCGGACGAGTTCGAACGCCGTTTCGCCGCCGGTATGGCCGCACTCAAAGTGGGCGACCCCATGGACGAGAGCACGCAAGTCGGTCCGCTCTCGACGCCGGATATGGTGGAGGATCTCGACAAGCAGGTGCGCTGCTCGGTGGAGATGGGCGCGCGCATACTCACCGGCGGCAAGCGGCCGGCCGGCCCGGGTAACTTCTATCCGCCAACCGTCCTCACGGACGTGCCGGTCCAGTCGCCGGCGTACCGCGAAGAATTGTTCGGACCTGTGGCGGTGGTGCTGAGGTACAACGGGATCGAGGAGGCCATCCGGCTCGCCAACGACACCGAGTTCGGTTTGGGCGCAAGCGCCTGGACCAACGATGAGGCCGAGCAGCGACGCTTCATCGACGAAATTGACGCGGGAATGGTGTTCATCAACGGCATGGTGGCGTCCGACCCGAGAGTGCCCTTCGGCGGCGTAAAGCGCTCGGGCTACGGCCGGGAGTTGAGCGCGTACGGGATCCGCGAGTTCATCAACGTGAAGACGGTGAGAGTGGCGTAGCGGGCACCGTGGAGCGCTCCCTGTTGATCGAGGTGCTGGCCGAGAAAATCGCGGCGGTGCATCGGCCCCATCCGGTGCGGGTCGCCGTCGACGGCGTCGACGCGGTTGGCAAGACGATGCTCGCCAATGAGCTCGTGAAACCCATTCGCAGACGCGGCCGTCCCGTGATCCGCGCCTCTATAGACAGTTTTCACAACCCGCGCCGTGTGCGCTATCGGCTGGGACGTAGCTCTGCCGACGGATACTTCCGGGACTCTTTCAACTACGCGGCGCTGACATCGCTTCTCCTCGGTCCGCTCGGTGCGGACGGATCGCTGCGGTTCCGGCCCGCGGTTTTCGATTGTCGAGCGAACGCTGAGGTCGCGGCGCCCTTCGAGACGGCGGCTCGCAACGCAGTCCTGCTCTTCGACGGTGTTTTTCTGCTCCGCCCGGAGCTCCGTTCGCACTGGGACTTCAGCGTATTTCTCGATGCGCCGTTCGAAGTGACGATCGCGTGCGCCGCCCGCCGGGATGGCAGTTCCCCGACCCAAACGCACCGGAGAATCTTCGCTACGTGGAAGGCCAGAAACTGAATTTGCAGACCTGTGAGCCCAAGCGAACGGCGACCCTCGTGGTCGACAATGAAGACCTGGCGTCGCCTGAGATCGTCGCGGAAGTTCGTTCAAACTAATCAGACGGCGCGTAGTAGCCGAGACGCCAGTGCGCCCGCAGTTTGCCCAAGCCGCGCGGTGGCAGTAGTTTCACCTCGATGCGGTGGTAGCGGCCGTCCCGCGGCGGGTCATGCGGCCCGTAGCCGAGCACGTAGCGGTTGCGCAGTTCGATGGCGATCTTCAGCGCGATATCGGGGAAATCGGAGGAGGCTGCCGCGAACATGTGGGCGCCGGTCAATTCAGCGATCCGGTTCATCAGGCCGGCATCCTGGTCGTACCCGCCCACCAAGACGGTGTAGATCAGGACGTCGCTTTCCTTCACCAAGGTATCGAGTTCGTGCTGCGTATAACGGCTGTTGTTCTCGCCGCCATCGGAGAAGAGCACGATCGCCTTCTTGGTCTTCCGGGATTTATGCATTTCGTCAATCGCCAGATACAAGGCATCGATCAAGGCGGTAGACCCACCGGACTTGGTCAGCAGAACCTCCGTGGACACGGTACCGGTGTCAGCGGTCAGCGGAACAGTCAGGCGCGGAGAACTGTTGAACTCCACCAGGAAGAACTCGTCTTCGGGATTGGAGATCTTCAGGAACTGGGAGGCCGCCTGGCGCCCTTGCGGCAGCGCGCTCCGCATACTGCCGCTGGTATCGAAGACCAGTCCCAAGGCGATAGGCTCGTCTTCGCTGGAGAACGAGGCGATGGTCTGCTCGACCTTGTCGTCGAAGATCCGGAAGTTCTCCTTCTCCAGACCGGTGATCGGGTGGTTCAGCTCATCGTTGACGGTGACGGGGACCAGCACCAGGTTGGTATCGACGCGCAGGTTCGCGCTGGGCATAGCCGGCCCTTTGTTCGAGGGTCGGGCGCGCCGCTCGATCGAGGCCTGGCCGAAGGCGCCGAGCGCCATTGCCCCCAGGAGCAACGCTATACCGACGATGCGCCGCCGATCTATCACCAGTGCTGACGATATTGTACGCTAGTCCGTAAGAGGGGACGGATGGCTACAGCGAGCCGACTCGCGGCGCTGTTTCTTTGCGGGGGTGCCGCAATGGCGCAGCAGGTGGTGGGCGCGCGCGCCGGCACAATCAGCTTCACCACGGGAGCCGTATTTGTGGATGGACAGCCGGCTCGGGCGACTCCCGTGAAGTTTCCCTCTTTGAACGAGGGCCAGGTGCTGGGAACCGATCGGGGGCGGGCGGAAGTGCTGCTCGCTCCGGAAGTCTTCCTGCGTCTCGGATCGCAGAGCGCGATGCGTTTGGTGCGCGCTCCGCTGGACGACACGCAAGTGGAGCTAGAGCGAGGCGCGGCTCTGGTTGAGGTCTTGGAGACGTTCAAGGGCGGCCGGATTCAAATCCAGGTGGGCGAATCGCGCACCGAGTTCAAAGGTCCGGGGCTTTACCGCTTCGATGGGAACTCCGGAGTGCTGCGGGTCTTCGGGGGAGAGGCCGAGGTGCAGACCGGCGACCAGAAAGCGCGGGCCGGACGGGGCAGGCAGATCCAGTTGGCGGGCCCGCCGGCCACCGCGAAATTCAACCCCAAGAAAGTCGACGCCTTGCATCGCTGGGCCGCAGCCCGGTCCTTCTACCTGTTCGCTTCCAGCGTGCAGGCGCGCGAGCGGCAAAGCCACTGGGAGTTTACGCAGACGGGCTGGTTCTGGAACCGTAATTACGACCTCAAGTTCTTCTCGCGGCCGGCCGCTGTGTGGTACAGCCAAATGCTGGCGCGCAAGGCGCGGGAGCAAGCCGAGTTTGAAGAATCAAAAGAAGGCCTACTAATCGAAACGGCGGGTACGGTCCGTCTGGAACCCAGGGCGTGGACGGAACGGTGAAGGCATATTGGATCATCTTGTTGTGCGCAAATGCCGCCGCGGCGCAGCACGTTGTGGGCGCGCGGGCCGGTACGGTCGACCTCACGATCGGAGAGGTCTCGGCGGATGGGCAGCCGCTTCGCGCGACCCAGACCAACTTTCCTCTGCTGAGGGACGGCCGGCGGATCCGGACCGGCGATGGCCGCCTCGAACTGCTGCTGGCTCCCGGCGTTTTTCTGCGGCTGGGGGAGCGAGGAGCGTTGCGGATGATCCAGACACGGCCGATGACACGCTGGTGGAGTTAGTGCAAGGCACGTCCCTAGTGGAGGTGGTGGAAACCACGAAGGACGACCGGATCCGAATCCAGGTTGGCAAAACCCAGACAGAGTTCCACGGTATGGGGGTTTACCGTTTCGACACGGATGCCGGCGTGCTGCGCGTTTTCGGCGGCGAAGCCGAGGTACAAGCGGGCAGCAACCGGATTGTAGCCGGACGCGGCAGACAGGTAAGTTTGCGAGAAAGGGCTTGTCACGTCGAAATTCAATCCGAATCAGAAGGACGATCTGCACCGGTGGGCGGCGCGCCGTTCCTTCGAGCTATTCGCTTCGAGCAAAGAGGCTCGCAGGCAGAAGGTGACTCACTGGGAGATGACGCGGACAGGCTGGTCGTGGAACCGGGATTTCGGCATGCGGTTCTTCTCGAAGCTGGTGATTCGAGATTACGAAGCCACGCACCCCCCGGTGGAGCCAGTGCCGTAGTTCCAGCAGCCCGGACTTAGCGAAAGTCTTCCTGCAGCTTCTCGAGGGCCGAGCTGCCGGGGCAGAGCTTTTCGTACGGAACTTTAATGAGCGCCGTATCGGGGGTATCGCTCATCTCGTGTAAGTCGGGAACCGTCTCGTCGATATAGAGCAGGCCGGTGACGATCTCGCCCTTGCCGTACCGCTCCTGCATAAAGGAGAAGACCTTTTCGCGGTCGGTGGGATCGTAGTCCGGCGGCACGCCTTTGAACGAGACCGTGCTGCCGTCGTGCATGGTGACGTTGACCGCCCCGTTCTTGCCGATGGTGGCGAGAATCTCCGTTGCCGGCGCCACGAAATCGGTTTCGGTGGCGGCGCGCGCCTGCTGGCGCACGTGCAGGTAGCTTTTGGTGGAGCCCTCGTGATCGTTGAAGGTGACGCAGGGAGAAATGACATCCACCAGCGCGAAACCGCGGTGCGTCATGGCGGCTTTCAAGATGGGCACGAGTTGTTCTTTATCGCCGGAGAACCCGCGGGCGATGAAAGTGGCGCCCAGACTGAGTCCGAGGGAAACCGGATCGATGGGGGCCATGCGATTGGCCTCTTTGCGCTTGCTTCTGGATCCCAGGTCGGCCGAGGCCGAGAACTGACCTTTGGTCAAGCCGTAGACGCCGTTGTTTTCGATGACGTAGAGGATTCTCAGATTGCGGCGGATGGCATGGCACATGTGACCGAGGCCG
Source organism: Terriglobia bacterium (assembly GCA_020073145.1). Classification (GTDB taxonomy): domain Bacteria; phylum Acidobacteriota; class Terriglobia; order Bryobacterales; family Bryobacteraceae; genus PSRJ01. Next base: position 12,980 of record JAIQFS010000041.1, read on the forward strand.
ATGGAAAGCGAGTCGCCGTCGCCGGAGATGCCGATGTAGGTCAGCTCGCGATTGGCGGCGTTGGCGCCGGTGGCGATGGGGGCCATGCGGCCGTGCGCCGAGTTGAAGCCGTGCGCGCCGCTCACAAAGTACGCGGGGGTCTTGGACGAACAGCCGATGCCGCTCAGTTTGGCGATCATGTGCGGCGGCAAAGAAAGTTCCCAGATGGCGCGGACCAGGGCGGCGGTGATGGAGTCGTGGCCGCAGCCCGCGCACAGAGTCGACATCGATCCTTCATAGTCGCGGACGGTCAGGCCGAGCTCGTTGCGCTTGAGACTGGGATGAACGGCGACGGGCTTAGTGATGGACGGCAAGGGTTTCTCCCATCTGGCTGGCAATGCTTTCGATCACGCGCCTGGCGCTCAGCGGGAAGCCGCCGTAGACCAGCACCGAGCGCAGTTTCTCCTTGGGCACGCTGGTCTCCAGAGTGAGCAGCGAGCGAAGCTGCGCGTCGCGGTTCTGCTCCACCACGTAGAGGAGGTCGTGCTCTTCCAGGAAGGCTTCGGCGATGGCGTCGAAGGGGAACCCGCGGACGCGGAGGAAATCGGCATTGACGCCGCTGGCGGCCAGCACATCCACGGCCTCGCGCACCGCCGCGTCGCAACCTCCGAGCGTGATGATGCCGAACTGCGCGCCCGGCTTTTTCACGACCAGGCTGGGCGGAACGAACGCGGCGGCGGCGCGCTGCTTGCGGGCGAGCCGGTCGATCACTTCGCGGTACTCGTCGGGGATCTCGGTATAAGCGCCGCTCTTGGCGTGGCCGGAGCCGCGCACGAAATAGGCGGCCTTGGGATCCACACCGGGAAGAGTGCGGGGCGCTACATTATTTTCGTCTTCGTTGGTGTAGCGCAGGAATTGAGTGATCTGTTTCAACTCCTCGGCGCCGAGAACGCGGCCGCGGTCCGGCTTGTAGGATTCGTCCCAGGTGAGCCGCGGGATGACCCAGTCATTCATGCCGATGTCGAGATCGGTGAGCATGAAAACGGGCGTTTGGAAGCGCTCCGCCAGGTCGAAGGCCTTGGGCGCGAATTCGAAGCACTCATGCGGATTCGCGGGGAACAGCAGGATGTGCTTGGTGTCGCCGTGCGAGGCATACGCGCATTCGAGAAGGTCGCCCTGCTGAGTGCGCGTCGGCATGCCGGTAGACGGCCCCACGCGCTGGACATCGATGACCACGACGGGGATCTCCGCGTAGTACGCGAGGCCGAGCAGCTCATTCATGAGCGAGATGCCGGGACCGGCGGTGGAGGTGAAGGCGCGCGCGCCGGCCCACGAAGCGCCGATCACCATCCCGATGGCGGCCAGCTCGTCTTCGGCTTGCAGGATGAGGTAATTGTTTTTGCCGGTTTCGGGGTCCCGGCGGAACTCTTCGCAGAACTCTTTAAAGGCATCCATCACGGAAGTGGACGGAGTGATGGGATACCAGGCGGCCACGGTCGCGCCGGCGTAGACGCAGCCCAAGGCGGTGGCGGTGTTGCCATCGATGAGGATCTTGTCGCGATTGGCGTCCATCTTCTCCAGACGGAACGGGAGCGGGTCGAAGTGTTCCTTGGCGTAATCAAGACCGAGGCGCAAGGCCTTCCGGTTGGATTCGCGCAGAGCCTTCTTGGCGGAAAACTTCTCGTCAAGCAACTGCTCGACGATGTCCATATCGATATCGAGCGCGGCGATGAGCGCGCCGGCATAGGCGATGTTCTTCATGAGCACGCGTTCGCGCGGATCGCGGAACTGCTCGTTGCACATCTGGGCCAGCGGCACACCGAGGAAGGTAATGTCGTCGCGGTGGAGCTTGGGGTCGAGCGGCCAGGTGGAATCGTAGAGCAGATAGCCGCCTTCGCGGACCTCACTGACGTCGCGGTCGTAGGTTTGGCCGTTCATGGCGACCATCAGATCGTAGTCGAGGGCGCGGGCGGTGTAGCCGTCCTTATTGACGCGGATCTCATACCAGGTGGGCAGCCCCTGAATGTTGGAGGGGAACAGGTTCTTGCCCGAGACCGGGATGCCCATGCGAAAGATGGCCTGCATGAGCAATCCGTTGGCGCTGGCCGAGCCGGTGCCATTGACATTGGCCAGCTTGACCGCAAAATCGTTGACTCGTGTTTCAGTTGGGGAAGATATGCTTACGCCGGTACGCATGACTTTTCCGTGGTGGACTCTGCCGCGTATGGAATCTGTAGTTCAAATTTCTGCATGTCCCAGGCCGAAGTCGGACAGCGTTCCGCGCACAAGCCGCAGTGGACGCACAAGTCCTCGTCTTTGAGCATCAGCCGCTTGGTCTGGGGAAGCGGAGTGGAGGCATACAGCGCCTGATCGAGATTCGTGGCCGGGGCCGACAGATGCTGGCGGAGTTGCTCTTCCTCGGCGTCGGGCGCCATGGTCAAACACAGCAACGGGCAGATGTCGATGCAGGCGTCGCACTCGATGCAGCGGGCCGGATAGAAGACGGTCTGAATGTCACAGTTGAGGCAGCGCTGCACTTCCCGCGCGGTCTGCTCGGCCGAAAAACCCAGTTCCACCTCGATGTTGATCTGCTGAAACCGCCATTCCAGGTCGACGTGCTGCATCTTCTGCCGCGCGGCGGGGTTGTAATCGTTGTGATAGCTCCACTGGCCGAGCCCCATCTTCTGGCTGACGAGGTTCTGGCCCTGGGCGAGGCGCTCGGTGACCGAGAGGCCCTCGCAGTAATTGTGAATGGAGATGGCGGCCTGATGGCCGTGCTCGACGGCCCAGATGATGTTTTTGGGTCCGAAGGCGGAATCGCCGCCGAAGAAAATACCGGGGCGCGAGGACATCATGGTGACCTGGTCAACCACGGGCTCTTCCCACTTGTTGAACTCCACGCCGAGATCGCGCTCAAACCAGGGGAAGGCGTTCTCCTGGCCGATGGCGAGGATCACGTCATCGGCGGGCAGGAAAATAGTGTCGATGGTCTTAGAGTTCTTGGCGGCCTTATCCCACTCGAGACGCTCGAACTCCATGCCCTTCAGCTTGCCGTCTTCAATCACGAACCGCTTGGGGGCATGATTGATCAGGATCTCAACGCCTTCTTCCTCGGCATCGTCGAGCTCCCAAGCGGAAGCCTTGAAGAAGCCGCGCGGGCGGCGGGCCATGACCTTGATGTCTTTTCCGCCGAGCCGGCAGGAGGAGCGGCAGCAATCCATGGCGGTGTTGCCGACCCCGATGATGAGCACCTTCTCGCCGACCGAATCGATGTGGCCGAAAGCGATGGATTCGAGCCAGTCGATGCCGATGTGGATGCGGTCGGTGTCGTGACGGCCGGGCAGTTCCAGTTCCTTGCCACGGGGCGCTCCGCTGCCCACGAAGATGGCGTCGAAGCCCTGGTCGAGCAGGGCCTTCATGCTGGTGACGGGAGAGTTGTACCGGATGTCGACCCCCATGTTGAGGATCATCTCGACTTCTTCCATCAGTACTTTCTCGGGCAGGCGGAAGGCGGGGATGTTGGTGCGCATGAGGCCGCCGGGCTTGTCATTTTTGTCGAACATGACAATTTCATAGCCGAGCGGCAACAAGTCATTGGCCACGGTCAGAGAGGCGGGACCGGCGCCGATGCAGGCGATGCGCTTGCCGTTCTTTGTTTTGGGAATTTCGGGAAGGAGATGACCGATCTCGCCGCGATGATCGGCGGCGACGCGCTTGAGGCGGCAGATGGCGACGGGTTTTCCGTCCAGGCGGCCGCGGCGGCAGGCCGGCTCGCACGGGCGGTCGCAAGTCCGGCCGAGGATCGCCGGAAAGACGTTGGACTCGCGGTTCAGAAGATAGGCGTCGGTATAGCGGCCCTGTGCAATCAGCCGGATGTATTCCGGGACATTGGTGTGGGCCGGACAAGCCCACTGGCAATCGACCACTTTATGAAAGTAGTTCGGGTCATCCGTATTGGTCGGTTTCAACCGAGGTCCCCCCCAAGGCATGAGCCGCAGGACAGCGGCCCAACCCATATTCAATTGTACATCCCTGAAGCGGGAGCATGTTATCACACGGTTGAGCGGAGTGGGGGAGAGATCAGTTGAGTCTGCCTACGTTAAGAGTGATCCCGAAGGCGATTTGGTGGTCCGGCGTATTCCCGTTAATGCCGAAGTGCTGGCCGGATAGATCGAAGGCCAGGCGCTCAGTCATTTGGTATTCGACGCCTTCGAACACGGAGACGACGCGATCCAGGCCGGTGGATCTTTCCCAGACGGCGTTGCAATGGGGGGTAAATTTTCCCAGCAATCCGCCCGCGGCCAGGCGGCGTCCGTAGCCGAGACCGACGTCGAGCGTTCCCGCGGGATTGGATGCGGAGATGTGGGTGGCCGCCGACCAGCTCACGGTGACTCCCATGCTGTGGCGGCCGGTATCGTAACGGGCAATGGCGATGGCTCCCAAGCGGGCACCCTGCTCGCCGCGGAGGAAAAAGACTGCCTGCGGCGCGATGGCGATATCGAGCTTTTCGCCGTCATGCAGAACCGAGGTAGCCGTGGCCGTGAGCGACTGGCTGAATTGGGTGATCCGCCCGCCTCCCAGGTCGGCCACGGAGACGGAATCGAAAGCCAGGCTATATTCGGTTCGCCCCCAGATGATGCGATGGCCTTGCGGGGTATATTTGAAGGCCGCGGGCAGGGTGAAGTTGCCGGACGAGAAGGAATCAAGGCTGCCCCACTCGATCTCGGCGGTGCCGGGCTCGGTGATGAGGGTATTCACGTGCAGCCGCTTTCGCAGAGTGATGGTGGACCCGCTTCTGGTTCCGAGGCCCAGCCGGGGCAGCAGGTCGGCGGAGCCCAGGGAGGGCATCAGCAGAATGGCAGTGAAGCCAGCCGCAACGCGAAACATATTTGGTACTTTCTGTTCTATCTATGAGAGCATACCGTAGAACCAATTTCAGCGAGGGGAGACGACAAGGGGTCGTGCGGGGGCCAGGGGTTGGGAGCCCTGGGGGGAGTGAGGAGGGTTGCGGGTCCGCGCGCGGGGAAGTTTTGATAGGATGGCTACCTTGGTTCAAGAGGGTCCTGCGGAGAGAAAGGACTCGAATTTGGGGATTGATTAGCCTGTCCCCGAAATGAGGAGAGACGGAGATGGGGGCCAAACAACCGGCGCTGGGGATCATCGCCACTGCGATGGTGGTGGCGATCTCGTTGGGCTTTATTTCGCTGTTCAGTTTCCCGCTGTTCGCGGGGTGGGTGGCGTATCTGCTGATCTGCTTTATCCCGATGCAGATCGTGATTGGGATCAGTTGGGGATGCAAGCTGCCGCAGTTCGCGAGCGAGCGCAGCCAGCCGCTCAAAGGCATCCTGCTCGTGCTGGTGGCGCTGGCGGTGGGAGCGATCGTGGCGGCGGTGCACTACGAGACCGTGGGAGGCGGCATCAGCCCTCCCCCGCCGATGGCCATGATGTGCCTGATCGTGTCGGTGATCGTGACGTTCTGGGCCACGATCATGTGGGGAGGCTGGCCGTTTACCACGCTGATCAAGAACCCAGTGGCGGCGGGACTGGCCATGGTGGTGGCGTGCTACGTGGTGAACTACATTCTGTTCCGGCTCTTCTTCGACTACGGATTCATGAAGGGCGCGCCGGTCTACGTGCCGGCACTCGATCCGCACGGACTCTTCAACGCCTGGAACGCGCTGGTGTTCTACGTGACGGCGATCGCGGTGATGTTTCTGAATCTGAATTTCGATTTGTGGCCGCTGACGAAAGCGCCCAGCCTGATGAAGCAGCCGGTCTTGGGGCTGGTCTGGACGGCGATCATTCTGGTACTGGGAGAAGTGGTTTTCTACCTGGGCGTGAATGTGGCGAAGATGGACGTGGTAGCGTTCATGGTGGAAGTGCCGATTCCCTTCATTTTCGGGACGATTGTGGTGCTCAACATGTTGCAGGGGTCGCTATTTGCCAAGCTGACGCAGCCGCTGAAAGGCGTGCTGAACACGGTGGCTTCAGCGGTGGTCGGAACGGCGCTCGCCCTGGCGTACAGCGCCCTCGCGCCGGCATTGAGCGGACCGGTCAAGCCCGGGCCGCCGAGTTATGATTTCGAGATCTGGCTGGCGTCGGCGCTGCTGGCGGTGACTTTCCCGTTCTTGATCTTTTACGCCGAGTTTTTCCAGATGTGGCCTTTGCGGCGGGCCGAGAAGGCCACGGGCGCCGCCGCGGACTAAGCCCGTTCAGCCCGATGTGGTATGGTCGGGACAAGGACGTTCGCCGCAGTGCACCGAATCGCCCGATTTCTCGCAGTCTGCGCCGTTGCCTATGCGGCCCCGGCTCCGGAACCGAGCGCGGCGCGAAACGCGCATTTCGAGGTCTACTCGCAAGCGGGCGAGGACTCGGCGAGGTCGGTACTGCTCGGGTTCGAGCGCCTGCGCGCCTTTTTTAAGCAACAGACGGGCATCCCGCAGCAGACGGCATGGCAAGTGGACAACCGGCCTCCGGTGCGCGTGATTGTGTTCGCCGATGCCGCGGAATACGCCCCCTACCGGCTCCAGCCGACGACCGACGCATTCTATGTGGGGAACGAAGGCCGGGACTACATTGTGATGGTTCAGCCCCAAGCGGACGATTTCCGTGTGGCGGCGCACGAATACGCGCACGTTGTCCTGCACGCCAACGGGCTCCGCCTTCCGCCGTGGCTCGACGAAGGACTGCCGGAGTTTTTCTCAGCCGTCGGGACGGGCGCGCTGAACCCCAAGAGCGGGGCTGGGCGGCCGTTCCGGTCGCGGGTCTTGCAAACCAAGATGTGGATGCCGCTGGCCGAGCTACTGAGTTTGCCGGTGGACTCTCCGCTGCGGGAGCAACCGGATGGCTCGGAACTGTTCTACGCGGAGAGCTGGGCGCTGACTGACCTGCTGATGGCATCGCCCCGATACAGCGGGCGCTTTTCGGACCTGTTCACGGCACTGGCTGCGGGAACGCCCAGCCCGGAGGCGATTGCCGCGGCGTATGGGCGGTCACTTGAGGAGATTACCCGAGATTTGCGAGTCTGGATCCGCAAACGGCGGATCGCGCCCACACCGCTACCCGCCGTTTCGCCCGGCGACGGGCTCCTGCAAGTTACCCCGGTGACGCCGGTGGCTTGGCGGTCGCTGTTGGCCGAGGTGCTGCTGGTTACGGGCAAAGTGGACCGAGCGGAGACGGCTTACCAGCAACTCGCCCAAGAAGCGCCGAAGAGCCCGGAATTTCCGGCCGCGCTCGCCGCCATCGCCTTGCAGAAGAGTCGTTGGGACGACGCCCGGCAATGGTGGCGGAGGGCGCTCGACCAGGGGATCAATGACGCCGACACGTGCTACCGGTACGCCGTGCTGGCCAATGCGGCCGGCTTTTCATCCGATGACATTCGCCCGGCCCTGGAGCGGGCGGTGGCGGCGCGGCCCAGCTTTGACGACGCGCTCTACATGCTGGCCCCCCTGGAAAGCAATGCCGGCCAGTACGAGGCGGCGATCAAACATCTGCGCGCGATGCGCCAGGTGACCGCGGCGCGGCAATACCCCTATTGGATACTGATGGCTTATGCCGAGATCGAGCTCGGCCGGCGCTATCAGGCGGAGGCCGCCGCCCGCCTGGCGGACGAGCATGCCACCACCCCCGACGAGCGCCAGCACGCGGCTCAACTGGCCGAAATCGCACAAACCGACGTGACGGTTCAGTTCACCCGCGACGCCAACGGGAATCCGCGGCTGGTCACTCGGCGGGTGCCGCATGACACGCCGGATTGGAATCCGTTCATCGAGCCTGGCGATTTCATCCGGCGGGTGGAAGGAGAGCTCGCCGAGATCGATTGCAGTGGCGGCGTGAACCGGATACTCGTCGAGACCTCAGGAGGGCGCCTCATCATCGACATTCCCGATCCGAAGCGCGTGCAGATGCGGAATGCCCCCGATGAGTTCACGTGCGGTCCTCAGCCCCGAAATGCGATAACCGTGATCTATGCGGTATCGAAGACCCATACTGGCAGCAGCGACGGCGTGGTGCGCGGCCTGGAATTTCGGTGAAGCCCAGCGATCGAGACCGCAGTGATTCGAAGTCCGGTACTAGGACTACAGCCTATTACCGGAATCGGGCAAAAGTATTGCATCGATGTCACAGCCCAGTTACGATGAACATCCGATGATCCGCGGCGTCATCTTTGGATCGACGGTTCCGGAGCGCTGTGGCAACCATACTGATTCTTAACGACGATTTAGGCTTTGCGCTGTGGCTCGGCCAAGCGCTTTCCGCCTCCACCTGCGAAGCTCTTCCGGCGACCACGGTTTCCGAAGCCGCCGCTTTGATCGGCCACTTTAAGCTGATCATAGATCTGGTGATCGTGAATCCCCGAGTGCCCGGCGCGGTCGACTTCACGCGAACTCTGCGGAGAGCGCAAGGGCGCTTGCACGTGGCCACACTGGATTCCGGGACGGATGCGGGCAGTTACGGCGGCAACGGATGGCCGTTTTTGACGACCTGCGAGATCTGACGGGCACTATTCTGAAATAGCAGATGGGGGGGTAGGCTGATCGCCTGCCCCACTTCAGAGCATCCCGAGCTTCTTCATTTTGTAGCGCAGAGAGAACCGGCCGATTCCCAAGAGCGAGGCGGCGCGGGTCTGATTGCCGGCGGTTTCCGAGAGGGCGGCGGCGATCAGGTCGCGCTCGCCGGTGCGCAGAGAGAAGGCGGCGTGCGGATCGGCCATAGCCGCCGCCGGTCTTTTTCCGGAACCGTCGGAGAAAGCCAGGCTGCCGGTAGTAATCAGGGCAGACGGCTCTACCAGGACGGCGCGCTCCATGATGTTCCGCAACTCACGGACATTGCCAGGCCAGCTGTGGCGGGCCAACATGCTCTGGGCGCCGGGGTGGATCCCCCGAATCGGACGGTTGTGCACCCGGGTGAAGCGAGCGAGAAAGTGGGCAGAGAGTTCCGGGAGATCCTCAGGGCGCTCGCGCAAGGCGGGGATGCGTATCTGGACGCCATTCAGACGGTAGAAGAGGTCGCTGCGAAAACGGCGCTCGTGGATGGCGGCTTCGAGGTCGGAGTTGGTGGCGCCGATGACCCGCAGATCCACAGAGATGCTGCGGGAGCCGCCGACTCTGCGAAAGGTGTGGTCCTCGAGAACGCGCAGAAGCTTGGCCTGGAGCGCGACGGGCAACTCGCCGATTTCGTCGAGGAAGACGGTCCCGCCGTCGGCGACTTCCAGGAGCCCTTGTTTGGAATCGCGCGCGCCGGTGAAGGCGCCTTTCTCATAGCCGAACAGTTCGCTCTCGAGCAGGTTCTCGGGGAGCGCGGCACAGTTGATGGGCACCAGGGGTGCGGCGGCGCGCTGGCTCAAGGCGTGCAGCCGTTTGGCGATCAGTTCTTTGCCGGTTCCGCTCTCGCCCACCAGGAGGATGGCCTGAGCGCGGCTGGCCGCAATGCGGGAGACGAACTCGAGCAGTTCCTGAACGGCGGCGGAGCGGCCGAGGAATTCGGGCGGAGGCTCAGCGCCCCCGAGGCGGTGCAGAGAGAGGGCCCAACCGGCGACACCGGCGAGGCGGTCATACAGGGCGACGCCGGAGATATCGAGGAGACGCCTGTCCCCGAGCGGCGCCTGGAAGTCGCACTGCCACTCGAGGCGCGCATCCGGGGGGAGTTGCAGCGTCGGCGCGATCGGAACGGCCGGGGCGAGCACGTGATCGGCCTTGCGGTGGATGAGCGCCTCCGCGGAGGTCTGGAGCAGGTCTGCAGCGGCCTGATTGACCGCCAGAACCACGAGCGACGGATCGCAGAGCAGCATGGGGTCCTGGATGCTCTCGAACCAGGCGCTGGCGAGCAGCGATTCCGAACTCGGGGGCGCGTACGTGGAGATGTCACCCATGGAGTTTGACGGGCCGGTCAGCACCGCATCGGCCTAGGCTTCCCCCCGATCGGAAGAGTTTTTTTCCTTGGAGCAGGCGGGACAGCATTCCGGGCAATACAACCCATGTTCCTGCCGAGGCATGTGGACGGGTGCGGCGGGGCGGCCGCAGTGATCACAAGGGGCCACCATTCGGGATGTAACGATACACGGCGACATCATTCCCACCAGGCCGGCGGTCCCGGCCGCTTGCTGCGTATGGCGTCTTGATGTCCCCGTCCCCTGAGGTCTACCTCGAATCACCCGTTGCTCCTATTATGACGTTCGCGTCCGCGGCTGACGACACAAACCGATCGGCCGCCCCAAAAGTTCACATTCTCCATGGCGTCCGCGTGTCTCACGACACTAGGCGCCTCCTAACTTGACGAGGCCTGCGCGGGCCTTCTTGCCGCTGTCAGCGGCGGGGTCGATTTCGACGGCCTTGGACCAATAGGACCGGGCCCGCTGGGAGTTGCCGAGATTGGCGTAGATGGCGCCCAGGTTGTACAGAGCATCCACCTGCTTGGGGTTTAGCGACAGAACCTTCTCCGTCTCGGCGATGGATCCAGCGACGTCATTGCGCTCATAGAGGAGCCGGCCGAGTTCCAGGTGCGCGTCCTGATTGGAGGGCTCGTTTTTGACGGCTTCGCGGAGATGCCCGGCGGCGTCGTCGAGTTGGCCCTTGTCGCGTTCGATCTGGGCCATGCGGATGAGCACTGGAATGTGGCCGGGTTTCTTTTCGAGCTGCACGGCGAGCTCTTTGAGCTCATGATCGGGATTGTCGGCGACGACGGGTGGCGGCGAGGATGGGGCCGGCACCGTCTGGTGCGAGCTGACCTTCCACAAGAACAGCGAGAGGGCGCCCAGCAGGAGCGCGCTCACTCCCATTGCGATCCATTTTTTACGCGAGGCTGGCATGGACTTGCTGAACTCCAATTACTTTTTCGACAATCTCAATTCCGATCTTCCGCAGGAACGCCTCCGGGGACTCACCGCCGAGGAGGAGAAACACGTAGTGATTGGGCAATTCGACGACCCGATCGGGACCGGACACCTGGACGCAATTCGGCAGGATGCGGGTGACGTTGGAGTTGCGAAAGACGCGGACTCTGCCCTGCTTTTCGGCTTCGTCGAACATCTTCCGGTTGCGTTCGCGGGCGCGGTCGAAACGGTTACCGCGGTAGGAAATGGTGACACGGTTGCGGGAGGCCTTGCTGAGAGCGAGGGCCGCCTCAAGGGCGGAATCGCCGCCGCCGACGATGAGGAGGTCCTTGTTCTCGTAGGAGTCGGCTTCGATCAAGCGGTACGTCACCTTACTCAATTCCTCGCCCGGGACACCCAGCCTCCGGGGCGTGCCGCGCTTGCCGAGGGCGAGGACGACATTCCTGGTTCGATAGACGCCCTTCCCGGTGCTGACCTGCAACACGGGCCCCTGACGCAGAATGGAGTCGACGCCTTCCTGAGTCTGCACGCGCACGCCGGTATTGGCCAGAATGGTTTCCCACACGGTCAGAAGCGACTCCTTGGTGCCATCGCCCACATAAAGGCTGCCGTAGAGAGGCATCTCGACGGGCTCGGCCATCAGGAATTTGTGGCGCGGGTAGTTGCGGATAGTGGAGGCGACTTCGCCCTGCTCGAGCGTGAGGTAGCGCAACCCGTTCTGCTGCGCGGCCAGAGAGGCGCTCAAACCGGCCGGACCAGCGCCCACAATGATGACGTCAAAAGGCGTTTCCGTGGCCGTCTCCAGGGAAGCAACGATCTGGCCGTGGCGGCGGGCAAAGGTGGGAGGGGCCCATTCGCCGCTGGCTTCCAACTGACGCTTGATGCTGTCGATGGCCATGCGGCCTTCGTTGACGGCGGTCTTGATGAGCCCCATGCCGGAGAGCTCGCCCGCAATGTAGACGCCGCCGACGTTGGTTTCGAAAGTCTCCTTGACCAAGGGAGCGCGCAAGGTCTGGAGAGTGTTGCCGAAGGCCAGACTAAGGGCCGAGGTGGGGCACACTTCGATGCACTTGGCGTGGCCGACGCAACGTTCGGGGTTGGCCAGAATGGCCTTGCCCCCGACGAGGGACAGAGTGCCGGTCTCCGGGCAGGCATCCACGCAGCTGCCGCAGCCAATACAGAGCGTGGCGTTGATGACCGGCCTGGGCTTGCCCTGCTCGCCCGGAGCGGCGCCGGGCGCTTTCACGGCCGCGCGGTGAACGTTCCATAGAGACAGCGGAGCTCCGCAGGAGGAACAGAAGGCGGATTCCCCAGAAATCGACTTGCTGCAGCGCGGGCAGGCGATGGAAGGTAAAGCCGGATAAGAAGCAGGCGCGGGTCCGGCCGGCACGGCGCGCTTGGAGGCGGGCAGCGTCTTGACATACTGCCGGACACAAAGGAACGTGACGATGGAAACGATCAGAGTTGTGAACAGCGTATCCATCGCGTATCAGTAATATCCCATCAAGAGCGCGTTGCCGACGTGCACCAGCACCAGGATGGCGAACGAGTAGCTGAACGGCCGGTGGACGACGTGCCACAGGTGAAAGACCTGGTGGGTTTTGGACAAGAAGGAGATCTTGGTGGCGATCCAGGAGCGCTGGCGCGCCAGGCCGATGATTTTTTCGAGACCGCGCTCGGGCGAGGGGCGCAGACCCAGGAGGGTAGCCACGCGGGCCGCTCCGGCACGGCGCCGAATCCGCGCCACGAGGAACGGGCGCTTCAAATCGCAGGCGCACATCACGAGCAAAGCGGAGAGGACGGACATGGCCTCGACGCGTTCCTTGGAGGGCACGGCCAGCAGCGGCTTGAGTTCCTCGGCCGAAACCAGGCTCTGGGTCTGCAACTGCTCGGTCAGTTCGTCGGTCATCGCCTGCATTTCCTGAAGCGACAACTCGGCGGCGTTGATGCGGCGCGGAATCTGGGCGTAGAGGTAGCGCCCAATGAGGCCGCTAGCCATAACCGCCATCATGATCCAATAGGCAATCCCGGCCAGGTTGTTCGTCCGGAATGCGGCGTGAAAGGTGATGAGCGCAGGCGCGGCCACTCCCAAGACCACGTGGATGTCCAACCAGTTGCGGGTTTTGCCGATCTTGCCGAGCGGCTTCCAGCGCTTGCGGATGGCGTATAGATAGATACAGAAAAAGGAGGCGACCCCCAAGAAGGCGAGGCCCAGGCCGATGGGGCCGCTGGGACGCAACTCCCGGTTGAGGGGATGGTAGGCGCGCTCCTGCAGGGGCAGCCGGTAGTAGTTGAAGCCGTGCACGGTGACCCAACCGAGCACCGCGATATAGAAGGCCATCAGGCCCCAGACGGCGAGCTGGTGCCTGCCTTCCGGCTTCAAGAAGTAGTCGCTGGGTTTCCAGGCTATGGCACGGGCATCCTCACTGCGGGGTCGCGGTCCGGACGTCGGTTTCGACTTCGAAGCGACGGTAGTTGGTGAAGAGGTGGACATTGCGCCAGTGTTGGCGCTTGGTTTCGGCTTCGATGACGGCTCGTGCGGGAAGCCAGTAGGCGGTGGACTCGTTGAAGTGGACATCGGAATAAGTGACATCGGCATCCAGGCGTAAGAGCCCGGTATCGGTCATGGAATTCCCCAACCCGGCTTGGATGCGAACGACGGCCAGGGATTCGGGGTCGATCCAGGCGCTGCCCTTCCACAGCAGCGGGTATTCGTGCTCGCGGAGCAGGAGGACCGAGAGCGGATGGTCTTGGGCGATTTGCTGAAACCCAATGCGAAGGAGGCGGCGTCCGGTTTCGGTTTCGTCGGGGAGCCGCTGGAATTGGTAGCGCGCCTGATAGAGCGGATGGAAGATCAGGGTGAAGATGGAAAAGCCGTTGGTGTCGAGGAGGGAGGCGTTGCCCTTCGACGCCTTGTGGGTCTTCTCGATGCGCGATTCATCCACCGCAAGATCCATACCGGAGGCCTGTAGAATGATCAAGTAATCGAAGGTCTCGCGCTGCTCGAACAGCGCCTTACCCTTCTCTCCGATTTTGGATTGGGTGAGCGCCTCGGTACAAGTTACCGAAGAGAAGTATTGCCAGAATTTCTCAACCTGCTGGCCGATCCTTTCGAGCAGAGCGGGGAGCGGCAAATCGGCCGCCGGACCAGCCGGCAGGGTGGCTGCCGGGCGCGCCGGCAGGGCGGCCAGGAGGCCCAGGAGCAGCAGGGGGCAGGCGCAATGCCTGACCCACCTAGAAACGATAACCAAGGTTAACGAAAGTCTGGTCATAGTTCTGAGTTCCACCGCGATAGACGGTCCAGCCCGCGCCCACCAGGTAGTGGGCTCCCAAGAGATAGTCGAGAGTGGCGGTTCCGAATTTGGTACGGGTCTGCGGCGTAAACGGGGAAACCAGGCGCTGGTCGCCTGCCTGGAGGTCCACGCGGAATTTGTCTCCGATCTCGCGGCTTACCGTCACGGAAGCGTACGAGCCGCTACCAAACGAGCTGGCGAATTTGGAATACCGAAAGTCGGTGCGAAACGCGAGGCTGGGCAGCGCGGGCAGCCCTGGGAGGGCCGGCAGGCTTGGCACGGGCGCCCAAGCGGGAAGGCTCTTCGGGCGGCGCAGGCGCGGCAGGCCGGGCAGATGCGGCAACGCGAACAGGCGCGGCAGGACCAGACCCGTCATGTAATTGAACGCGGGGCGAGTGTCCTGGTCGCGCTTGCTGCGGCCGAGGCTGCCGTACAGGTTCACGCCGCGGAAGGCATCCAGGCGAAACCCGCCGCTGAGGCCCTGAAAGAGGAATTGGTCGAGCAGGCCGGTGCCGAGGAGGCGCAGGTCGAACGTCGGCACGTCGCGGAAGTAGTTGTGGCTGAGATCGAGCGAAAGCCGTTTGACGGGCTGGAAGCGCAGGGTGGCAAAGCTGCGGGCCAGGCGCGGATCGCTGCGGCCAGTGGAGGTGAGGGCCGGAGCGATCTTGTCGACCTCCAGGTCATGGTAGAGAGAGAGCCTGGTGCCGATGAAGAACGAGTTCTCAAAGAAGAGGAACTCGCGCTCGGGGTGCCAGTGGCTGCGAGTGACGGCCGCGCCGGCGGTGCTGGTGTAGCGCACGGTCTCGTAGGAACCGGCCTCGAAAGTCACGAAGGAGCCCACCATCTGGCGGTTGGGGTCGTAGTTCCAGGCGGTGGGGTTGGGAGTGGAGCCGGCGAACATGCCGGTGGTAAAGTTGCGGCCGAGGCGGCGTCCGAAATAGCCGCCGTCGATGGTACTCAGGCTGGGCGCCCAAGGCAGCAGGAACCGGCCAAACCCCGCCACGTAGCGGGAGTTGGGGTTGTTGTAGTACATGCCGATCTGGTAGGTGCGATTGAGCAGATCGTTCAGAGTCTGCTGCTGCGGGAGGCCGGACTGGCTGCTCAAGCGGCCGCGCCAGTAGCCGGTGAAATTCCAGTAGCTGCCGCCAATGCGGTGCATATCGGCGCGCACCACCAGCCCTTCCTGCATGGTCTGCATGCCGGAGGTGTGGTCGAGGATCGAACTCTGTTCGAAGCCGATGAGGCCCCGGAAGCTATTCACTTCCGGGGAAGGAGGCCGGGGGACATACTCGCGGAGCTCCTCGTCAATCGGATCGCCTTCCGTGAAGGAGACGGTCTGTGCGGCATGGCGGAGGGACTTGGACGAGCGGACCAATTGAATGGACTGCGCATCCTCGTAGGAAAGATTCGCAGCGTCGCCAACCTCGACGGGCACCGACGATTCCTTGACCTCACACACGGCAGAGATGCTGGCCACGGCGATGACGGTCAGGTCGCCGATGTCCTTGCGGTTGGCTTCCGCTTCGCCCGCAGCGAGGCGCGACACCTTGAGATGCATGCCTTCCTTGAGCCCATCCTCCGCCCCACCGTCCAGGTAGACGGCTCCCGCGGCCAACTGTTTGACCTGATAGGTGGTGCGTACGGTGAGCGTCTGAGCCCGCAGAACCTGCACCTGGGATGCCATCGCGAACAGAAACAACAGGAGGACGGAACGACGCATTACCCTCCCGTTCCCTTCGGATGACAGCTATAGCAACTCGTGCCGTTGTAAACGAAGCTCTTGACTCCGGAGTGTTGGGACGTGACCTGCGCCTGATTGCTGTGCTGGTGGCAGGCGATGCAGGTGAATACCGCGTAATTGGCGGAATTGGTGTGGCAATCGCTGCACTGCGTCCATTTCCCGTTGTGGGTGCCGCTATAGATGGGGAAGTACGCACCGTCATGGGCCGTGTATTTTGCGCCAGTCCAGTCGACGAAGGTGTGGCAAGAATTACAGGTCTGGGCGAATCCGGCGGCGCCATGAGCCGGGTTGGTGGTGGTGTTGTAGTCGGTCTGATGGCAGCTCCAGCAGTCGCTCGGCGTCGAGGTGTAGTTATTCCCCACATGGCAGAGGCCGCACTGGTTGTTGGTCAGCATGGTGGCGTGATAACCCGTCAGGGTGAGCGGCGTGGTCGGATGCGTGAAGGTGGCCCCCGACCAGTTGGTGGTGGAGTGGCAAGTGGAGCAATCCTGCGGGAATCCGGCGGCGGAGTGACTGGGGCTGGTGGTGCCGTTATAGTCGGCCTGGTGGCAGTTCCAGCAGGCGGCGCTGGTCAGGGTGAAGTTGTTGTTGACGTGGCATTGGCTGCACTGCAGGCTGGTGTGGGCCCCGGTCAACGTGAATCCTGTGGTGGCGTGGTTGAAGGTGGCGCCGGTCCAATCGGTAGTGGTGTGGCAACCGGAGCAATCCTGCGGGAAGCCACTGGCCTGATGCGGCGGGTTGGTGGTGCCGTTGTAGTCGGTCTGATGGCAGTTCCAACAAGCGGCGCTGGTCAGGCTGTAATTGCTGTTGACGTGGCACTGGGCGCATTGCAGCGCGGTGTGCGCGCCGGTCAGCGTGAAGCCGGTGGTGGCGTGATTGAAGGTGGCACTGGTCCAATTAAGGGCGGCGCTGCCGTGGCAGAGGGTGCAATCCTGCGGGAACCCGGCCGCCTGGTGGGGCGGATTGGTGGCGCCGGTGTAGTCTGTCTGGTGGCAATTCCAGCAGACGGCGCTGGTCAAGTTGTAGTTGTTGTTGACGTGGCACGTCGCACATTGTTGGGTGGCGTGAACGCCCACTAACGCGAATCCGGTGGAGGCGTGATTGAACGTGGCGCCGGACCAGTTCGTGACGTTGGTGTGGCACTGGGTGCAATCCTGCGGGAAATTGCCCGACTTATGCGGCGGATTGGTGGTGCCGTTGTAATCCGCGAGATGGCAGTTGATGCAGGCGGCGCTGGTCAGGCTGTAGTTGTTGTTGACGTGGCACTGGGCGCACTGCAGGCTGGTGTGGGCGCCGGCCAACGCAAACCCCGTGGTGGTGTGGTTGAACGTGGCGCTAGTCCAATTCAGAGCAGCGCTACCGTGGCAGACGGTGCAATCCTGCGCGAAGCCGGCCGCCTGGTGGGGCGGATTGTTGGTCCCGTTGTAGTCGGTCTGATGGCAGTTCCAGCAGACCGCGCTGGTGAGGTTGTAGTTGTTATTGACGTGGCACGCGGCGCACTGCTGGGTGGCATGGAGGCCGACCAGGGTGAAGCCGGTGGTGGCGTGGTTGAACGTGGCACTGGTCCAATTGGCCGAGGTGTGGCAGAGCGTGCAATCCTGCGGGAACCCGGCCGTCTTGTGCGGCGGATTGGTGGCGCCGTTGAAGTCGGTGAGATGGCAGTTGATGCAGGCGGCGCTGGTCAGACTGTAGTTATCGTTGACGTGGCACTGAGCGCACTGCACGGTCGCGTGCGCGCCGGTGAGAGCAAAGCCGGTGTTGGCGTGGTTGAAGGTGGCGCCGGTCCAGTTGACTGTGGTGTGGCAGAGCGAGCAGTCCTGCGGGAACGCAGCGCTGACGTGGTTGGGGTTGGTTGTGCCGTTGTAGTCGGTCAGGTGACAGTTGGCGCAGGCCGCATTGGTGAAGCTGTAGTTGTTGTTGGTGTGGCACTGGGCGCACTGCAGTGCAGTATGGGCGCCGGTCAGGGTGAATCCGGTCGAGGCGTGATTGAAGGTGGCGCCGGCCCACTGCACGGTGTTGTGGCATCCACTGCAAGCAAGGGGAAAGTTGGCTGCCTTATGGTTGGGACTCGCCGCCGAATTGTAATCGGTCAGGTGACAACTGGCGCAGTCATTACTCGATTGCAATTGGAAGTTGTAGTTGTTATTGACGTGGCACAGGTTGCACTGCAAGCTGGTGTGCGCGCCGGTGAGGGTGAAGCCGGTGGTGGAGTGATCGAACTTGGCGCCCATCCACTGCACGGTGTTGTGGCACAGCGAGCAATCCTGCGGGAAGCCGGCGGTCCGGTGCGGCGGGTTGGCGGCGGTATTGAAATCGTTCAAGTGGCAGTTCACGCAAGCCGTGCTGGTCAGGTTGAAATTGTTGTTGAGGTGGCACTGGGTGCACTGCACGGCGGCGTGCGCGCCCACCAGGGCAAAGCCGGTGATGCTGTGATCGAAGGTCGCGTTCTGCCAACTGGTGGTGTTGTGGCAGGTGACGCAAGTGGTCGGGAAATTACTCGCGCGGTGATTGGGATTGGTGGTGTTGCCGTAATCCTGCAGATGGCAGCCCTCGCAGGCCGTCGGCGTACCCGCGAATCTGCCGCCCACGTGGCACTGGGCGCACGTGACGCTGGTGTGAGCGCCCGTAAGGGCGAAGCTAGTGAGGGCGTTGTGATTGAAGGAAGCGCCCGACCAGGTGAGAGTGGTGTGGCACAGGGAGCAATCCTGCGGGAAGGCGGCGGTCACATGGTTCGGATTCTGCGCGCCCGCGAAATCGTTGGCATGGCAGCCGTAACAGGCGACGGGCGTGCCCACGAAGCGGTTGCCGACGTGACACTGCACGCAGGCCAGGCTGGCGTGGGCGCCGGACAAAGTAAAGCCCGTGAACTGAGCATGGTTGAAGCGCGCGCCCTGCCAGACGTTCACGGTGTGGCAGGTCTCGCAAGTGGTGGGCAGGTTGGCGGCGACGTGGTTCAACGGTGACGCGGTCCGATAGTCGTTGAGGTGGCAGGTGACGCACTGCGTGCTTAAGCCGGTATAGACGCCGGTGGCGGCGCCGTGATGGCAATCGTCGCAGGTGGCGACGGCGTGAGCGCCGAGGAGCGGGAACCGGTTGTTGTGATCCTGGATGGCCGAGACCTGCACTTTCCAGCCGCGGACGGTGTGGCACTCCTGGCAATTCGATCCAAACTGGCGGCGGTGCAAATCCGCGTGACATTCGGCGCAAACCGTGGGCGCCTTGGAGAAGACCAGGTTAACGTGACAGCTCTGGCAGGCGACGCCCTGGTGCAGCCCCAGCAAGGGAAACTTGGTTTGGGTATCGTGATTGAACTCGTGCTGCTTGCGAATCGGCTTCCACGCAGTGGTGGTATGGCAGTTTTCGCAGGGCATGTCGAGCGCGCCATGGGGGTTGGCCACGCGCCCACGCACCGTGTCCTGGGCCGTCAGTCCGGCGG
Organism: Terriglobia bacterium; assembly: GCA_020073145.1. Taxonomy (GTDB): domain Bacteria; phylum Acidobacteriota; class Terriglobia; order Bryobacterales; family Bryobacteraceae; genus PSRJ01. The sequence goes on from JAIQFS010000041.1 coordinate 32,260, forward strand.
CCGCGGCAGCCAACACAACGAGGAGCCGCTGCCATCGAGGAAACACCGGAATCCCGCGGTTCGCGGAACATGCTGGTCCTAATCCCGTCACAAGTGTTGCCGACAGAGGCAATTCGTCGGCCACATGACTCGGGCCGGGCCCTGCGTCTGCAACTCGACTAGGGCCTGTGCGATATGACACAGGGGTGTAAATCCGTCCCGGAACAATTGACCGGGTTATCAAATAAGGCTTTACAAATGATAGGTTTACCGATGGCATGCTGCACATTGGCGAGGGGTGCCCCGGTAAGTCAACACACTTCTGCCGTTCATCAAACGGTGATCGTTGTGGCAGAGGCGGCAAGGTACATCGGCGTGAGCGCCGGCCAGCGAGAAGGTGCTCCCGGTTTCGTGGTTGAAGACGCCGGCGGACCAGTGGCCGGCGTCATGGCACGTGGCGCAGTCGACCGGCTCGGAGCCGCGCTGGAACTGGCCGGCGTGGATATCTTCATGACACCCGGAACAGCGTTCGGGTGCGGACTTAAATGGAATCTGGCGAAGAAGGGCCGATCCGGTGGTGGCAGGACGGTGGCAATCCAGGCAAGCGAGCACGCGGTGAGAGCCGTTGAGCGCGAAGGAAGTGGCGGCGTGATCGAAGACTCTTAACTCGCGCCAGGAACGCAGGCTGTGGCAGGACTCGCAGACACTCTGGCCCGCCGGCAGACTGGCGGTGATGACGGCCGGGAACTCTCCCTGATGCGGATCCTGGTGGCAGTCCTGGCAAGCGGTGCCGGCGAAGTGGTATTTGCGATCGGCCTTAGCCGGCGCCTCGTCTTTGCGATGGCAATCCTGGCAAGCCACCGCCGCGTGCGCACCCTTGAGGGCGAAGGTCAGGGACTGGTGCTGCGAGAGTGTGAAGGTGGAGGGATGGAAGCCGTCCACCTTGTGGCAGTCTTCGCAGCGGTTGTTGTGCGGCGCGCCGGCGAATTGACCGCCGTGCGCATCCTGGTGGCAATCGCGGCAGGCCTGGAATGAGGGGTGATAGTTGGTGTCGAGCCCGGCTGGAACGTGGCACTTGGCGCAGGCCAGGCCGGCATGTTTGCCCACCAGGGGATAGGCCGTGGACCGGTGGCTGGTCTCGGTGAAGGTGGTGGGCTTCCACCCGTCAACGGTATGACAGGACGCGCATTCCCCACGGTCGTCGCGGTGGACGAACTGGCCTTTGTGCTGATCCTGGTGGCAATCCATGCACTTGTCGTGCGCCACCGGGGCCTTGAAGTTCGACTCCTTATGGCACTTATCGCAGGCCACGCCATCATGTTTGCCGAGCAACGGAAACTTGGTCTGGCTGTGATCGAAGGTGCCGTGCGAGATTTCCACGCGATGCCAGCTGTCAGTGTTGTGGCAGGATTCGCAGCGCGCGGCGAAGGCGCCGCGATGGGGGTCCTGATGGCAACCGGTACACGACGCGAAATTCAGGCCCTTATACTGAAGGACCTTGGCATCGGACTGGCTGGGTTTGTGGCATTGGGCGCATTCGAGGGCGTGGTGCTTGCCGGTGAGCGGGAATTTGGTGGTCGAGTGGTCGAAGGATTTGACCGACTTCCACTCCGATGAGACATCGTGGCAGGTCTCGCACTGAGTTCCCAGTTGTCCGGCGTGATGGTCTTGGTGACAGGTCAGACACGCGGGGTGCAGACCCTCGAAGCTGTGGGTCAGATCCGATTTCATGATCCGCTTGCGATCTGGGGCGGAGATGTGTTTGGGGTTGTGGCACTCGGCGCATTTTAAATGGGCGTGCTTACCCACCAGCAGGTAGCCGGTGGTCTTGTGATCGAACTCGTCCTCGGACGTGTCCCACTTGAAGATGCGGAAGTTTTCGCCGTAGTGTTCGGTGTGGCAGCGGGCGCAATCGGTGTCGCCCTTGGCGTGGTTGACGACCCGCCCGTGCATGCTCTCATGGTCTTTGACCAGTTCGGCGATTTCCCGGTGGCAGTTGAGGCATTTCAGTTTCGCTTCGCCGGCGCCGAAGGTATGGCAGCTTGCGCACTTTAGAGGACTATCCAAAGAGTGATGCGCTTTGGATAAGGGGCCGGGAGAAACCTGGGCGCGAAGAGGCACCGTGGCGTAAAAGACGACACTGGCGAAGCCGACGACGCACTGGGCGGTCCGAGTCAAGTGCCGGACAAGTGCAAGCGGGGTGCCAAAGATGGGGCTGAGCGGGAAGAGTCTTGACGGTTAGCTCAGCCCGAGCAGGCGGACTGCGTTTTCCTTGAGGATGAGCGGGCGTACTTCGTCTTTAATCGCGATCTTGGCGAAGTCGGCCAGCCAACGGTCGGGCGTGATCAACGGGAAATCCGAGCCGAACAGGACTTTGTTCTTGAGCAGCGTGTTGGCGTATTGGATCAGGTTCGGCGGAAAGTACTTGGGCGACCAACCCGAGAGGTCGATATAGACTTGCGGCTTATGCAGACAAACCGAAATCGCTTCGTCCTGCCAGGGGAACGAGGGATGGGCCATGATGATGGGCATATCGGGGAAGTCGACGGCCACATCGTCGATGTCCATGGGGTTGCCGTATTTCAAACGGACGCCGCCGCCGCCGCGCATGCCGGTGCCGATGCCGCTATGACCGGTGTGGAAGATGACGGGCAGTTTGGCTTCCGCGACGGCCTCATAAAAGGGATACGCCTGGCGGTCGTTGGCGTGGAATTGCATCAAGGGGGGATGCAGCTTGAAACCGCGAACACCGGCATTGATCAGGCGGCGGGCTTCGCTGATGGCCTCGAACCCCCGGGTGGGGTCGACGCTGGCGAAGGCCAGCATGATGTCGGCATGCTCGGCGGCGAGGGCGATCACCTCTTCGTTGGGAACTTGCGGGCGGCCGGTGAGCCGCTCATCGACCGAGAAGACGATGCAACCCATGTTGCGGGAGCGGTAGTATTGGGCCAGACCCTGGCGATCGCGCGGAGCTCCGGCTTCGCCAAAATACTTGCGGGCTGCTTCATCGGCGGCGTTGTCGGGCGCGTCGGGCTCAATGTGCACGTGGGTATCAATGGCGACGAGACGGCTGACGTCAAAGAGTTTGGGGTTGTCCATGAGGTTGTGCTCGCTAGCGAATCCCTATCTTATCTGGAGTGGAAGGGAGCGGGGGAAGAAGCCCCGCTCCTTCAGCGGGCGGCCGACTGCATCATCTGTTCGTGCGTGCGATAGGAGCGGTAGGTGGCGCGGAAGGCGAGCAGCATCAGAACACACGCGCCGCCGATGGTGAGGGCGAGGGACGGGCCGAGCATCTTCTCGCTGTGGAACAGGCGGTCGTTCAAGAGGCCGGGCATCAGAGGGCCAAGGCTCAGCCCGCCCAAGTTCAGGAGGAACAGGAAGAGCGCCGAGACCTGCCCGCGGACCTGGTTGGGAAAGATGCGCTGTAAGGCCGCGGCCGAGGTCCCCATCGGGAGAGCGAGAAAGAAGATGCCGGGTGCGAGGAGAACGAACGTCTGTTGCGCCGACGGCATGAGGAAGGCCGCCGGCACCAGCAGCAAGGTTCCGATGGCGCAGACCACACCGACCCGCAACGGGCCCTCGCTCACGCCGTTGCGCTGCCAGTGATCGCTCAACCAGCCTCCGGCGTACATGCCGGTGCAGCCGAACGCCAGCAGCAGGAGCGCGAGCCCGCGGCCGGACTGGCCGGGCGTCCAAGCATGAATGCGTTGGAAGAAGGTGGGAGTCCAGGAGATGAAGGCATACGTCGGTACGGCCTGGAAGATGGCGCCGATGGAAAGGCCGAGCAAGGATTGCCAGCGGTGTCCCATCTCCGAGAGCACTTCGGAAAAACCGAGCTGGCTGACCTGGCCCGCGCGCGTGCGTAACACGTCGCGGCGGAGCGGTTCGCGCACAGTGTAGACCAACAGCGCGAAGAGCACGCCGGGGATGCCGACGCAGAGAAAGGTAATCCGCCAGGACGCCATGGCTCCCAGCACCGGCAAAGTGATGACTGGGGTGTGGGACACGGCATCCACAATTGCGCCGGCGACCAGGGCCGACACGCTGGTGCCCAGAAACACTCCCATATAAAAGACGCTGATGGCGACGCCCAGCCGATCCTTCGGGAAGTAATCGGAGATGAGGGAGTAAGCCGCCGGCGAGAGCGAGGCTTCGCCCACGCCAACACCCATGCGCGCCAGGAAGAGCGACCAGAAGCTGCGGGCGATGCTGCAAGCCGAGGTGAAAAAACTCCACAGCACGACGCCCACCGCAATGAGACCGCGGCGGCTGCGCGTGTCCGCGATGCGGCCGAGCGGCAGCCCCATGAAGGTGTAGAACAGGCCGAAGGCCAAGCCTTGCAAGAGCCCGACGCGGGTGTCGCTAATGCCGAGGTCGCGTTTCATCGGACCGACCAGCAGGCTCAGGATGGTCCGATCGACGTACGAGAGCATATAGATGGCGGTCAGCGCGAAGACGACATACCAGGCGTAGCGCAGATCAGGGGGCGCGGTGACGCCGGTGGTTTCGGAGGCGGTGGTTCGCGAGGCGGGCATGGGAAGGGCTCGACTATTATAAGCCAAGCCGTCACGAGAAATTGCGCGCGGCCGAAGCCATCTGCTAAGATCCGGCAGGAGAACAGACGGTGGCTACGCTCGACGCCAAGCATCCGGTTCCAGGGCCAGCCGAGGTAACCTCACAGACCGGGCGGACGGTGTTGAACCTCCGGGAGATGCTGCTGCGGGGCGATTTTTCGCCCGGAGAACGCATCTCGGAACTGCCGCTGGTGGCCCGTCTGGGCGTGTCGCGAACGCCGATCCGCCTGGCGCTCGACCGCCTGGCCAACGAAGGCCTGCTGGAAGTTTTGCCGGCGGGCGGCTTCGTGGTGCGCGAATTCACGCTCGCCGACATCTGGGACTCCATCGAAATGCGCGGCGTGCTGGAAGGCACGGCGGCGCGACTGGCGGCCGAGAAGCTGACCGACGACCGGGAACTGGCGACGCTGCGGCGCTGTCGCGACGAGCTGGACGCGATGCTGATCCCCACGATCGATTCCTTCACCCACTACCTGGAACTGAACGAAGCGTTTCATTCCTCGCTGGTGGATCTGGCCCAGAGTTCCATGCTGCGGCGGATGCTGGACCGCGTGATGTCTCTGCCGTTCGCATCGCCCAGCGCGCTGGTGTTTGCCCAATCCAAGCTCCCGAGGGCTGCCGACCTGATCTGGGTGGCTCATGAACAGCATCGCGCCATCGTGGAAGCCATCGCGAACCGCCAAGGGACGCGAGCCGAAAGCCTGGCGCGCGAACATGCCCTGATGTCGCGCCGCAACCTGGAATCCATCCTGCAGGACGACCACATCTGGAGCTGCGTGCCGGGGGCATCGCTGATCAAACTGCCGAATGCGGGGTGAGGGGAAAATCACCCAGATTTCAGGCTGACCGGTTTTTGGTACCGGTCCGTCCTGGCCGCTGCCCGCTCCGAAATGCGCTCAGTCTGTAACCTATACACACTTCGTATAGATAAATTTCTTGACGCCACACTATATCTTGGGGCAAGATGACGAAGTCCCCCATTTCCCAGACCCCAAGGAGGAACTTCAAATGGGCCAGCTTTCCGTCGATCTCAGTGCGAAAATAGAATCATTGCGAGCTAAAACTAAAGCCAGAACCGGGGATGGGATCTCGTTCCCGCGGTATTTCACGGCACGGCTGGAGGCCGGCAAGACTCCTTACGATGAAATCCGGTGGGAGACCCGGACGGCCTCGATCGGAAACGATAAGGGCTCTGTTATCTTTGAACAGCGCGACGTCGAAGCGCCGGTCGACTGGTCCCAGACGGCCACCAATATCGTCGCCAGCAAATACTTCTACGGCAAGCTCGGGTCCCCGGAACGGGAAACCAGCGTGGCCCAACTGGTGCAGCGGGTGGTGGACACCATCACGGGGTGGGGGAAGAAGGATAGCTACTTCAAGACCAACGACGATGCGGAGAATTTCCGCAATGAGCTGGCGCACCTCATGCTCACGCAGAAGGCGTGCTTCAACTCGCCCGTGTGGTTCAACGTGGGCGTCAAAGACGCGCGCGGCTACGGATGGGTCTACGACCAGACGGCGGACCGGATCGCGAAGCTGGAATCGGACGTGACGCGTCCGCAGTGCTCGGCGTGCTTTATCGTTTCGGTGAAAGATTCGCTGGAATCGATACTCGACCTGGCCAAGACCGAAGGCATGCTCTTCAAATGGGGATCCGGCACCGGAACCAACCTTTCGACGTTGCGCGAAGACAATGCTCCTCTGGGGGGCGGCGGTTCGGCTTCGGGCCCGCTCTCCTTTATGAAGGGGTTCGACGCGTTCGCCGGCGTGATCAAGTCCGGCGGCAAGACCCGCCGCGCCGCCAAAATGGTGATTCTCAATGCCGAGCACCCCGATGTTGAAAAATTCATCTGGTGCAAGGCTAAGGAAGAAAAGAAAGCGTACACGCTGGTGGAGGCCGGATACGACTCGTCGCTCGACGGCGAAGCGTACAGCTCTGTCTTTTTTCAAAACGCCAACAATTCCGTGCGGGCCACCGATGATTTCATGGAAGCGGTGGAATCGGACGGCGACTGGTGGACCAAGCGGGTGGGCACGGGCGAGCCGGTGAAGCGCTTCAAGGCCAAGGACCTGATGCGGCAGATCGCCGACGCCACGCACCAGTGCGGCGACCCGGGCATGCAGTTCGATACCACCGTCAACCGCTGGCATCCGTGCAAGAACACGGCGCGCATCAACGCCTCGAACCCGTGTTCGGAATACATGTTCCTGGACGATTCGGCGTGCAACCTGTCTTCCCTGAACCTCATGAAGTTCGTGGGGCCGGACGGACAGTTCGACGTGGAAGCCTTCCGCCACGCGGTGGACACGATGATCGTGGCGCAAGAGATCATCGTGGACAACGCCAGCTACCCGACCGAGAAGATCGGGGAGAACTCGCACGACTTCCGGCCGCTGGGTTTGGGATTTGCGAATCTGGGCGCGCTGCTAATGTCGATGGGGGTTCCCTACGACAGCGAACAAGGGCGCGAGTTTTCGGGCGCGATCACGGCAGTGATGTGCGGGCAGGCTTATCTGACCAGTTCGCGGATCGCGGAATCGACCGGGCCATTCCCCGGTTACACGGTCAATGAGCAACCATTTCTGGAAGTGATCCGGATGCATCGCGACGCGGCCGGGCGGCTGAACCGCAACAACCTGCCGACGGCGCTGTTTCAAGGCGCCCAGCAGTGCTGGGATGACGCCTACGATTCCGGGCGGCGCCACGGATACCGCAATGGGCAGGTGACGGTGATTGCGCCGACGGGCACCATCGGGTTCATGATGGATTGCGACACCACCGGGATCGAGCCGGATCTGGCGCTGATCAAATACAAGAAGCTGGTGGGCGGCGGCGTGATCAAGATCGTCAACAACACCGTCCCGGCGGCGCTGATCAAGCTGGGATACTCGCCGGCGCAGGTGGAGAAGATCGTCAGCCACATCGATTCGACCGGAACCATCGAAGGCGCGCCGGATCTGAAGCCGGAGCACCTGGCGGTGTTCGACTGCAGTTTCCGGCCGCAGAACGGAACGCGCTCCATCCACTACATGGGGCACGTGCGCATGATGGCGGCGGTGCAGCCGTTCATTTCGGGCGCGATTTCGAAGACCATCAACATGCCCGAGGAATCCACGGTGGACGAGATCATGCACGCCTACACCGAAAGCTGGAGGCTGGGGCTGAAGGCGGTGGCCATCTACCGCGACAACTCGAAGAAGGTGCAGCCGCTCAGTTCGGGCTCAGGCAAAGGCGAGAAGAAGGCTACGGCGAGCGCTCCAGCTCCGGCGGTGGTCGAGAAGGTGGTCTTTCGGCCGGTGCGGCGCAAACTGCCGGACGAGCGGCGGTCGATCACCCACAAGTTCTCGATCGGCGGGCATGAAGGCTACATCACGGTGGGGATGTATGAAGACGGTCTGCCAGGCGAGATCTTCATCACCATGGCCAAGGAAGGGTCGACCATCTCCGGCCTGATGGACACGCTGGCCACGGCGATCAGCTTCAACCTGCAATACGGGGTGCCACTGAAGTTCCTGGTGGACAAGTTCGCGCACGTGCGCTTCGAGCCAAGCGGGTGGACGGGGAACCAGCAGATCCCCTACGCCAAATCGATCATCGATTACATCTTCCGCTGGCTGGGCGCGAAGTTCCTGGGCGAAGAATACGCCATCACCGAAGCCGGCGAAACGCCGACCTTGCGCGCAACTGAAACCGATCCGCAGCAGAACCTGCCGTTCACACCGGTGGTGGCCGATGCGCCGCTGTGCGCGGAGTGCGGATCGATCATGACGCGCAACGGCAGCTGCTACAAGTGCGGGAACTGCGGCGGCACGAGCGGCTGTAGCTAGAACCTGCGGTCCGAACCTTTGCTGACTCACTCCAGGGGCAGGCTGTCGACCTGCCCCTCTTTTATGGTGCTTCAACGCACACATCGAAACTCCTTGACTTAGATAGAATTCCCCATTACATTGATCAACAAATCGATTGGAACGGGACCAAGGTCGGTAGCGCCAATCTCGCGCTGACGGGATTGTCTACGAGGTTTTGGCTCAGTGGAAACGGGTCTGCCGTTTGAGGAGATTCCATGCCGAAGACGGAATTCTTCGAGGAACGCGTCCTTCTAGAGGAACTGGAAGCGATCCGGCATCGACGCGAGGGCGTCGGATTTCCTCCCACGTTCTCGGTAGCTTCCGCGAGTACGAACGCGACGGTCCCCGCCGGGTGTCTGAGTCCGGAGGAGCGGGTCGACCGATCCACTCTGAACCACCAAACGGCGCATCAGGCGGGGCTCTTCGGCCTGGCGTTTTCCGGGGGCGGCATTCGCAGCGCGACCCTGAATCTCGGCATCCTGCAAGGGCTGGCGGAACTGGGCTTGCTGCCTCTCATCGACTACCTGTCGACGGTGTCGGGCGGCGGCTACATCGGGTCCTGGCTGCACGGGATCATTCGGAACCAGCATCAAGGAGATCCCCGAAAGGCGGCCCAAGCGCTCTCTTCCAAGGCCAATCCGATCCCGGAATCCCCGGACTGCGACCCAATCAGTTTCTTGCGCAAGTACAGCAATTACCTGGCGCCCAGCCCTGGGTTCTTCAGCGCGGATACGTGGGTGATTGCCGCCATTTGGATTCGCAACGTTCTGCTCAACCAGCTCATCCTGGTTCCGGCGCTCGCGGCCGTGATAGTTTCCGCGCTCTTGACCGGCGTGCTCTCGCAATTGAACCTCTTCGGATCCGGCATCAACATCTGGTCACTGGTGGCAGCGTCGTTGGTTCTATTTGCCGCCGTGGTGCTCATGGCGGGAAATCTGGACGAGATGGTGCTGCAGATGTTTCCGAGAGAGGAATTCCACGCGACCCATTGGTGGGAGATTCCAGTGACGCTCTGGGTCAAGGCGGTGAAAGGCCGTAACCACCTGGCCAACCGTTTGAACCTGCTCACCATCCCGCTGGTGTTTCTGGCCGCTCTCCTGCTGGGATGCACCGGTCTGGACGGCCGCCGCCCGGCGACCCGGTTTCTCCTAGGGGTCGCGCTGTTGTGGCTCTTCTGGATTTTTCAGAAAACCGGCGGCTTTTACCGTTGTTACGAACAACGGCATGGATCGAAGGCCGGGGCTTTTCTCCACTCGCTATGGATGGTTCCGATCTGCGCCGCGCTCGCCGAAGTCCTCATCATTTGGGTTTTGGCTCGGACATCCGGCAGCCATGACGCGTGGCGGAAGATCGCGTTCGCCCCTCCCCTGATCAGCCTGTCGCTGATCGCGGGTACGGGACTGTTGATCGGGCTGATGGGAGTTGACTATCCGGATGCGGCCCGCGAGTGGCTGGCGCGCATGGGAACGATGGTGGCGTTGTTGTGCGCGGCATGGGCCGGTTTGTACGGAATCGCCGTTTTCGGCCCCGAGGGCGTCATTTGGCTCCTGGCTCACTATGGCAAGACGGGGATCAGCGCTATCGGGGCCTGGGCGGCGGCCACGGCGACGGGCGTGCTTGCCGGCAAGAGCGCCAAGACCGATGGGGAGTCCAACCAAAGCCTCCTCTCGCGGTTGTTGCCGATCGCTCCGGCGATCTTCATGGTGGGCTACCTACTGGCGATCTCGCTGGGCGTTCACCTGGCAATCCCCGACCGGCCGGACATCGGATTCATTCGAGAGCATCGCGCACGGGCGGCGGCCACGCCCCCCACCACGAAATACGACATCACCGTGCACGAAGCGGCAGGCGACTCCCAGTTGCAGGTGGCGGTCACGCAACCCACGAAGACCGGCGATCTGACCGGGCGCCTCCTCCAGCTCGAGGCCGAGTACTATTTTGTGCTGGACTTCAGCCATCGGTATACCCAAACGACAGACGCCTCGGGCCGGGAGACCGCAGACCCACGAATTCTGTTCCTGGTCTTGACGCTGGCGGGCAGCATTATGGTGACGCTAGTGGCGGCCTGGCGATTCAACATCAACGAATTCTCGATGCACCATTTCTACAAGAACCGCCTCGTGCGGTGCTATCTGGGGGCCAGCAACAACAAGGATCGCAGGCCCAACCGGTTCACGGGATTCGACCCGAATGACGACTTCGCGCTCTCCAGCCTGCTTCCGAATAGCGATTCTCGCGACCGGAACTACCGCGGCCCGTTTCCGATCGTCAACACGGCGCTGAACCTAAACACCGGGTCGGAGTTGGCGCGCCAGGAACGCAAGGCCACGTCTTTCGTGTTCACGCCGCTCTACTCCGGTTTCGACCCGGCGGTCACCGAAGAGGATCACCGCCAGAAGAGAAACGCCAAGGGTTTCGATCTCGCCGGCTATTGCGGCACTCCGGGCTATGCCTATCCGAAGGGTCCGGACCTGGGAACCGTCACCGCCATTTCGGGCGCCGCAGCCAACCCCAACAGCGGTTTTCACACGTCGGGGCCGCTGGCCTTCCTGCTGACGGTATTCGACGCCCGGCTGGGCTGGTGGCTGGCCAATCCGCGGTGGTCGGACGTGCGCGCCTTGCCGGGGCCGCGTTTCGCCCTCCGGTATCTGTTCGCGGAACTGTTCGGCCAAACCACGGGCCGGAGCAAATTCGTGAATCTCTCCGACGGCGGCCACTTCGACAACCTTGGTTTATATGAGCTGGTGCGCCGCCGCTGCCGGTACATCATTGTCGGTGACGGCGAACAGGACGGCGATCTGACTTTCGGATCGCTCGGCCAGGCGATCCGGATGTGCCGGGCCGACTTCGGAGTCGAGATCGAAATCAGCCCCGATCCGATCCGCATCGGCGCCAATTCGTTCAGCAAGACCCATTGCGTGGTGGGAAAGATTCACTATCCCGAACAGGAGCCGGGACATCCGGGCAGAAACGCCGGGGGATGGCTCCTCTATCTCAAGTCGAGCCTGACGGGGAATGAACCGGCCGACGTCATCGAATACCACTCGCGGTTCCACGAGTTCCCGCACCAGAGCACGGCCGACCAATTCTTTACGGAATCGCAGTTCGAAAGCTATCGGCGCCTGGGGCTGCACATCGCCAACGACGCCTTCGAAGGCGCGCCGCGGCCCACCGGGCCGGCCGGCATGGAGGATGTGTTTCAGTATCTGGAGGGCCGATGGTACGCGCCCATCCCGGTGCCGGACGAGGCGGCCTCGAGGCTGGCGAATGCCTACTCGGATTTGATCAAAGCCTTCGCCGGGAATCCGAACCTGTATTACCTGGCTGAGGCGGTTGCGCCGGAGATGAGCGTAACCCCGGGCGCTTTCAACGACGAGTGCTTCGGATTCGGCGTGCAGCTCATCCAACTCATGGAGAACGTCTTTACCGAGTTCAAACTGGGCGAGGCGGCCAACCGCAACAATCCGCGGATCGACGGCTGGATGAGAGTCTTCACGCGCTGGTGCCGGAGCGCCTCGTTGTACGGGGTGTGGGTCAAGGTAAGAGACGACTACAATCGCTTGTTCCAGAAGTTTGTCGAAGACCTGCACGGGTCGTAGGAAACGGGGACGTGTCGGGATGGCTTGGGCGATGCCATGCCGGAGCCCGCGTCCGAGAGCGTGCAGAATCAGAAGATCCAGAGTGCCCTGCAGTAAATTTGATGTTCCCTTGACGGTCTAGGGAGAGTATAAGGGGTCTTCCTCCGGATCATCAGGGCCGCGCAACGCGTCAGTATAATGCTTCAGGGGGAAGCAAACGTTGGCTCACATTGTCGATTCCCGGTCTGTCTTGGCGGTGCGTGATCTGAACATATCAACGCGGTACTACATGGACGTTCTCGGCTTCAGCAAGGATCCGATCGACGCCGAGGGATGGAGCTTTCTGTCGCGGGACAGGTTCCGGGTGATGCTGGGAGAGTGCCGGGACGAGAAGCCGGCGAGCGAATTGGGGAATCACTCCTATTTTGCGTACTGGAACGTCGACGGGGTGGATGGGTTTTACCAGGAGATTGTCGCCAAAGGGGCGCTCGTCACCGCCGCGCCCTCCAACAAGCCCTGGGGACTGAGGGAATTTAGCCTTCGTACCCCCGACGGACATCGCATCACGTGCGGCGAACCGATCCATCGTTCCTGACACCGACTAACCGCACTGCACCAGGCATCGAAACGCTTTGGCAGCCCACAACGCGCCGCGATCAGTCTGGCCCGAAAAGACTCGCCGGACCGCCGCCAACGCTAGAATTGATCCTCTCCGCCGGGCCGTAGTGTCGTTGGATGCCTCGACAGGGCTACTTGCATCGGTCTGCAGGATTGCGCTTCTCGCGGTATTTATTGTGGCAGTTCGCGCATGCCGTGGTCATCACGCCGGCGGCATCGGTCATCTTGTCCTGATCTTTCGTCTTTGCCGCCGCGTAGGCCGTCATGCCCGCGTCGCGAAGCTGTTGCACGAATTTGTCCCAATCCGCATTCTTCACGGGAACATCCAGACCGTTGGAGCACTTACGGCCGGGAAGCGTGAGAAGGTTCGCCACTTCCGAGATCGCCAACGCACTGTTCTCGACGGCCTCCCATTTTCCGAAGACCGTGGTCAACAGGTCGGTCGCCATGTTGGGATCTTTGGCGCGCGGGATGTCCGCCGGGTTGACGTCCTGGGCCGCGAAGACGACGTTCGCAGACGGGTAGAGAGTGCCCCTCATCAGTTGGTTCAGGGTTGCCGGCACCGGCGTCGCCGCCGATTGAGCGTGGGCCCGATCCACAGCAGGAACGCATAGGGCCGTGCCGGCGAGAGCCGTCAGTAGTGCTCTGCGCATTCGTCTATTCTCCCACCGTACCGTAGGCATCGCGCCGACCCAAAAAAACAGCCCGTCCCGGAGTGGAGTCCGCAACGGGCTGCGGGTCTGGTCACGAAGGATCGCTCAGTGTCGAAACTGAGTGGTGAATTTGCCGGTTTCGTACACCTCGCAATACGCGCGCTCATGCTGTATTGCCGGCGTGCCCTGACGCGCCCGCAGGATTCGGTCCGGCATCACCCAGGGCTCGATGAGGTCGTCCGGGTCTTCGATAGTCATCTGGTAAAGAATCTCGTCGCCCTTTCGGGTCAGCTTCTCCACCATGCGCATGTCGGCGGAATGAAACAGGCCGCCGCGTCCGTACCAGGTGGAATCGACGAAGTTGGTGGACTCGATCACTAGCGTGTCGCCCTCCCATTTTCCGATCGAAAGCCCGTAGTAATAGGCTTCGACCGTGTCGGGGCGCGCTCGACCGTCGGTCGGGATGTCACGGTATTCGTAGTTTCCGCCGCCGTAATCGGAATACTCGTTATAGAAGAAGATGATGTCGGTCGGGGTTTGGATAATGCGCGTTGGCGTGCCCTGTCGCGGGAGCCCCAGCGGCTGACAGGTCATGACTGGATCGTATTTGTTCGTCCACTGGTCGAGTTCCTGAGTCTTGTCCCAGAACTCGGGTTTGTAAACGGGACGACTCGGCCCAAACCGCGAGGGCGAGATCCACTCATAATCCACCCAGAAGTTGTCCATTGGGTCTTTGCAGCCGACGTCGGGGTCGATTCCTCCGCCCTTCACCTGCGTTGGACCACATCGGCGGGTCCCACTACCCGTAATGGCAAGAGGGGGGCCACCCCAGTTTCCCGTCATATCCGGATGCCCGTCGGCCAGCCGCGGGGTTGCGGCGGCTGCAGTCTGCGTCGCCGGCGGCTTGGCGTCGGCATTCAGAGTCCAGTTGGGAGGCTGATTGGTTGGCTGGATCGCCGCCTTGATGCTTGCCGGCACCGGCATCACGACATACATCTGTCCCGTTTCCGTCTGCGTCGTCGTAATATCGCGGACCACGGCGCCGTTCTGTTTCTCGATCATCCTGCCCGCGTAGAACGCCTCCGCGGGATTCAGCTTATTGTTCCAGTCCCTATAGTCGCTGTAGGTGAACTCGGTAGTCTTCGCTCCCTGCTTCACCACCACGCTTTCGGCCATGAACTTGTCGTTGAGTGTCGCGGTCGCGATCGCATTGGGGACGCCCGCTCTACCGTTGCCGGCATCGGCGTCGCCTTGCCTTTACCAGGGACGAGTTCGGCGCCCGGAATGTCTTCGTTCCAGGTGTACGCTCCACTGAGGACTTCGACATTGGAACACGACTGGCCATTGGGCCGGGTGCCCGTGTACTGAATCCGCTCACCGGACGTCTGGTAGCT
>JAIQFS010000042.1 GCA_020073145.1 Terriglobia bacterium
TTTCTGAGCGTTGCGGCGGTTGGCGTCGATTTGATTCTGGGTCGCCATGCGGAGTGCCTCCTGGCGCCTCCAGGATAGCGGGCGCACAGGCGGGAGCCGGGCTTGCGGGCGAGTAAGTGCTTGCGGGAGAACAAAAGGAGCGGGCGAAAGTGCGGTGACTGTATGAGAGCGCTGCGGCAACTCTGGAACCGATCGGTGAAAATCAGCCTTGTGCAGGCTCTTTGGCTGTCCCGTTTATCACCAATGGCGACGACCTGTGCCCCGGATCATTCTCAAGCAAACCAGACCAACGCAGTGTTCAGGAGCGTTGGATGTTGTCGTAAATGTAGCTGATGGTGCCGCTCTCTGGATTGGTGGCGCTGGTCAGCCGGCCCAGCACTGTACCCAAACGCGCGCAGCCGGCCGCTCTGGTTGACGCCGATCAGGTCGCCCAGCAGGTCGCAGGAATAGGTGGTGGAGAGATTGCCGGTTTCGGTCACCTGGCTGAGGCGGCCGAGCCCGTCGGCAGTCGTGGTGCGGCTGACGCCGGCTTCGTCAGTCACCGTCTGCTGGTTGGAGCTATAAACCGTGGTGGCGCTGCCGCTGCTGTTGGTGTTGTGATCCGCCCAGGGCCAGGGACAAAGCGCGGTGACTTACGCTCAGGTGGGGTCACTTCCGTCCGTCCCCATATAGGCATATTGCTCGAACTTAGTCGCTGGGCACCAAATAATACACTGCACGGAGCGGCAGTAACCGTCTATGTGCTTCCGGTATTCGATCGTAGTGCTCGGTCCAAAGGTCAAAAAGTCGTTTTAAATCCAGAAGCATGATTCGCCTTCGCTCCTGCCGACGCGCCTCATCCTCTGCCTCTTTCGTAAACCCTCCCGTGCAGACGAATAGGCCAACATCCGAGTCGCCAAGCAACGCCATAAAACCCCGAACACCGTCAACGGCGACCTTGTCGACCCGTCGCTTAACCTGTGCTTTAATCCGCGGCCCCTTAACTCCCAGCGGATCCACATGGGCCACAATGTCGATTCCTTTATCAGGTCCCGGCGGAGACACCCAATCGACGTAATAGCCCATTCCGCGGAGGAGCCCAGCAACAAGGTCCTGAAAATCATACGGGCTCATATTTTGGAGAAATGATTCGATCTCCGACCACGCCTTCGGCTTCCTCAAGGGTCGCACTCGCTTGAGCCTCGGTCCCATCCTCTTCGGTCTCACCAGCCCCATCGATCGGCTGGTCCAATTTCCAAACTCCATAGAGTCGACGTGCTTCGCGGTCGAATGCTTCCGGGTCCGTAAACTTCTGGAACGCCGCACGACCCTGATCTGTCAGTGACCAAGAGCCCTTGTCCTTTACAAGCCAGCCCGCCTTTACAGAAGCTATGGTAGAGAACCGGACGATCTTCTCATATCGGTGAACGTTCGGTCGGTTCGGATAGGTGCTTTCCTCAAAGGCGGTGGGAGGAACCACTTCTTGGAGCCGCCGCAATACTTCTTTCGCAGGAAGCCCGTCGGCGTGTTGCAGCAGGATTTGAAACACCCCCCGCACAAGCTCCCCTGACCGCCTTCTCGTTATCTCTGCCACAGGTTCCTCCCGCCCTTCTACTCCCCAGGACCAGACGGCGCCAAAGGTTCCATCCAGCGAATGAGATCCGGCAGGTCTGAGTCCACCATTCCCCAGATCTCGTCGAGGTCCACACCCTCATAAAAATGGATCAGTTTGTCGCGAGTTCCGGCAATGAGCCGCCACGGCACCTCGGCGTGAACGGCTCGGAACTCGGGCGATAGTCGCTTGACCGCTTCTCCAATCACCAGGAGTTGGTGCAGGACGGCCGATTGCGTTTTCGCATCGGCCAGGAAGGCGGCCCGATCGGCAGTTCCTTTGAATTCAATCGCGAGGCGCGCCGCCTTCAAAATGTCGATGACGTGCGCTTCATCGCGAGGCAAAATAAGGCTCCGCCGTCTCCAGAATGGCCTTACGTCGAATCCAATTGGAACTCCGCTCGATGGCGCGCCGGGATACCAGGTCTACTTTACGGCCCAGCATGCCGGACAACTCCTCTTCCATCGCCACGTGATTGAGCAGCGTCCAGTTGGCATCCGGAGCGAAGTCCACCAGCAGATCCACGTCGCTGTCCGGCCGGAAATCCTCGCGCAGCGCAGACCCGAACACGCGCAGTTCGGTGATCTTCCATCGCCGGCAAAACTCATGCAGCCGCTCTCTCGGTATGGTGATCTCTTTCCGCATACTGATTAGGCCGTGGCAGTGGATCCGGCAGCCATGGCTGGTCCCCCACCAGTTTGCCACAATCAGGCCGCCAACACGGAGACTTCGAACGGAACCCGCACGGCATCCATTCGCTCGTTCTGGTGCGCAGGAAAACGGAACGTTCTCGCGAAAATGGGCGCGCCTGCCGCCCCCCCGGCCACCTTAGCTTTTCACCCCAAACCGAGCGAGCCTCTCCTTTACGCTAGAATCGATCAGCACCTTATGTCTTTGGCCCCGGGATCGAAACTCGGCCCTTACGAAGTCCTCGATCCCATCGGGGCGGGCGGCATGGGCGAGGTATACCGGGCCCGCGACACGCGACTGGGGCGCGAAGTCGCCATCAAGGTCTCACCGGAACGGTTCAGCGATCGCTTTGAGCGCGAAGCGCACGCCATCGCGTCGCTGAATCATCCCAACGTCTGCACGCTGTACGATGTCGGGCCCAACTATCTGGTGATGGAGCTGGTCGACGGGCCGGAATTAACCGCCCGCATTCAGCAAGGCGCTCTCCCGCTCGACGAGGCCCTGGGCATCGCCCGGCAGATCGCGGAGGCGCTGGAGGCCGCCCACGAGAAGGGCATCGTTCACCGCGATCTGAAGCCAGGCAACATCAAGATCAAAGCGGACGGCGCGGTGAAGGTGCTCGATTTCGGTCTGGCCAAGCTGTCCGAACCGGCTGCGCCGGAGGGGCACCCGGACCACTCGCCGACGCTCACCCTGGAGCATGCCACGCGGGTGGGTCAAATCCTGGGCACGGCGGCGTACATGGCCCCGGAGCAGGCTCGGGGCGGAATCGTCGATCAACGCGCGGACATTTGGGCATTCGGCGTGGTGCTGTACGAAATGCTGGCGGGCAAACGGCTGTTCAAGGGCAATACGGTTTCGGACACACTGGCCGCAGTGCTGACCAAAGAACCGGACTGGGGCGGGCTGCCCGCGGCGACACCGCCACGGATCCGCAAGCTGCTGGCGCGGTGCCTGGACCGGGATCGCAAGCAGAGACTGCAAGCCATCGGGGAAGCACGGATTGCGATCGACGCGCCCGAGCCGGACGCGCGGCCGCTGCCGACGGCGGCGCGGCGGGGGCCCCTGGCCGCCGCGGCGGTGGCTCTGGCGCTCGCCCTCATCGCGGGCGTGGGTTGGTGGCGCGCCAGCCGGCCGGCGCCTCTGTCTCCCTTGCTGAGCCTCGGGTTGGAATTCGGGCCGGACATGAAGGCGGAGCGGCCCCCGGGCGGAAGTTTCCTGGCGCTCTCGCCGGATGGGACGCTGCTGGCTCTGACCGTGCGAGGAGCCGATGGGGCGACTCGCCTGGCCACGCGGCGGCTCGACGACAATCGGATCACGACGCTGGCCGGCACCGAGGATGCCACTTCCCCGGTCTTTTCTCCCGACGGCCAATGGATCGCGTTCGACTCCGATCGCAAGATCAAGAAGATTTCGGTGAGAGGCGGCGCGGCCGTGACCTTGTGCGATGCGCCCGGCGCGATCGCCGCAAGCTGGGGCGACGACGGCAATCTCATCGCGGCACTGGGTTGGGGAACCGGGCTCTCGCGGATTCCCTCTGCCGGGGGCGCGCCTACGACGGTGACCGAACTCAACCGCGAGAAACGGGAAGCGAGGCACGGCTGGCCGCAAGTCTTGCCCGGCAGCCAGGCGGTTCTCTTCATCACCTCGCACTCGGAGCAGGACTTCGCCGACGGAGATGTCGAGGTAGTCTCCCTGAAGAGCGGAACGCGAACCACACTGCACCACGGCGCTTCGTTCGCCCGGTACCTTCCCAGCGGCCACCTGGTCTGGATCCACCAGGGCGCACTGTACGCGGCGCCGTTCGACCTCGGCCGGCTGGCGCTCACCGGAGATCCGCAGCCGGTATTGGAAGACATCCACAACGGTCCGGACACGGGCGGGGATTTTGCCTATTCGCAGACCGGCGTGGTGGTCTACTCCAGCGGGAAAGACGAAGTGCAGCGGTCGATCTTCTGGCTGGACAGTTCCGGCGGGACGCGGCCGCTGCAGCCGGCACCGGGGCTGTATGGATTTCCGCACTTTTCACCCGACGGCAAGCGCCTGGCGTTTTCCTTGGGCGACGGTCACGGCCATCAGGACATCTGGGTGCGGGATCTGGAACGCGACACCGCCTCGCGCGTCACTGTCTTGCCCGGCCAAAGCGACTGGCCCGTGTGGACCCCCGACGGCAAGAATCTGGTGTTTCGGGCCCTCAATGGGGCGGCAGCCGGCATCTACTTGATCGCCGCCGATGGCTCCGGCGTGGCGCAGCGGCTGGCGGAGGGCCAGACCGGTCTGGCCTCGCCCCAGGCGATCTCTCGCGATGGCAAACGGCTGGCGCTGGTGCAGGCCGCCGCCGGCGGCGGCGTGGAGATCTGGACTGCGCCCATCGAGGGCGACGGGAGCCATCCCCGCCTGGGCAAACCACAGCCCTTTCTGCAGACTCCCTTCGTCACGATCCTACCGGCATTTTCGCCCGACGGCCGCTGGCTGGCTTACTACTCCGGCGAGCCGGGGAAAGAGGGATTGTGGGTGGCGCCCTTCCCGGGTCCGGGCGGCGGATGGCTGGTTTCGAGCCACGGCAGCGATGCCATCTGGTCGCGCGGGGCCCACGGGGCCGGGGGCGCATTGTTCTTCCTCGAGGATTCTCACATCCTCATGGTGGCGGACTACACGACCGATGGCGCAGCCTTTGTGCCCGGCAAGCCCCGGGTGTGGTCGCCGCACCGGTTGCTGGATCTGGGATCTCCTCCGGTTCGCAGCTACGACCTGGCGCCCGATGGGAAGCGCTTCGCGGTGATTCTGAATGCGGACGGGACGGCCGATCCGAAGCCGATCGCGAACCTGGCGATCCTGGTGAACTTCTTCGACGAGTTGCGGCGGCGGGTGCCGGCGGGCAAGTGAAGCTCGCGAATCCAGGGACCCGCTGAAAAAGGCCTGGGCGGGCGAATCGCCTGCCCCACGTTCCCGCGTGGTAGGATGAATCCGGCGATCCGGCAGGCTTGGATTCCACGCGGCCCCAGGAGGGGAAATGGCGACGCGAATCAACAGGAGAGCTCTCCCGATTCTGTGCTTTGCCGGAATTGCCGGCACCGCCTTCTACAGTCAGAGCAGTCTTGCGCAGCAGGCGCCGGCGGTCCCGGCTCCGAGCGGACGGGCGCCGGATCCGCGCGTGCAGCAGCGCAGCTACGATTTTGCCTTCCCGGGAAACTTCCGGGTTGCGCACGTGAGCCTCCCATACGCGGTGTTCGTCTCCTCCAAGGTGACCAAAGACAAGAAGAATCCGCTGATTATCGCCCTGCACGGCTTAGGCGGAAATCCCAATACCCTGATGCGCGGCAATCTGCTCGATCTTGCTGAAGCGGGCGGCTACATCGTGTTCGCGCCGGCCGGCTATAACCCTCGTGGGTGGTACGGGATTCCGTGGACGGTCGAGCCGCGGCCGGGGGCGACGCCCCGGTCCGATCCAGCCGCGATCAACGATCCGCCGAACCTCAGTGAACTGGCCGAGAAGGACGTGATGGACCTGCTGGGGATGGCGCGCCGCGAGTTCGTCGTGGATGAGCGCCGCACCTATCTGATGGGACATTCCATGGGAGGCGCCGGAACGCTTTATCTCGGCTCGAAGTACGGGTCGACTTGGGCGGCCCTCGCCGCGATCGCGCCGGCCGCGCGCCGCATGGAATCGCATAGGGACGGGGTGCTCACCGGGCTGACCATGCCGGTGCTCGTGGTTCAGGGCGACGCCGATACGGCCGTTCCCGTGGAGGATACCCGGAAATGGGTCGCCGCCATGAAGGACCGGAAGATGGACCACCGGTACAGGGAAGTTCCCGGCGGAACTCACGGTAGTGTGATCGCGACGGGCATGCCCGAAGTCTTCGCGTTCTTCGACGCGCACTCGAAGTAGGCCCTGCTGCCGGTTGGCCGGTCCGCGGTCCTAGACTCCTTGACTCAGAAATTCGCAGCATCAGGAGCCGTGTTGTGGGGCGGTCCATCTTGGCCGCAGGCGGCCTTCCGGCCGGCTAGACCCGCTAGAAAGCGGGTCCGCAGGCTGAAAGCCTGCCCCACCTGATCGGCTGAGTGCCGTAGGAGCTGACGCGGGCCTACGGCAGTTGAAACACCCACACGGCCGGAGCACGGTCGAGGTTTTGGATTTCCGGCACCAGCGGCGTGAAGCCGGTGGCCTGCGCGCCGCCGTTGCCTACGCCGATCGCGACGTATTGCTTGCCGTTTACTGTGTACGCGATCGGGGCGTCGCTCGGCACATCGGTCAGGCGGGTTTCCCAGAGCAGCTTGCCGGTTTGATCGTCGTACGCGCGGAAGTACCGGTCGATCGAGCCGTTGAAGATCACGCCGCCGGCGGTATCGAGCGCGCCGCTCGACACCGGCGCGCGATGGCGCTCGGTCCACACCACTTCGCGGGTCAGCATGTTGACGGCTTCCACGCGGCCGTACTGGCCGTCCGAACCCGGACGCGGCCGCACCACCGGACTCACCCCGGTAGACAAAAGGGTGCGGCCTCCATCGGTGACCGGCGTCAGATCCATACATGCCTCCACCAGCGGGATATACAAAATCTTCGTGTCGGGATTGTAGGAGCCCGGAAGCCAGCTCTTGGCGCCGTCGGCATGAGGACAGACCATATGCACTTTCCCGTCGCCGGCCAGCGTTTCCGGATTGACGGTCTTCTTGCCGGTGACGGGATCGATGGAGGTGACGATATTTTGCAGGCCGAGGTCTTTCGAGTAGATCCACTTGCCGGTTTCGGCGTCGAGGAGGTCATAGGTGGCCTGCTTGCCCGAGGTCATGATCACGGGGCGCACCACGCCGTTGACGGGCATGCGGACGACCTGGCGTTCAAACACCCAGTCGAGGTCCCACTGATCGTTGGGCAGGTGCTGGTAATACCAAACGAGCTTGCCAGTGTCGGGATTGATGGCCAAGGTGCAATCGGTATAGAGGCCGTCGGTGTTGGCACCCGGCCTCACGGGCTTTGCCAGCAAGGCGGTGTCATAGGTCTGCCCAACGCCAAAGAAGGCGAGGTTGAGCGCGGAGTCGTAGCTTCCCGCGATCCAGACGGAGCCGCCGTTGCGCTCCTCGGCGGTGTGATCGTTCCAGGTATCGCCGCCAGGCTCGCCGGGCTGGGCGATGGTGTTGAAGCGCCAAGCGGGACTGCCGGTTTCGGCGTCGAGCGCGACGATGTAGTTCTTACCGCCGACGCGGCCGCCGGTTCCGATCATCACCTTGCCTTTGGCGACCAGCGGACCGCCGGTGAGGGTGAATCCCCGTTCCTCGGTGAGCGGCTGGTCCCAGACGACGCGGCCGGTCTTCACGTCGAGCGCCACGACATGGATGTCGGAGGTCCCCATGTAGACTTTGTTTCCGTAGATGGAGATCATGCGCTTGTTGCTGGCGTTGACGCCGGGGGGCAAGATTCGCGCGTACTGCCAAAGCAGGTCGCCGGTGGCGGCGTCGAGCGCTTCGAGTTTGTCGCCGGGGCTGTGCAGGAACATGACGCCGTCGTGAACCAGTGGGGTGGCTTCGTTGGAGCCGGGGGAAAGCGTCCAGGTCCAGGCCACGCGCAGATTCCTCACATTCGCCTTCGTGATCTGCTTCAGGGGGCTGAAACCCTGGTAGTCGAAACCGCGGCGCCAGGTGAGCCACTCGCCGGGAGGCGGGTTCTGCAATAAGGAGTCGGTGACGGGGGTGAGGGTATCGAGAGGGTTCGCTTTCTTCGGCGCCGGAGGGAGCTTGAGGCCGGGCGGCAGGCCGCCCCTTCCGCCGCGTCCTCCCGGCGGAGCCGGAATTGCCACCGATGCCAGGGCAGCCGCCTGCGAGGCGAGCTCTTTGCGCCCGGTCGCAAACCCATTCTGCTGGAGGACGTAGGCGATGATGCCGGCGTATTCGGCGCCGCCGAGGCTACCCGGGTTGCCCGCCGGCATCTTGGTGCTCACGTAGGTGAACAGATCGGCCGCGGGTTTCCCGGCATACTTGGCAAGGAAGGCCGCGCCGCGGAGCGGAGGAGCGGCGCTGCCGTCATCGACGCTCGCGCCGTGGCAGTTGGCGCAGTTCCGCTGGTATGCCGCCTTGCCCGCAACCGCCTGCGCCGACGTGAAGAGCGCTTCGCCGGGTGGAACCGCGGCGCGCCCAGGGCGCGCGGGCGCCTGAGCGTGCAGAACCGCAGGCGACCCCGCCGCGATCAGGGCTGCGACTGCGGCAAACCAGACGGTAGAGAGCGGCGCTCTCCGTCGGTTCCGAAGATTGGTAGGCGTCATGGGGAAAGACCTCTCCTTGGCTACCGGAACCGGGGCTTCCAAAACCGGGGCTTCCAGTACCTGCAAGATTGTACTACTCGAATGAATGGGCAAGGGAGCCGCCGGAGCGACGGGGGCCGGCCGGTGAGACAGTTGCGTGGTCGCGGCCACCAATGATAATTTATCGGAGAGCATGGGCCCGACGCCGACCATCACGATCCATGTCCCGGGCCCGCTGCGCACGTACTGTGGGGGCGCAGCGCAACTGTCGATATCCGCGCAAACGGTTCGCGATGCGCTGGAGGATCTCCAGCGGAGCCAGGCCGCTTTGTATCGTAATGTGTGCGATGAAACGGGCAAGGTGCGGCGGCACCTGAACGTGTTCGTGAACTCAGACAACGTGCGCGACCTCAACGGAGTCGACACGCTGCTGACAGCGGGGGACGTGGTGACGATTTTACCGGCGGTTTCAGGAGGCTGAACAATGGCGGATCGAGTCATTCTAACGATTGGAACCAAGAAGGGCGTGTTCGTGGCCGATGCGGCCAAGCCGAGGCGCACGTTCACGCTGAGGGGGCCCTTCGGCCCGGGCGTCCCGGTGTACTCGACGCTGATCGACACGCGCGGGACACCGCGGCTGTACGCCTCCAGCTGCAATCCGTTCTTCGGCATGAAAGTGCTGCGGTCGACGGACGTGGGGAAGAGCTTTAAGGAGACGAAGGCGGCGCCAGCGTTCCCCAAGGAGGACGGACGCGCCCTGGCCAACATCTGGGCGCTGGAAGCGGGAAGCGGCAAGAAGGACCTATGGTGCGGGGTGGAGCCGGCGTCGTTGTTCCGGAGCCAGGATGGCGGCGATTCCTGGGAGCTGGTGCCGGGGATCAGCAACCACGAACACGCGCGCAAGTGGCAACCGGGCAACGGCGGGCTGTGCATGCACACCATCATTCGCGACGGGAGCCGCGTGCACCTGGGGATCTCGACGGGCGGCCACTATGTGAGCGAGGACGGCGGCGCAACCTTCCGGGCATCCAATCAAGGAGTGGGGGCCGGCTTCGCGCCCGATCCCTATCCCGAGTTCGGCCAGTGCGTGCACAAGATCGCGCGGCACGACGCGGCGCCCGGACGGCTCTATATGCAGAACCACGGAGGATGGGCCGACTGGACAGGGCCGGGAGGGCCGCGGCCGGATATCGGGGTGCTACGCAGCGACGACTACGGCCGTTCGTGGCAATCGATCGCCAAGGGATTGCCGTCAGACTTCGGATTTCCCATCGTGGTCCATCCGCACAGCGCCGATACGGTATACGTCATGCCGCTGGAGCCGGCGACGCGCTCCTGTCCGGGCGGCGCGCCGGCGGTGTGGCGCAGCGAGAATGGCGGCGGATCGTGGAACCGGCTGGCGCGCGGGCTGCCGAAGAAGCAGAGCTACTTCACGGTGCTGCGCGACGCCATGGACATCGACCGGCTCAAGACGCCCGCGCTCTACTTTGGGACGACCACCGGCCAGTTGTGGATGGGGAGGGAGGGCGGTGAGCAGTGGGACTGCCTGTTCGATTCCCTGCCCCCGATTCACAACGTCAAGGTCGCAGTGGTGTGAAGCCGGAGCGGCCGGGACGGTGGCGTCAGGCCCCCGCTGGAGGAACTGACCGGCGGGAGGAAAAGTTATGGGCAGGGCGGAGATTTTTTCGCGAGAGGGGGCAGGCCGAGGCTTGGGGGGCGGCCGGCCCGGGCGCGGTCACAAGCCGGCGTGGCGCTTGAGGTTGCTGAAGACCACGGGCAAGGACTCGTAGTTTTCCGGGGCGACGATCTGGGCGGCGGGGTCGGGAGCGATTTTACCGGTGAGCGA
This sequence comes from Terriglobia bacterium, assembly GCA_020073145.1. Classification (GTDB taxonomy): domain Bacteria; phylum Acidobacteriota; class Terriglobia; order Bryobacterales; family Bryobacteraceae; genus PSRJ01. The sequence continues at coordinate 10,367 of JAIQFS010000042.1, forward strand.
GACCTTCCCCTCGCCCAGGCCTTTGGCGTTGACGCGAAGCTCGATAACGGAGAAGGCGTAGGGGGATGGGGGATCGGGGCCGGCAGGTTTCCACAGATCATTCGACGCGCCGAGGCGGCGCTCGGTGATGAGGAGGATGCGTTGGCCGCCCTCGGGGGCGGGCCGTTTCGCGGCATAGCGGAGCGCGTACCCAGCGACCTCAGAAGACCAGAGATAGCCGACGGTGGGGCTCTCCTGCAAGGCGGCGGCAAGGGTGGACTCGGGAGTGGCGGGCGGCGCATCGTCGGCGGCAGCACCCCTGCCGCCGCGGCCGCCACCGCGTCCGGCGCGGGCGCCGCCCCGACCGGCGGCGCGGGTAACCGGGGCGCCGGCGCCGCCTTTCATATTCCACGCCGCCATCAATTTGTCGCGTTCGGCATCGGTGGACCAGCGGAGGATATCGATGCGGATGGAATCGGGCGCACCGGCGACGTTGGCGGAGGTGGCGGTGAAACTCCAGCCGGGTTCCGGTGCGGCGGCCGGAGTTTGCGCCGACAGCCAGGCGGCGCAGGCCATGCCGCAAACGGTAAGACCGAGGAGTGAAGGTTTGACTGGATGAGTCTTGTGCATTTGTCCGGTTCGCTGCCCAAAACCGGGCGGGCCGCCCGAGAACATATTATACGCCTTGGATGGCGGCGGCCCCGCGGCGACGGGCGATTTGCTCGCGATTCGTCAGCGGGAGGCCGGAAAAGCGCTAGGCTATGGAGGAGACCGTGGCCGAACCGCTCGGAGCCATTTTTCCGCCTGCTGACCCGGGAACCATCGCTCCTCAGTATCTGGAGGATGCGTCCGGGTTTCGCGGCTATGCGGAACGCGTCCTCGTGCCCGGCGACGAAGCGGGGGTGGTTGGGGCGCTGCGGGAGGCCTCTACGGCGGGCGTTGCCCTCACGATTGCGGGCGCGGGGACGGGGGTGACGGGGGCGCGCGTGCCGCAGGGTGGATGGGTGCTGTCGCTGGAAAAACTGAGGCGGCTGGAGATGGGGCGCGGCCAGGCGACGGCGGGCGCGGGCGTGATCCTGCGCGACCTGCACGCGGCGGCGCAGGCCACGGGACAGTTTTATCCGCCCGATCCGACGGAGACGTCGGCTTCGATCGGCGGGACTATCGCCACCAATGCGAGCGGGGCGCGGAGTTTCCGATACGGGGCCACGCGGCGCTGGATCGAGCGACTGCGGGTGGCGCTGGCGGATGGGCGCGTGCTGGATGTCGGGCGCGGCGACGCCATCGATTTCGACCCGGGGGCGATTCCTCTTCCGGCGGTGACCAAGAACACGGCCGGGTACCAGCTGCATCCGGGCATGGACTGGATCGACCTGTTCACGGGCTCGGAAGGCACGCTGGGGGTGGTGACGGAGGCGCGACTCGGTCTGCTGCCGGCGCCGGCGGGGGTGCTGGCCGGGGTGGTTTTCTTTCCGGATGACGAGAGCGCGGTGGACGCGGTGGAAGCGTGGCGGAGGGCGGCGTCGCCGCGTATGCTGGAATACTTCGATGCGCCCTCGCTGGCGCTGTTAGGCCGCGGGTTTCCCGAAATTCCCCAGGCGGCGCGGGCAGCCCTTTTGTTCGAGCAGGAACTGGCCGCGAAAAACGACAGCGCGGAAGTGGAGCGGTGGCTGGCGCGCATTGAAGCGGCCGGCGGGCTGGACGAATCGTGGCTGGCGGAGTCGGCCGCCGACCGCGAACGGTTCCGGCGGTTCCGCCATGCCTTGCCGGAACTGGTCAATGACACCGTGCGGCGCAACGGCACGCTCAAGATGGGGACGGACCACGCGGTGCCGCTCGCGCGGAGCCGCGAGATGCTGACGTATTACCGGCGGCGGTTGGAGGAGGAATTCCCGGGACGGTACGTGATTTTCGGACACATCGGCGACGCGCACTTGCACGCCAACATTCTTCCGCGGGCGCAAGAGGCGGAGCGGGCCACGGCGCTGCTGGGAGAATTCGCGCGCCAGGCGGTGGCGCTGGGCGGAACGGTGTCGGCCGAACACGGGCTGGGGAAGCGCAAGGCGCACTTGCTCGAGCTGCAGTACGGACCGGAGCAACTGGCGGCGCTGCGCGCGGTGAAGCGGCGGATGGACCCGCAAAATATTCTGGGACGCGGCACGCTCTTCGCGTGAAGGCGCGCGGCAGGCAAGAATCGAAGGAGTGGTGGTTTCTGGCGGTGGAAATCGGCACCGACGGAATGGCTCACGACATCCGGGTGATCCGGATGTTGGGGCATGGGCTGGACGAGAAGGCGGTGGAGTGCGTGAGCCAGTGGCGCTTTCGGCCAGGGACGAAGGATGGCGTGGAGGTGGCGGTGCAAGCCACGATCGAGGTCAGCTTCCGGCTGCAGGACAGCCGCTAGGCCGGCGGATCGGCGATGCAAGCGGGCTAAGCGCCGGGGACGAACAGGCGGAGCACGAGGAATGCCACCCAGGCAATCACGGCAGACGCAGGGATGGTCAGCACCCAGGCCCACACGATGTTGGCGGCGAGTCCCCAGCGGACGGCCTTGAGGCGGTGAATGCTGCCGACGCCGGCGATGGCGCCAGCGATGGCATGGGTGGTGGAGACCGGTAGCCCGAGGTGGGTGGCGAGGAGCACGGCGCCGGCCGCGCCGGTTTCCGCGCAGAAGCCACTGCGCGGCTTGAGGCGCGTGAGACGGCCGCCCATGGTGTGGACAATGCGCCATCCTCCGCTCAAGGTTCCCAGGGCGATGGCCGCGTGCGCCGCCAGGATCACCCAGACCTGCACGTGAAAGGTCTTCTGAAATCCGGAAGTGACCAACAGGCTGGTGATGATTCCCATGGTTTTCTGCGCGTCGTTGGTGCCATGCGAGAGGCTGAAGGCGGCGGCCGAAACCAGCTGGAATTTGCGGAAGAAGAAATCCATGCGGGCGGGGCTGGATTTTCGGAACAGCCAGTGCACCAGGACCATGAGCACGTAGGCCGAGACGAGACCGATGAGGGGCGCGAGAAAGATGAAGATGAGGGTGAGCGGCCAGCTTCCGAGCGTGAGGGCCTGGAAGCTATGGCCGAAACCACGCGTCAGGCCGACCCGGGCCAAGGCGGCGCCGGCGTAACCGCCGATCAAGGCGTGGGAGGAACTGGTGGGCAATGCCAGCCACCAGGTCATCAGGTCCCAGACGATGGCGCCCACCAGGCCGGCCAGGATGACCCAAGGGGTGACGAGGCTGATATCGACAAAGCCTTTTCCCACCGTGTTGGCGACCGCTGTGCCAAACGTAAATGCGGCCACAAAATTGAAAAACGCCGCCCAGATGACGGCCTGGAACGGGCTCAGGACGCGGGTGGCGACCACGGTGGCGATGGAATTGGCGGCGTCATGGAAGCCGTTGATGAAATCAAATACCAGTGCGATCCCAATGATGAGAACGGCCAGTTCAAAGGGAGACATCGACTAGCTGTTCTTGACCACGACGTTCTGGAGAACGTCCGCCACGTCCTCGCAACAGTCGATGGTGGCTTCGATGAAGTCATAGACTTCCTTGAGCTTGATGAGAGTGATGGGGTCCTTCTCTTTATCGAATAAGTCGACCACGGCGCTGCGCCCGATGAGGTCGCCTTCGTTTTCGAGGCGGTTGATCTCGATGCAGTGTTCCATCACGGAGCCGCCTTTTTCCAAAGCTTCGAAGGCCGCTTTGAGGGCCTTAGCACAGGCCGCCACGATCTCGGCGAGGGTGATCATGGCGGGAGGAATGGGCTTGATGTGATAGGCGACGAGGCGGTGAGCGGTGTCTTCGATGCCATCGAGCACGTTGTCGAGGGCTGAGGAAATATTGTGGATATCCTCTGGATCGATGGGGGTGATGAAGGTCTGGTTGAGACGGGTGAAGATTTCGTGGATGACTTCGTCGCCCTTGCTCTCGAGGACGTTGATTTCGGTGGCGAGGGTGGCCATGCGGGCATTGCCGGCGCGCAAGCCATCGAGGAGCAGGCGGGCGGCTTCGGAGATGATCTCCACCTGTTTGAGGAAGAGACCGTAGAACTTCTCTTCGCGGGGCAGCAGTTTCATAATGAGGGCGTCTTGTGGGGGACCCCCTATCTTATGCGAGTGCGTGCCGCCGGTCAATGGATTATTACAGTTCGGTCACGATGGGGAAAAGTGCTTGCGGCTCTTCAGCTTCCGCGCCATGGAAGCGGGTATCGAGGAGGCGGCTGGGGTCGACGTTGCCCATGGCGGAGAGGATGTTTTCCTTGAGGTGCGGATACTCGCGCTCGAGTCCGCCAAACAGGTCGCGCAAGGCGCGGCGGACGGTGCCGGTCTTTTGCGAGCATCCGCACGGCACGACGGGAACGCCGAGGGAGTCGGCGTAGGCGCGGGTGATGTCCTCAGTGACGAAGACCAGCGGGCGGATGAGGCGAAACTCGCGATCGCGCGAGAGGGTGACCGGAGGCAAGGCGCTGAGTTTGCCGGTAAACATGGTGTTGCGGAGAAGCGCTTCGCAGAAATCGTCGGCAGTGTGGCCGAAGGCGACGACGTTGGCGCCGAGATCACGGGCGATCTCGTAAACGGCGCGGCGGCGGTAGCGGCTGCAGAGATCGCAGCCGTGGTCGGGCTGGTCTTCGAGCAGGCGCATGGAAGGCGCATCGCGGAAGTAGGTCCAGGGCACGCCGCGCTCTTTCAGATATTCGCCGAAGGGGGCGATGGGACGCAGGAACTTGCCTTGCTCGACGGTGAAGGCGCAGACTGTGAAATCGATAGGGGCGCGTTTGGCGAGAAGCAGCAGCGCTTCGAGCAAGGTCGCGGAGTCCTTGCCACCGGAGAGGGCCACGGCCACGCGGTCGCCATGGCGGATCATTTTGAAGCGATGGATGGCTTCGCCGACTTTGCGGAGGAGGGTCTTTTCGAGGTCCACTGCATTGATTATAGCGGGGGGCAGAGTGCATTGAATCCCAGCGAATTGTGTGCGGGGATTCGCGGCTCTGCAATCCAGTTTCAGAGGAAGTGCAATAAAAGCAGGGGGGGGAGTGGCCGTGTCGTCGCTGTCCGGAGGGTAGCGCTGTGGAGCCGCTCCAAGGTCCTGCCGACTCAAAGAAGCGCGGCAAACTCCGCAACCGAGATCCCGGATGCTCGTATCAGGGCGCGTAGCGTGCCTGGCGCGAGCTCCCGGTGTTTTTCGGCCTGCTCCCCCGAAACCGAGGGAAGGTGGCGCCTTGAGACACGCAACCCGGGATCGACGGACACTCAGCAACGATCTTGCCGGACTCGTCCCGCTCCAGCGTTACGAGAAGCTTCATGTTTGGATCACGATCTGTCGGGCCCGGCCTCACAGTTCATACGCCAAGCCCAGGTCGTGGGCGAGGCTGGCGAGGCGGGGATCGGCGGTCCACAGGGGGAACCGCGAGACAACGGAGGACGCCAGCAGGTGAACGTCGATCCAGCCGATGCCGCGGCCGTGCAGACCGCGATGGCGAACGAATGCGACGACCTCCCGATGCGGAACGGTTGGCGCGAGAAGCATGTGCTCGTAAGCCTCAAGGAATTGCTTGCGGCCTCCGCGATCGCCGATGAGAAGCTCTCCGTAGATCAATTCGTGGCCGGCGACTTCTTCGAGGTCGAGGAGCCTACGCATCCCGGCTACGAAGGGCGCGCGGTTGGACAGGGACCGAATCCAGACGGACGTGTCGACGAGAACCATCAGCCGGCTCTGCGCTTGCCGGACTGACTCTCGCGACGCCGGGGAACATCGCTCGCGCCTGGCTCGGTTCCGAGAAGGGCGCGAAGCCGCTGATAGGCGGCACGCCGCACCAAGGCTTCCAGCCCCAAGCGAACCGTTTCGGTATCCGTGGCGGCACCGCTGACGGCCTTGGCCTCGCGAAACAGCTCGTCATCGATGTGCAGGGTTTTCTTCAACCATACAATTATGCCATAAAAGAATGGCACATTCGGCCAGCCAGCCCGCGAGCTACCAGCGCGCGTGGACCGCTGCGCGCAGGCGCCGGTCATAAATCTCCTGCACGGCGCTCAGGAGCTGGGGCGACAGCGGCGGGAGATGGGACGCGGCACAGTTTTCGGCGACCTGGGCGGGGCGTTTGCCGCCGGGAATGGCGCACGAGACGGCGTCAAACGCCAGGATCCAGCGCAGCGCGAAGGCCGCCATCGGCATGCCCGGAGGCAGCAGGCGGCGGATCTCCTCAACGGCCTGGAGGCCGGTCTCGTAATCCACGCCCGAGAAGGTCTCGCCGACGTCGAACTTTTCGCCGCGGCGATTGAAGCGGCGATGGTCGTCGGCGGCGAACTGCGACTCGCGGGTGAGTTTGCCGGTCAACAGGCCGCTGGCGAGCGGAACGCGCGCCAGGATGCCGACCTGGCGCTTTTGCGCTTCGGGGAAGAAGCGCTCGGCCGGCCGCGGGCGGAAGCAGTTGAAGATGATCTGCACCGTCTGCACGTTGGGGTATTCGATGGCCTTGAGAGCTTCCGCGACGCGGTCCACGCTGACGCCGTAGTATCGGATCTTGCCGGCGCGCACCAGATCGTCGAGCGCTCCAAACACCTCGGGGCGGTCATACACTTCGGCGGGCGCGGAGTGCAACTGCAGCAGGTCGAGCGAATCCGTCGACAGATTGCGCAGGCTGTCCTCGACAAAGGCCGCGAGGTTGCTGGCGTTGTAACCATCGGCAGTGTGGGGCGACAGGCGGCGGCCGGCTTTGGTGGCGACGATGATTTCTTCCTTGCGCTCGCGCTTGAGCTGGGCGATGAGGCGTTCGCTGCGGCCCATTCCGTAGACGTCGGCGGTGTCGATGAAATTGACGCCGCAATCGACGGCTTGATGAAGGGCGGCGAGGGAGTCGGAGTCGCTGACCGCGCCCCATGTGCCGCCGATGGCCCAGGCGCCGAAACTGATTTCGGAGACCTTCCAGCCGGTGCGGCCGAGCGGACGATAGTGCATACGCCCACTGTAGCGGAATGCGTGGGAGCGCTGCACGGCGCGGCCGTTTTGTAGAAATCTGCAACAGAAAGGGGGCCGGCGTACGGCCTGCTCGGCCCGGTGGAACCGCCGCGCGCAGTTAATCTTGACGACCATTGCGTTTCAGTGGTAGGCTCTCTGAAACCGATTTTGATTCGCACTCAGAATTGGGATAGATCGACCAGAGGTCGCGCAAGAATCCAGGTCCCCGTCCTACCCGGTATCTCGCCGCTTCCGGTGGAACTTCAATTTCTCGAGGAACTGTATGTTCACGCGGTGTTTCGTCCTCGCTTTAGCCGTTTGTGGAATTGCGGCAGCCCAGAGCCACAGCCCGACGGCCGCCGAGGTCTGGAAGCAGCACATGGACCTGGGCAAGAAACACGAAGCCACAGGGCATTATTCCGAGGCGAAGGCAGAGTTAGAGGCTGCGTTGCAGGCGGCCGGCCCGAAAAACGGGATGGCGTTCGCCAGCCTGGTGGAACTGGAGGTGGCCGCCGCGGCGATGGGCCAGTATACCGAGGCGGAAGAACTGGACAACCAGGCGGTGCGCGTGGGGCTGGAGATCTACGGCAAAGAAAGTCCGGAGCTGGCCATGCCCTACGCCAATCTGGCGGCTCTTTATAAGGACCAGGGCGAATACGACCGGGCGGAGGAACTGGGCCGCCGCGCGCAGAGCCTGATTGCGAGGCCGGCGGATGCGCCGCCCTCCGTCCGGGCGTACGTGTCGGGCACGCTGAGCGCCATCCTCTATCAACGCGGCAACCTGGCAGAGGCCGAGGCCCGCTTGCGACAAAGCATCGAAATTGCGGAAACGCTGCCAGCGCCCTCCGATATCCTGGCAGCGGATCTGAACAACCTGGCCGGCCTTTACGCCAAGACGGGGCGGCCGGCGGAAGCGGTCGCGACGTACCAACAAGCCTACCGGCTGTGTGAGCAAACTGGCGGCGCGACCGCTCCGGGCCTGTTTTTCATTCAGGCCGGGATGGCGTCGGTCGAAGCCGGCTCGGGGCACTACGCGGAAGCGGTGGCGGCGATCGAATCGGGGATCCGCGTGGCGGAGGCCGGCGGCGCGGTGAATACCATGGTGCTGCGCGACGCCCTTGCCGCCGACGCTTCGTGGCTGCACAAGCTCAAGCGGGAAGTCGAAGCACGGAGGGCGCGGACGAGGGCCAAGGAAGTGGCACAAGCCGCCGCCAGCAAGAGCTATTCGCAATACACTCTCGATGCGCGGCAAGTTGCCCAGTCGATGGCGAAGCGACCGCAGTAGGGCAAGGCTTGGAGTCGAGGCCGACTTCTGATTGATCCCGGCGGGAAGGCGTTGGTATCCTGCGGGAACAGCGGAGGCCATCGATGGCGGCAACTCTCTACATGGTGGTGGAGCACTTCAAGAACCAGGATGCAGCGCCCGTGTATCGCCGTTTTCGAGAGAAGGGCCGAATGGCGCCGGAGGGGCTGGTGTACGTGTCGAGCTGGGTAGACGAGAAACTGGAGCGCTGCTTTCAACTGATGGAAACTCACGACCGCGGCCTGCTCGATGAGTGGATGGCGCATTGGAGCGACCTGACGGAATTTGAGGTGTATCCGGTGATCTCCTCGAAAGAGGCCGCGGAGCGGATTGCTCCCAGACTGTAGTCAGGACCGGCTACGGCGCGAAGGCGTCTTGAATCCACTCGACCTGCGGGGGCTTCGCCACCACAATACTGACGATGTCGAAACGAACCATTTGCCAATCGACGCCGGCGCGGCGGGCATAGTCGCGGGCGGCGTGGCGCAGGTGGCGCTCTTTCTCGGCATCCACGGCGCGGTCGGGTGCGCCGAATTCGGCGCTGGCCCGGGTTTTCACTTCGACGAAAACCAGCGTATCGCGCTGCCAGGCCACGAGGTCGATTTCCCCGCCCCCGGCATGCGGGCGATAGTTGCGCGCCACGATGGTGCAGCCGCGGCGGCGCAAGTAACGATGCGCGAGGTCTTCCCCGAGGCGGCCGGAATCGGCCGGGCGCAGACGACTCCGGAGGGCATCGGCGGCGCGGTACAGAAGCCCGATCACTTGGTCACTTCGAACTCAAATTCCATCACCTTGCCGCGCACGACGTAGCAGAGGTAGTGCTCCCAGAAGCGGCGGTAGCGCGGAAACGCGTTCACCAGGAATTCAAATCCCAGCCATCTCCATAAAGCCAGTAGCTTGACACGGATGGAAATCTCGCGAAATTTGGCCTTCGAATAATAGCCGAAGCCGCCGTGGTCCTCGCCGAAGTAGCGGAAGCTGAAGCTATTCAGGTGGCTTTTGTGGGAGGGGTCGCAGAAGGAGCTGAAGTCGGTGTAGTGGGGGGTTTCGAGCCGGACCGTCCCGCCTGGACGGACGAGGCGGTGGAACTCTTCCATGGCGCGGATCACGTCATTCACGTGTTCGATGACGTGAATGGCGGTGAGGCGGTCAAAGGAGCTGTCGGCGAAGGGATAGGGAAAGTGGTCCAGGTCGGCCAAAACGTCGGCGCGGCTGGCGGGATTCCGGTCGATTCCAATGGAACCGGGCTGCTTGTGGATCCCGCAGCCGACGTCGAGGGTCCGCCCAGGCGGCTTGGTAAACCCGCGGTATTCTACGCGTGGTCGATCGGTATTTGCAGGCACGCTTCCAGCGTATCAATCGCGAAATCGCACTGGTCGCGGGTAATGACCAGAGGCGGGCTCAACCGGAGGGTGTTATCGCCGGCACCCAGGATGAGAAGGCCGCGCTCGAAGGCCCGTTGGACCACTTGGTCTCGCAGGTCCGGCGCTTTTTCCTTGGTTTTTTGATCGCGCACCAGCTCGATGCCGATCATCAGACCGAGGCCGCGGACGTCGCCGACCATGGGGAAACGCGCCGGCCAATCGCGCATCCGGTCGCGCAGGTAGGCTCCCATACGGGCGGCGTGTTCGACCAGTTCTTCCTCGAGGAGCGCGATGGTGACCAGGGCCGCGGCGCAGGCCACCGGGTTGCCGCCGAAGGTGGAGGCGTGGGCCCCGGGAGGCCAAGTCATCAAGCCGGCACGCGCCACGGTGGCGCCCAGCGGCAGACCGCTGGCAATGCCCTTGGCCACAGCGAAGATATCGGGCACGGCATCGAAGTGTTGCGCGGCCCACATTTTTCCCGTGCGGCCCATTCCCGACTGGACTTCGTCGAAGACGAGCAGAATGCCGTGTTTGTCCGCGAGGGCTGCCAGCTCATCGAAGAACTTTTTCGGCGGCACCACGTAACCGCCCTCGCCCTGCACCGGTTCGATCACAATAGCGGCGGTCTCTTCGGCGGGAGAAATGGTCTTCAGCAGGGTATCGATGTGGGCCACGCACTCCACCGCACATCCCTGCGGCTCCTTGCCGAAAGGGCAGCGGTAGCAGTACGGATAGGGGGCGTGCACCACGCCCGGCATGAGCGGTCCGAATCCCTGGCGCTGCACGGCCTTGCGCGCAGTAAGGGCCAGCGCCCCGAGCGTGCGCCCGTGAAAGGCCCCCAAGAACGCGACGATCCTCTGGCGGCCGCTGGCGTAGCGCGCCACTTTAATGGCGCCTTCGATGGCCTCGGCCCCGGAGTTGCCGAACGAGACGCGGCGCGGGTCTGGGCCCGGCGCAATCTCGGACAGCTTCTCCGCCAGAGCCACCATCTCTTCGTAGTAGAAGTCGGTGCCCGACATGTGGATCAGGCGGGCCGCCTGCTGTTGAATCGCCTGCACGACACGCGGATGGCAATGGCCCGTCGCCACGACGGCGATGCCGGCGTTAAAATCGAGGAAGCGATTCCCATCGACATCCTGCACCATGGCGCCCTCGCCGCTTGCCGCCACAAGCGGATACGACCGAGTGTAGGAAGGCGACACCACTTGTTCGTCGCGGTGGATGATGGCGCTGGCGCGCGGCCCCGGCAGCGGACCCGTCAGATGAGGCAGGTCAGGGCGAACCTGTTCCCGGATATGAGCCATGTAAGAACCTCCTGCTAACTTTAGAAAGCGTTCATTGACTTACGCAGCCCGGAAAACCGCCCGGCCTGCGCGCCGCCAGGAGTGCAGCTAAGTTAATCGGAGCCAAAGAGCCCCGGCCGGGAAGTGGAGGGAGTGAACCCCATACTCCCATCATATCGCCGGGCCCGCGGAATCTGTCTACAGAATAGCCATGTAATTTTTCTACCGGAGGGCGCTCCTTGGTTCATCCCCAAGCACTTACGCTTTGGCAACCCCATTGCACTTAGCCGCAGTGGAGGCTTGATTGGTCATGCGGAGCTGGATGTGGATTATCCCGGCGTTGTTTCTGGCCGGATGCTCGAAAACGAATACGGTGAGCGCCGACGGGGAACGGCCGGCGGAATCCGCATCGGCGGCGACGTCCGCGGATGGCCGGCCCGGCTCGGCGTTGTCACCGGCGGAGAGCGCGGGAAGCGACATGGTGATTCCCAAAGGCACGGCCTTGCGTGTGCGCATTGACGAAACCGTGGACACCAAGCGCAATCGCGCCGGCGATGAATTCCGGGCTTCGCTTGCCGAGCCCATCGTGCTGGAAGGCAAGACGGTGGTGCCGAGGGGGACGCCCTTCGTGGGCCACGTCACCGAATCGCAAGCGTCGGGGCGGCTGGAAGGGCGTGCCGAGCTCGCCCTCACCCTGGACTCGTTCCAACTGGAAGGGAAGGACTACCGTGTCCACACCGGGAACATCGATCGCGTCAGCGCCGCTCACAAGAAGCACAACATCGAGATGATCGGCGGCGGGGCAGGCCTGGGCGCGCTGATCGGCGGTATCGCCGGAGGCGGCAAGGGAGCTCTGATTGGCGCAGGCGCCGGCGCGGGGGCAGGCACGGCGGGCGCGGCGGCCACGGGGAAGAAAGAAATCGGGGTCTCCGCCGAATCCCTGCTTACGTTTCCGCTGGAGAAGGCTGTCACGCTGTAGAGCGCTTGCAGCGATTCCGCGCGAGGCATCGATCGAGACGCGGCCGCAAGATTGATCTGGAGCGGGACGCTGACGATCCCGCCGGGCCGCTACGGATGCCCGAACCGGCCGGGCTAGGCCCGACCTTCCCAGGCGCCGCGCGGCCGCGGTTCCGGACGTGGATTCGCCCCGCCCGTCACTGACGAAACGGGCTGACTAGATCGTCATGGGTTCCTTTCCGGCGCGAATTGGCAGCGCTGGAGGTGCAGTCCCCATAGTCCTTCACGACTTTGGTCGCCAGGAAGGACTCCGCGCCCGCCGTCGATTCGGACTTCTTCCCCTTCAACGCCACCCGCTCGCCGGGCTTTACGGTCACGGTGCTGTCGGCGCGCAAGCGATAGAGTTTTCCGTCCTTGTCGCTCGTGATCCCTACATTGTCGCCTTCGCGCTGGACGCAACCGACCAGGCTGGGACGGTTGTGTAGAGCCCAGTAGGTGAGGCCCACACCGGCGGCCACCGCGCCCGCCGTAATTCCGATCACCTTTCCCTTCGAACTGTAGTTGGGCGAATAGGAGGGCGAGCCGGGGCTGGGACTGGGACCAGGCATTGGACCGCCTCCCGGAGGGTATTGCGCGAGTCCAGGAACGGCGCAGAGCGCCATCAGAGCCATCACGGTCGTAAGTCTTCCGTTGTTTCCATACATCGCTAAGGTCCTCTAACCACGCCGACGAGAGGCGGAAGGAGAGCGTTGCGAGGGGAATCTGGAGTTGATTGATGTTACGCGCAGAGTGCGCTCGGGCTCACAGTTGCATTCGAATTGCTCGCGGCGGGAACGCCGCTCGTGCTTTTCCTGTGCGGCTGCCGGACGGGGCCGCCCCGCCGGAACGCGATGCGATGGGCCGGCGAACCAGGATGCGTCCGGAGGCGGAACCGCGCGATTGGGGGCCTGGCGGCGGGCTCAGGAACGCGCGGGCCTGGTATAGGCAGCGCTTTCGCCTTTGTCCTCAAAGAACTTGACAATCAGGTCCCGCCGCGCCAGGAGGCCTTTGATTTCCTCCCGGCTGACGTAAGGCATCAGCTCTTTCTCTAGCGTGGCCCGATCAAGGGCTCTCATTTTCGCCAGCAGGTTGCGGTCGCACATGACGAGGTTCTTGGGGGCGCGCAGACCGCGACGCGTCCGGAACGAGCGCGAGTGGTCGATCATCCAGATGTGCCACTGTTGATCGATGCGCAGATTGCCCAGGTTGCGGTCGGTGTTGAAAATCAACTGATCGAACACGCGCATGACGTACATTTCCTGGTTCCAGGCATCGGGGTCCGGCGCCTTGAGGCCCTGGTTGATCCGCTCTTGTTCGTCCATCCTGTCGTTGTCGACATACCAGCTGAACGATGCGGCGGTGCCTTGATACTTTCTCTCAACGTAGGGAGGCATCATGTCGTCGATCCCGAAAAGGCGGGCCAGCTTCCAGGCCGCGACATTGAACTTCCAGGTGTCTACGAAATTGATCTCGGTGCTGCCGTCATCCATCTGGAAGACGCTGCGGTGCTCGTCAATCCGCTGCACGTTGGCGTCGTGGGTGTAAACCCCGTCGGTGAGAGTGACGCGCCGGGTCTGGGTGACTCCCTTCTTGGCGGGCTTGTCGGCTACAATCTTGGCGGTGCGCAGAAAGACCTCTTTCTGGTCCGCGGAAAGACAGGGGGCGTCGGCGGCGTGAAGAGGGAGAGTCCCCCAGGCCAGCACGGCAGCCCACAGAGCGGCGGTCAACGCCAGGCGGAAGGCAGGGCGCGCCGTCAAGATGGTCCTCTTTCTCCGAGGCAGAGTGACAATGGTTGCTCCCGGGGAGTTGTACCATGCGCCCGGCCCGAACACGACGGGGCCGAGCTCGCGGGGGAAACCCGGGGACGAAATTCGGCGCCTCGTCGGGAGAACCGGCCGGACCCCATCGCCGAGGGTGGCGCCTCCCGCCAAGTCAAGATTCTGTTCATCCAGGAGTCGTTTCTGGAAGCGGCGGACGCCGGCTGGGTCTACCATGAACTCTCAGCAGGCCACCCGTGTGCGCAGGCGCCGCGGTTGGTAAGATCGGAGAGTCGTGGAGCTGATTTTTCGGGAGGGTTGACGATGCATCCCAACCATCGAGTCCGCGGGACGGGCGGCTGGCTTCTGCTGGCGGCGGTGACGGCGTGTCTGCCGGCGGTCGCGCAGCGCGATCCCAGCGGGGAGTGGGCTCCCCGTTTTCATGAGGACCAGCCGGAGCGCATCCCCGGCCCCGAGATCGGCGACTACCTCGGGCTTCCGATTACCGACGCGGCCCGGCTGCGGGGTGACAGTTGGGACGCGTCGCTGCTGACCCTGCCCGAACACCAGTGCAAACCACACCCCGCTGACTATGGCCCGCGCGGCCCCGCCAACCTGCGCATCTGGCAGGAAATCGACAAGGCCACCCAGCAGCTGATCGCGTACCACACGCACATCTCCTGGCAGGCCCCGGAGCGCACCATCTGGATGGACGGGCGGCCGCATCCGCCCGAGTACGCCGCGCACACCTGGCAGGGCTTCTCGACCGGCAAGTGGGAGGGCGACATGCTGACCGTCACCACCACCCACCTGAAAATCGGCTGGATCCGGCGCAACGGCATTCCGCGGAGCGACCGCGCCACCCTGATCGAACATTGGATCCGGCATGAGAATTACCTGACCCTGGTGAGCATTGTGCACGACCCCGTCTATCTCACCGAGCCCTTCCTCCGCACCACCGATTGGGTGATGGATGCCGACCAGCAAATCGCGCCCTATCCCTGCGAATCGGTGGAGGAAGTAGAGCGCCCAGTGGGCGCGGTGCCGCATCATCTTCCCGGCACCAACACCTTTCTCAGCGAGTTTCCCGCGCGGTACGGATTGGCGCCGCAGGCGGCGCGCGGCGGCGCCGAGACCATGTATCCGGAATATCAATTGAAACTGAAAGCGGCCGGCAAGAGCGCCCCGGCCCGGTAGCTATGCGAACAAGCTTCTCCACGCGGACGCTCGGGATGGCCGGCCTGCTGCTGGCCGCCGCCGGCGCCTTCGCCCAGCCGGCACCGAATTTCGACCAGATGGAAGTCCACGTCCTGCCCGTGCAGGGGAACGTTTCCATGCTGGTGGGCGTGGGCGGCAACATCGCGGTCCAGGTGGGCAAAGACGGCGTCCTGCTGGTGGATACGGGGTACGCGCAGACGGCCGACAAGGTGTATGCCGCCATTCGCAAAATCACCGACAAGCCCATTCGCTACATTATCGATACGCACGTGCACCCCGATCACACCGGCGGCAATGAGAAACTGGCCAAGCTGGGCAGCACCATCACCGGGGGCAACGTCGTGGGCGATATCGGGCAAAGCGCGGGACAGGGCGCGGCTGTCATCGCCCACGAAAACGTGCTTGCGCGGATGAGCGCCGCCAGTCCCGGCCAGCCCGCCATCCCCTTCGATGCGCTACCCACCGACACCTTCGCCGGCGCCATCAAGAACCTGTACTTCAACGAAGAGGCAGTGCGCATCCTGCACGTGGCCGCGGCGCATACCGACGGCGACAGCATGGTGTACTTCCGCCGGTCCGACGTGCTGGCCACGGGCGACCTCTTCACGCCCGGCAACTATCCCATCATCGATCTGGCGCGAGGCGGCAACGTGCAAGGCATCATTGCCGCGTTGAACCAGATCATCGGGCTGAGCGTGCCGGCGGAAAAGCAGGAAGGCGGCACCTATATCATTCCGGGCCATGGCCGCCTCTGCGACCAGGCCGATGTGGTGGAGTACCGCGACATGCTGACGATCATCCGCGACCGCGTGCAGGCCTCCCTCCAAAAAGGAATGACGCTGGAGCAGGTGAAGGCGTCCAAGCCCACCTTCGACTACGACCCGCTCTACGGCGCCAGCACCGGCTTCTGGACCACCGACCAGTTCGTGGAAGCGGTCTATAAGAGCCTCAGCCTGAAGAAATAGGTTGTGCCAGTACCGGTGCAATGCCGACCCACCCGTGGGGCAAATCGGAGATTTTACGGAGTAAGAAACTTACGGCGAGCTGGTAGAAGAGCTGTAAGTAGCCCATCTTCAATACGACTCGCCTGGCACTCGGATTGCTAGTTCCAGGTCTCCAATGACTCAGAATTGGCGGCGCGTTGTGCGCCCGTGGGCCTTTTGCGTCATGTCGATGCAGGCGCTGACCCCGGCATTCGGGCAAAGCGGGTCGCTGGCGTTGTCCTCCAGTACCGCGGCTTCCGGCGGCAGCGCGATCCTGTCGCTGACCTTGACCGCTCCGGCGGGAAGTGAGCCGGCGGCCCTTCAATGGACCCTGACGTACGACCCGAGCGCGGCCACGGTCGCTGCCGCGGCCGGCTCGTCGGCTGCGTCGGCTGCCAAGGCACTGACCTGCGGCGGGAAAGCCGGTTCGATGATCTGTGTGCTCGCCGGGTTGAACGCGACTCCGATGGCCAATGGCACAGTGGCTCTGGTGACCGTGACGCTGGCGCCGACCGCTTCCGGCAGTGTCCCGGTGGGGGTCGCTGGGACGGTCGGGGCGTCGCCCGCCGGAACGGCGCAGGCGCTCACCGGATCGGGCGGCACGGTCTCCGTCAATCTTCCACCGACGCAGACTCCCGTGATCAGCGGAATTCCGGCCGGCGTGCTGGATGCGGGAAGTTACACCGCGAACCTTGCGCAAGGCGGCATCTTCGTAGTGAAGGGGACCAATTTATCTCCGGCGGGCATCGTCCAAGCCCCCACTTACCCGCTGCCAACGAGCCTGAACGGCGTGTCGATTGGATTCCGCCCGTCGAGCGGCGGGGCCGCCATTTCGGCTTACTTACTCTATACCTACAACGCGAATGGGACGAATCAACTGGCGGCGGTTCTGCCGTCCGCGGTTCCGGCGGGCACCTACAACGTCACCGTCACCAACAATGGCGCCACGAGCGCCGCAGTTCCCGTGTCCGTGGTCGCGCGAAAATTCGAACTGTTCACCGCGGACACCACCGGGAGCGGGGAAGCGGCGGCGCAGAACGTGGACGCCTCCGGGACCTATTTCTACAACCGCTTCACCACGGGACAACTGCCGGTGGCGGCGCCCAACATGTACGCGCCCGCCCATCCGGGAGACACCGTGATTGTGTACGGGACCGGGATGGGGCCGATTTCGGGGACCGACAACGGAGCGCCCGGGGTGATCGACCTGCGCAGCCAGGTGGCCGTGCAGGTGCTGGTGGGCGGCCAAGCGATCGCGCCGCTGTATGCCGGCCGGTCGCCCAACTACGCCGGCCTCGACCAGATCAATCTCCAACTCCCGGCGAGTGTGCCGACCGGCTGCACCGTGAGTTTCCAAGTGAGCGTGGGCGGCCAGATCAGCAGCCCGACCACCATCGCGATCGCCCCGGCGGGCAGCACCGCCTGCGTCAGCCCGATCTTCAGCCAGACGATTCTCCACCAGTTAGACCAGGGGCGGAGCGTGGTGGTGGGGGATTTTCTGTTGTCGCAGTTAGCCAGCCAGATTACGCCCTCGATCAGCGGCATCAACGAATCGGTGCTGGGCTCGTTCGCGAGTTACTCCGGTTTTCAATTGGGCAGCGCCGCGCGGTATACGAATGCGCCCGGCGTCTGCCAGGTCTTTCGCGTGGAGGGCAATGCCAATCAACTGGTGTTTGGGGCCCTGGGAACGGGCCTCGATGCGGGAACCGTGACACTGAACGGTCCGAACGTGAGCAACCGCCTGTTTGCCCAGGACCCCGCGAGCCGGACGTACTCGCTGCCGCTCGGCCCCGCGCTGCCGCTGGTGTCGGGCTTGTACCTGCCGGCCGGGTTTCCGTTCTTCAACACCACGCCGGTGATTGCGTCCGGCACATACCAACTGACCGGGAGCGGAGGAAGCGAGATCGGCGCCTTCTCGGCCAGCGCGACCGTCGGAACGCCACCCACCCTGACGGCCACCCTGCCGCCGGCCATTCCTCGCGGGCAGGCCTTGACCCTTTCCTGGACCGGCGGAAACCCAACCGATCTGGTGGGCGTGACGGGCGCCTCGGGAACGGTGGTCGGCGGGACGGCCGGATCTCCGATTTACGACGCCGTCACGTTCACCTGCACGACGACCGTCAGCGCGCAGTCGGTGACGGTGCCGGCCGCAGTGCTGCAGCAATTGCCGGTGACGCCCACGAGCCTCGGCAGCGGGATCGGCTACCTGGAGGTGAGCTCCTGGCCGGCCCCTACCGCGGGCAACGGACTCTTCACCGCGCCGCTCACCGGCAGCGGCAGCCTGGACAGCGGCGTCTTTCTGGGCACGATCGGCGCGTTTACGACGACGACCTACCAGTAGTTCACGGGATTTTGCCGCGGACCTCGTCCGCGATGGCGCGCGCGATTTCGCGCTGGACGGCGAATTCATCCGAGAAGCCCCGTTCGTACTCACCGGCCCATTGTTTGAAGCCCTGATCGGGCTTCAGGAAAACGGCGGAGATGCGCCTGGTAGTAGCGCTGCGCTGGATCCCCACGGCCAGGACGGCCTCGGCGCCCAACTCCCGGGCCGCTCTTCCCAAGTTGGCATTCGGTCCGACCTGCCGGTATTCCACGACCCGCGGCCACGCGACCACGCGCAAGCTTGGGTTGCGCGCCAGTTCGGCGGAGAGCGCCTCGCTGAGTCCGTCGGCAAACGGCTGGTCTTCCGGCTGCTCGACTTTCGGGATGACGACAATGGTCAGCGACGGCGCGCGGGTTGCGGAACGGAGCGCGATCAGCCCGGCGGCCCCTGCCAGCGCCGCGACCGCTGCGAGGCCCCACTTCCAATTCATCCGGCGAGCGGCTTCGAGATGCGGAGGGCGTGCCGCGACTAGTTCGAAGCTGGGAGCGTAGCTGCCCTTGTGCAGAATAATGCGGACTGGGTCTCCGCTCCCGGGGCCTTCATAATACTCCTGCAGTTTGGCGCGTAACCGGCGCGCCTCCACCCGCACCACCGGATCGAGACGCGGATCGAACTCCGGACCCTTGCCGAAGACCTCGATTCCCAGGACATACTCTTTGAGCCGGGCCCCATTTCCGGCCAGGGTCTGTTCCACCGCAAAGCGCAGAAACGCCGACAAGCGGCCCGCGTTGCGGAACCGATCGCTGGCCAGGAGCCGGTCGAGGGCAGCCCGCACGTCCTCGGTGGGAAGCACGCCCCACTGTCGCAGACTCCCGGTGGCGAGTCAACGATTTGTTCGCGTTAGGAATGGGTGTTACGGTTGCCTACCGTGACATCTACCGCATTCCACTTTCATTTCCGCGCGGCGGCGCCCAAGGTGGGGCAGGAGGTTCCTTATGAACATTTGGAAGTCTGTACTGTCGATTCTGGCGCTGGCCGCCGTGGCGAGCGCCGGTCCCACACTCGCCTGCCATGCCTGGGTCTCGACGCCCCGGTCGGCCTTCGCGGCCCTCGATCCCTTGCGCGCTGCCGCCATGGACACGGCCAACCATCAGTCGCTCTGGAAGGCGGCGCCCGCGAAGATCGCGGCTTTGCGGGCGGAGATTCGCCCCGACAATCCCTTGACGCTGCTTCGGGCCGGCTACTGGATTGCGATCATGAATGCGTTGGGCCTGGCGCCCGATACCGATGGCGCCGAGCTGATCCGCCGTGCCGCCGACCTACGGCCGAACGATCCCGACTACCAGTTCTTCGCGGCGCTGGCGTCGTTCGATCACGATCCGGATCAGTATCGGAAATACTGGGTACGCGCCTCGGAGCTGGCGAAGCCGGGTTCGGCGGCCAGCCAGAACCTGAAGGCATTCGACCCGGAATTGCGGGCGCGGATGCAGAAGGCCGAGAGACCGACGCCCTAGTGGGTCATGGCGTAGACCAGGTAGTTGACGCCGTAGTGGTATGCCAGCAGAGTCATGAGCGCGGGATAGTAGGGGACGTCGGCGAATTCCCAGGCATCGCCGACGTCCGTATTGAAGTTGATGGCCACCATCAGCCGATTTTTGCTGTCATATAAACCACGCCAGGCCGGGGAAGTCCCCGCGGGTTGCATCACCACCACGCCGCCGCCGGCGCCGCGGCGCAAGTGCCGGGAACCGGGGATGAAGGTGCGATCCTTTTCGCGGATGCTGTAGACCACCTGCATGACGGCGTCGGTCTCGGCGATGTCGGTGATGGGCTTGCCGGGGAAGACGCGGTCCATGGTCTGGCGAAAGTATTCCCACTCATCGGGGCCCCAAAAATCGTCGGTGACCAGGAAGCCGCCGCGCAGCAGGTATTCGCGCAGGTGGGCGATTTCCTCATCGCTCAAATCCCAGTAGGCGGTCTGGGTGGCGTAGATCCAGGGGTAATCGAATAAGTTGGGATCGAGCAGGCTGACGTGCCGGGGATCGCCGGTATCGACGCGCGTCAGCCGTTCAATGCCGGCGGAAAAATGATCTTCGGCGTCGGGCCAGTCCTGCATCCACCAGCCTCGGCCGCGGCCGTTGCGCGAACGGAATCCGAAGCCGGCCTGATAGCCGGGCAGATCGTTGTACTGCATGCGGAGAAAATGAAACTCAGCGGGGCGCGGAGGGGTTTCGACGGCGCTCTCCTCTTCTCCGAAGCCGCGGAAGCGGCCGCGCTGGGCCATGCCGGCGAGCGCGATCAACAACACCCCACCCACGGCCACACCGGCACGCCGAAAGTCGCATTTCATAAGCGGCAGTTTTTATTGTAGCGGGTGCTCCGGGAGCGAGGCGCTTTCGCAGGAGCCGGTCCCCGCCACAGCCGGTGGAGCCGCTCATTTCCACCGCGGGGACCGCTCCTGCCAGCGGGACTGACCAACCGGCCCCAGTCGATCGTCCCGCTCTGGTTTCAGTATCGTCCCGAGCCTGCAAAAACCGTGTTCTGAAGCCTCGCCTCGGGATCCGTATCCGCCAGAGGGCAAAGGAGTTTGGAAAATTTAAAAGTCTGGTGAACGGGCTTCGGCGATAATCGATAAGTAAGGGTGAACATGAACGCACTGGACACGGAGAAACCGACCCCGGCGACGGGTTCGTACGCGCCCGATATGAACTGGACGCGGGACGTCCCGGCGACCCAGCGGTTGGATTGCATCGCGGCGGCGGATGAGGTGTTCACGCAGGCCGAGCGGAAGCTGGCGCAGGTGGAGAAGACGGGACTCGACCGCGGAGAGATCCGAGTGGCGGCGTTTTTGCCGCGGCTGCCGGATACGGTGGTGGATCGGGGCTGCCGCCGGTACGCCAGCTATATGGGCAAGAAATTCCGGCAGCACGGGCTGGATTTCCGGGTGGAGGAAGCGCAGAGCGCGGACGCGCTGGAGCTGCTGCTGATGGGCGCGCAGGTGCACGACCGAATCTACGGAACCTTCGTCTTCTTCCCCACTCCCTTCGGCAAGACGGAGGACTATTTTCTGCGGCGGGTGCGGCCCGAGCGGGACATCGAAGGGCTGACGGTGGAAAACACCGGGCGCATGCTGCTGAACATCAAGACCGTGGACGAGGAAGAGAAGTACGAAGGGGTGGCGCCGTGCACGGCGAAAGCCATCCTGACGCTGCTGCACCAGCACGAGGAGATCAAGAACCTGTTTCCGCGCGGGGCGCAGCAGAAGGGGCCGACGGCGGTGATCTTCAACAGCTCGCCGCGCATCGGGATTCCGCTGCAAAGCATGCTGATGCGGATTGGGGCAACGGCGCTGATGGTGCATCCGCAAACGCGGGCGGAAGACAAACAGACGTATCTGAAAACCGCGGACATCGTGGTGACGGCGTTTCCGGCGCAGAGCGAGAGCGACCTGGTGCGCGACGTGAAAAGAGGGGCGGTGGTGATCGACTGCTCGACGGAAGGGAACCTGCACCCGGAGGTAGCGGAGCGGGCGGCGTACCTGTCGACGCACGACAATCACCTGGGGCAGATCACGACGGCGCTGGCGCTCTACAATACCGCGCTGTGCGCGCTGTGGCAGAGAGGGATGAAGGGGTAGCGGCGCCCTCGTCCCTTACCCGCGTTTAACTTTCGCGGGCTGCTCCTTGGCCCGCTCCGATAGCCGGTGCTCCTTCGCCCGCGTCATAGTCTTAATGAACGCTGCGCGGCGGAAGCGCAGCGCGGACCAATCCTCGTCAATCGCCACCATGCGGACGGGCTCAAAGCCTTCCCGGCCAAGCACGTTCCAGGCGTGGTCGCGGTTGATCTGTGACTTGTATTTCTTCGAGCTCCCTTTGGGATACGCAAACCAGACGATCGCATCCCCTTCCGCCTTCCGGGCAATCGCGGGCGCCAGGGCATCCACCTGTTCCTGCGTGGTGGCGAAAGCCAGGGAGAACGTTACCTGTTTGGCCTTCTTCACATCGCGGATGACTTCGACGCCCTTCAAGGCGGCGAGTTCGCTTTCGAAACTGGCCGGTGAGCCGATGACGACAATCTGCTGCTGGTCTTTCAGATTCAGCTTGGCAAATACGGTGGGCATGTTATTTGGAGCTTAACACCAGACAATTGCCGTCCACATCCTTGAAGATGGACGTGGTGCCGTACGGCATCCGCTTCGGCTCCAGGACGAACTCGACGCCCTTGGCTTTCAACTCGCGGGCGGTGGCTTCCACGTCGTCGCTCCATAGCGTGACGTTCAACTGTCCGCCGGGCTGCAGCTTGTCTCCAAAACGAAAGAGCACGATTCTCGTATCGGCGCCCGGGATGCCGAGTTCGAGCCAGCGCTGCGTTCCGCTGAACGGCTGGTCGGTGAGCAGGCGGAAGCCCAAGACATCGGTGTAAAAGGCGAGCGCGCGGTCCTGATCGGCCACGGGAATACTGACAAACTTGACGCCTCGGATCATCTCTTCGGCACGATTGTATCCGGGGCGCGCGGTGTCTGCAAGCCCCCATTGCCGATTGCTACTATAGTGATATGTACCATGTCGCGATCGACGACTACGTGCTCGACGTCTTGCTCCCGGACCTGGCTGGCCATGACCGGTCCCCGGCCGCGTTCCTGGTCTACTTGATCCTCTGGACGGGGCTGTTCCGTGCGGAGCGCCGCTCGATTGAGGTGAGCTTGCAGACTCTGTCGGCCCAGACGGGTCTCTCCAAGTCCGCGGTCCAGGGTGCAATTCGGCTCCTCCGGAACCGCTCGCTGATCCAGGTGACCAAGGCGTCTCCCACCGCCGTGCCTCAGTATGAGCTGATTCGCCACTGGCTGCGGCGGCGCGCGAAGAAGATGTAAGACCTCAGGGTCTGCCGGAACTCGCGGAGAACGCGGCTAGCGGTAAATCGATTTCGACGATCAACCCGCCCTGGGGCGCGTTCCTGGCACGGATCGTGCCGCGGTGCACGGTCACAGCGCGTTCGGCGATGGCGAGCCCGAGCCCGGCGCCATCCGAATTGCCGCTCGCCACCCGGCGGAACGGCAGGAAGATTTCGGACAACATGCTGTCCGGGACTCCCGGCCCGGAATCCCGGACGCGCAGGAGCGCGCGCGACTCGCGGACTTGCAGTGAAATCTCAACCGCGGTTCCCTCGGCGGTATGGCGGATGGCATTGCGCACCACGTTCTCGACGGCGCTGCGCAGCAGTTCTTCAAACCCGCGGATGGTGCAGGCGTCGGCTTGTTGAATCAGCACACTGCGATGGCGCGCGCGGGCTTCGAAATCGCCATCGTTGGCCACCTCCTGCACCAGGTTCGTGAGGTCCAACGGGGCCGGCGAGCCGCGATCCACGCCGCTATCGATTCGGGTGAGCGCGAGCAACTGACCGATCAAGGTGTCAAGGCGCCGGGCTTCCAGGCCGATCCGTTCGAGATTCTCCGCGGCCTCCTCGGGGGGACCTTGCTTCACCAGGCTGAGCGCCACAATCAGGCGCGACAGCGGCGAGCGCAACTCGTGCGAGACATCGCCCAGCAAGCGGCGCTGCCCGGTGACCAAGGCTTCGATGCGCTCGGCCATCCGGTCGAAGTTGCGGGCCAGGTCCGCGATCTCATCCCGCCGGCGGGTGACGGAGGGATCGACGCGCGTGTCCAGGCGCCCTTCGGCGATGCTGGCTGCCGCCGCGCCCAACTGATACAGCGGCTTCGTCAGATAGCGGCTGATGAAGTAACAGAAAATGCCGCCCGCCAGGGAGAAGACCACGACATTGTGGAGCGTCACATGAACCACTCCGAATCCGAATCCTGCGTGTACAAAGAACAGCACGATGACCAGGCTGGGCACGAAGAGCGTGAGCCAGAACCACAAAAACATGGTGGCGAATAGTTTTCTCATCGCACCCCCGGCTTCGCCGGCGCAGCATAGAGGTAGCCGGCCCCGCGAACTCCCTTAATGCGCTCTCCGCCATCCTCGAGCGGACCAAGCTTCCGCCGGAGATTGCAGACGTGGGTGTCGATGCTGCGGTCGAAGGGGGAGAAGTCGCGGCCGAGGACGTTGCGGACCAGGTCCTGGCGGCTGACGGTACTGCCGGCGACGCGCAGCAACGCCGCCAGCAGGTCGAATTCCACGGTAGTGAGATC
This sequence comes from Terriglobia bacterium, assembly GCA_020073145.1. Classification (GTDB taxonomy): domain Bacteria; phylum Acidobacteriota; class Terriglobia; order Bryobacterales; family Bryobacteraceae; genus PSRJ01. Next base: position 34,673 of record JAIQFS010000042.1, read on the forward strand.
GACCACGCCGCCGCTTCGGTGGACCGTGCGGGCTCCTCCATCCAGCTCGACGTCCCCGATGACGATGGATGCCGGCACGGGCCGCTGCGGCGCCGCTCTTCGTAGAATGGCGCGGATGCGCGCCACCAGTTCGGCCGGGTCGAAGGGCTTGGGGAGATAATCGTCCGCGCCCATCTCCAACCCTCGAACGCGATCGTGCGTATCGCCGCGGGCCGTCAGCATCAGGATGGGCGTGCGAGACACCTGCCGGATGCGCTGCAGCGCGTCGAAACCATCGGAGCCGGGCATCATCACGTCCAGCATAATCAGAGCGTAGTCTTCGGCAAGGGCCCGTTCCACACCCATCGCGCCGCTCGCAGCCCAAGTGATTTCGAACCCTTCGCGCGCCAGGTAGCGCGTGACCAACTGGCAGAGCTCGGCGTCATCGTCAACCACCAGGACGCGTTCCATGGCGAGTCTTTCATTCTAAAGCCGCGGTGAGCAGCGGCGTCGTCAAGATGTGTCAAGTCAAGATGGAGCAAGCGGCTTAACGGTTCTTGACGAAGCTTGGCATTTCTCGACGCGATCGGCGGCTCCGGTATCTTATAGTGGAACCCATGACCAGAACCTTGACGCTTGCGACTCTGCTGGTGGTATCGCTGGATTACGGCCACTCCCAGGACCTCCCGAAAGCTCCGGCATTTGAAGTTGCCTCCATCACGCCGTGCAAGCCGGGCACTCCCGAGCCTCCGCTGGAGCACGCCGGGATGGTCCAGTTCACGTACCCGGGCGGAAATTTCCGCGCCAGCGCCACCACCGTGAAGTACCTGTTGGAGTGGGCCTACGGCATCCAGCCCTCCCAGCACTCGGGCGGTCCTTCCTGGATCGACCAGGATCGGTACGACATTATCGCCAAGGCCGAAGGCAGTGCCAGCGACGACCAGATGAAGCTGATGGCGCAGCGGCTGCTGGCCGACCGGTTTCAGTTAAAGGTTCATCACGAGAGTAAAGACCTTTCCGTGCTGGTGGTCTCGGTCGGAAAGACCGCTCCCAAGCTATTCCCGCCGAAAGAAGGGGAGACGCACTCACTCCGATTCGCTCCGCAGACGGGGACGGATCAAAAGGTCGTGGGGTACCACCTGGTGGCCACGCGGTACTCGCTCGCTCAATTGAACGACGCGTTCGCGCGGCAGTTGGGACGTGTCATTGTGAACAAGACCGGCCTCGATGGTGAATACGATTTCACCATGGACATCACGATGGATGACGGCCAATCCAATCCCAGGGACCCGTCGGTTCTCCTGAACGCGATGAAGGACCAACTCGGGCTGACCGTGAAGTCCGACAAAATCCCAGTGGACATCCTGGTGATCGATAGCGCGGAGAAGGTCGCAGCCGGAAACTAGCGGGCCGCTTCACGGATTCGGGAAGGGCCCGTCTGCCCTACTTCTTCCTGGCCGCTGCGTCTTTCAGGGCCTTCAGATGCGGCAGGTCGTGATCCTCTTCGTGGCACGCGCCTTCGGTCAGTTCGAACTTCTCGCGCTTGAATGACATGGCGAGGGTCCACGGCCGGGTATAGACCACGGGATCGGTGACCGTGGCCTGGTAGCTTACGCTGTCGGGACCGGTCGGGGTGAATCGTTCCACCACGTGCTCGGCATAGCTCACAATCTCGCCGCCCTCGTTCAGCCAGGTCTTGCCGTTGAAGTTGGCGGTGTCCACCACCAGCGTGTCGCCCTCCCAATGGCCCACCGAATCGCCCTGCCACAGGCGGATCGTATCGGGGAGGTGCGGGCGCCCATCCAGACGCACGATGCGCCAGGCCACGCGCTCGTGCAGAAAAACGATCGCATCGGAAGTCTGAATGATGTCGAACGCCGTGGGGACGTACATCGAGCGCGGAACGCCGGCGGGGAAACAGTGCGCGGTCGGATCATCATAACCGCGCGCCGTCGTCTGCCGGTCGGCCAACTCCGCCACGGCCCAGGGCTGCATTGGCAGCTTCCCGTCCGGCGGATCGATCAAAACACCGCGCCCGCCGGGGGTGAGCGAGTTGCCGGTGCGCCGCTCCAGGCCGTAGTTCGCGCCCCCCGCGTCGGGCTCGTAGAATCCTTGCAGGTCCGGCTTGCCGTCCGGCCTTCGTCGCAGATTCGCCGCGGCCTTCCGCGGAGGCGTCGGCGCGGGCGCAGTGGATGCCGTGGCCGGCGCCGCGGTTCCCTTGCCCGGATACCAGGTTCGCTCCTCGCGCGGGAACGCGCCATTCGCTTCCTCGGCTTCGGCCTGGCACACGTACTCGAAGAGCCGGTCCCGATCGGTGCGCCGGTGCAGGGTCAGGCTCAGAGTCCACGGCTTGGTGAACACTTTTGCATCGTCGATGGCGGCCTCGTACTCAATCGTGTCCGGGCCGGTCATGCGGTATCGCTCCACCACGTGGAGGGCATCGCTATGAAAGTCGCCCGCCATGTCGAACCAAGTCTTGTCATTGTTGTTGCGAACGTCCACCACCAGGGTGTCGCCGTCCCATCGGCCGCGCGAGTCGCCCATCCAGGAATCGATGTCGGTGGGGTGCGCGCTGCCATCGGTGTAAATCAGGCGATAGTCCAGCGACCACTCGAAGGCCATCGCCAGGGTCCGGGGCGTTTGGAAAATCTGAAACGGGAACTCCAGATACATGATGCGCGGCACACCGGGCATGTAGCAGCGATTGAGCGGATCGGCCGTCTGGCGATTGCGGAAGTTCTCGGCCTTCTTGGCGGCGGCCCACGGCTGATAGGGGATCGTGCCGCCGGCGACCACGGACCGGCCAGCCAGCATATTGAATCCCGCGGCGTGATCCTCCAGATCGGCGGCCGCACTGCTGGACGCCTGCCAAATGCCTTCGAGGTTCGGCTTGCCGTCGGCCGTGCGCGGCACCGGTTGGCGGGATGCCGGCGTGCCTTGCGCGGCGGCGCTGAACACGCCGGTCAGGGCAATCGTCAGGAGGATAGCGAGAGAGTGCGTCTGCATACGTGAGCGATGGATGGATGAAGGCATGGCTGGATTGCGGCCGGGCTACCGAGCATTCCGGAAAAACGGCTCAACCACCATCAGACCACACCTGTTGGTGGTTCTTTGGTTCCGAATCGCACCGTTGGGGACGCGCGGCAAGCTCCGCAGTTCTGCGGGGCCGGCCTAATTCCCCGCCGGTCCGCCGCAGTTCCTCTGGCACTTGGCCGGCATCTTGAATCCGTCCTTGATCTTGTCGCGGAATGCCGGGTACATGGTCTCAGCTCCGCCCATGGCGGCTTCCTTGGGAATGCCGTAGAGCTTGGTCATTTCATCCACCAGAGGATTCCGCCCCGGAAGATAATGCGGCACGACGCCCTCGGCCACTCCCTCGTCCCCCACCACGCAGGGCGGGCCTCCGGAGTTCATCAGCGTCGGCGCAGTCACGAAGGTGCGGCTGATGTAGTACGGCTCGGACAGATAGATCGGGTCTTCGAGCTGCGACGCCAGCGTCAGCATGTCGCCGTGCCGAATGAAATGGGTGGTCATGGTGGCCTGGTTGCTGGTCATCACGCCATTGCGGCGCAGGTATCCGGTCAGCATGTGGGTGGTGTAGGCGGTCAACACATTGCCGTCCCAGACGCCGGTGGTGAAGCCCTCCTGGCTATGGGGAGCGCTTTTCGACGGGTGCGGACGGCCGTCCATCCAGATGGTCATCTGGGCGCGGTCTTCCCACGCGCCCACCACCCAGGCAACCGTCTTTCCCGTGAGCGGATCGGTTTCGTTCCAGATCTTTACGCCGAAGGTGCCCACCATCATGTGCCACTGGGAATAGAAGGCGCAGATGCGCTCGGGCATGGAAATTTGCGATTGCGAATTCATCAAGGCATAGGCGCGCCCGGATGCGTTGAAGGGAATGCCAGTGAAGTCGCCGGGGTTCGGACCGGCGCCGCGCTCCAGGGCATCCTCGTGATTCTTGGATTGCCAGGATCCCGAGAGATCCACCTGGGCCAGCGCCGGAAGGCCCGCGCCCAGCAGCAGCGCCGCGGCCAGAGTGACTCGTGTTCGTGTCATCGGTGATTCCCTTTCCTTACCATTTCGCGGAGCAGGCCGAGGGCTTCCACCCGTCGTCGCCCGCCTGCTTCTTGAAGTGCGAGGTGATGATGAACGGTTCGCGCAGATACTCAGGGTCTGTGGTGACGGTGGTCACCACCAGCATCACGTCGCCGTTATGCTCCTTGATCATGTCGTAGTATTCCGTGAGAACCGCATTTTGACTGTACGGAACGCCGTTCTTTCGCAGATAGCCGGCCTTCAGATGAGTGGTGGTCACCTTGAGCGAGCCTTTGCCCTGCGGAGGCGCATCGGGGTTGGGAGCCGCCGCCCCGCGCCCGCCGCCCGCGGTTTCCCACGCGGCCACGGAGTCTCCCTGCAGCGTTGCCGGACCGGCGGGCGGCTTCCAGTCTCCGAAGTGAAACAGGCGGGTCTGGGTTCCGGCGTCGGTGTCCATGCGCAGGGTTTGGTCGTCCTGCCAGGTGAAGCGCAGATGCTCCGGCACGCGGAGCAAGGCCGGCGCTCCATACGATTTGCACGCCTCGCCGGCGGCCTCATCCTTGGCGGGATCCCAGGTGTCCGCCACCCGCTTGGAGGCCGCGGTCATCGGCACGCCCTGGTAATCGCCGGGGGAGGGCGTCACCATGCGGAAGCGCCAATCCTCGTCCACGATGGAAACCCAATAGCCGGTCAGATCGATCGGCGCCGTGGCCTTGGCGGTGGGCGGCGCTCCGCCCCGGCCGCCTCGCGGCGCCTGCGCCATCAGGGGCAGCGCTGCGGCCAGCGCCAGCGCGCAAACTGTGTTGACTCTTCGACGTCCCATGCGGCTTCTCTTTTCTGAAGGGCTCATCCGGTGGCGCGGCATCTACTTTTTCGCCGTCAGGCTTTTGTACACCGACTCGACAAAGCCGCTGGTGGAACCCGGCTGCGTGCCGTATTCGGTCTCGAAGGGCTTGGCCGGAGACGCCTCCTGGATTTGACTCAGCGTCTTACCCTGCTTGATCAGATCCGCAATCGTGTCCCGGACGACCACCACCATATCCCGGTAATTCACCACATCCAATTGCACGCACAGCCGCCCGTGGCCGGGAATCACATAGGTCCCGACGCCTTCATAAATAAACGGCCCCGGCGGAACCGCCAGAGCGATGAGCCGGTTGAGCGCGTCGATCTCGCCTTGCACCGTGCCGCCGTTGGCGATATCGATCACCGGAAAGCGCGTGGTGTCCAGAATGTCGCCGGCGGCGACGACGTCGGAGCGCCGGAAGAACACGAAACTGTCGGCATCGCTGTGAGCCGCCGGCTGGTAAAAGGCTTCGATGGCCTCATCATTCATGCGAATATATTTGCGGTCGGTATAAAACGCTTCGGTGGGCCAGGTCTCCACCGGAAAGGCAGAAGTTTTGCCGGTGGGAGCGCTCATCCTCTTGAGTACACTCTCATGCGCCATGATGGACGCGCCGCCGCCATTGGTCATGGCATTGACGAAGGTGGAATTGCCCAGTGCGTTGGTGAAGATGGTGAGTCCCGCTTTGGCCAGCTTGCCGTTGCCGCTGACGTGATCGGGGTCGGCGTTGGTGTCGATGATGTAGCGGATGGGGAGATCGGTCAGTTTCCGGATTTCGGCCAGGACCTGGCTGGACGCCCCTTCCGTGCCCGCATCCACCAGCACCACGCCGTCCATGCCGATCTGGACGCCGATGTTTCCGCCGGCCCCGGCAATCATATAGAAGTTGGGGTGAACCTTCACCACATCCAGCCCGCCGGGTTCCGGCTCGGCGGCCCGGATTGAGACGGCGGCGCAGGCCAGCCATCCCAAGGCGGCTGCCACGGTCCAGCAGGTTCTGGCCTTCGTCAAACGTCGCTTTCCCGTTGTACCGGAACGCATGGTCACACTCCCTGAATTGGGAACAACGCAAGCCTCGAATCAAGAAAGCGTCGAGAGCTTGCCCCCCAATGGATCGATAGTCATCTTGACAGGACGGGAACTACGGAGTCAAGGCGGGCCGGGGGTTTGGACGGGGCGGACGGGTCAAGGGGCCTTCCGGATCGGTGGTTCCGGTTGGCCCCAAGTGGCATCGCTGTGTTCCGGCTGGTTACGCCGCCAGTGGCGTGGAAAATGTTGCGGAGCCGGCAGCGGGATTTCCGACTTCGCTCACTCGCCCCTGCGCCGCAATCGCGACATCGGGATACACCACTTCCGAGAAGACGAGGTTCCGAACCAGCCGGTACACACTCTGCGCCGACTGGCAAAGCGCGCAATTTTCCACCTCACACGCGCGTTCATGCTCCAGCAGGTCGTCCAGGTAAATCGACATCTCATCGTTGCCATGCATCACGCACCTCCTCAGCGCGGGGCCAGGGAAGAGAGTCCGCCCTGGCCTCGCGCCTGCAACCGCTCTTCAGCGGCGATACCCATCGCCGAATCCGCGCTCATGCTCCTCACCGCGGCCCCGGTCGTGATCCCGATAGCCGTCCCGATCCAGGCGGTGTTGGTCCCGGTCCTGCGCAGTCCAATGCGATCCATACGGCGTTGTCCAGTAGCCGGCCACCCATCCGCCATTGGTGTTCCGATACGCATCCACCCAGGTGTACCCAGGACCCGGGCAGGGCGGACGCACGCTGGCTGCCGCGAAGGGACGCGCGTCATAACCGGGCTCACCGATGCGCACTCCGGCCGAGAAATGCGTTTCGGCAAACAGACAACCTCCCGCCAGCAAGAATAACGGAAGCAGCTTCGGAAGCAGCTTCTTGTTCATGACATCCTCCCTTCCTACGCCGGTTCCAGGTGCATCTGGGTTGCCAGAGTGCAAGTGGTTCAGAATCCGCGGGAAGGGCGCCGGGATCGGTTGGAGGGCAGCCACACTTGGTGGAATTGAGCCGGTCCGGAGCCGGCAGGATGAAGGAGGCTTCACGTTTGTGGCTCATATTACCTACCCATGGGCTGCGGCACCGGATTCCCGCCGCGCTTGGCAGACGATACAATCTCCCTATGTTCCAACGAGTCGTTCTGGCCATTCTGGCGCTGGCCCTTGCCGCCGGCGCGCAATCCAGGTTTCAGTTGAAAGTGCATACCGGCCGCGGCGCCAACGGATACGACGTCAACTCCACCCTGATTTCCGGCGAACGCGACATGCTGGTGATCGACCCGCAGTTCACGCTCAGTGAAGCTCATCGCCTGGCCGCGGAGATTCTCGAATCCAAGAAAAATCTGACGACGATCTATGTCACCCACGCCCACCCCGACCATCTGTTCGGGTTGGCCGTGCTGAAACAGGCGTTTCCGTCCGCCCGCATCGTCGCGCTTCCGGCCGCAGCTAACGCGGCCAAGACCGCTTGGCCGGCGCGGCAGAAATTCTGGTTCCCCACCTACGGAAACAACATCCCCGGCCCGGAGCCGGTGGCGCCCGAGGAGCTGGCAACGCCGGCTCTGACGCTCGAAGGCGAATCGTTCCCGATCACGGGCGGCGTGCAGGGCGATGGCCCGGGCAACAGCTTCGTGTTCATTCCGTCGCTCCAGGCCGTGGTGGCGGGCGATACAGTGTTCGACCGCGTCTACTTCGGCGTTCCGCGAGACAAGGCTCGCGAAGACTGGATGAAGACCCTGGACCAGATTTCGGCGCTGCGGCCCGCTATCGTCATTCCCGGCCACGAAGGTCCGGGCGCAACCCACGATCTGGCGGCGATCGCGTTCATGAAGAAATACATCGCCGACTGGGACCGGAACGTGGCGGCTTCGAAAAACGCAGCCGAGATGCGGGCGCGAGTCCTCCAAGAGTATCCGGGGCTGGGGATGGAATTCACTCTCAACGACCGCGTCGCGGCCTTCTTCCCTGCGAACTCGGCCAAATAAGGGGTGGGCGCGGCCCCACCGTTGACACCCGGGGCGGGAGAACTGTAGGATCGAACGGTCGGTAATCGAGGAGTCGCCATGAGAAAGAAGACGCAAGTCCGGCTGGCGGTGTTTGCCGCCCTACTGGGAGCCAGCGCGTACGGAGCACGTAACGTTCCGTTTCAGAATGGGATCCCGGTGGCCCCGAAGGGGCTGGCCGGACGGCCGCTGCCGCACCTGCCGGCGGAATTCGATACCGGCGAAGGCGTGCGCATCCGGGTGAGAGCGGTCACGACGGCGCTGGAATATCCGTTCGGCCTGGCTTTTCTGCCCGACGGCACGATGCTGGTGACCGAGCGCGCGGGGCGGCTGCGCATCATCCGCAATGGCGTGCTGGATCCCAAACCGGCGGGGGGCCCGACGGCGTATTTCGCGGGTGACTCGGGACTGCCGGGCGCGGTGCACGGCTACATGGACGTGGCGCTCCATCCGCGCTTTGCCGAAAATCATTTCGTCTATCTCACCTACACCAAGCCGCTGGATGAAAAGCGGCGCGTGGCGGCGCTGGCGCGCGGGCGCTGGGAGAATGGCGCGCTCACCGACGTGAAGGATTTGTTCGTGACCGATGGAAGCGGCCCGTCTCGGATCGCGTACGGACGCGACGGCACGGTATACATGACGGTCAGCGGCGGCAATCCCGACGATTCCCAGAATCCCAATACCGATGGCGGCAAAGTGCTGCGCCTCGCTGACGATGGCAGCATCCCGTCCGATAATCCGTTTGTGGGGCAGGCCGGGCACAAGCCGGAAGTCTACACGTTGGGGCACCGCAATTCGCTGGGGCTGGCGCTCAATCCGGCGACGGGCGCGATGTGGCAGAACGAAAACGGGCCGAATGGCGGCGACGAGATCAACATCCTGAGGGCCGGTCGCAATTACGGCTGGCCGATTGTGAGCCTGGGGCGGACGTATCAAGGACCGTGGCAATCGGAGCGGCCTCGGCACGAAGGCTTCGAGCCGCCGGTGGTGTACTGGATGCCGGCCATCGCCCCGTCGGGAATGGCGTTCTATACCGGCGACCGCTTCCCGCAGTGGCAGGGTGACATCTTTGTCGGCGGTCTGCGCACGGGAGAAATCCCGGGCACCGGCCACCTGGAGCGCATCCTCCTCAACGAAAAAGGCGAAGAATTGCGGCGCGAATCCTTGCTGACGGAGCTGCGGCAACGCATTCGCGACGTGCGGCAGGGGCCGGATGGCCTGCTCTATGTGCTGACCGACGAGAAGCCGGGCGCGGTGCTGCGGATCGAGCCGGCGCGGTAAGGAACGCTAGCGCGGATCAGGTATACGAAGCCGTCACTTCTGTCGCCGGCTGGCGGACCGCACCGGAGGCTGCGCCGGCCATTGAATCGTGGGGCGCCGTTTCTGAGCTGCGCAGTCTCTCAGGAACAGATTGATGAGATTTTGATAGGGCATCCCCAGATCGGCCGCCATCCGCTTGAAGTAGTCGACCGCTTGCGCGTCGAGACGGATGGTAATCTGCCGCTTGAGCGGCTTGACGTAGGGATTCTTACGGGACCGGGAAAAGTCGTATTCGCTTCTCATCGAAAACTCCAATAGAGCTTTTCTTCTTGTGCTGTAGCGCGCCTGGCAGAAATCAGCCGGATGACCGAGTCGTCCTCGCGGTAGCTATGACAGACGATCAGGCACCGCGCCTGAAAGCTGTAACCGAGCAGTAGGAATCGAGCCTCGTGCCGGGAGTGGTCCGGATCGTCGATCAAGCGGGCGTTTTCGTCAAGAAACACGGTTTGAGCCTCGTCGAACGTGACGCCGTGCTTGGCGACGTTGGATCGCGATTTACGCCGATCCCAGGCAAACTCGATATTGCCCACAGCATTATTTTAGCAACATGGACGCCGGATGGCCTGCTCTATGTGCTGACCGACGAAAAGCCGGGCGCGGTGCTGCGGATCGAGCCGGCGCGATAAGAGGCGGGCGCGCGAGCGGCCTCGGAAGAAGGGTGTCCGCCCTACCGGTGAGGCGCTGACGCCGCTTTTTTCACTGCGCCTTTGCCCAGGAATTCCACCAACGCCGCGTTCACTTCGTCGGCGTGAGTCCAGGTCACGGCGTGCGGCCCATCGGGAATCGCCACCAAGCGAGCGCCCTGAACGATTTTGGCGGTGCGGCGCCCCGCGGCATGAATGGGCACAATGCGGTCGGCCTCGCCGTGAATCACCAGGGTGGGGACGTCGATGCGCGCCAGGTCCTGGCGAAAGTCTTCAACCCACGTGGGGACGCAGGCCACACAAGCGGTGGGCGATGCCGCAGCCGCGACGCTCCAGCTGGCCTGGATGGCCTGCTGGCTGATGCGCTTCCCTAAGAGCAGGTCGGTATTGTAGAAATTCTGAAAAAACTCCGTGAAGAACGCGTACCGGTCGGCGGCCACGGCTTTTCGGATGCCCTCGAAGACACTGCCGTCGACCCCTTCCTGGTTATCCGCGGTCTTGAGCAGGAATGGCGGAATGCCTCCGATGATCACCGCCTGGCTCACCCCTTTGGATCCATATTTTCCGAGGTAGCGCGCCACTTCGCCGCCGCCCATCGAGAAGCCGACGAGCGCGAAATCCCGCAGCTTCAGATGGGTCACGAGCTGACGCAGATCTTCGGCGAAGGTGTCGTAGTTGTAACCCGCAGCGGGCTGGCTGGATTTGCCGAACCCTCTGCGGTCATAGGTAATGACGCGGCGGCCCGCTGCCAGAAGCTCGGGAACCTGGCGCTCCCACGAGGCGCCGCTGAGCGGGTATCCGTGGATCAGGACGACGGGCACGCCTGAACCATGATCTTCATAATAGAGATCGATGTCGCCGGAATTTTCTTTGCCGACAGTCACGTAGGGCATGGAGTTTCTCCTGATACTTCTAGGGTGATAGTGGACGCCCGCCACATTCTGGGAACGGAATCGTGAGAGGGCGCATGACGATTTCCCAACGCGGTGAGTTCTGGTTGCCGGGGCGGCCGATCGGGATGCGCGCTCAACAACCGCCTTGATTCGATTCTACGATCTGGATGGAGCGGAGACACGCGGTACTTTTACGCGAACGGCGCGGCGTGGACGGTTCGATACAATTCCGCACGGGTTGGCGCCTTTTACTTGCCAACGAGATGCTTGAGATCGGCGTTATTTTCCTGGCAAATGTATTCGTAGGGCTCCATGCCGGGGTGGAAGAGAATGCTCCAGGCCGCGGTCCAGGGTTTGGAGTACGTTCCCGGATCGTCGATTGTGGCCTCGTAATGCAGGATCAGTTCATTCACGCGAGTGAACCGCTCGGTGACGTGAAGCTGCTCGGTATGGGGGTGGCCGGCGGCGTCGAGCCAGCTTCGATCATTGAAGCCGGTGACGTCCACGACCAGGGTGTCACCCTCCCAGCGGCCGATGCCTTCGCCCAAATAGGTGGGATTCAACCGGTCGGCTGGGGTGTGCTTGCGCCCGTCCATGTAGACCACGCGCCACATGTGAGCGCCGCCTTCGAACACAAACAGGATGCGGTTGGGCAATTGATAGATCTGAAACGGGAACGAGGTGGCGTACATGCGCGGAATGCCAGGCGGCAGGCAGAAGCCTTCGGGATCGTCTTTGGTGACCGTGGCGTTGCGCTGGTCGAAGGCGGCCTTGGCCCAAGGCAGAAACGAAACCTGCTGTTTCTTTTCCGGCTGCGCGGTGCCGGCAAAGCCGCCGCCACTGCCGGCCATGTCGCCCACGCCGGGAGGCACCCAGGACCCGGCGGCGTTGCCCAAATCGGGATGGCCATCGGGCAGGCGCGGCGCGGCCGGAATGTTCTGGCGCGTCAGGGCGGCGGCCACCTGGCGGCCGTCGAAATCATCCTGCGCGAAAGCGCAGAGGGAGAAAGCCAGCAGAGCGGCGCTGGGCGTCAAGCAAGGCGGCAGGCGCATAGCCATGATTTGCCTCCTGAACATGATAGTCCCAAGGAAGGCCGGGTGGGGGAATCGCGAATTGGGTCACCTAAAATGTCACCAGAGGAGACTCGGATGGGTCAAATGAGAATGTAACCCAAGAAGGCGCGAAGCATGACACCCATGAAAGGTGGACATGAACGCGCGCAAGCAGTATTTGGAAGAACTCGTGAA
>JAIQFS010000043.1 GCA_020073145.1 Terriglobia bacterium
CGAAATTCTCGGGCTGTTCGCGTTCGAGCGACAACCGCGCGTCCCCCATGGTGATTTCCACCTGCGCTTTGGAGTCCGGGATGAAGTGGAATTCCGTCCGCGCCAGGCGCGGCACCAGCGGGTTGATTTCGTAGAAGCGGTAGTAATCCCCGGTCCGTCCGTAGGCCGAAATGGTTCCCGTCCCCAATCCGATCACTCCCACCCGGATGGGCCCGCGCGTTTGCTTGTCCCGGATCGCCACGCCCACGCCGGTGTTGGGACCGTAGTACGTGGTGGGCAGGTCGCGCCGCGCCGGATTCAGATACTCTTCGCCGTGATTGATGGTTCCGTGAGTGAGGGAGCGCACCGTATCCAGCCGCGTCGCCGGGCCGGAATCGCGCACCCGCAGCCCGCCGTAAAAATTGCGCACCAGCACGCGCGCGCCTTGCACCTCATCGCGCACCTGCAGCCCCAGATACGTCGCCAGGGCGATGGTGAGCGCCGCGGCCACCAGGGGCGCCGGCTGCCGCCAGTTCTCGAACCAGGTCAGCTCCGGATCGTGTTTGAGCACCAGCACCACCAGCACCGCGGACGCCGCCATCCCGATCGGCATCTCATAAAACGCGTTAAAGAAGTGAGGCGCCACCAGGGCCACAAAGAGGCCGCCCAGCGCGCCTCCCGCCGACACCATCAGGTAGAACTGCGTCAGGTACCGCGGGTGCGGCTTCAATCGCGCCAACTCCCCGTGACACACCATACAGCACGTGAACAGCCCCATGGCGAACAGCGGCAACATGATCTTGATCGGCAGATTCCCTTCCTGCTCGCTCGACATGGCATACGCCATCGATCCCAACGCCACCGCCATCAGTTGCAAATAGGGCGTGCGCCGGTACCAGCCGCGCCCTTCGAAGCACAGGATGAACGAGAGCAGGTAGATGCTCAGAGGCAGGATCCACAGGAACGGAATCGCCGCGATGTTCTGCGACATGTGATTGGTGACCGCCAGCAGCATCACCGACGCGCAGGCCGCCAGCCCCATCCAGATCCAATACTGCAGAGCCGGTGGTTTCGGCGCCGCTTCCAGTTCCGCCGGCGCTGCCACCTCTACCGCCGTCCCCGATCGGAAGGCCGTCAATCCGCAGATTGCCGCAAATACCACGTAGGCGATCGACCACATGTTGGCCTGTTCGCGCGTGGTGAATACCGGCTCGAACAGCACCGGGTAGCTCAACAGCGCGAACATTGACCCCGCGTTCGAAAGCGCGTACAGCCGGTAGGGGATCGCACCCTTGTACCGGCGCGCGTACCAGGCCTGCAGAAGGGGCCCGGTGGTCGAAAGCAGAAAATAGGGAAGCCCCACGGTCACCGCCAGCAATCCCAGGATGCGCCACGACGGGTCTTCAATCCCGGCCGGTTTCCATGTAGCGTTGGGAAAAATCGGCAATACGGCCGCGCTGGCCAGCAACAGCGCCGCGTGCACCAGCATCTGCATCCGCGGCTTGAGGTACCGGACAATGGCGTGGGCATACAAATAGCCCAGCAGCAGCACCATCTGGAAAAAGAGCAGGCACGTGGTCCAAACCGCCGCGGAGCCCCCGAACCACGGCAGGATGATCTTGGCGATCACCGGCTGCACCTGAAATAGCAGAAACGCGCTGACGACAATCGTTAGTGCATACAGAATCATGTCTTGGTTTTTCCCTGGCCCCCGGCCCCTGACCCCCAGCCGCTCATTGATACGCTGCCACTCCCGTGACCTTCTCTCCAATCACCAGCGCATGAATGTGGTCCGTGCCTTCGTACGTCTTGACGGTTTCCAGGTTGCAAAGGTGACGCATGATGGGATATTCATCCGTGATGCCGTTGGCCCCCAGCAGGTCGCGGCTGATCCGCGCGCAATCGAGCGCGATGGCCACATTGTTGCGCTTGAGCATCGAGATGTGGGCCGGCTCGATCTTGCCCTGGTCCTTCAACCGCCCCGCCTGCACCGCCAGCAGTTGAGCCTTGGTGATCTCGGTGATCATCCACGCCAGTTTCTCCTGCACCAGTTGGTGCGAGGCAATCGGCCGGTCATCGAACTGCTTGCGCATCACGGCGTATTGGCGCGCGGTTTCGTAGCAGTCCATGGCCGCCCCCACCACGCCCCAGCCGATGCCGAAGCGCGCTTGCGAAAGGCAGGCCAGCGGCCCCTTCAGCCCCTTGGCGCCCGGCAGCATGGACCGATCGTGTACCCGGCAATCCGCGAACGCGAGACTCGACGTCACCGACGCCCGCATCGACCACTTCCCGTGAATATCCGACGTCGTAAATCCAGGCGTGCCCCGCTCCACGAGGAACCCGCGGATGCCATCCTCGGTGCGAGCCCACACCACCGCCACATCCGCCAGCGTTCCGTTGGTGATCCAGGTCTTCTCGCCGTTGAGGACCCACGCGCCGCCGTCCTTCACCGCGCGCGTCCGCATGCCGGCCGGGTTCGACCCGAAATCCGGCTCGGTCAGCCCAAAGCACCCCACCGCTTTCCCGCTCTGCAGGGCGGGCAGCCAGCGCTGCTTCTGCTCCTCCGACCCGTAGGCATGAATCGGGTACATCACCAGCGCGCCCTGCACCGATACGAAACTGCGCACCCCCGAATCAACGCGCTCGAGTTCCTGCATGATGAGCCCATACTCCACGTTGCTCATTCCCGCGCAGCCGTAGCCCTCGAGATTCGCGCCCAGAAAGCCAAGTTCGGCCATCTCCGGAATCAGCTCGCGCGGAAAGCGCGCATCGCGGAAGCAGTCGCGGATGAGCGGCAGCACCCGCTCGTCGGCGAAGCGCCGCGCCGTCTGCCGCACCAGCAGCTCCTGTTCGCTGAAGAGCGAATCCACCGCGAAAAAGTCGACGCCCCGGAACGGCATAGATTCGTAACCTCTATATTTGAACACGAAATTTCGCGCTCCCCGCCCCTCAGCCGAAAGGCGCGCCGAGCTCGCTTCCGCAGCGCCTCCGCGGAGGAAGTGCTACCCTTGAGGCACCATGTCAGCCATCAACGGAGACAAAGCGCGATTCCACCGCGAACGCAAGAGCAAGCTGGCGCGGCGCGAGCGGAGCCAATTGCTGCGGAAGAAATTGAGCGGTAAGCCGGCCGCAAGTCCCAAGGGCGGTTCGCTCTAAAGCCGGTTCGCTCTTGAGCGAGGATCGGAGCTAGCGGCGCGAGGCGCCCGTCAATGCGGGATCGGACTGGCCATCACCCTGCTCCTTCAGTTCGTCGAGCGTGAAGATGCAGTCGAGCAGGCAATCCTGAGCGGCCAAATTCTGGGCCGCGCCCATCTGACGATCCACCAGGCACACGGCCCCCAGAACGCGCATTCCCGCCTGCCGGGCGTTGTCGATGGCCGTGATCGTCGACCCGCCGGTGGTGCACACGTCATCGATAATCACCACTGCCACTCCCTCGGTGGGAGCGAGACCCTCCACGAACTTCATGGTCCCGTGCTTCTTCGGTTCCTTGCGGACCACAAACGCATCGAGCGGCCGATCCGTGGCAGCGCTCTCGTGGGCAATGGCCATACCGATGGGATCGGCGCCGAGCGTCAAGCCTCCGACCGCCGCGGGATGCCAGCCGCGCTCCGCCATCTTCTCGAGAAACAGCCGCCCGATGAGCGGCATGGCCGCCGCCTTGCAGGTGGTCAGCTTGGCGTCCACATAGACGCTGCTGGTTTGGCCTGACACCAGCTTGAATTCCCCGAAGCGCACGGAGTGCTGCCGTAGCAGGGCTTTGAGTTGTTCGCGGTCGGGATGAGCCATGGCTGGTTCCAGTTTACCCCGCCACCTTCTCAATCGCTTCCGGACCGCAGATCTCTTCCACTACGGCGCGGAATTCCTTGTCGGGCTTCACCTTGGCCGCCACGTCCAGCATCACAGAAAACTCCCGCGGCAACTCCAGCCGCAACCGCACCTGCGTATCTCCCGGCTTGCGCTTGAACAAATCCTCCAGCGCCTGCGCCTTGTCGGCCTTCCCATTTTTTCCCAGCCACACCCGGATCGCGATCACCGCCGGCAGATCCACTCGCGCGTTGTCCAGCGTCACGATGTCCTGAATGGAAATCTTCGGCCGCGCGTTCTCTTCGGGCTCGAGCGCCAGGCCGCGCACCAGCACTGCCCGGTCTTCCACGATTTCCGGCGCCAGCCGCTCATAGCTGGTCGTGAAGACCATCGCTTCCACGGAACCGCTCCGGTCCTCCAGCGTCAGCGCCACCCACGGCTTGCCCTCGCGGTTGCGCTTGCGCGTGATTGCGGTCAGCACCCCGCACAACGAGACCTCCGCGCCTTTGCTCAGCCCTTCCAGAGTGGAACTGTCGTGCGTCGCCAGGTCGGTGATCTTATCGGCGTAGCGGTCGAGCGGATGCCCGGTCACCCAGAACCCCAGCATCTCTTTTTCGCCCGCGAGCTTCTCTTTATCGATCCATTCGGGCACGTTGGGCAGCGGCGCCGCGTGCGATTCGTCAGGACCGTGCGCTTCGCCGAATAACCCCTCCTGCCCGCTGGCGCGGTCGCGTTGGGAGCGTTGGCCGCCCTCCATCGCGCCTTCCACCACCGCCATCTTTTGCGAGCGCGTCCCCTCCAGCGTGTCCATGGCGCCGGCCTTGATCAGGCTCTCGATCATCCGGCGGTTCACGGCGCCAGTGTCCACCTTCTCGCAAAACTGGTGCAGCGAGTGGAATCGCCCCACTTCCTCCCGCGCCCGCGCCACCGCTTCCACCGCCGACTGCCCTACGTTCTTCACCGCCCCCATGCCGAAACGAATGGCGTGGTCGCCATCGGGCGTAAAACTCCACTCGCTCGCGTTCACATCCGGAGGCAGAATCTGGATGTTCATCTCGCGGCACTCGTTGATGTACTTCACCACCTTGGCCGTGTTGCCGGTTTCCGAGGTCAGCAGCGCCGCCAGGAAATCCACCGGGTAGTGCGCCTTCAGATACGCCGTCACGTACGCCAGGTAGGCATAGGCCGCCGAGTGCGATTTGTTGAATCCGTAGCCGGCGAACTGCTCCATCAGGTCGAAAATCTTTTCGATCTTCTTCTGCGGGAAGCCGCGCTCGAGCGCGCCTTTCACAAAGCGCTCGCGCTGCTGCGCCATCTCCTCGGCCTTCTTCTTGCCCATGGCGCGGCGCAACAGGTCGGCATCGCCCAGCGAATAGCCGGCCAGGCGGTTGGAGATCTGCATCACCTGTTCCTGATACACGATGACGCCGTAGGTCTCTTCCAGCAGCTCTTTCAGTTCCGGCAGGTCGTACTGCACCGCGCGCCGCCCCCACTTGCGCTCGATGAAGTCGTCGATCATCCCGCCCTGGATCGGCCCCGGCCGGTAGAGCGCGTTCAGCGCCGTCAGGTCCTCGATGCGGCTCGGCTGGTAGCGCCGCAGGATGTCGCGCATGCCGGGCGATTCAAACTGGAAGACCCCGCTAGTGAGACCCTTTCCGAAAATTTCGTAGGTCTTTGGATCGTCGAGCCGCAGCTCTTCCGGATTGAGCTTCACGTTGTGCCGCTTATCGATCAGCCGCAGCGCGTCTTCGATCAGCGTGAGCGTGGTTAGCCCCAAGAAGTCCATCTTCAGGAGCTGCAGCTTCTCGAGCCCGTTCATGTCGAACTGCGTCACAATTTCGTCGCGGTTCGTCTTGTACAGCGGTACCAGCTCCTGGAGCGGTTGCGGCGAAATCACCACGCCGGCCGCGTGCACCGAGCAGTTGCGCGCCAGCCCCTCCAGGCGCCGCGCGACTTGCAGGATGTCCGCCACCCGCGGGTCGCGCTTGGCCGCCTCGTCGAAGCCCGGCTCCTGCTTCATCGCTTCATCGAGCGAGATGTTCAAGACGTTGGGCACCATCTTGGTCAGCCGCTCCACATCCGCGAACGGCAGTTCCAGCACGCGCCCCACATCCTTAATGGCCGCGCGCGCGCCCAACGTATTAAAGGTGATGATCTGCGCCACCTGCTCGCGGCCGTATTTTTCGGTGACGTACTGAATCACCTCGCCGCGCCGGTTCATGCAGAAGTCGATATCGATATCGGGCATGCTGATGCGCTCGGGATTGAGAAAGCGCTCGAACAGCAGCCCGTACTGCAGCGGATCGATATCGGTGATCGACATCGCGTACCCCACCAGCGAACCCGCTGCCGACCCGCGCCCCGGCCCCACCGGAATCCCTTTGCTCTTGGCGTACCGGATGAAGTCCCAGACAATCAGAAAATATCCGGAGAATTTCATCTTCTGGATCATCTGAATTTCGCGATCCAACCGCTCCGCGTACTCCGGCAGGTCGTGCTTCAGCATTCCCTGCGCGCGCAACGCTTCCAGGCGGGGCCGGCGCTTTTCGAAACCTTCTCGCGCCACGTACTCGAAGTAAGTGTCGGTGGAGTGCGTTTGCGGCACGTCGAACTTCGGAAACGGCTCCTTGACCTTTTCCAGCTTGACCTGGCACCGCTGCGCGATCTCCCACGTCCGGTCCACCGCGTCTTCCAGCTCGCCGAACAGCTCCAGCATCTCCGCGCGCGACTTCAGGTAAAAGTCCGGCGAATTCCACCGCATCCGGTTCGGGTCGCTTAAAAACTTCCCCGTCTGGATGCACATCAGCAACTCGTGCGCCCGCGCATCGTCCTTGCGCAGATAGTGCGAATCGTTGGTCGCGACCAGGGGCAGCCCGGTCTCCTGCGACAGCCGGTTCAGTTCCGGCGTCAGCCGCTTGTCCTGCTCCAGGTGATGGTCCTGCACTTCGAGGAAAAAGTTGTTCTTCCCGAAGACATCGGAATAGGTGTGCGCGAGCCGCTTGGCGTCCGCGTACTGATCGGCCAGCAGGGTCTCCGCGAGGTGCCCGCGCAAGCAGGCCGAGAGTGCGATCAACCCCTCGGAATGCTGCGAGAGCAAATCCAAATCAATGCGCGGCTTGTAATAGAACCCCTCCAGGTACCCGGTCGAGACCAGCTTGATGAGGTTCTTATACCCCTGCTGGTTCTCGCACAGCAGCACCAGGTGGTTGTAGCGGTCCGTATCCGACCGCGTCTTGTGCCCCTTTTGCGAAACATAGACCTCGCACCCGATCACCGGATGCACGCCCTTGGCCTTGGCCGCGTTATAGAACTTGACCGCGCCGAACAGGTTGCCGTGATCGGTCATGGCCACCGCCGGCATTTTCTGCTCGACCGCGATGTCCATCAACTGGTCGATATCGCAAGCCCCGTCGAGCAGCGAATAATCCGTGTGGCAATGCAGGTGAACAAACGGCGACGCCATGGCGACACTTTCCGGGGAGGCGGGACACTTTCATTTTGTCACAGCATCCTTGCGGAACAAACCCGATTCAGCGCCGAAGCCGCGCCGCGAGGAAAAATACGAAACGAACCCATTTGGGCGTCGTGTTCGGAGAAGGAACCAGCTTCTTTTGTTTCTCCGGCCGCGCGCCCCGGGGGTTGCAATACGAAACGAACCCATTTCGACCGCGCGGTTAGGCAACACCCTGGTTTTGTGGCGCTTGCCGCGTGATCGGCGGGTTTGCGAAACGAAGCCATCGAAGGGAGTCGGTCTGCGGGATCCGCAGGCTGATCTCAGGATAGCGTGGCGACTTGAGCGGGTTGGCGTAAATCATTGAACTGACACGCACGAGGCCTGGTGAACGCAAAGGTCTCGCGTTTGCGGCCGCCATGTTCTCCGAAATCGGCTACGGTGAGCCGTCCGCAAATCGCGTGGGGGCGTTACCGCCGGCCGGGCGCAGCCAAGGGCTGGTTCGCTCGCTTCCGCAAACGAGCCAGCCCAAGCTTGGCTCGCTAGAACAACAGTTTCAGGCTGAACTGCGTTTGCCGCGCGGCGCCGGCAATCCCCGGAACCGCCAGGGAGGTGATTTGACCGGCGGTCGGGCTCAGCGTGCCCTGGTAATTGGTCTGGGCCGACCCGGCGTTGAACACTCCCGTTGCCGGGAAGTTGAAGTTCGCATGATTGAAGATATTGAACAGCTCGGCGCGGAACTGCAGGTTGAGCCGTTCGTTGATCTTCGTGCTCTTCATGACTCCGATGTCGGTGTTCACGAAGCCCGGCCCGATCAAGGCGTTTCGTCCCATGTTGCCGACGGTGCCATACGCCGAAGAAGTGAAGCACGCGGGGTTGTACCACCGGTGCACGTTCTGGTTCGCGTAGACGTTGCAGCCGCCAACCACGTTGGGACGGGGGTTGTCGAAGTTGTTGCCCAAATCCGCCTGGTCGCCCTCGCCCAGCGAGAACGGAACACCGGTATGCCACGCCTGAATCCCGGTCACCTGCCAGCCTTCCTTCAGCCGGTTGCCCTTGAAGGGAAACATGTAGACCACGTTGCCGGAAAGGTTCTGGCGCAGGTCGTAGCTGCAAGGTCCGACGTCACTGTTCCAATTGTAGGGATTGGTATTGGCGGACGACACGTTGTTGAAGCCCAGGCCGCCATAGGTGTACGCGCTGTCGATGCAGTGCGACCAGGTATAGGAGAGCTGGCCCACAAAACTGGACGAAAGCCGGTGCTGCAGACCAATCTGCAGCGCATTGTAGTGCGAATGGCTGGTGGTGTCCGTCATATCCAGCGCGCCGAAGGCCGGACTCGGCCGGGGATTCTGGTCCATGACCGGCGTTCCAAACGCGGTTGTCGCCACCGGGTCGGGATGCGCGAACGACATGACGCCGTTCGTGATGGTCGGGGTGGGAGCGTTGAAATCGTGGAAGGCCAGGAGGTGAACTCCTTGGCTGCCGACGTAGCCCACCGTCAGCAACGTATTCTTGGGCAGTTCCCGCTGGATGTTGAGAGAGTATTCGATGGTATACGGGGTGGTGTGAACCCCGTAATAGGTTCCGTTGGTCAGACTCAGCAGCGGAGTGCCGCCGCCCACGAACGGCACCGGCCAACTGGGATCGTTGTTGAAGAAAAACTGGTTCGTCGTATTGTACGGCGGATTGGTGAGGTATGCGGACGAGAATGTGTACGTCTGGAACACGTCGTGGAAAATACCGAAGCCGGCACGGATGGAAGTCTTGTGGTCTCCCTTCACATCCCACGCCAGCCCGACCCGCGGATCCAGGTTATGGATCGAAGGATTGCTGGTATAGGCATGCGACACGTTCTGGAAGGCCGTTCCAAAGGGCGGCCCAACGGCGTTATAGAAGTTGTTGTGAGTCTCGATCGGGTTGGATTCAAAACCGTAGCGCAGCCCGAGATTCAGGGTCAGCCGGTTGCTGATCTTCCAATCGTCCTGAATGTAGGGTTCCAGCGAAATCAGGCGTTCGGCGCGATAGGTATTGGTTCCGCCGTTGGGCGCGCCGGTGAACGAAAGGGGATTGCCACTCAGAAAATTCGGCAGGCTGGTGAAGATATAGAAACCGTTCCAATACGTATACGCGTACGGATTGAGTTGTTCGCGCCGGAAGGCAGCGCCGACGCTGAGGGTGTGAGCCCCTTTGATCCAGGTCAGGTCGTCCTTTTCGGTGAACTTGTTCTGCAGATAATGGAATGGGTTGATGAACGAAGAGCCGAGCGGTGCGATGCCGTTCGGCAGGGCGATGTAGGCATCCTGCCGCGCCGGGGTGAACAGTTCCAGCGGCGCATGCTGGGTCGGCTGGGTCTCTCCGGTGATCGGACGCGAATAGGAAGAGGTGAACTGGTTCGTCACGGTCGGCGAGAAGATGTGGCTTTCGCCCACGGTCAAGAAGTTGTTATGGGTGACATCGTATGTGGGCCAGAGGCCAATTCCGGCGAAGTTGGTGCGAGTCCCGTAATCGATCTGCCACCGGGCAAACATCGAATCTTTGGCGGAGATAGTCCAATCGACGCGGGCGAGGCCGAAGTTCTCCGGCGAAGTCTGAGCGCCCACATAGTTGTAAAGGCCGATATCGGGACTGATGGAGGGTCCGTTCGGAAGCGGATAGAGCGCCAGCATCGCCGCCGAGGCCGGATTCACCGCGTACTGCTGGCCGCCGACGATGCCCTGGTGCACGGCGGCGCTGGGGACGAAGTTCGGGTACGTCGTATCCAGCACCTGCTGGATGCCTTCATAGTTGACGAAGAAGAAAACCTTATCCTTCCTGATGGGGCCGCCGAGACTGCCGCCGAACTGGTTTCTGCGGAAGGGGGGAGGGGAACCGCCGTCGAAGAAGCCGCGCGCGTCCATGGCGCTGTTGCGGAAGAATTCATAGGCCGAACCGTGAACTGCATTGGTGCCGGATTTGCTGACGGCGTTGATGGCTCCCCCATTGCCGCCATACTGGGCGCCGTAGGTGCCGGTGAGAGTCTGGAATTCGGCGATGGACTCGATCCCGAGCGAAGTGCCGGTCACGTCGCCACCGGCGTTGCGCTGCCACCAGTTCAGCATCGATTCGCCATCCAGCATGTTGGCGTAGCCTTCCGGCCGGGTGCCGGAGATGGAATAAGCCGGCGCCACCGAAGTCAGCGCGCTGCTGCCTCCTGCCGGGTAGGACGCCACGCCGGGCGCCAGCAGAATCAGTTGCTCGAAATCGCGGCCGTTGAGCGGCAACTCGCGCATTTGCGTCTGATTCACGAGCGCAGACACCGCCGAGTTGGTGGTCTCCACCTGAGCTGCGTTGGCTTCCACGGTGACCGTTTCCTGGGTCTGTCCGAGGGAGAGTTGAAGATCCAAGACTGGCGCGCTTCCGACCGTGAGAATGAGCCCTGACCGCACTGCCGTCTGAAATCCGGTTTTCGACACGCGTACTTCATACGTCCCAATCCCCAGATCGGGAACGCTGTAACGCCCTTGGGATTCGCTCACGACGGTCCTCGCAGTTCCGGTGCCGGTGTTCCGGATCTCGATGACTGCTCCGGGAACCGCAGCCCCGGATGTATCCGTGACCGTCCCGGAAATGCTGGCCGTCGCTGCCTGTCCAAACAGGCGGCCCGTGCTCATCAGCCCGGCGACCAGACACACAAGACTGAGCAATCCGACTTTCTTTGTTGTCATATGACTCCCTCAAACCCGTGTAGGGTGCATGCAAAGATTGAGCACGCGCCCTAAATCAAGACGATTTGCGGGCATAATACCTCAGCCTGTTTGCAGGAGTCCATAAACCCGAGGTGATAATCAATATCTCCAGGAGTGATACACAGATCTTCAAGCTCTTAGGCCCGTTACGTGTGCCTCTGCGCGTGGCTTAGCTGGGATTGAAAAGTATGAAATCTCACGCGAGCGCAGGATTAGATGTGCCAACAGCGCTTCCTTGTGTGGTTCCGCGAGATGCGATGCGCGAGTGTTCCCCGTTGCTGCAGCCGTTGAGCGGCTGCAATCCAGGAACGTGCGGACCTTGGGTGGGTCGGCGGAGGCTGGTAGGGACGGGCAGATTCGAACTGCCGACCTGTCGCTTAGGAGGCGACCGCTCTATCCATCTGAGCTACGTCCCCACGTTCCTTATATTGTACCGTTGCAATCCCTTGCGCCCGATGTCGGTGCGGTAGTGCATGCCGTCGAAATGGATCTGCCTCACCGCCGCGTAGGCGCTCGCGACGGCTGCCGGCAAATCCGCCCCGCCGGACGTAACTCCAAGCACCCGCCCGCCCGCCGTCTCCACTCCCTGCGCGCTCGGGCGCGTCCCCGCTTGAAACACGGTCGCGCCCGTGGCTTCGGCAGCCTCGATTCCCTGGATCGGCTTGCCCGTTTCATACGCGCCCGGATATCCGCCAGAGGCCAGCACCACGCACACGCTCGGGCCGCTACGCCATTCGAGTTGAACGCCGCTCAATCCGCCGGTCGCCGCCGCCAGCAGTACGGGCGCAAGGTCCGACGTCATCCGGTGCATCAGCGGCTGCGTCTCGGGATCGCCCAGCCGGACGTTGAACTCGAGCACCTTCGGGCCCGCCGCTGTCATCATCAAGCCCGCATATAGGAAACCCGTGAAGCCGGTGGCTTCCACGGTGGGCCGGATGACACGGTCCATCACTTCGCGCGTCTGCGCCTCATCGAGAATGGCCGCGTCGCAATACGCGCCCATGCCGCCGGTGTTGGGACCCTGGTCGCCATCGAAGACGGTTTTGTGATCCTGCGTCGCGGCGAGCGGCACCACGTTCTTGCCGTCGCATAACGCGATGAAGCTGACCTCGCGGCCCTGCAGGAATTCCTCGATCACCAGCTTGCCGGTGAGCGTGGCGAGCGCCCCTTCCGCCTCCGCGCGGTCGTGCGCGATGACCACGCCCTTGCCCGCCGCCAGCCCATCGGCCTTCAACACCACGGGAAAGCCGAACCGGTCGAGCGCCGCGCGCGCTTCGTCCGCATTCTCCATCGTCACGAACTCCGCCGTGGGGATTTTCCTTTTTGTCAGAAAGTTCTTTGCGAAAATCTTGCTGCCCTCGAGCCGCGCCGCGGCCCGGTTCGGCCCGACAATCTTGAGTCCGCGCGAGCGGAACTCGTCCACCACGCCGGCCACCAGCGGAACCTCCGGCCCCACGACGGTCAGGTCCGCGCCGATCGCCTCGGCCGCCTCGCGCGGCTCTCCCGCCATGCACTTTCCCACCTGCGCTATTCCCGGATTTCCGGGCGCTGCGAACACCTCCACGCCGGGAGATTGCGCGAGTTTCCAGGCCAGGGCGTGCTCGCGTCCGCCGCTTCCGATCACCAGAATTTTCATGGGTCGGTACAATGATAGCAATGCACGAGAGGTACGACGTTGTCGTCATTGGCGCCGGTCATGCCGGGTGCGAAGCCGCCCGCGCCTGCGCCCGCATGGGCCTCAAGACCGCCATGGTCACGATGAACCTCGACCTCATCGCCCAGATGTCCTGCAACCCCGCCATCGGCGGTATCGCCAAAGGCCACTTGGTCCGCGAGATCGATGCGCTCGGCGGACTCATGGGCGAAGTCGCCGATGCCGTCGGCATCCAGTTTCGTCTGCTCAACACCAGCCGCGGCCCTGCGGTCTGGTCGCCGCGCGCTCAGATGGACAAGAAGATGTACCGGGTGCGCATGCGCGAGGTCCTCGAGCAGGAAGCGAACCTCCGCATCAAGCAGGCCGAAGTGGCCGCCCTGACGGTGGAGGATCGCCGCGCGACCGGCGTTCTGTTGCGTGATGGGCGCACCATCGGCGCCGGAGCCGTCGTCGTCACCACCGGCACTTTTCTGAACGGTCTCGCCCACGTCGGCGAAATGCAATACGGTTGCGGCCGGAACGGAGAGGCTCCGTCGCAACTGCTCGGCGATCAGCTCCGCACCCTCGGCCTGAACTGGACTCGCCTCAAGACCGGCACCCCGCCGCGCCTCGACGGCCGCACCATCGATTGGAGCCAGTTCGAACGCCAGCCCGGCGATGCCTGCCCCACGCCGTTTTCGTTCCTGACCGAAAAAATCGAGCGTGCCCAGATCGACTGCCACATCGGCTACACCAATGACGAAACCCGCCGCGTCTTGCAAGAAGCGATCCCCCGCTCCCCCCTCTACAGCGGTCAGATCGAAGGGGTCGGCCCGCGCTACTGCCCGTCCATCGAAGACAAGATCGTCAAGTTCCCGGACAAGCCCCGTCACCAGATTTTTCTAGAGCCGGAAGGCATTGATACGAATGAGGTTTACGTCAATGGCATGTCCACCAGCATGCCCATCGACGTGCAGGCTGCAATGGTCGCTTCCATCCCCGGCCTGGAGCACGCCGAGATGATCCGGCCCGGCTACGCCATCGAGTACGATGCCATCGACCCCCGCGAACTGCACCACACCCTCGAAGTCAAATCCATCGCCGGCCTGTACCTCGCCGGTCAAATCAACGGCACCTCCGGGTATGAGGAAGCCGGCTGCCAGGGCCTGGTTGCCGGAATCAACGCGGCTCTCCATCTCTCCGGCAAGGATCCCGTGGTCATTGGCCGCATCGAGGGTTATACCGGCATCCTCATCGACGACCTGATTACCAAGGGGGCCGACGAACCCTACCGCATGTTCACCTCGCGCGCCGAGTTCCGCCTCCACCTCCGCATCGATAACGCCGACGAGCGCCTGACCCCCATCGGGCGCCAGGCCGGCTTGGTGTCCGATGCGCGCTGGGACCTCTTCACTCGCAAGCAGCAGCAGAAGGGGCGGCTCCGGAGCGCGCTCGAGACCCACAAGAACGGCCAGTGGCTGAAGCGTCCGGAGGCCACCATCTCGGAGATCCGTCCCTGGGTGGATGAAACGCTTGGCGAAGCGCCGATGCTCGGCCTGCTCACCACGGTGGAGACCGAGATCAAGTACAGCGGCTACATCGGACAGCAGGAGCGGCAGATCGAGCGCCTCAAGAACTCCGAGCGCCGCCGGATTCCTGCGGAGTTTGGCTTCGCCGACATTCCGGGCCTGTCCCGCGAGGTCCAACAGAAGCTGGAGCGTGTCCGTCCGGAGACTCTCGGGCAAGCCGGGCGCATTCCCGGCGTGACCCCCGCCGCGATCGCCATTTTGGACTGTTACTTGAGCCTCGCCCGTGTTTCCTGAGTTGCTCCGCCAGAAGTTGGCGGGAATCCTGGAGCTGACGGAGGCACAGATCCAAGCCGTGGAAGCCCACTACCATTTGATGGTGCGCTGGAACCGGGTTCTAAATTTGACTGCGGTCGATTCTCAGGAAGAAGCCGTCGAGCGGCACTTCTGCGAGTCGTTGTTCCTGGCCGCGCACCTTCCGGAGGGCCCGTTTCGGATCGCCGACGTTGGTTCGGGTGCGGGATTTCCGGGAATTCCGGTTGCCATTGCCCGTCCGGATTGCTCGGTAACCCTGATCGAGTCTCATCAGCGAAAGGCGGTATTTCTTCGGGAGGCCACGCGAGGCCTGCCTAACGTCCAGGTGAGGGCGGAGCGGGCAGAAGAAGTAGCCGAGCACTTCGAATGTGTCGTCTCCCGCGCCGTGAGCTATCAGGACTTGGTGCCGGTCCTATCGAAGCTGGCTGATTCCGCCGATCTGCTGACTGGCGCAGAAGCGCCTCCCGCCTTGTTGGGTTTTCAATGGAAAGCGCCGATCCCGCTACCCTGGGGGAAGAATCGGTTCTTAAGAATCAGTGTTTCACGTGAAACTCGATAACCGTTGTTTCACGTGAAACATTAACCCGTGGTAGTATTGCCGCTTGGGCCGCGTATTTGCGATTACGAACCAGAAGGGCGGGGTGGGCAAGACGACCACCGCGATCAATCTGGCTGCTTCTTTGGCCGCGAGCGAGTTTAAGGTCCTGGTCATCGATTCCGACCCGCAAGGCAATGCTACCAGTGGGCTAGGCGTCGAAAAAAGGCCCGACCGACCCAGCCTGTACCACGTTCTACTGGGGGATGTGCCGGCCCGGGACGCCGTGCTTCCCACCGAACTCGAAGGCCTGAGTCTCATCCCCGCCGACAAGAACCTGGTCGGTGCTAACCTCGAACTGGTCGAAATCCCGAATCGGGAATACCGTCTGCGGGAACGCATCCAGGAGCTCCGCGACGACTATCGGTTCGTGCTGATTGACTGCCCCCCCGCTCTCGACCTGCTGACTCTGAACGCCCTCGTCGCCGCCGACGCGGTTCTGGTCCCGATCCAGTGTGAATTCTTTGCCTTAGAGGGCATTTCGGAGCTCATGGACACCATCTCCCGCGTCCGCGAATCGTTCCAGCATCCGCTGCAAGTGGAAGGGATCCTCCTCACGATGTTTGACGACCGCACGAACTTGGCCCGCCAAGTCGCCAATGATCTCAAGGAGTTCTTTGGAGACGAGGTGTTTAAAACCGTGATTCCGCGGAGTATTCGACTGGCGGAGGCGCCCAGTTTCGGTAAGCCCATTCTCACCTACGATCCCCGCTCCCGAGGCGCCGAAAGCTACATCAAACTCGCAAAAGAGATCTTGGATCATGAACAAAACCGACAATCCGCGCAAAGCGCTCGGTAGGGGACTCGGGGCGCTGCTTCCCACGCGGCCGCCGACGCAACCCGTGCCTGCGATGGAAGAGAATACTCAGTCGATTCCGATTGATTCCATTGATCCGAACCCCCTGCAGCCCCGTCGCACCTTCCAGCCGGAGCGACTAGAGGAGTTGGCCCAGTCCATTCGCGCCAACGGCATCATCCAGCCGCTCGTAGTGCGCCGAGAAGGGCTGCGTTATCAATTAGTTGCCGGTGAGAGACGATGGCGCGCCGCCAAACTGGCGGGGGTGGCGCAGGTTCCCGTCGTGGTTCGCGAAATCCCCGACGACCGCCTGCTGGAAATCACCCTCATCGAAAACATTCAGCGCGAGGACCTCAACCCCATCGAAACCGCCGTGGCTTTCGAACGGATGATGCGGGAATTGGTGCTGAACCCGGAGCAGGTGGGCCAGCGGACTGGCAAAGACCGCACCACGATTATCAATCTCATCCGCCTGCTGCAGCTTCCCGACGACCTGCAGCAATTGGTGGCCGAGCGCCGGATCAGCGCCGGTCATGCCCGCTGCCTTCTGTCTCTGCCCACCATTCAGCTCCAGCGCGAACTGGCCGAAAAAGCCGTCGCGCAGGGCTGGTCGGTGCGGCAAGTCGAGCGGACCGCGCAGAAGATGCTGGAGGGCCGCAAGCCCAAGCATGTCGATGAGGTCGACACGGACCCCAACGTCAAAGCCGCCATTCAGGAGATGGAGCGGGTGCTCGGGACCCGCGTGCGGATCATCGAGAAAGCCAAACAAAAAGGCCGGATCGAAATTGAGTTTTATTCGAACGATGACCTGGACCGGATTTATACCGCCATCGTCGGGGAAGAGTAACTCTATTTCAGCAGTTGCAGGATATCCGACAGCTCTCTGCGGATCTCGGGTAACGGGTCTGTCGAAAACAATTCGTGTTGCACACGTTTCGGGGCCCGCGCCTTGGCTGGACGAACCTGCAGCGACTGCCGTGCGCCTTCAATGGTGAACCGCTTTTCGTACAGCAGGTGCTTGATGCGGAGCAGCAGCTCCACGTCTTTGCGCCGGTAGAGGCGGTGGCCGGTTCCAGATTTCTTGGGAGAAAGTTGCGAGAATTCGGTTTCCCAGTAGCGCAGCACATACGGCTCGACGCCCAGGATCTCGCTCACGTCGCCGATCTTGAAGTACAGTTTGTCCGGGATTTCGGGAGTTCCCAGCTGCACGGCAGCGTCCGTCATCGCCATCCGTAATCCTAACGCAGCGCGGGAACAAAGTCACTCGGTGAAGACGGCAACGGTGTGCCGGCCGCGCGGCAACAAGAGCGTGAAGGGGCCGGCCCGCCCGGCCTGGTGGGCGCCATCCACCTGGGCGCCATCTACCTGGATGCGGCGCGGAGGGCGATCCAACACCGCGATCGCGCGCGGGGCGCTCTGATAGGTGAATTCGATAGCGGACTCGTAGAGGACGCGGGCGGTCTGCAACTCTGCATTGAGGCGCAACAGGCGTGGGCCGGCTGGGTGCGGGTCCGGTTCGACGGTGTGCCGGCCGGCGGGAAGCCACGCGGTCTCGTCATCCGCCACGGGCCAGGGCTGGCCATCCACCAGGGCGGCGCCGGTCCAAGGCAGACCGACTCCGCGCGCCGAATCGACCGTGGTCTTCGCGCCGAGACGTTCGATGTGAGCCACTGCGGCAGCGGCCGAGGGCAGCAGCTCCAGATCGGGCGGCGATAACGCGTGTTCGAAATAAAGCGCGGTCCGCTGGAAATGCGCAGTCGCCTGGCGAACCAGTTGCAGCAGCTCGGTGCCGACCTGCTGCTTGGTGGGATACACATCCTGGTAGCGCTCGACGATGTTCAGGTCGAGCGCCAGTTGCTCGCGATGCGGCGTCAGCGCGCCGTAACGCTCAGCAAGGACCTGGAAGCGGAGCGGACCCAGATCCCACAGGGTGGCCGGCTCTTCGATCAGGAACGTGAAGGCGTGCCGGTCCAGCAGCGGAAGGACCCGCGCCGCATCGGCCCCGATGGCGTCCCGCATTTCCGGATCCAGCCGGTCATCGACGTGGGTCAGCACCAGATCGAGATCCGGTTTCTGTGCGCGGACCGATTCCAGAACGGCCATCCACTCTTCCTGCATCTTCCCCGCCAGCCGGCTCCGGAAATCGAGGAAGGCCCGCTGAGACTGCGGATCGTTCCGCGCGGCGAAGAGCTCGATCGGGTCGAACCCGTGCTGCGCGCGAAACGCGGCCCGCACATCGCCGTTCATGGGGGTAAAGCGCGACGGGTTGCCGATGCCTTCCAGCGATTCGAAATACAGCTCCGCCAGATTCGCTCCATCCCAATCGAAGCGCCCGAGCAAGCCGCGCACGCCGGCAGACACGGCGTGAAAGCAATCGCGGTTGGTCAGGTTCATGAGCTTGCGCCAGTCGAGCTGGGCATCCTGGAGCAGGGCGGTCTGCTCGCGCCATTCGGGGTGATCCATCCAGAACTGCTCGCTGACGTGCGGCAACTCGAGCCACGCGTAGACCAGGATGCCCTCGCGGTGACACACTGCGATGAGTTTCGCCAGGTAGGCGTCGCGCTCGGCATCGGGCTCGTAAAAATGCCACGCGGCGACGTGCAAAGCCGCGATCCCGGCCTTGCGCCAGCGGACGGCAAAATAATCCAGGTCGACTCGTGAACGGTAGGAGGAATCGAAGAAGGCCCACAGCCGCGACGAGCGGAACGGCGGCTCCAGTCCCAAATCGCACAACGCCGCTAGCAGGAAAGGAAACCGCTCGTAGCCGCGGTCGCCCGGAGAGGCCGCCACCCACAGCACGGCGCCGGCGCCGCGGTGCAGTCCCGCGACCAGCGGAGCTCCGGACCAACGCTCGCGCGTGAACACCCGCGCGCCTTCCGGAAGAACGAACACCGGCAGATTGAGGGCCTTCTCCCACACGATCGGCAGCTTCGGCCGGCGCTCCTCGATGAGGCTTGCGACCCTCACAGTTCCCGCTCCGGGCTGAAAGCCCAACTGGCCGGCTAGCGGAGACTGACCTTCGAGGATCAGGATGGCGCCCTGGTCCACGCGCAGGATCCAATCTTCTCGGGCCGGCGCTCCGGCTCGAGCCACCAGAACGTGGGCGCGGTCCGGCGGCTGGGCTTCGAATCCGATGGCAGAGAGGATCTCCGGC
Organism: Terriglobia bacterium; assembly: GCA_020073145.1. Lineage (GTDB taxonomy): Bacteria > Acidobacteriota > Terriglobia > Bryobacterales > Bryobacteraceae > PSRJ01. The sequence goes on from JAIQFS010000043.1 coordinate 18,985, forward strand.
CAAGCGCCGGCTTCGCCTGAAACCACGCTAAAGTACGGCAACTCGCCGCCGCGGGCGGCGCCGCACGCCAGCATCAAGCTGACGGCGCTAGTGAGTAAACGCATACCACATCCCCACGCGCAGGTCGCGAAAGGCGGCCTGCGGATAGCTGGCATGAATCAAATAGGCGCCGCGCAACCAGTCGACCGTGACAAACACCGACCGCGGCAGCACCGGTGGACGAAAGCGGATTCCAGGGCCCCATTCTACGAAATTGGCCCAACCCTGCCGTTTGGCGTCCACGGTCACGTTGGCGTTCGCATAAACCTGGGCCCGTAGCGCCGGCGGACCCGCCGTGTATCCGAAACGGGTTTGCTGGTAGCCTAGAAAGTCATTGCCGAAACGGCTCAGAAACACGCCATCGGTGGTGGAGGCGAGGAACCACCCTGAGGATTCGCCGCCCAACGCCGCGCCCACCCCGCGGGTGACCGAAATGCCGCCGCGATAGTCGGGTAGCAGATGGCCGGTGACGTAACTCATGGCCGAGCCCGCTTCGGCCCAGCCTGTGATCCCGTGCCACGGCACGGTCGCTACGCCAACTGCCAGGATGAAGGAGCTTTCCGAGAGATACTGCGGGGCGGCGACTCCCGTGCTGACCCTGGTGTCGCCGATGAACCGCAGGCTGACGTACGGGCGAAGCGGGATGCCCAGGCGCACGTCGGTCTTGAGCTGCCCATAGGAAAAGAAATCGTGCCAACGGGTGGAGAACACGGGCAACAGCCAGACCGTGGTCCGGAATCGCGCCGTGGCGCCGCGCAAGTTGTGCCAAGCTCGCGCGGCCTCGCGGGCAATCCGCGGGTCGGCGCTGCGGCGCGCGAGATCGAACCAGCGCTCAGCCCGTGTATCCTGATGCAGCATGTTGGATACCTGGCCGAGCTGGAGCGTCAAGGTGTCGTCGGCGGGTTCCGCCTCGTGGGCGATCTCCAGATATTTCAAGGCATCCGGCAGATAGCCGGCCTGGAGGCTGCGCTCGGCCATGACCTTGGCATCGACGTCGGCGGGCTTCGCCTCGGTGCGCGGCCCGAGCGGAGCAGGACCGTGGAGTACGGTCCGCACGCGCCCGGCAAGTTCCTCATCCGGACCGGCCAGGACGCGGTCGAAGAACGGCTGCGCCGCGGCATCATCGCCACGCGCGTGGAGCAGAAAGGCGAGTTGAGCGGCGGAGAGCAGGTCGCCCGGCGGCGTTTCCGCCAGCAGCCGGAATTCGGGTTCAGCGTCGAGCGGCCGGTCCATGCGCAGCAACAGGTAGGCCAGCTCGCGGCGCAGCTCGACGCTGGCGGGATCGAGCTGGAGAGCACGCCGGAATTCGTCGACGTACGGGTAGCGGTCGGGAAGCAGCTCCCGCGCCCGTTCGGCGGCGCGCATTTCCCCGCCGCGCGATGCGGCCAGCAGCGCGGCGTCGGCGTCGGATCCGGGGGGAGATCCGCGGTTGAGTTGCTTCCAGACACGGCCGAGGTCGAGCAGCACGGAGCGGCGGGCGGGCAGGATCCGCCAGGCCTTCTCATAGTGCTCGGCCGCTAACGCAAGGTCGTCGCGCTGTTCGGCGAGTGTCGCCAGCTCGAAGTGCGCGCTGAAATTGTCAGGTCCGCGAGCCAGCGCTTCCTGCCAGCGGGCGATTCCTGCAACCAGAGGCTCATCGATATTCCGGAACGCTTGCTCGGCGGTGGCGTTTCCCTCCCGGCGCAGGCGGTCGAAGATGCGCCGGGCTTGCGCCTGTTCTTTGGCTTCGTAACAAAGGAAAGCGTACTCGAGGGCCACCGCGGTGTCGTCGGGGTCCAGGCGGAGCGCTTCGCGAAACTGGTCTCGGGCGCGCTCGTTTTCGCCGATCTTGAGATAGGTATAGGCTAGGTCTTTGCGGATCGCGGAGCGCGCCGGCGCCGCCTCGATGGCCGTCAGGAAACCGGCGACGGCAGTGTCATAGTCGCGGACGCGCAGCGCGTCGTAGGCGCGCGCCAGCGGCTCATAGGCGGGATCGGGCGCCTGGGCGCAGGCGCAGGTTATGGCGGCGAAGAGTATGGCGACACGCATAGCCCGACACACGGATAGTACGACCAAGCGGGTCGATTCTCATCGGATTTTGAAGCCGACAACCGGCGGAAGTTCACTCACGACTGTGCGCCAGTTTCGTCGAGCAATTGGCCGGCTCTCGACTCCAACGTGTACCCAAAGAGGCAATCACTGCGGAGGCAGACGCGCCTCCAGGGACCAATCGGCAAAATAACGCGCTTCGAACTCTCGGCTTACACCGTCACCTCACCGCTTCCGCATCGGAACCCAAGAGGGTGCACCCTCTTCGGTCGAGTTATCGGTCAGCAGACGAACGTTCGAGCCGTCCGCACGCATGACGGCGATCTCTCCATAGGGCTGGAAGGTCAGACCGGCGGGAGAAGCCAACAGCAGGTGGATCGCTTCATCCTTGAATCCCTGCTGCCCCGTCGCGAAGGCAATCCATTCCCCATCGGGAGAGAAACTGGAATGAGCGTTCTTGCCCGGCGCATGAGTCAGACGTTGCAGGCCGGATCCATCCGGCCGGATCCTGTAAATCTCATAATCGCCGTCCCGCTTACTGGTGAAAGCGATCCAGTCGCCGCGGGGCGACCAATCGGGGAATACATCGTATTCCGAACCGGTCTCCAGTTTCCGGCTTTTGCCCGTCGCCAGGTCCAGAATGTGCAAACCCCGCACCGGACCCTTCGTCACACGATAGGCCACCTGTTTGCCGTCAGGCGACCAACTCGGCGATCCGCTATTTTCATCGGCCGCTGTGAGGGCCGTCATACTGGACCCATCGGGACGAATGCTCATCAATTGCGCCGGCTTGATCGTCTCCCTTTGATAAAGCCCTCCCAGGGTAAACAGGATGACGTCGCCCACCGGAGACCACATCGGCAACATCATGTCATCGGTAGCCGGACCCTCAAAGATCACCCGATGATCGGAACCGTCCGGACGCGCCACAACGATCGAGCCGCTCCGGGACGCGCCATTCAGGGTGCCCTCCTGGTAGACCATCCGGTCTCCGCTGGGAGAAAAGGAAGCAGGATAGGGGAAACGCCGCAAAACGAACGACGGGTCCCTGCCCGGCCACGGGCGAACCATATAGTCGCGATCCGCGCTCACCTCCACCTCGCGATGAAAGATCATGGTGCGGCCGTCGGGCGACCAATCCGGCGCCTCGAAGTCGCCCGCGAGTTTAACCCCGCCGGTGTAGGTAAGGCCGGTGCTAGTCTGGTACGCGATCTCGTTCGAATCCACGTAGCGTGGAAAGACTTTCAGCCCCCCGCCGTCCGTAATTGTCTTTCGCGAGCCCGTCTTCCAATCCACTGAGACGATCTGGCTCAGGCCGTTGCCGAAAATCAAGCCGCCTTTGCAGACCTGGTCCAGAGCAGCGGTGTAGAAAATGAGGCGGGATCCATCCGGTGACCAGTGTGGGGTTCCCGTCAACTCGGAGGAATCGGTGATTCCGCGCAAACCCGAACCATCCGGATGCACAACGTAAATACGGGTGAATTGCGGGGTTACAAAGGGCGCAGGACCGGGCGCGGTCGTGGCCGGACACTCTTTGATCCGGGGATCCCGATCCGAAGAGAAGGCAATCCATTGTCCGTCCGGAGACCATGCGGGCCTGAAATCTCCGGCCGGATGATTGGTAAGGTTGCGCAGTTTGTGCGTCGCGAGATCGAGAACCCAGATGTCCGCCTGCCCGCTCCGGCTCGATACGAACGCAAGGCTCTTCCCGTCGGGCGAGAGCGCCCCCTGGTCGTCAAAGGCGGGATCATCGGTCAGCCGCTCGAGCTGCGATCCGTCCGCATGGACCCGATAAATGTCCGCGGAGCCGGCGCGATGCGACGTGAAAACGATCCATCGTCCATCCGGAGAAAAGGTCGCATTGTAATCCAGCGCGGAGTTGGGTACGAGCGGGCGCGGGTTACTGCCGTCTCGCGCAGCTATAAAGATGTCCGTGTTGTACGGCGCGTAACTCTTGATCGCGATGGTATATTTGGCGGCGCTATTGCCTTGGGCTGCCGCAACCACACAACATAAAAGCGGTAGGTGAAGTAAGCCGAATCGTGAACAGCCCATTCGTCATCCCTCTTTAGTTTCATCGATGACTATCACAAGCTCCGCGTCACCGACGGACGGTGTCTCAAAAGCAAACGATCACAACAAAACAATCCGGTCGGAGCTAAAAACCTACACCCCGGCGGGCGTTACCAGCCGCGCGGGATTCTCGCGATCGTTAACCGAGTGGTGAGGAACGCCTACTTCAACTGCTCCGCCACCTTGGCCACGCCGGCTTTGGCGCAGGCGTCGTCCTGCTCCTGGCTGGATCCGGAGCTGCCGACGCCGCCGATGATTTCGTTGCCGATCTGGATGGGGACTCCGCCGCCCAACGCTAGGATGTCGGCGACGTCGCGTTGCGCGGCATAAGCGGGCTCGGCGGTGCGCTTCTGAAACTCCAGCGTGGTGGTGCGAAACATCCGCGCCGTGAATGCCTTGCGGCGGGCCATGTCGGCCGTTTGCGCGGTGGCCTGTTCATCGCGCAGAATCACCAGTACCTGGCCGGCGCGGTCGACGACGGCCGCCGCAGTGGCATAGCCCTTCGCCTTACAAGCCGCGAGGGTGGCTTCGGCGATGGTCTTGGCCATCCCCAGCGATAGATTCCGCTGCGTCACCACGCCCTGCGCGGCCGAATGGCCCGACAGCAGCGCGGCCACGCCAATTCCCGCCAGCGCCTTCAGCTTGTATGACATGAGCCCCTCCGTCGGTGACAATTATACCCACTCGGATGCGTCGAGCAAGCAGGCAGATCGAGATGACCGTCAACGATCCCAAGGCGTACACCAAGCTGCGGACGCTGCAACTGACCCAGACCCTCATGCTCGACTCGGAGCTGTTGGACTACATTTGCCTCGAAGAACGAATAGGACGAACGGCACCTGGGGGAAAGTAAGGGTTGACGTTCGGGGTGCAAAACGTCCTCCTCGAACCGCGTAAATTTGGGACGATTGCGACTCGGCGCACCTCGCCTGAAACTGCCGATCGCTGAAACAACGACCCTTACGGGCATGGACCTTGGGTTGCCTGCGGATGCAGCGTTGCGGGTTGCCAGCCTGCGTAGGCCGCTAGGCAGGTCCCGGGCAATCCGTTTCGGTTTGAATTGCGGGGCCACCCTGGCCGTGCGTGCGGGGTGGCCTTTTTTTCGGGACGGCCAACCGCCGGATCCGGGGTAAGCGAGCGGGCTGCCGGCTACTTCCCCGGATGGCCGGTAATGGCCGCGCAGGCGGCGCGGACGGCGTTGCCCAGCAGATGGGTCGAGCCGCTATAGATCAGGTCCTTCTGCTTATTGAAGACCGCCACTTTGTTGCCGTGCTCGAACGGCGTGAAGGGATTGCGCGGCTCATGGTCCAGCCGCACCGTGTACTCGGCCTTGTCCTGGTCGCCGGTGATGAGGACGTCGGGACAATGCTGGACGAACGCCTTCATCACCTCGGTGTTTTCCGGGCTGGCGCCGCCGGAGAAGGAAAGCGCGCCTTTGACATCGCTGCCCGACACATCCCCCGAGACCTGGATGGGATGGCTGTCGGTGACGAAGATCCGCGGTTTATCCGCCGCCGCGATTGCCAGCGGAAGGGCGAGGGCCAAGAACAGAGGGTACGTACGTTTCATGACAGTCTCCAGGGTGGTGCCGACCCAAGAGACGCGCCTTGCGGGGAGGCGGTTTCAACGAGCGCCGAGAGCCTGCGCGGGAAATCCGCCGATCTCGGAGGCCTTCACCCAGCGGCGTTCGTGAACGTCGAAGACGGAAGTATCGGGCGTCAGATCGCCCTGGCGCACGGCGGCTAGCCATGCGGAACGGCCGTCAACCACCTGCTCGGCGCCCTCGCGGTCGATGAATCGGAGTCTCATAGGTTCGCGCGTCCCGGGGGCGTGTGCACCGCCCCGATCTCCTGATGGTGAGCCCAAGCGAGGCCGAACGCCAGCGTGAGAGGTACCGTTGCGGTAATGGAACCTTGGATCTAACGGGGAGCCCGGGCCACAGGAGGGAAGGGTGGTGAGCGCGGAAGGAATCGAACCTTCAACCTACTGATTAAGAGTCAGTTGCTCTGCCAGTTGAGCTACGCGCCCTTGGGGTGAGTTCCGATTATAACCCATTACAACTGGAATTCTCACGGCGCAACGCCCTCTTTTTGCGGCGGAAGCGCGGCCGCTGCGATCTGGGCGATATCGAGCAGCCGCGGCGGGGCGCCGGACATGGTTCCCAGGGCGTCGCGGAACATGGTCTGGCAGAACGGACACGCGGTGCCGATCACGGCGGCGCCGGTCGCGACCAATTCCGCGGTGCGCTCGCGGTTGATGCGCGTGCCTTTCTCCTCGCCCAGGAACATCTGGCCGCCGCCCGCGCCGCAGCAGAACGACCGCTCGCGCGCGCGGGGCGGGTCGATCGCGTCGGCCTGGCGGGCAATGACCGCCCGTGGCGGATCGTAGACACCGCGATACCGTCCCAGGTAGCAGGGATCGTGATACACCACCGTCTCGCGGCCGGCGGCCGGCCCGGGCAAGCGGGATTGGAGGCGTGCCAGCAGCTCGCTGTGATGTTCGATTTCAAAGGTACCGCCGAACTCGCGCCAGTCCTGGCTGATGGTGCGGACGCAGTGCGGGCAGATGGAGACCATCTTTTTCACGTTCGCGGCACGCAGGGTTTCGATGTTGGCTTCGGCCACTTGCGAGACTGCCAGGTCGTTGCCCAGGCGGCGCGCCGGGTCGCCGGTGCATTTCTCCTTGCGCAGGACGCCGAAGGTGACGCCCGCATGGCGGAGCACGCGCGCCAGCGCGAGCACAATCTCGCGGCCTTGCGGATCGTAGGCGCCCATGCAGCCCAGCCAGAGGCAGTATTCCTGGGTGCCGTCGTACAGCGGAAGCCCGCTCGCGTCGATGAATTTCTGGCGGTCGCCGGCGGGGAAGCCGAGGGCGTTGCCGTGCCGCTCCAGGTTAAGGAAGAACTTCGTGCCGTATTCGTCTTCCCACTGGCCGGTATTCACCGCGCCGCGCCGCAGTCCGAGAATCACCGGCAGATGCTGGATTCCCACCGGGCATTGGTATTCGCAGGCGCCGCAGGTGGTGCACTGGAACGCGGCCTCTTCGGAGATGTGCTGCCCGAGCAGCGGCGCATCGCTGCCCGGGCCCTGCTCGTTCAGATACGCGCGCAGGCCGAGAATGATTTCTTTCGGATTGAGCACCTTTCCGGTGTTGGCGGCGGGGCAATGTTCGGTGCAGCGGCCGCACTCCACACAACTGTAGGCCTGGAGAGCATCGATGCGGGTGATGTCCTTGCCGGCGGTCAGGCCGAAATCCTCGTCGCCTTCGAGCGGCGGAATGCGGCTGAAACCGGATCGCCGTAGGAAAACGGTGAGCGGGCTGAGCACCAGGTGCAGATGTTTGGTGTGGGGAATGAGCGGCAAGAACGCCAGCAGCGTCAGGGTGTGCAGCCACCAAATCCAGCGCGCGGCCGGCCCAGTCGCGCCGGGCGCGCTCTCCGCAAACCAGAGGCCCGCGAGGTAGGTCGCCATCAGGAGGAAGATCAGGAGCGCGATGACGCCGGATTCTCCCGAGACTTTACCCAGCCACTTGGGGCGCACGAAGAAGCGGCGCGCGAAGAGTCCCGCGATGGAAACCGCCACGGCCAGCGCCCACACGGCCACGAATCCAAAGTAAAACTGCCCGAAGCCGCCATCGGGGGAAAGGAACTCCCCGCCGAACGCCGACGCGATGTGATTGACGGTGATCAACGCGAACGCGCAGAAACCCCAGAAGACGAAGGCGTGCGCCAGTCCGGGTAGGGGCCGCTCGGTGATTACCTTGCCCTGCAACCCGACTTCCCAGAAGAGCTGCCAGAGGCGCGGCCTCAGCGGGCGCAGTTGAAAATCGGGTGTTGCGCGGGCGCGGCGGATGCGGCTGAGCACGCGGCGGAACCGCCAGCCGAACAGCGCTCCGGAAACGGCCATCAGTACCAGCAGAAGCGCGCGCTCAAGCCCGGAGGCGTCATGCATGATTACCCACTGAATGTAACATGGGATTTTCCGGCGGTCGCCGCTAGAATAAGGGACGGAGAACTTGCTTGCGTATCGTCGTTTCTGGAGTCGCGGGATTCATCGGCTCGCACATGTGCGATCGTCTACTGGCCGAAGGCCACACGGTGGTGGGGCTGGACAATTTCCTCACCGGAAGCCGGCGCAACCTTGAACATTTGCAGGGCGAGCCGCGCTTTCGTTTCGTGGAGCAGGACATCACCCGGCCGTTCACGATCGAAGGCCCGGTCGACGCTGTGGTCAACATGGCCTCCCCGGCCAGCCCGAAAGACTACCTGGAGCATCCCATCGAGACGCTGGAAGTCGGGTCGATCGGAACGCAGCGCATGCTGGAACTGGCCCTGCAGAAGGGCGCGCGGTTCCTGGTGACTTCGACCTCGGAATGCTACGGCGATCCGCTGGTGCATCCGCAAGTGGAAACCTATTGGGGCAACGTGAATCCCGTCGGCCCGCGCTCCTGTTATGACGAAAGCAAGCGCTTCGCCGAAGCCATCAGCATGGCGTATCACCGCAAGCACGGCGTGCGCACCAACATCGCGCGCATCTTCAACACCTACGGCCCGCGCATGAAGCTGGACGACGGCCGCGTGGTGCCGGCGTTCCTCGACCAGGCGTTGCGCGGCGAGCCCATGACCGTGTTTGGCAATGGCTCACAGACGCGCAGTTTCTGTTACGTGAGCGACCTGGTGGATGGCCTCTACCGGCTGATGCAGTCCGACGAGCGGTACCCCGTCAACTTGGGGAATCCGCGCGAGATGACCATCCTGGAATTCGCGGAGCACATCCGCAAGATGACGGGAGCGAAGTCCGAACTGGTGTTTCAGCCACTGCCGGAAGACGACCCCAAACAGCGGAAGCCGGACATCGGCAAAGCACGAAAGCTGCTCGGCTGGGAGCCAAAGGTTTCGCTGGAAGACGGCCTCAAGCCTACAGTGGCGTATTTCCGTGGCGTGCACGCGACGCACACGCCCGCGCCGTGAGCGGCGGCGCGGTGCGCTATTGCGGCACGTGGGTGAGCGGGGGGTTGACGGTGACGGTCGAGTTTGCGTCCACGTGGACGCCGGTGGCGTTGGCGGCCGCGCCCCGCAGGACTGTCTCGGGCACCGCATCCAGGTTCTTGCGGTCCACCGCGAGCAGATGGTAGTCGCCGGGCGCGACGCTGCCGATTTCGAAAGCGCCGGTAGTTCCGGCCTGCACCACGCGAGTCAAATCGAGCATGGCGGCGTTTTGGGGCCAGAGCAGGACGAGGCCGCTGCCCTCGTCGGCCACCGTTCCACGCACCGTGCCGGCGCCGGGCCGGTAGACCACGCGCACGGGCGGCATTCCAGGAGCGAGATCCACGGGCTGGCCCAGGATGTCCTGTGTGCCGAGCAGGACCGCGGCTGAATAATACCCCGCGGGGAAGCCCGGGATCGGAATGACGCGATACCGGCCCGCGGGCACGTTTTCGAAGGTCACCTTGCCGTCGGACTCGGAGGGCACCGGGGGAAGCGTCACGCTGATGCCCTCCACGGGTGTCAGCAGCAGCAGTCCGTTTCGCCCGTCGCCGCTGTGGGGAGGCGGGTGGTCACCCCAGTCGAAGGTGGCCTGCAGGGTGAGCGTCTCGGGGAAGCGAATTTCCAGACCATCCAAACTGTGGTCGGTCACTGTGGCGGGAAGCTCCTGGCTCCAGGATAGAGTCAGGTTCCGGCGGGCGTCGCGCTTGGGCTCGGCCTCAGCGCGCAGAGTCCAGTCGCCGGGCGGGACCGCCGGAAATTCGAAAGTGCCATCGGCTTTGGATTCCACCGAGGCCTCCTGAGTGTGCTGCGACGGCACGCCGAAGAAATAACGCACCGGGCCGAACACCATCTGTCCGCCGAATCCGTGCTCGTTGGCGGGCGACAGGAGGGCGACAGGGATCTTGGCGAGCGGCTTGCCCGCTTCATCCAAAACCACGCCGCGCAAATGGTAAACCGGCTCCGCGCGAAGACGGATTTCGAACCCGGGAGGTCATCGCCGGCGTGCACGGTGATGACGCTGGCTTGGGCTCGGTCCAGGGTGGAGGGAAAGTAGGTCGGTACCGCCTGGGCCGCGCCTTCCTTCGGGGGATTTTCGGACGCCGGCTTGGGCTTGGCCAGCAGAGTGTAGGGCCCCGGTCTCACGTCGGTCAGTTCGAACGTGCCATCGTCGCCGGTCTCGACTAAGTGGTACTGCGACAAACCGACGTCAACGCGCGCCGCGGGTTTTCCGTCAGGATCGAAGACGCGGCCGCGCAGAACCGCCAGGGGCGCGAGCGCCCCATCGAGCCGGATGGGGATACCGCCGGCGCCAATGGAAAGTGCTGGCTGGCTGAGCAAACCGTCTTGCGGTGGGTCGGCGAAGCCGGCTTTTTCGAAACGGGAGAAATACCGCCCGGGCTTCACGCCGGTGATCCGCCAGACGCCGGATTCATTCGTCGTGACGTTGTAGTGCACCGCCTGCTGGGTCCACAACGTGACTTCAACCCCGCCAAGACCCGCGTGCGTCACGCTGTTGGTGACGGTGCCTTCGACTGTGGCGCCGTCCTGGGCGAGCAACCGCGCGGCCATCCAGACCAACAGTGCGACGCTTTGCTTCATATCAATCGGGCCAGTGAATGACCGACAATTGCACGGTGGCGGTGGAGTCTTCCTCCACGCGGGCGCTTGCGGCAGTGGAGAGAACCGTCTGCAGAAACGCGTCCGAGTCGCCCGCGGTATTCACGGTATCGAAGGCCAGAACGGAATACGAGCCGGGAGGAACGCTGTCGAAGCGGAACAGGCCGCGCTCGTCGCATGTAGCCGCACGCACCAGGTCCGGAGTTCCGCCGATCTGCGGCCAGAGCAGAACCGTCGCGCCCGCGCCTTTTTCCACGGTTCCATTCACCGTGCCGGCGTTGGGCTTGTAAACCACCCGGAGGGGCGGGGGGTCGGGGTTCAGATCGACGGACTGGCCGAGGATGTCCTGGTTGCCCAGAAATACGGAGGCCACGTAATAGCCGGGCGGGCCGCCGGGCATGGGGACGATGCGATAGCGGCCGGGGATCACCGCCCCAAAGAGGATCGTGCCATCGGACGCGACGGCGCCCTGCCTTCCGTTTCCGTCGGAGACCAACATCAACGCGGCCTGGCGGCTGGCCTCGGGAGGAGGCCGATCTCCCCAATCGACGGTGCCTCGGAGCGAGAAGAGCGAAGAAAAGCGGACCTGAAAATCGTCGATGTCTTTTTCGGAGACGGTGAGGACTGCGCCGCCCGTCATGGTCAAGCCATCGTGGGCGGGGGCCGACTCGACGCGCACGAACCACTCGCCCGGGCGCACCGAGGGGAACTCGAAGACGCCGTGGCTGTCGGTTTCCACGTCGGCTTCCTGTAGTTGGCTGATTCCGCCGCCCAGGAAGTACTTGTCGTCGCTGAAGGAGACCTGGCCCGGGACCGGAGTGCTCCGCAGGATTCCAAAGCCGCGAGTCAAGGTGACATGCCGCGCGGAACGCAGGGAGACATCGGCGTGCGGCGCGGGCGCGCCCGACCGATCCACGACGACGCCGCGCACGCGGTACACGGCTGAGGCGGCCAACCGGATCTCGAAGCCGGAGAGGTCATCGCCGCCGTGGACACGGATGGGCTGCGCCTGCGCCGGATCCGTTGCGGACGGATAGTAGGTGAGGGCGACCTCGGTGCGCTTGCCGTCTTGGGAAATTGCGGCGGCTGCCGGTTTGGGTTTGGCGAAGAGGGTGTAGGAACCGGGATGGACTTCGGTCAAGGCAAATTCGCCATCGGTGTTGGTTTCGGTGGTGTCGAGTTCGTTGGATCCGACTTCGACCCGCGTGGCCGGCTTCCCTTCCGGATCGAACACGCGCCCGCGCAGGGTGGCTAGCGGAGTCAGTTGAAGGTCGAGCCGAATCGGCTTCTCACTGGCCACGCGGAGGCCTGGTTCAAAAGGACTGGTCTTCGGCGGAGGCAAAAAGCCGGACTTCTCGAATTGGGTCTGGTACGGGCCGGGCCGGACATTGGCGATGCGGTAGGCGCCGGAAGCATCGGTGGTCGCGCTGTACTGGTTTCGCGGCTGGCCGAGCATCGACAGCGTGACCGCCACGCCGCCTAGAGGGGCCTGAGTGACACGATTGGTGATGGTGCCTTCGACCGTCGCGCCGTCCTGGGCACAGAGCAGGGGCGCGATCCACAACAGCAAGACAGCAGCCCGCTTCATATGCTTTTGCATAGTATGACGCGAAATGCGGGCGGACGGGCAGGGCTACTTCACCCGGCCGATCGGAAATCGGCCCAGTCGGCGCCTCAGTCTTTCCACTCCATCGCCAGCCGCACCAGCGTGCGCATCGGCACGCCCGACGGACCTTTGGCGGTGTACGGTTTGGATTCGTCGATCCAGGCGGTGCCGGCGATGTCCAGGTGCACCCACGGCGTGTCTTCGGCAAACTCCTTCAGGAACATGGCGGCGGTGATCGCCCCGCCCCACCGCCCACCCACGTTGGGCAGATCGGCAAAAGCGCTTTTCAAGTAGGTCTCTTTGTAATCGTCTTCGAGCGGCATGGGCCACATGCGCTCGCCTTCGGCTTTGGCGGCGGCCAGCACGCGGTCGCGCAGCCCGTCGTCGCTGGCGAACAGGCCCACGTTCAAGTGGCCGAGAGCCACCACGATGGCGCCGGTGAGCGTGGCCGCGTCCACCAGGTGGGTGCAGCCCTGCTTGCGGGCGTAGGTCAGGGCGTCGGCCAGGATGAGACGGCCTTCGGCGTCGGTGTTGATCACCTCGATGGTCTTGCCCGACATGGCCGTGACGATGTCGCCCGGGCGCTGCGCCCGGCTGCCCGGCATGTTCTCCACGCAAGGCATGAACAGGGTCACCGGGATGGGAGGCTTGAGCTGTGCCAGCGCGCGCATGGCGCCCAACATGGAAGCGCCGCCGGCCATGTCGTACTTCATTTTTTCCATGCCGTCGGCCGGCTTGATGGAGATGCCCCCGGTGTCGAAGGTGACGCCCTTGCCCACCAGGCCCAGATGCGCGCTGCCCCGCGCTGACGCAGGTTGGTAGCGCATGACGATGAATGCGGGAGGCTCGGCGCTCCCCTGCGCGACTCCCAGCAAGGCTCCCATGCCGAGCACTTCCATCCGGGCGCGGTCCAGCACCTCGCAGGCCAGCCCATACTCGGCGGCCATCTGGCGCGCGGCCTCGGCAACTTTGGAGGGGGTCAGCAGGTTGCCCGGTTCATTGACCAGGTTCCGCGTGAAATTCTGGGCCTCGGCGATGATCTGCCCTTGCCGGGCGGCCTGCTCCAGCCACGGCCCTGCGCCCTCCGTCACTACCGTGAACGATTCAATGGACTTCTTGTCGTTGCCGGTCTTGTACCGGTCGGGATCGTAGTCCCCCAGGATGGCGCCTTCCACGGCGGCGGCTGCGAACTCGGGGTTCGCCAGGCTTCCTTCCAAAGCGAGGGCAACCTGCTTGATGGACTTGGATTTCAGATGGCGTACGGCAGTAGCCGCCAACTTGCGCAATTCGCCCGAATTCCACTTTTCGGGCTTTCCGGCACCCACCAGCAGAACCCGGCGGGCCACCACCCCGGCGGGGTGGTGAAGAAGGGTTAGCTCCAGGGACTTGCCGGCAACCTCGCCTTGGTCGAACAGCCCGGCGGCGCCGAACCGCTCCTCCTTCCGGCCCTCCGGAACCACCACTACTAAGGTTTCGGTGTCGACCTGATCGAGCGGGTTTCGTTCTATGGCAATTTGCATCAGTTCGATTGTCCCGCAAATGGGGTATCGGTGAAACGCCTTTCGCTATTCCATTTTTGGAATCCCCGAAGGCCTCGCCAGATGGTTAAATTTGGTAACGGTTGGTTGTTCCTACCAGAGCAATTAGCGCTCCTGTGATACACTGAACGTGAGAAATCCCGAGGGTTGGATGTTCCAAAAGCTGTAACGATGGACCCGGGAGGAACGTCCAAGCTGTTGTGGACAGCACCCCTCCGATTTGAGGGCCGAGAGTAAAATGCCCGATCTGCCGCAAGACCAGACCCACCTTGCCAACGAGCCCGACGACCACCTGCAGCGCCTTCTGGTCCCTGAGCCACAGTCCTGGTTTCACCGGGTGAAGGCTGATATTCAGGAATTGATCAATCCCCCGAAACTGCCACCGCTCCAAGTGACTTCGAGACCGGTCGCGGTAAAGGACATCTGGGGCCTGTATGGCCGCCAGAAAAAATCGTGGGCGATGTCGCTGTCCATCCAGTCGGTGGTGGTCCTGTTGTTGTTCACGGTGTTTTCCGCCCGCGCCGTGCAGGAAAAGGTGAGAGAAATCGTTACCCTGTCTCTGCCCGATCTGGCGCCGTACCAACCGAAGATGGCGCCCCAAAAGCAGAATAGCGGCGGCGGTGGCGGCGGCGGTGACCGCTCTCCCCTGCCCGCTTCCAAAGGCCGCCTACCGAAAGCGGCGCTCAAACAATTCACGCCTCCCATGGCGGTGGTCAATAATCCCGACCCCAAGCTGACGATGGAGCCGACCATCATTGCGCCGCCGGATGTTCCCCTGCCCCAAGTGAATATGGCGCAGTACGGCGATCCTCTGGCGCGTCTGGGTCCGGCTTCCAACGGACCGGGCTCGGGTGCGGGCATCGGATCGGGTTCGGGCGGCGGTGTCGGTTCCGGCAAAGGCGGCGGTTTCGGGCCCGGTGAAGGCGGCGGTGTCGGCGGCGGCGTCTTCAAAGTGGGCGGCGGCGTCACGGCCCCCTCGCTGCTTTACAAAGTGGAGCCCGAATACTCCGAAGAAGCCCGCAAGGCCAAATTTCAGGGCACGGTGATCCTCTACGTGGAAGTGGCGCCCGACGGCCGCGCGGTGAACCCGAAGGTGGTCCGCAGCCTGGGCCTCGGCCTGGACGAGAAAGCCATCGAGGCTGTCCGCAAGTGGAAATTCCGGCCGGGGTATAAAGACGGCAAACCCGTCACCGTGGCCGCCACCATCGAAGTCAACTTCCGTCTGCTTTAGCTCCACACTGCGGGCGCAGCCGAGCGTTCCTGGTTTTCATTTCCGCGGCAGATTTCGAATCTCGAAACGGCCCAGCAGAATCGGCCTGGATACCGCCAAGTCGTTGTTTTGCAGGTTCCGCGGATAGGCCACGCCGCCCGTCGGAAATCCATAGACGAATCCGGTTTGGCTGTCGATGGCCACGCGGCCGGACAGCGATGCCGACCCGCCGGGCACGTCGATCTGGCGGATCTCGGGATCGAACTGGAGGATCGGCTCCGGGTTGTCGGCGCGTACCGCGGGAAGCGGCAGGCGCACGGCGCAGACGGCGAGCAGGACGGCGACGACGGTCAGAATGATCTTGGTGAGATCGAGCTTCATCAAGGCTCTCCTTGTGCTTGAGTGAATAGACTGACGCGAGGAGAACCCGAAGCGTGGAGCCTGATGGCCCTATTGCTTCAGGCACTGCGCGCACTGGCAGATGGCGCGCAGGTGGTCGTAGGAGTAGATGCCGGTGTTGTGACCGTCGCTCCAGTTGATGCGGATGGCGTAGTTGCCCACCGGATCCACGCTCAACATGGTCAGGCGCGGCTGATACATCTGGAAAGGGCTGCTGGTCTGGGGCTTGTCGGCCTGCGGTTCGCGCGGCGGCGTGCCGTGGGCGCCGGTGCAGGTGGCGCAGGGGCACTTGTCGCGCAGATACGGCAGGCCGTACTCGCTGTGATGGCCGTCTTTCCAGTCGATCTTGACACCTTTCGACTTGGAGATGGCGATGTGCTCGGGGTCGGTGGAAGTCATTCTTCGGTTAGACCAGCTTCGGTTCAATCAGCATTCTCACTTGAAGAGCCGCTCGACGTCGCGGACGCCGGAAATGCGCCGCATGGCCGCCACCAGTTTTTCGAGCTGCTTTTTGTCGCGCACGTCCACGGTCATTTCGACGATGCCGCCATCCTGGTCGACGGCGGTCTTGGCTTCCAGGCTGCGGATGTTGGTGTTTTCATCCGAGATCGCGCTGGTGAGCTGGTTGAGCATGCCGGGGCGGTCGTCGGTGAGCAGCACCAGGCGCACCGGAAACGCTTCCTCCACGGCGCGGGCCCACTCGACTTCGATCTTTCTTTCCACGTCGTACATCAGGCTCTGCACGTTGGGACACAGTTTGGAATGGACGGCCACGCCCTTGCCGCGCGTGACATAGCCGACGATGGCTTCCCCGCGGATGGGGTTGCAGCACTTGGCGCGGTACACCAGCAGATCGTCCAGGCCGCGCACTTTGATGACGGCGTCGCCATCTTGCTGCCGCGCACCCGGGGCGGGGGCAGCCTGAGGCTCGGCCGCCGCGCCGCCGGTGGGCTTGCTCTCTTCGGGCTCGTCCGCGACCACCTCAGGCGCCACTTTGGCCAGCACCTGGCGCGCGGAGAACTTGCCGTAGCCCAGCGCGGCGTACAGATCTTCCATCTTGCTGTAGCCGTACTCGCCGGCGACGCGGTCGAAGTCGCTCTTGGTGACGCGCCCCAGTTGCACGCCCAGGCGGCGCGCTTCTTTATCGAGATACTTTTCCCCGATCTCGATGGCTTTGACGCGCTCGCTGGCGTTGATCAGATGCTTGATTTTGTTGCGCGCACGCGCCGTCTTCACGAAGGCCAGCCAATCCTTGCTGGGCTGGTGGCCGGACTGGGTCATGATCTCGACCACATCGCCGTTGCGCAGCGACGAACGCAGCGGCACGATGCGCCCGTTGACCTTGGCGCCCACGCAGGTGGAGCCCACGTCGGAGTGAATGGCGTAGGCGAAATCGATGGGGGTGGCTTCGCGCGGCAGCACGATCACTTTGCCGCGCGGTGTGAAGGTGTAGACCTCCTCCGGGTACAGATCCACCTTGAGAGTGGACATGAACTCGCCGGGATCCTGCATGTCCTGCTGCCACTCCACCAGGTGGCGCAGCCAGGCGATGCGCTGGTCGTCCTCGGCCGGCCCCTTGCGGCCTTCCTTGTATTTCCAATGCGCGGCAATGCCCTCTTCGGCGACGCGGTGCATCTCGTCGGTGCGGATCTGCACCTCAAACGTCTGGCCGTGCGGCCCGACCACCGAAGTGTGGAGCGACTGGTAGAGGTTGGGGCGCGGGATAGCGATGAAGTCTTTGATGCGGCCGGGAATCGGCCGCCACTTGTTGTGGATCACGCCGAGCGCGGCGTAACAGTTCTTCACCGAATCGGTGACGATGCGGAGCGCCATCAGATCGTAGACCTGGTCCATGGCGATCTTCTGCCGCCGCAGCTTATGAAACACCGAAAAAGGCCGCTTGATGCGGGCTTCCAGGCGCGCCGGAATGCCTTCCCGCCGCAGCTCGGATTCCACGGTGTGGCGGATCTCTTCGAGAAACTCCTCATTGGAGTGCCGCCGCGATTCGATGTTGGTGACAATCTCGCGGAAGGCGTCCGGCTCGAGATACTGGAAGGCCAGGTCTTCCAGTTGGCCGCGCACCTTGCCCATCCCCAGGCGGTGCGCGATGGGGGCGTAGATTTCGATGGTCTCGCGCGCGATGCGCTCCCGCCGCTCGGGGCTGAGAAACCCGAGCGTCCGCATGTTGTGCAGGCGGTCGGCCAGCTTGACCATCATCACGCGGATGTCTTCCACCATGGCCAGCAGCATTTTGCGGAAACTTTCCGCCTGCCGGTCTTCGGCCGAATAGAAGTCGAGTTTGCTCAGCTTGGTGACGCCATCCACGCAGTGCGCTACTTCTTCACCGAACTCTTTGCGCACTTGCTCGAGGGTGACACTGGTGTCTTCCACCACGTCATGCAGCAGCCCGGTTTCCATGGCCACCACGTCCATGCGCATCTCGGCCAGGATGAGCGCCACTTTGACGGGATGGACCATGTAGGGCTCTCCCGAATCGCGGGTCTGCCCCTCATGCCACTGGCGGGCGAAGCGGAAGGCGCGTTCCAACGGCGCCAGGTCGTCCTTCGGGCGGTACTCGCGGATTTTGGTTTCCAGGTCGCGGTACAGCTGCTCGACCGGATCCGGAGGAGGCGGCGCCATGAACGGTTCCGAGGGAATCGCCGATTCGGAGGGCACTCTAACTCATTGTAGAACAGGGGGTGCGGACGATGTCTGTGGGCAGCGCGCGGCTAACCCACGGATGCCCGCGTCTGGAAAGCGTCCAGAGCGGCCCACACGCCAAGACCCACGCCTTGGGCCATCTGCTCCAAGTCGACCATGTTGTGGGCCAGGAAAATCAGTATGGATCCCTCGGTGGGACCTGCCTGCCACCAACCCCCGTAGGCGCCAGGCCAACTCACCGCTCCTGGATTACCCCGCCGCATCAGGTCACTTTTGTCAGTCTCCAAAACGACGGCGACACCCAGCCCGAATCCTCGACCTGCCGCGAAAGGCTTCCGTCCGAGCCATCCGGAGTTCGCGCGCTGGCTCTCCGTGAGGTGGTTGGTCATCATCAGCGCCATCGTTTCCGCACGTACCAGGCGGCCCCCATCCACCGCGCCGGAATTCAGGAACAGTCGCGCGAACTTCAGGTAATCGCCGATCGTGGACCAGAGTCCGGAACCGCCAGACTCATAAGCCATATCCTCCGGCCGTTCGGCCACTACCACGCCGGCCCAGATGGTTCGCTTCGTCAGCCGGCCCCCTTCGTCGAATCCGTATGCGGCGGCACGGCGATTTCGCGCTGCCGCCGGGACAAAGAAGCCCGTGTCCTTCATCGCCAACGGATCGAAGATCCGCCGCCGAAGCACGGCGCCGAGCGGTGCACCTTCGATTCTCGCGATCAGCAACCCCAGCAGGTCAGTCGAGCGGCCATAGTACATCGCGCTTCCGGGCTGCCCGATCAAGGGCAGCCTCGCGAGCCGGGCAATCCAATCGTCGGGTGCGACATCGCTATCAAGATCGCCGCCCAGCGCCTCGCGGTAGGCTTGGGCGATCGGGCCTCGATGAAAGTCGGCATACGTCAGTCCGGCCCGGTGGGTCAGCAAATCCTCGAACGTGATCGGGCGTTCCAGTGGATCGGTTGCATCGAGGGGCCCGTTCGGAGAGCGTAAGACCCGCGTGTGCGCGAACTCCGGGGCATAGCGGGCAATCGGGTCGCTCAGCGCCAGCCGGCCTTCGTCCACCAACATGAGGGCCGCCAGCGAAGTAATCGGCTTGGTCATGGAGGCAATCCGGAAGATCGTGTTGGGCTCGATCGGGAGCTTGGCTTCCGCGTCTCTCCACCCGGCACAGGCAGTCCGAGCCTCTCCCGCGCGCCGGATCAAGGTCGCTGCTCCGGCGATCTGACCCTGGTTCACGAAATTCTGTAGAGCCGCCTGGATTTCGCTATCCCTTTTCATATCAGTTAGTTTACGTATGTCCGATAAAATATAAATACACTATAAAATATTATCGTTATAAAATCAAGCGATGGCGACAGATTCCCCAACCAGTGCTCTCTCCTCACGGCCTAAGGGCGACAAGCGCGACCGGACGCGCGCCAAACTCCTGGAAGCCGCGCGCGCGTTGATCCGCGAACGGGGCTACGAACGCACCACTCTCGAGGACGTCGCGGAACGGGCGGGGATGACGACAGGAGCCATCTATGGCAACTTCAAGAACCGCGATGATCTCTTCATCGCGCTAGGCCAGACCTACTGGGCTCCGATCAGGCCGCGTGTGAAACTAGGTTCCAGCTTCCCTGAGATCCTGCATGCGATGGCGGAAGCGACGATTGCGGCGATCCCCGACCGCAGCGCCGCGGCGGTGGGGCGGCTCACCGGGCTGGCCTACGCGATAACCGACGAAACGATGCGCGCGCAGGTGACTGGGGCTACCGCCGAAAGCTACGCCCTTGGCGAGGCATGGCTTCGCGCGGTCACTAACGAGGAAGACCTTCCCATGCCGGCGGCTCATTTGGTGCGTGTGCTTCATGCGCTGACCGAAGGACTCGTACTCCAGAGACTGCTGACTCCCAGCCTGCTGCCCGACCAAGTCATTCGGGAGGCTTTCGCCGCGCTGGCGAGGAAGCCACCGAGAGCCTAGCGCGGGTGTGATTCTGCGCACGGACTCTTGCCCGCGGCCGCCGATACAATAAAGGCAAACGTGCCGCGGACGATTCTGTGGGCCCTCATTCTGGCGCTGTGCCCCGCGGCGCACGCCTATTCGGTCCTCACCCACGAAGCGATCATCGACACGGCGTGGGACCAAAGCATCAAGCCCCGCCTTCTGCAGAAATATCCACAAACTACACCCGAGGAATTGATTGAGGCGCACGGCTACGCCTATGCGGGCTGCATCATTCAGGACATGGGCTACTATCCGTTTGGAAACCGGTTCTTCAGCGATCTGGTCCATTACGTCCGTAGCGGAGATTTCATCGTCAATCTGATTCACGAAGCGCGTGACCGCAACGAGTTTGCTTTTGCCCTCGGCGCCCTCGCGCATTATGCCGCCGACACGCAAGGCCATGGGATCGCGGTGAATCCTGCCGTAGCCCTCGAATATCCAAAACTGGCGAAGAAATATGGACGGAAAGTCACCTACGGCGATGATCGCCCGTCCCATCTCAAGGTCGAGTTCAGCTTTGATGTCCTGCAGGTGGAGCGCGGCAATTATGCGCCCCAGTCCTATCACGACTTCATCGGCTTTCAGGTGTCGGCGGCGGTTCTGGAGCGCGCCTTTCGCGACACGTACTCGCTGGACCTGGCTGACGTCTTCCACGATTTGGATCTGGCATTGGGGACCTATCGTCATGTCGTGAGCTCAACGATTCCCCAGATGACCCGCGTGGCGTGGCGCCTGAAGCGCGACGAGCTGAGGAAGGCCGGGGTTGGGATCACGCGCCGCCAGTTCACTTACAATTTGTCCAAAGCGAGCTACCGGAAGGCGTGGGGGAAGCAGTATCAGAAGCCGGGCGTGGGCTCCTGGTTCTTGGCGCTGCTGATCCGTATTCTGCCCAAGATCGGGCCGTTGAAGCCGCTGGCGTTCAAACCCCCCACGACCCAGACCGCCAAACTGTTCGAGGACAGCTTTGACACCACCGTGGAGGAATACCGCAATCTGCTCGCCGAAGTCGGCGATGACCGACTGATTCTGCCCAACCGCGATTTCGATACCGGCCAGCTCACCCGTCCGGTGGAATACCGCCTGGCGGACGACACCTACGCGAAGTTGGCCATTTTGCTGGCGGAGAAGGACGCGAGTTCGGTCGACGCCCGCGTGCGCGCCAACGTTCTCGAGTACTATCAGGACGAAAGCCTTTCCTTCTCCACCAGGCGAGACCCGAAAGCTTGGACTCAGACCACGCAGGCCCTGGCGAAACTGATGGCGCAGACGGCGCAGACGCACTAGGGGCGAACCGATCTCACTCCTAGGTGCTAAGATCACCTTGACATGGAGATCCGGCCGGGGAGCGACGGCTCGCTCCTGGTCTCGTTCGGTGACGCGATCTCGATCGAGGCCCACCAGCAGGTGCTGCGGTTGACCGACGCCTTCGCCGAGCTGCCGTTGGGCATTCGCAACCTGCATCCCGCGTTTGCTTCCGTGCTCATCGACTTCGATCCGCGGCGGCGCAGTCACGCGGACGTCGAGGCGCTGGTTCGGGAGCGAATGGCCGCGCCGGCCGCTGCCTCCTCTGCGGAAAGCCGCCTGGTCGAAATTCCGGTCTGCTATGACGGCGCGGACGGCCCCGATCTGGAGGATGTCGCGCGGCACACAGGGCTCGACGCGGCGCGCGTGGTGGAGCTGCATGCCTCTGCCGAGTATCTGGTGTACTTCCTGGGATTCTCGCCGGGATTTCCTTATCTCGGCGGCATGCCGGCCGAGCTGGCCACCCCGCGTCTGCCTGCCCCGCGCAAGCGTGTTCCGGCCGGAAGCGTGGCCATCGGCGGCGCGCAGACCGGCATCTATCCCATGGAATCGCCGGGCGGCTGGCGGCTCATTGGGCGTACCTCGCGGCGGTTGTTCGATCCGGCGGCGGAACCGCCGGCGCTGCTGCGTATGGGAGACCGCGTCCGCTTCGTTCCCGTGAAGGAGGTGCCGCGTTGAAGGCCCTGCGCGTGGTCCGGCCCGGCTTTCAAACCACCGTGCAAGACCTCGGACGCTTCGGCCATGCGCATCAAGGCGTCTCGGCCTCGGGCGCCGCCGACGCGCTGGCGCTGCGCGCGGGCAATCTGCTGGTGGGCAATGCGGAGAACGCGGCAGCACTTGAAATGACGCTGGTCGGCGGGGCCTTTGCGTTCGAAGCCGACGCCGTGGTGGCGTGGACCGGCTCGGATTTCGGCGCCGCGCTGCCCTTGTGGACCGCGGTGGAAGTGAAGGCCGGAGCGGTGATTCGCTGCGGCGCATCGCAATCGGGCGCGCGCGCCTATCTGGCGGTTCGCGGGGGAATCGAGGTGCCCCAGGTGCTGGGCAGCGCGTCCAGCCATCTGCTGACCGGGTTGGGCGGCCGTGCCTTGCGGGCCGGCGATGTGCTCCCCATTGGCGACGCGGCCGTGCGGAGGCCGCGGGCGGAAGGGGCGCGCCCGCCGGAGTTCTCCAAAGACCTGCTGCGGGTCACCGCCGGGCCGCAAGCCGGCTGGTTTACGGATGAACTCTACCGGGCATCCTATGCAGTGACCGAAGAATCCAACCGCATGGGGCTGCGTCTGCGCGGTCCGGCCATCCCCAGCCCGCCCGGCCACATGCTGACCGAAGGCGTGACACTGGGTGCGGTGCAGGTTCCGCCCGGCGGGCAGCCCATCATTCTCTTTGTCGAGCACCAGACTACCGGCGGCTATCCCAAGCCCGCCAACGTGATCTCCGCGGACCTGGGGCGCGTCGGCCAGCTCCGCCCGCGCGATGAGGTGCGGTTCGAGCGCGTCACCATCGAGCAAGCGCTCCGCCTGTTGCAGGCGCAGGAGCAATGGCTATATTCCTTGATATGACGATGGATCTCAACTGCGACATGGGCGAGCTCGACGACGCCGCGCACGAAGCCGCGTTGATGGAGTTCATCACCTCGGCCAACATCGCCTGCGGCGGCCATGCCGGTGACGAAGCCACCATGGAGCGCACCGCCCGCCTGGCGCGGTCGCGCGGCGTGCGCATCGGGGCGCACCCCAGCTATCCCGACCGGGCCAACTTCGGCCGCCTGGAGATCGCCCTCACCGAGGCGGACATCGAAACCACCGTGCGCCAGCAGATCGAACGTCTGGAGGCGGTGGTCCAGAAGGTTGGCGGCCGCATCGAACACGTGAAGCCGCACGGCGCCCTCTACAATGTAGCCGCGCGGGAGGCAGGCGTAGCGCGCGCCATCGGCCGTGCCGTCCAGGCGTGGAACCGCGAAGCAACGCTCTTCGGTCTTCTCGGCTCGAGGTCGCTCGACGTGTGGCGCGCGATGGGGCTGACGGTGGCCGCCGAAGCCTTCGCCGACCGCCGCTACGAACCGGACGGCTCCTTGCGCCCGCGCCAATTCGCCGACGCCCTGATCACCGACCCGCACGAGGCTGCGGCCCAAGCCTTCCGTTTTGCGCGCGAAGGAAAAGCCCAGACGATCTGCGTCCACGGTGACACACCGGGCGCTGTCGGCATTTTGAAGGCCTGCCGCGCAGCGCTTACCGAGTGATCTCAGTGGCCGATGGCGGCGCGGACTTCCCGAATCTGGGCGGCGTGGCGCTGGGCGTGGCCGGCAATGATGCGCACGAATTCGGCGCCGTTCATCGGGCCAAATCGCGGGTGAACCACTTCGATGGAGTAGAGATCGCCGCTGCGCTCCTCCGTGAACCGGATGGTGCGGGTGCGAGCGTCGTTAAACTCGTCCAGGGCCTGGGCCACGCTGGTGAACCGGCCGGTGGGACGGGCGGCCTCGGGGGCTTCGGCGCGGAAGGATCGGTCGGTAACCATCGCGGCCATCCGGGCTTCCTTGTCTTTGTCAACGGTCGGGGTTTCGAGGTGCTTGGCCTGCTCCAGCCAGCCGAGGAACCGGCCTTCGACAAAAGTCACGTGCTCCATGCACTGCAGGACCGACCATCGGCCGGCTTCGGGGCTGATAGCGGCGTGCTGGTCCGAAAGGCTGCTGGCCGCGGAGGTCAACTCCTGGCGGCTGTTTTCCAGGACCTGGACGATTTCGCTGCGGATTTCTGGCGCCATGCAGAAAAGTCTAGCAAATCCTGGCAGTTCGTTCCGGTACGGCGGCGGGCGCTTCGTCGCCGGCGATCCCAAGGCTACCGTTGCGTTTCGGAGAGGGCTCCGATATCATTGCATGCAGGATTCGCGCGTCCAAGGAGGCCTGAAGAATGAGTATGCTACGGGGATCGCTGGCTGGTTTGGTCCTGGGGATGGCGGCTTTCGCCGCTTCCAACTCCGCCCCGGTGACGTTCAACAAAGATGTGCTTCCCATCCTGCAGAAGAACTGCCAGGCGTGCCATCGGCCGGGCGAGCTGGCCCCCATGTCGTTTCTCACCTACAACGACGCGCGGCCGTGGGCCAAGGCGATGAAGCAGGCGGTCCTGACCAAGAAGATGCCGCCGTGGTTCGCCGAGAAGGGCCACTTCGCCAATGACCGGACGCTGTCGCCCGAGACCATCAACAGGCTGGTTGCCTGGGCGGACAACGGCGCGCCGGAAGGCGACGCCAAGGACAAGCCGGCCCCGGTTTCCTTCCAGGATGGGTGGAACATCAAGCCGGACATGATCATCGAAATGCCCAACGACTTTCACGTGGCGGCGACCGGCACCATCAACTATCAAAACATCAAGGTGAAAGTAAATTTCCCGCAGGATATGTGGGTGGTTGCGGCGGAAATGCGCCCGGGCAATCCGAAGGTGGTGCACCATGGCCGCGTGATGGTGCTGCCGCCGGGCGCCGCCTGGATGTCCAAGGCCGCGTATGGCGAGCCGTATGAGGAAGGCTCCGAAGGCATGGGCGGCGCCAAGGAAGGCACCGATCTGTTGGGCAAATACAACCCCGGCCTCGGGGCCCAGACCTTCGATGTGGAAGACTCCGCCAAGTTCATCCCCAAGGGATCGGACCTGGTGTTCAATCTGCATTACACCTCCATCGGCACGCCGCAGACGGACCGCTCGAAGGTGGGGCTCGTGTTTGCCAAGCATCCGCCAACGAAGCGCTACTGGATGTCGCCGGGCACGCCCGCGGCCTTCAACCTGGTCATTCCGGCGGGCGACAGCAACGCCGAAGTCGTGAGCGAAGTGACGGTGGGAGTGGACAACGCCAAGCTGGTCTACATCCAGCCGCACATGCACCTTCGCGGCAAAGACTACGAGCTCCGGGTGACTTATCCATCGGGCGAGTCGGAGACCGTATTCAAAGGCGTCTGGAACTTCGATTGGCAGGTCGGGTATCAGCTTGCCAAACCGCTGCTGCTGCCCAAGGGCACCAAGATCCTGGCCATCGCGCACTATGACAACTCGGTGAACAACCGGTTCAATCCCGATCCCGGCAAGACCATCTTGTGGGGCGATCAGAACTGGGATGAAATGCAGTCCGGCTTCCTAGGGCTGGTGTTCGATATGAAAGAGGACGCCAACAAGGCGTTCATCCAATCCGGGCCCAGCCTGTTGAAGCGCGGAACCACGGCGGGACCGTCGTTGGCTGTAGCGGAAGCGATCGAGAAAAAGTAACCCACCCTCTCCCCAAGCCATTCGCGGAAAGGCCGGATTTTTTCCGGCCTTTTCCGCAGCCAGCCCCCGCGCGGACTCGCCCCTGCAGAACAATTTTCGTCACAAAACCCCACCCGCGCGCGTTTAAGACAGTGTGCAGCCCGAGGAACTGGCGTTAAGCCCGATGGGGGCCGCTGCCGGCGACGGCAAGTGGTTTGAAATGATGTTTCGCGACCACTATCCGCGGCTGGTCGGGCTGCTGACGCGCCTGACGGGAGACCGCGGGCAGGCCGAAGAGATTGCGGCCGAGACCTTTTCCAAGCTGGCCCGGCGTACGGCGTTCTTCGGAAGCCGGGAGGAACCGGCGGCCTGGGTCTACCGGGTGGCGACCAATGCCGGGGTGGACGCCCTCCGAGCCCGCGCCCGGCGCCAGAAGTTGGAGGACGCGGCGGGAGCGGAACAGATGCGGCAGAGGCCCGGCGGAGGGGCTCTGGAAGACCTGATCCGCGAAGAGCGGGCGGTCCGCGTGCGCGCGGTGCTGGCCTCGATGAAACCGCGCGAGGCCCAGCTCCTGCTGTTACGGTCGAGCGGGCTGGCGTACCGGGAGATCGCCGAGACCCTGGGAATGCAGGCAGGAAGTGTCGGCACGCTGCTGGCGCGCGCGGAGCGGGAATTCGAGCGCCGGTATCGCGCCCGCCATGGAGACGACGTATGAAGCCATGCTGGTCGGAAGGCGAACTGAGAGCGTATCTGGATGGCGAGCTGCCGACTCGGGATATGGAGCGGGTGGCCGCGCACCTGAAGGACTGCGCGGTGTGCGGCGCGCTGCGGGCCGAGCTGGAAGGCCGGGCGGAGCGGGTGTCCGGACTGCTGGAGGCCTTGCCGGAGCCGGAACCGGTGGCGCACCTGCCGCGCGCGCCGCAGCGCGCGCCGGCGGGCTGGCGGTGGGCGGCGGTGGCGCTGGCGGCTTCCCTGGCCCTCGCGCTGGCCTTGCTGCCGAAGCGAACGAATCAGGCAGCGGTAGCCCCGGCTCATGCTCCGAAGCCGGCTGCGATCGCACTTCCTGCTCCGCCGCCGGTGGCGCCGGCCATCATCCGGCGCGTCCCGCGCAAGGGCGCGGCCCCGGTAAAGCTGAAGCCCAAGATCGAGTCCTACATCGCCCTGGATGATGAGCCGATCGAAACGGGACTGGTGGTGCGAGTCGGATTGAACGGCGGCCGGGTGCCCGCCGACGTGATTGTGGGACCGGACGGGCGCGCCCGCGCCATCCGGCTGGTCAGCGACACTTCAGGAGAACTCAAATGAAACGAATCGATTGCGTGGTTGCGATTTTTTGCATTGGGGTTGCCGGCGCGCAGACGCAGGATGAAGAGGTTCTGAAACTGAAGGCGCGAGCGCTTCAGGCGGCGGACCAGGCCAAAATACAGGTGCGCCAGGCCGAGCAGCAAGCGTGGGAACAGACCCTCCAGGAAGCGAAAGTGTATTCCGTGGGCGGCGCGGTGATGGGCGCCACGGTGAAGAACGCTCCTTACTCAGCGGTGGAGGTGACGGAGACCACGCAGGCGCTGGCGGACGGCAACCGCATTCACCGTGAGACCCAGACCACGGTCTACCGCGACAGCGAGGGCCGCGTGCGGCGCGAGACCCCGGACCAGGTGACGATCTGGGATCCGGTGGCCAACACCAGCTACTCGCTCAGTCCCAAGCAGCAGACCGCGCGCAAGATGCCGCTGGGGTATTCCTACGTGTCGACGGGGTACGGCGGCCAAGCCAAAACGTTCGTGATGCTGTCGCCTCCGTCGGTAGCCCTCTCCGACAGCCTGGTGACGCTTTCCCAGGGGGCGGGTCGCGGCGGGGCCGCTGGCCTCCAAGTGGCGACAGGGGGCCGCGGGCCCCTACGGGTGCCAGGCGGCCGGGGCGGCGCGGCGGCCGGCAAGACCGAGTCGCTCGGCAAGCAGGCGATCGAAGGAGTGCTGAGCGACGGGACGCGCGTCTCTTCCACCATCGACGCCGGAGTGATTGGCAACGACCGGCCCATCCAGATTACGTCGGAGAGTTGGTACTCGCCCGAGCTGCAGACGCTGGTGAAGAGCGTCCGCAGCGACCCGCGCACCGGCGAGGAAGTCTTCCGCCTCACCAACGTCAGCCGCGTGGAACCGCCCTCCATCCTGTTCCAGGTGCCGGCGGACTATCAGGTGGTGGGGCCGAAATGACGCACAGCTTAGTGAGAAGGCGGCGGATGGCGCTCAGCCGATGCCCAGGTCGTCGATGCGCTCGAGCGGCGTGCCGCACACCCGGCAGATGAGCGCGCGACAGTCGCCGCAAACCAGCGGATCGGAAACCGGCCTGGCGCAGGCGGGGCAATAGAACTCGGTGGCGGTATGCTCGGATTCGGGCATACCGCCATTATCGTTCCTGGCCGGCTGAGTTTACTTGGCGGCGGCGATTGAAGCCACTTTGATGGTGTTGGTCTTGGCGTCCAGGGTGCCGGTTACCGTCACCTTCTTGGCGGCGAACTTCTCCGGCGTCGTTTGATCGCTCAGGGTATACGACGCCTTTCCGTCATAAAGTACGTATTGGGCTCCGTGCGATTTCACGCAGGCCACCGTGCACTGGGCGTCGGTGCCCATGCCCATCGCCTTATGGTCGCCGTTGGCGCAGCCGCTGTCGGTGATCACGCCGGTGAACGAAGCCCCGAACATCATGCCGGCGGCCGCCAAGGTGAGTGCCATCGTCTTCATCATGGTTGAATTCTCCCGTTTTTCTCTTCGATTTGAAGCCAGAGCTGATTGTAAATGGCCTCGGTGATCGGTTGTTTGAGCTCGAAGTTGAAACCTTTTCTGTCTCCGTAATGGGACAGGGCCCGCTCGAACGTGGTGATGCTCAACTGAAACGGACCGGAACTGCTGATGCTCTCGATATCGGAATAGCGCCAGGTGCGCGAGTCGGCGGCCGCGGACGTCGCATACACGATGGAGTCCGCGCCGAAGTTCAGCGTACCTTCGGAGCCGGAGATGCGCCGCAGGTGTTTCACCGGAATCGAGATTCCCTCCGTGGCAGGCTGCGGCAACGCGGCCACAAACCGCTGGTCCATGCGATTCTTCCAGAGCGCGTCGAGCGTTTCCACCGGCAGCTTTCCGGTGAATTCATAGCCTTTGTCCGCGCCTAACCGCAGTTTTTGATCCTTGTAGGTCAGTATACGAATTCTTCCGGGTTCCAGGATGAGCTGCTGGATGTCCTCGTACTTCCAGTTCCAGGAATGTCCCTTGGGGCCGGCGAAGCGCACGCCGGTATCATCCGCGGTCATGACTCCGTCGCAGCCTTTGCGGAGATGCTCGTGGCGCACCGCGAACTCCGCCGCGGAAGCGCTCATTGCCAGCGCCAGAATCAGGCAACTTGCCGTTTTACCGATCGCCATTTCCACACCTCATAAATTGCCGGATACACCACCAACTCAAGAAGAAACGAAGTGAAGATCCCGCCGATCATAGGAGCGGCGATGCGCTTCATCACGTCCGCTCCGGCCCCCGTGGACCACATGATCGGAAACAGGCCCACAAACATGGTCGCCACGGTCATGAACTTCGGCCGGATGCGTTTGACCGCACCGTGCACGATGGCCGCGCGGAGATCCGCCAGGGTGCGCATGGTTCCCGCCAGGCGGCGCTCCTCGTACGCCAGCTCCAGATAGAGCAGCATGAACACGCCGGTTTCGGCGTCGACTCCCATGAGCGCAATCAGCCCCACCCACACCCCGATGCTCATGTTGTAGCCCAGCGCGTACAGCAGCCAGATAGCGCCCACCGCCGAGAACGGCACGGCCAGCAGCACCAGCATGGTCTTGGCCGCCGACTTGGTGTTGAGGTAGAGCAGCAGAAAGATCAGGAAGAGGGTCAGTGGGAGCACAATTTTGAGGCGCTCGCGCACGCGTTGCATGGCTTCGTACTGGCCGCTCCAGGCCAGCGTGTATCCCGGCGGCAACGGCACGTGGTCGCGAACGGCCTGCTTGGCCTCGGCCACGTAGCTGCCCACGTCGCGGCCCGCTACATCGATGTAGACGTACCCGTTCAGCATGCCGTTTTCATCGCGCAGCATGGAGGGGCCTGTGGCCAGCTTCAGGGTGGCGATCTCAGCCAGCGGAATCTGCGCTTTGCCATCCGGAGTTGGCACGAGCGCGCGCTCCAGCCGCGGGATGTCGCTGCGGTAGTCGCGGTAGTAGCGCACGTTGATGGGGTAGCGCTCGCGGCCTTCAACCGTGGAGCTGATGTTGTCGCCGCCGATCGCGTTGAGCACCACCGCCTGCGCGTCGTCCACCGTCAGTCCGTAGCGGGCCAGCTGGTCGCGCTTCAGATCGAAATCCAGAAAGTAGCCGCTGCCCACGCGCTCCGCAAACACGCTGCGGGTGCCGCGCACCGGCGGCAGCACGCGCTCGATCTCGGTCC
Source organism: Terriglobia bacterium (assembly GCA_020073145.1). Classification (GTDB taxonomy): domain Bacteria; phylum Acidobacteriota; class Terriglobia; order Bryobacterales; family Bryobacteraceae; genus PSRJ01. The sequence continues at coordinate 49,105 of JAIQFS010000043.1, forward strand.
CGATGCGCTCAATCCGCGCCAGATCCGGTCCATACACCTTGATCCCCACCGGCGTGCGGATTCCGGTGGTCAGCATGTCGATGCGGTTCTTGATGGGCATGGTCCAGGCATTGGAGACGCCGGGAATCCGGAGGGCGGCGTCCATTTCGGCGATGAGGTCGTCGGTCGAAATGTGGTCGGGGGTGATGCGCTCGCAAAAGCGCTTGGTCCACTGCGGCCAGCCGTCGTACCAGGTGGGCACCTTCCGCCATTCGCTCTTCGGCTTCAGCGTGACGATGGTTTCCATCATGGAGAGCGGGGCCGGGTCGGTGGAGGTTTCGGCGCGGCCGGCTTTGCCCAGCACGCGGTCCACCTCGGGGAAACGCATCAAGATGCGGTCTTGCGCCTGCAGGAGCTTCTGCGCCTGGGCCACCGAGATGCCCGGCAGCGTGGTCGGCATAAACAGCAGCGAGCCTTCATCGAGCGGCGGCATGAACTCCGAGCCGAGCTTCTGATAGGTCGGAATGGTCACCGCGACCAGTGCGATGGCGCCTCCGATGATGCCCCACTTCCAGCGGAGGCTCCACGCCACCACCGGCTCGTACATCCGCATGAGCACGCGGCTGATGGGATGCTTTTCTTCGGAGTGGATCTTGCCCACCAGAATGCCGTTGACGATCGAGCCGAGCCAGCGCGGCCGCACGCGGAACCGGTCTTTGCGGAAGAACAGCAGGCGCAAGGCGGGGTCGAGCGTGATGGCCAGGACCGCCGCCACGATCATGGCGAAATTCTTGGTGTAGGCCAGCGGCTTGAAGAGGCGGCCTTCTTGCGCTTCGAGCGTCAACACCGGCAGGAACGACACCGCAATCACCAGCAGCGCGAAGAAGCTCGGCCCGCCCACTTCCTTGACCGCGCTAACAATGGCCCGCTGGTAGTCGCCAAGACTCCACCCGGCGTCCGCGTTTTCCAGTTTCTTGTGCGTCTGCTCCACCACCACGATGGCGGCGTCCACCATGGCGCCCACCGCGATGGCGATGCCGCCGAGAGACATGATGTTGGAGCTCATCCCCATCAGCCGCATGGGTACGAACGCGATCAGCACGGTCAGCGGAATGGTGAGGATGGGGATGATGGCGCTGGGAATGTGCCACAGGAAAATCAGGATGACCAGCCCCACCACCACCAGTTCCTCGGTGAGCGTGTGCTTCAGATTCTCGATCGAGGCCAGGATCAGCTCCGAGCGGTCGTACGCCGTCACCACCTGGACGCCCGGCGGCAGGCCCGGTTCGATTTCCTTGAGCTTGGCTTTGACGCGGTCGATCACCTCGAGGGCGTTGGCCCCCTGGCGCATCACCACGATGCCGGAGACCGTGTCGCCCTGGCCGTCGAGGTCGGCAATGCCGCGGCGAATGTCCGGCCCCAGCGTCACGGTTCCGACGTCGCGCACCAGAATCGGCACGCCCGTAGGGCTCGCTGCCAGCGCGATATTCGCCAAGTCTCCGGTGGATCGCACGTAGCCGCGGCCGCGCACCATGTATTCGCGCCCGGTGAACTCCACCAAGCGCCCGCCCACGTCGCTGTTGCCGGCGCGCACCGCCGAGACCACTTTGGAAATGGGAACGCCGTAAGCCGCCAGCCGGTTCGGATCCACGTTGATCTGATACTGGCGGACGAATCCCCCGAGCGGCGCGACTTCCGCTACGCCCGGCACGGCCTGCAAGTGGTAGCGCAGATACCAGTCCTGAAGCGAGCGCAACTCCGCCAGATTGTGGCGTCCATGGTCCACCAGCGCGTACTGAAAGACCCAGCCCACGCCGGTGGCGTCCGGCCCTAGCTCGGTCTTCACTTCCTGCGGCAGGCGCGGCAGGATCTTCGAAAGATACTCGAGCGTGCGCGACCGTGCCCAGTAGAGGTCGGTGCCGTCTTCGAAAATGATGTACACGTACGAGTAGCCAAAGTCGGAGAAGCCACGGACGTCTTTCACTCTCGGCGCGCCCAGCATGGCGCTGACGATGGGATAGGTGACCTGGTCCTCCATGATGTCGGGACTGCGGTCCCAGCGCGAGTAGACGATCACCTGCGTGTCGCTCAGATCGGGGATGGCGTCGAGCGGGATGGTATGGATGGCCCACCAGCCCGCCAGCGCTCCCGCCGCCACGAAGAGCAGGACCAGGAAGCGGTTGCGCGCCGAGAACTCAATGATTCGGTCGATCATGGGCGCCTCCCTCCCGGGCGGACTGCAGCTGGCTTTCGGAATCGAGCAGGAAATTGCCCGAAGTCACAATGCGCTCGCCCACGCGAAGGCCGCTCAAGATTTCGATGCCGTTGTCGCGCTGCTCGCCGATCTCGACCGGCCGCGGCTCGAAGTAGCCGTTGCCGCGGTCGACGAACACCACCTGGCGGTCGCCGGAATTGAGCACGGCCGATTGCGGCACCATGAGCTTCCGCGCGCCGCCGGCCTGCAACTGGACCTCGCCGTACATGTCCGGCTTCAAGGTGAAGTCGGGATTGTCGAACTGGATCCGCACTTTCAGCGTGCGGGTATTGGGATCCACCTGCGGCAGGATGTTGCTGACGCGCCCGCGGAACACCCGCCCCGGCAGATAGTCGAGCGTCAGAGTGGCGGGCTGGTTCAGCCGGACGTGCGACGCCTCGTACTCGAAGACATCGGCCATCACCCAGACCGTGGAGAGATCGGCCACGGTGTAGAGCGGCGTATCGGCGCCCACGCGCTGTTTGGCGAACGCGTTGCGCTCCATGACGAAGCCCGAAATGGGCGAGTAGAGGGTCAGGTTCTTGATGGTTTCGCCGGTGCGGCCGATGCGGTCGATCTGCGCGTCGCTGATGTCCCACAACTCGAGCCGCTTCCGGGCGGCGGCCACCAGACTTTCGGTGCTGCCCACCATTTCGTGGACGGGGTTGTCGTGCATCAGGTGCTGGGCTTTGATCGCCAGCAGGTATTCCTGCTGCGTGGCCAGGGCTTCCGGGCTGTAGATGGTGAGCAGAGGATCGCCCTGCTTGACGGACTTGCCGGTGAAGTCGACGAAGACCTGGTCGATCCACCCGTCCAGCTTGGCCTGCACCTTGGCAATTTTGGTTTCGTCCAGCGTGACCCGGGCGGCGGCGCGCACCGTATCGGTGACGTCTTCGTATTGCGGCGAGCCGTATTCCACGCCGATGAGCTGCTGTTGCTGCGGCGTAATGGCCACGCCCCCGGGAGGCAGCTTGGACTCATACTGGCTCTGCTGGCCATCGTAGACCGGCGTCAGCTTCATGCCGCAATCGGGCGCGGTGCCGGGATGGTCGGACTTGTACCACGGGTGCATCGCATCGACGTAATAGAGAACTTTCCGGTCTCGGGCCTGCGTGGCGGCCTGCGCGGAAGCCGGCGACTTCCCATACCAGCGTCCGTAGCCGTAGCCGCCCGCGTAGGCGGCAGCAACCAGGAGAATCACCAGAATCTTTTTCATCGTTCCAGCTCCATGCCCGTCAGCTCTTCCAGCCGCGCCAGCGCGACGTAGAACTGCATGAGTTCTTCGTGGTACATCAGGTCGTACTCCACCACGTTCATAAAATTGGAATACACCGAAACAAAATCCACCGACCCCGTCTGGTAGCTGGCGAGCGACGATTCGAGTGCCAGCTGCGCCTCCGGGAGAACCGACTTCTGGTACAGCTCCATCAGTTGGCGCGCCGTGTCGGCCACCGTGTACTCCTCGCGGACGCGCGCCTGGATCGACACGTCCGCCGCTTCGTAATTGTGCCGCGCCTCGCTCACCGCAAACGCCTGTTCGCTGACTTCGGCGCGCTGCTTGCGCCAGAAATACGCCGGGATTTTGAAATCGACGCGGAATTGCCACATGGGCGGCATGCTGGCCTGATTGAAGTAGCCGCCGGAGAGGGTGTAGTCGGGGTAGTAATCCTTGCGCGCCAGGTTGACCGCCAGCTCGCTGCGCTCGATCTTCTTGGCTTCCTGGGCCAGCGCCGGGGCCTGGGTCCGCGCGTGGGCCAGAATCTCCTCGAGCGGGGCCGGCATCGCCGCCGGTTCGATCTCATCTGCCGCCTCGACGGGCCCGCCCGCCGGCCGGTTGAGCAGCGCGTTGATCTCGATCTGCTTGCTGATGCTTTCCTGCTGGTAGCGCAGCAACTGCGTCTGAAAGATCGAGAACTGGGTTTGGGCCTTGAAGATATCCTGTTGCTGCGCCTGGCCCACGGAATAGCGCGCCTCGGAGATTTGCAGAATGTTCTGGAGCAGCGCTTGGGAGCGCTTCACCGAAGCGGCCGCTTCGGTGGCGTGGTGCAGTTCGTGATAGGCCTGCTTCAGGCGGGAGATCACACTCAGCCGCACCGACAGGTAGCCCTGGAAGTCCGCGTCGGCTTCTTTCTGCGCGATCTCGCCGCGCAGTTTCTGCTTCCCGGGAAACGGCATCTCTTGGGAAATCGACAGGCCGGCGTTGCTGGTGGGGACCCGCCCGATGCCGTCGACCGGCCAGGGCCCGCCGTTCGAGGTGTAGCCCAGCGACAGCGTCGGGTCCGGCAAGCTCGCGGCCTGGCTGGGCCGCTGCCGCGCCGCTTCCACCTTCTTTTGCGCGGCCAGGATCTCGCGATTGTGGCGCAGCGCCTCCTGGACCAGGGACGGCAACGGTTGCGCGCCCGCCGGGATTGCCAGGGCCGCAAGACAGAACCAATAGGGAGATCTCATTTCCTCTCACCACTCAAGACACACTTCGAGGGAGCGAAAGGAAAGACTAGATGCGGAAACTGGAGTTGAGGGAGAGAAGATCGGGCGGCGTGTACTCCGCCGTCACGAATGTGAATTCAGAAGAGATGGCTGGCGTCACCGGCTGGATTGCCATTGCAACCACCGGGGCGGCCGGGGCTTGCGAAGGGCCGGAATCCGCCTTCACGAAATTGTGTAACGTCGGAGACGGGCAAGTCACGGGCGCTTTGGTATGGTGGCAGCATTGATGAGCCGGCTGGTGGTCCGCCAGCGCCAGCATGGCCTGCGGGCACGAATAGCAGTTCCCCCAAAACAGCGCGAGCACCACCAGCGCCGCCATGATCGAACTGGACATCGCCCTCATCGAAGCTCCATTATACTCCGATTGTTGACAATCGCAACAGAGTTTCAGGCTCTAATTGCCGCAATGATGTAGTTAGAATGGGCGCTCTCGTTGGATAACGCCTCATTTTTACAGAGTAAAAAGCTCCCTCTTGCCGTCACACATCCTGCCCTAGTAGGCTGATAACAAAGGCTTTATCCAATGGCTGGGCGAGTGCAGCGGGAGACGCCCAAGAGGTGTCGAGTTTCATGCGCAAGAGTCTTCAACGAGCAGCACTCCTTCTGTTAACCGGTTGGGCCGCCTTCGCCCAAGGCAGGGAGTCCGGCGATGCGTCGCGCGGGGTTACCTGGAACGAACGCTTCGAAGGAAGTGTAAACACCTTGGGGGCCGTCAACCAGCTCGATACGACGGTCGGGTACAAATTCAACTCGCACTTCTCGGTGGATGGCGGCATCCCGGTCTACTTTGTCCGGCCATCGAGTTCGGCCACAGCGGCTACCGGCACGTCCTCATCCAACGGAATCGGCAACGTCTACGCGCAACTCCGGCTCACGCTGGCCAATCCGGCGGTCAACTTTGCGTCCACGCTGACCGGTACTGCCCCCACTGGCGATCGAGCAACCGGCTTCAGCACGGGCCACGCGACCGTGGATTGGAGCAACTATTTCGACCGTAGCTTTTCCCGCCTGACGCCATTCGCCAATCTGGGAATCGCCAACTCCGTGTCCGACACCATGTTCTTCATTCGGCCGTACACCACGTACGGACTGGTGACTCACGTGGAAGGAGGCGCGCGCTACCGACTGGTGCGGATGTTGAGCGTGGGCGCTTCGGCGTATGGCATTGAGCCTTCAGGCCAGCAGACGGTGGTAAGCCGCATCGTGAAGTCGAAACAGGGCGGCTCTGTCAACTCCGGGGGCAGCAAAGGAGGCGTCTTCGAAACCGCCAATGTCACCACCGGGTCGGCCGACATTGCGAAGGACCACGGATTCTCGACGTGGGCGCAGATCCAGCCCGGAGGGAGCATCGAGGTCTATGCCGGCTACTCCCGGAGCACACAGTATGCGCTCGACACGATTTTCTTCGGCATCAGTCTCAACCTGGGGAAAGCAGTTCGATCCCTGGGGATCTAACGTCAGCAAAAACCCTACACAAGGAGACCTGCAAATGAAACGCTCATCGATTTTGACGATTACGTTAGCAGCGGCTACCTGTCTGACCACGGCCGTATGGGCTGAGCACGGAGGCGCCGCCGGAGTTCATGGGGGAGGAGGCCACGGGGAAGCGCCGGAATTTCACGGCGACACGTCTCACTCGGGCTCCAAAACCTCGGGCACGGGATCGGGCGCCGCGGCGAATTTCCAGGCTCGCCTGGCCGGGAACACCGGTCTCGCCACGCGCCTGCAGCCGCTGCTGCCGCCGAATACCACTCTCCAAGCCGCCGCGCAGGGCTTCAAAAATCAGGGCCAGTTCATTGCGGCGCTACACGTTGCCCACAATCTCAACATCCCGTTCGATCAGCTCAAGAGCGAGATGACCGGCGCCGGGCATGACTCGCTCGGCCATGCCATCCATGACCTGCGCCCGGACCTGACCGGCAAGGGCGTCCATAGCAACGTGAAACTCGCGGATCATCAAGCCAAGAACGACGTCGAAGAGTCCAACGAGACTTCCGAAACCAGCGGCAGCTAAGGAAGCCCCGGCGACTCAACGCACCCGTGGTGCAGGCGGTTTCTCCCGGACGAAACCGCCTGCCTGCATCGTCTCCGGCAGACAGCCCCGGTTTCCGCGAGACTATCGCGGGGAGCTGGATGCGGATAACGCAGCGAGGCCGCCGGCAAAGGCCTCGGTGCGGTCTCGGCCGTTGGCTTTCGCCAGATAGAGGGCCGCATCGGCCTCCCGCATGAGCCGGTCGGCATCGACCGGGCCGGAGCCATCCGCCGCCGTCACCCCCAAACTGCACGTGACCGGCCGGGTGACGCCGGGCAGCAGAAAGGGCTGGGCACCGATGGCCGCCCGTAACCTCTCGGCCTGGGTGACTGCGCCCTGGTGATCGCAGCCCGGCAGAACGATCAGGAACTCCTCGCCGCCGTACCGGCCTACTGAGTCGTAGGGGCGGACATTCCCTTGCATCCGTTGAGCGACTTGGCGCAGGACGGCGTCGCCGGCGCTGTGACCGTACTCGTCGTTGATCGATTTGAAGCAATCCAGATCGGCCATGACGACTCCCACGGAGGAGCCCTCGCGCTGCGCGCGGGCCAGTTCGTGGTCGAGGTTCTGCAGCACGGTGACGCGATTCCACACGCCGGTAAGGCCGTCGCGCGTGGCCTGCTCGCGCAATGCCTCGCGGGCCTTGACCAGTTGTTCCTGGAGTTCCAGAATCCGCCGGCCGGCCCACAACCGCGCGCACAGTTCATCGGGGTCAAAGGGCTTGGTGACGTAATCGTCGGCGCCTGCCTGAATGCCCACCACCACATCCTGGCTTTGCGTCCTTGCGGTCAGCAGCAGGATATACACATAGTGCGTCCGGCTGGCCGCCCGCGCGCGGCGGCATAGCTCCACACCGTCGATCCCGGAGGCCACCCAATCGAGCAACGCCAGACGGGGGCCCTCCTCGGCTTCGAGGAGGGCGCAGGCTTGCTCGCCGTCCGGGACCGCGACCACTTCGTAGCCCCATCCTTCGAGGAGGCTACGCAGCATCGCGCGGAACGCGGGGTCGTGTTCGGCGACCAGAATTCTCATGGCGCTTTGGGTGCCGGGGTCATCCAGTTAGAACTGGATGGAGGTGTTGAGAGTCACCGCCTGGGTTCCCAGCTTGACCACACTGTTGTTGTACTCGCCCGACAGCAGCGAGCTCTGCTGCACACGGGCAGTCCCGCTCAGGTCGTAGGCGTAGGCCAGGTCGAAGCGGTAGCGTCCGTGCCGGTAGCCGATGCCCGTCGTGAGCTGGTTCCCCATGATGGCCGCGGTGAGCGGCGTCACCGTGGAGCTCGGGACCGGGTCGTTCTGATGGGCGAAGCCGCCGCGCACGGAGACGCTTTCGGTCAGCAGGCGCTCGAACCCGCCGTGGAACGAGAACTGGTCTTTCCAGTGGAGCGGCACTCCGTCGGCGAGAGAACTGGAGTTGAGCAGCCCGTTGATATCGGCGTTGTTGCCGTTGGTGAGCGCCACCGGCAGCGTGGTGAAGGCGTCTTTCCAGTTGACCCAGTTGGTCTGGAAGGCCAGCAGCCAGCGAGGATTGACGCGCCAGTTGACGCTGCCAATCACCGATTGCGGCAGCACGTTGCGCACGTTGGCCGAATACTGGAAGTCAGGACGCGCGCCGCCCAGCCCGACCGCGGCGAACTGCGCGCCGGCATTCCCCGTGGCCGTGCCTTCGCTATTGATGACGGTCTCCGATTTCCACGCGAGCCCGAAGGTGAGCTTGCGGGTGGGGCGCGCGATCGCGCCGATACTGGTGTTCCAGCCTTTGCCGGAGGTGTGCAGATCCAGCAGCGTCTTCAATCCCGCCAGCGCCGGGTGCTGTTGAAAGATGTAGGGCGCCTCCAGCGTGTTCTGGTTGTAATCCAGGCCGACGGTGGCGCCAATCGAGAGTCTGGGGCTGAGGGAGAACGCGAACCCCGCGGCGGTTCGCGCCGCCAAGATCGCGGCCTTCTGCTGCTGCAACCCGTACGTCGCGCCTGCCACGCCGGGGGCATCCACATACCGCCAGTCCGACACCGACATCAGCTCGGGCATGACCCCGACGCCGAAGCTGAAGCGTGAATGACCGATGGGCGTGCCGAACGCGCCGTAGGGCATCACGCCCGGCGCCGTTTGCATCGGAGAATCCTGGTTGACCGAGTTGGTGAACGAGCCGCGGGCGAACATGCCGGTTACGCTCACATCCACGCTGCGGGCGCTCAGTACCGAGAGGCCCGCGGGATTGGTGGCTAGCGCCTCGAGTGCGCCGGAGCTGGAGGGGACGTACACGCCGCCCAAAGCCATCGACCGGGCGCCGGCCGCGTTCCAATAAAAGTCCTGGGAGTAGATCGGCAGGGAGGTCAGCCCCATCAGGGCGATCCAAGCGAGTGAAAGTCGGTTTGCGGTTTTCATTCAGATCTCTCTTTCGAATTGGGATATTCTGTTCGCGAACGGGGCGAAGCCGCGCTTTCCGCGGTTCATTGCACCGTCCCGGAAGCCAGGCCCGGGGAAGGTAGATTCATGGCTGCGCTGGCGAGAACTTCGTAGCATCGCGGATCGAGCGCCCGCGGCGTTTCCTTGCGGATAATGTCGAGAGCCGTTTCCACCGGCATGGCGTCCCGGTAGGGACGCTTGGCCACCAGCGCATCGTACACATCCGCCACGGCGACAATGCGCATGGGCAGCGAGAGTTGATCGGCGTTCCAACGCCGGAAGTAGCCCGAGCCGTCCAGCCGCTCGTGGTGCGCGCCCGCCACCCGGCTCATTTCCTCAAAGCCGCGGATCCGGCGGAGAATCTCGTAGGAGTGATACGGGTGCTTCTTCACCACCTCGAATTCTTCCTGCGTCAGCTTCCCGGGCTTCTCCAGGATTGTGTTGGACACGCCCAGTTTTCCGAGGTCGTGCAACAGCGAGACGCGCCGGATGAACGTGATCTCCGGGGCGCTCAGGCCCAGGCCGCGGGAGATGGTGACGGCGGCATCGGCTACGCCGTTGGAGTGCCGGTACGTGAAGGGCGACTTGGCGTCAATCACTTCGGCGAAGGCCAGGCAGATCCGGTCGAGAGTTTCCTCATCGGCCATCACCTGGCGTTCCTCGGGCTCGAGCGCGATCACATCGCTCAGAATGTGTGCCGAATCGAGGTCCCGCCACAGCCGGCCCATCAGGGCCAGCGATTCGACCGCCTGCACCAGTTCCGGATCGAACCAGCGGCCGCTGCGCTGCCGCGCCACGTCCAGGGCGGCTTCCGGTCCTCGGTTCACCAGAAAGACCTCGAGCGTTTGCGCCAGAAGCATGATGCGTGAAAACAGCGGAATGTCCTTGCCACGCAGCCCGTCGGGATATCCGCGCCCGTTCCAGTGTTCGTCCAGGCTGTGAATGGCCGCGGCCACCCACTCCGGAAATCCCATCAAGCGGGCGATCGAGGCGCCGCGCTCGCAGCGGATCCGGGCTAACTCGCACGACTCGGTCTGCTGCTTGGCCGCCACCCGCACCAGCGTCCGTACGCGCTCCAGGAAGGGCGCGCCGGTGGCCACGTGAGTCACCGCATACTGCAGGCTCTCCCAGCCCACGCGCGTCCAGTCGGTGGTTTTGACGTCCCCTTTGGCGCGAATCTCATCCGCGTTCAGCGTATGGAACAGCCGCGAAGAGTTGCTGCTGCACCCGGCGTCCTTGAGAAGCAGGGCGTAGTAGAGATCGCCCAGGTCCGAGGTCCCCAGGCCCAGATGCCGGCCAATGCGCATGCCGATCATGCACGCCCGCACCGAGTGCCCCATGGGTTGGCCTTCGGTGAGATCGAGCGCATAGGAGAGCGCCGAGATAATCTCCGAGACCCGAATCACGGAGGGACTGTGCGGCGGGCCTTGCGGGATGCCCAGGGGCTGGGCGAAGGGAGCGGCGGATTGCGCGACTGGCATGACCAATTCCTCTCGCGCCTCCAAATGCACGCCGGAGGCCGAGCCGCCTGCCCATGTGTTTTCAATGGCTTAGTCAGTTTCCCGGCGAATCCGCAAGTGACACATTGGCGTTCCGTTAGTTAACCGGTCTGACAGACGGTCCAGGCCCTCTGGCCTTGGATGTCAACGGTGGCGAACTGCGCAGGCCCCAGAGCGCCTAGGCGGCGAGACGGCAGCCCAGCCAACAAGGCCCTGCGAAGGCTGGAATCTTGGAGAAACCCCCGCCCGGCCCGCAGACCCTGCTGCTCAGAACGATCAACACGTTCCTTGGAAACGTCGCGCTGGGAACTAGCGCGGTGGTAACGGCGGCGACGATGGCGTAGCCTGGTCCCTGAAACTCTTAGACAACAGGATCTGGGCTCCGGACTCTCAGCTCCGGTCTTTGTAGAAGAATCTTCTTTTCGAGGGATGTCAGTCCTTCTTCAACTGTCCGAGCAAGGCGACCCGTAATGAGAGGCTCTCAAACTTACGGTTCTGACGTCTCCGCATCGGGATGTCTCCGCTTTTCTAACTTCAAATTTAGATCTTGACCTAGACCAAAACCTATGCTATTCAATATTTCGTTTCTATTTCGTCAAACACTGTTCAGACTGGCACACCCAAATAGGAGGCGGAGATGGTGCCGTTGACGCATTCAATCGTTGCGATTCTGTTACTAACGGGTGGCACATTCGATCTAATGGCGCAGCAGAGAATTCAATACACCTTTGATGCTGTCGAGGAGGCGGGGGTTTTGGTGGTGCCCGGGAATGATCTGCGTTTCGATGGGGCCTTACAGCCATTCCGGGACAATCCCCGATCCAAGCTGATCGGCCTGGAGCAGGTTAGACCCTATGGACTGATCATCACAAATACCTCGGACAGGCCGATTAGTGTAGTTTCGTTGCGATGGGAACGCGACTACGCAAACCAACCACCGAATTTCACTCTCGAGCGGCTGGATTCCAGACAAACACCGGACAGATCGGCACAGTTCCTCCCCGGTCAGTCCTACATGGCCCTTCCCCGCATGGCGGGCTTTGGACCGAACCTCGCACTGATCGATCCTGCGATGGCGGCTCGAACTGCCGGGCAATTCCAAAAGGCAAATACGATTTCGGTCGTCGTGGATGCGGTTATTTTCGATGATGGCAGGCTTGTTGGCCCCGACACCGGGGGAATGGCGGTGACCTACGAGGCAGAGCGGAGTGCGATCGCGAACATATTGCGCGATCTAACCAACATCCAGGATCAAGGTGGGTCGCCGAGAGCCTACTTCCAGCAACTGCTTACGCTCCGCCCCCAGCGAACCGTGCAGGTCGCGGATTCTCTGCGCGATTCGCCCTATAGATATGATGCGGCGCGCTTCCGATTAGCCACGATCTTCGCATCGAAAACAGAGGATGCTGGCACTGCAATCGCCGCTCTTACCACGATGCAAGCGAACATCAAACCTGTACACCGCTAGAATCGCAAGGAAAGGACACACAGAAGCCATGCGTCATAAACCAGTGCTGCTAGTGACAGTGATGCTCATTTTCATTCAGGCACTATCCGCTCAGCCTCGCCAACCGACTGCTATGCAGAGGATGGACCATTAGTATCGATCTATGCAAGTATGGATGTCCTCGGTTTCTGTGCGCCGGTTCCGAATACCCCATTCGCAGGCCGCCACATCGAAACCGCCAATTGCTCCGTTCCTGTGACAGGTGTCGCGGTTGGCTTTAACGAAGGGACAGGCGTTTCAGCCGCAGCCTATCTCGCAGGTATTGGATTGTACGCGGAGGACTATGAGGACTGCTATTACAACGATGACGATGATCCACCTTTATACTTTAACTGTTCGGGGGAAGGCAGGGAGTTTCGGTGACAGGCTGGACTGTTTTTTCCCCGTAGCCGTACGTCATGGACACGCCTGGAGAGCTCTTCACGTGAAGATTGCTGGCGTTGCCGTAGACATAGCCGATGGCGCCCCAAGGCTTCCCCGGGTCACGTAGCTGAGCCCTAATCAAAAGAGCAAGTCGCTGCGGCCAGTTACCACGCTGCTGGGTCGAAAACCGTATCACCGTTCAAGCCGTTCTATCGGAGACAAGCCTTCAACCACAGGTAAGCACCTGGGCAAGCATCTCCCACCGAAGTGTTCCCCGTCACGAAAACTCGGCTCCGCGCGATTCTGTCCGAATCACCCGTCGCTCCCGATCTCGGAACCGTCCCGGCCCGCCGCTGTTACACTGAAGCCGTGGGACGCCTCTACAACCGCACCGAACTCGTGCAACAACGAGCGCACTGGAAGCAGGAAGGGAAAACCGTAGTTTTCACCAACGGCTGCTTTGACTTGCTGCACCCGGGCCACGTTCGTCTGCTGGAACAGGCGCGGTCGTTGGGCGACGTGCTGATTGTCGGCCTCAATACCGACGCCGGGGTGCGGCGCTCCAAAGGGCCGTCCCGGCCGCTGACCCCGGAAGGCGAGCGGGCCGAGTTGTTGCTGGCGCTCGCAGCCGTCGACGGCGCCGTTCTGTTTGACGAAGACACGCCGCGCCAGTTGATCGCCGAATTGCTGCCGGATGTCCTGGTCAAAGGCGCCGACTGGTCGCACTTCGTCGCCGGGCGCGAAGAGGTGGAGGCCGCCGGCGGTAGAGTGGAATTGGTGTCTTTGGAGCCGGGCTATTCGACTACGGGCATCATCGAAAAGCTACTCACTCAGCAACCTTGATCCATCCAGCCGTTCGCGATCTCTTTCTGGACTTGGGGAAGCATCCCGGCTTCCACGAGGCCGCGCGCCGCCTCGGCCGCGGCGGGCGCATCTCGCTCTCCGGCCTGACCACCACCGCCAAAGCCGTCTATTCGGTGCTGCTGTGGCAGTCTTCCGGCCGGCCTCTGGTCGTCGTGGTCGACGGCAACAAGCAGGCCGAGGCCCTGTCCGAGGCCCTGCAGACGTTCTTCTCCCTGATGGCGGCCGAGGAGCGGAACGGGCCGCTGCTGCTGCCTGCGCTCGACGTCCTGCCGCTGCAAAACCTCTCGCCGCACGCCGAAATCTGCGAAGAACGCGCCATCGGGCTGTGGCGGCTGGCCAGCCAGCGCGTCCCCATCACCATCCTGCCGGTGGCCGCGGCCTTGCTCCGCATCGCGCCCGGCGACCACTACCGACAGCTGGCGTTGAAGCTGCACGTGGGCGACGATCTGCCGCTGGACGATGCGCTGGCGCACCTGGCAAGCATCGGATACGAGCGGCGGGAGCCGGTCGAAATGGTGGGCGAGTATTCGGTTCGCGGTGGCATCCTCGACGTCTTTTCCCCGGAAGCTTCCAAGCCCGTGCGCATTGACCTGTTTGGCGACCAGGTGGAATCCATCCGTCGTTTCGAGGTGGAATCGCAGCGCTCCATCCACAAAATCGAGGATTGCACCCTGCTCCCCCTGACCGAATATCAGCGGTCGCGGGCGCTGCTGGCGGAATTGAATGAACGGATGCAGGAAGCTGGCCTGCCGGGGCGCGACCTGCCGCCACCGGGCGAGACCTTTCCCGGATGGGAATTGTTGTCCGCCATGATCCGGCCGCGCGACTCCTCCGTGTTCTCGCTGCTCGAGAACCCGCTGGTGGTGTGGGACGAGCCGGAGCAGGTTCATAGCGCAGCCGCGCGTTTCTGGAAACGGCTGGAGCAGATCGAGCGCTCCCCCGCCTACGACCCGGACAAGATCTTTTTCCGCTGGGAGGATCTCGAGCGCCAGGCCGCCTCGGCTCCCCAGGCCGAACTGAAAGAGCTCGAATTCGGCATCCCCGGCGACGGTGACGTCCACATCGGCACGCGGCCGTCGCTGGCTTTTCACGGCAACATGCAGGTGGCCATCGCCGAGGCGCGCAATCTGGTGGAAGCGGGTAACCGCGTGGCGTTCTTCGCGTCGTCGTCAGGCGAGGTGGAACGCGTCGCCGATATCCTGAACGAGTACGGCATCGCCTACCAGCTCGGCCTCGATCAGAAAGATTCGACCCCCGCCTACCTGGCCGAGCGCGCTTATATGGCCGGCGAAGTCGCCAGCATTTACGTCATTAAGGGGCTGATCCGGCACGGCGCGGCGTTTCTGGAGTCCAGGCTGGTGGTCTTCGGCGCCGAGGATTTGTTCGATACCTCGGAGTTGGTGGCGCGCGCTCCCGCGGCCAAGTCGGCGCTGGCCACCTTTTCCGCGGACCTGATCGAGCTCAAGCCCGGCGACTACGTGGTGCACGCCGAGCACGGCGTGGCGCAGTATCTGGGCTTGCGGGAGATCGCGCAGGGCGAAGCCAAGGGCGATTACATGCTCCTCGAATTTGCCGCCGACGCTAAGCTCTATGTGCCCCTGGCGCGCATGGACTTGATCCAGCGCTTTCGCGGCGCCGGCGAAGGCAAACCCACGCTCGACCGCATGGGCGGCGCCACCTGGACCCGCACCAAGACCAAGATCAAGGCCAAAATGCGCGATATGGCCGATGAGCTGTTGAAGCTCTACGCCTCGCGCCGGGTCGCCGACGGATTCTCCTTCTCCGCCGACAGTAACTGGCAGCGCGAATTCGAGGACGCCTTCGAATTCTCCGAAACCAAGGATCAGCTCACCGCCATCAAGGACATCAAGCGCGACATGGAGAGCCCGCAACCCATGGACCGGCTGCTCTGCGGTGACGTGGGCTACGGCAAGACCGAAGTGGTCATGCGCGCGGCCTTCAAGTCGCTGGGCGATGGCAAGCAGGTGGTGGTTCTGGCTCCCACCACCGTCCTCACCTTTCAGCACTTCGAAACCTTCAAACGCCGCTTCCAATCGTTCCCGGTCCGGGTCGAAATGTTCAGCCGGTTCCGCTCACCCAAAGAGCTGAAAGCGGCTCTGGCTGATCTGGCCGAGGGTAAAGTCGATGTGGCCATCGGCACCCACCGCCTGCTCTCGCAGGACGTGGCCTTCCGCGACCTGGGCCTGGTGATCGTGGATGAGGAGCAGCGGTTCGGGGTCAAGCACAAGGAGCGGCTCAAACAACTAAAGAAAGTGGTGGATGTCGTCAGCATGAGCGCCACCCCGATCCCCCGTACACTACACATGTCGTTGTTGGGCTTGCGGGACATGTCGGTCATCGAAACTCCCCCCAAAGACCGGCTGGCGATTCACACCGTGGTGGCGCCCTTTCAACCCGCGTTGATTCACTCCGCACTGGAACTGGAATTAGCCCGGGGAGGACAAGTCTATTTCCTGCACAACCGAGTCGACTCGATTTGGCAACGGGCGGCCATGCTCCAGGAGTTGGTGCCACAGGCTCGGATTGGGGTAGGACACGGCCAGATGGGGGAAGCCGACCTGGAAAAGACCATGCTGAAATTCATGCGGCACGAGTTCGACATCCTGGTTTGTACTACGATCATAGAAAATGGTCTGGATATCCCGCTGGCAAATACTATGATTATAGAAAATGCCGAGCGCTACGGGCTTTCCGAGCTCTATCAGCTGCGCGGGCGCGTGGGGAGGTCGAACCGCCGGGCGTATGCCTACCTGCTGGTCCCGCCGGATACCGAATTGACCGAAGTGGCACGCAAACGCCTGGCCGCGCTCAAGGAATTCAGCGATCTGGGCGCTGGCTTCAAGATCGCGGCGCTCGACCTGGAGTTGCGCGGGGCGGGCAACCTGCTCGGCGGCGAGCAGCATGGCCATATCAACACCGTCGGTTTCGATACCTACGTGCGGCTGCTCGATGAGACCGTGCGCGAACTCAAGGGCGAAGTCGTGGCGCCCGAGATTCACTCCGCCCTCAACCTGGGTCTGGATATTCGGATCCCTTCCGACTATATCGCCGACGAGAATCAGCGCCTGCGCGCCTACCGTCAGATTGCCAGCGCCGCCGATGCGGCGGCGCGCGACCGTATCGGAAAAGAATTGGAGGATCGTTACGGTCAGGTTCCCGAAGCGGTGCGCAATCTGATCGAGTATTCCGCCCTCAAGACGGCCGCCGAGCTGGCCGGGATCGAAGCCATCGATCGCCGCCACAGCCTGTTGACGGTCAAGTTCCACAAGCAGACGCGCGTCGATCCCGCCCAGCTGATGAACATCGTCAGCGGCACCAAAGGCGCTCAATTCACGCCTGCGGGCGTGTTGATGCTGCCGCTCGAAGGGCGAACCGGCCCGGGTGAGATTCTGCAGTTCCTGCGAGAACGCCTGGAACAGCTGCGGCTGCCCGAACCTTCAGCCAACTAAGAATTTAACCTCTCGATATATGAAATGAACCTTGACAAATTCAGTGCCCAATTCTACTCTTGAAAGTGCGATTACTAGCTGCGGCTTCGGTTTCGTGCGGTTGAGCTCGAGCCTGCACGTTGCGGAAGTGAAACCTTCCTTCTGACACTTTCTGTAACGGGGCCCGCAGAATCTTGACCTTTGCAGCGGATCACCTCCGCCAACAACAGCTCCCGGCCCTGTTCCCCGCTTCCCGCGTGGGGGAAAGGTCGTAGTCCCGGGAAAGAGAGATGCGTCATGAAGAAGCCGCCCGCGGTCGCGGCCAATTTCTCTGGGAATATTACGGTCCTAGCGGTGGATTCGTGTGCTGAGGATTGCGCGGCTCTCGCCAATACCTTCAAGACCGGTCCGTGGAGCCTGTGTCCCGAGGTTCACTGGACGCTGACCACGGCTGGCACGCTGGGTGCCGCCTGGAGCGTCTTGCGCGAAGGCCAGATTCCCATCGTGTTGTGCGAGTGCGATCGGCAACCGGCTCTTTGGCACGAACTATTGGAACAGATCGCGCTGTCACCCAACCCTCCATTTCTCATTGTGACGTCCCGGCTGGCCGACGACCGGCTCTGGGCGGAAGCCCTCAATCTGGGCGCCTACGATGTTCTCGCCAAGCCTTTCGACGGCTCCGAAGTGACGCGAGTGGTGAGCATGGCCTGGATGCATTGGCGGGACCAGCGCGGGCACAGAGCTCTCGCCCCGCGAACGCTGGTAGCCGGAGGCGGCCGGTGAACCTCCCGGTCCAATCCCCACCTTCCCCAGACGATCACGGACGATTTCTACTGATAATCAAGCACTTCCATAAGAACTCGCAGGGGCTGCGGGAATCTGCCTGCTACAACAGTGGTCAGAGGGGGATTCACGCATTCAGGCGACCCGCAGTACTGCCAGTCGCCGGTTGAGGGAAATCGACATGCAGCTTGCACAGGACCTAAAAAAGCAGATCCTCGTGGTTGAAGACGAAGGACTGATCGCCGCGGACATTCAAAAGCGGCTCGAACGTTTAGGCTACTCGGTGCCGGCGGTGGCGCATTCCGGGGAAGAAGCGCTCCAATTCGCGCGCAAAGGGCCCTTCGACCTGGTGCTCATGGACATCCGTTTGAAAGGCTCGATGGACGGGATCGAGACTGCTCATGCCATGAAACAAGATTGCGCGATTCCCGTGGTTTACCTCACCGCGCACGCGGATCAGGAAACCATCCACCGCGCCAAACTCACCGAACCGTTCGGCTATGTGCTCAAACCGATCGGCGACGGAGACCTTCGCAGCGCGGTAGAGATCGCCATCTACAAGCACGAGATGGAACACCGCGTCCGTACCAGCGAAGCCTGGCTTTCGGCCACACTGAGGAGCATTGGAGACGGCGTGATTGCCACCGGCACCGCGGGCGAAGTGGTCTTCTTGAACCCGGTTGCCGAACAACTGACCGGCTGGTCCGCCTCCGAGGCGAAGGGGCTGCTGCTCATGGACGTTCTGGGATTGTGCGAGGAATCCACCGAACGGCCCGCCAAGAATCCCACCTACGATCTGCTCCCGGGAGAAATCCGGACGTATACCCTGATCTCCAAGACCGGAGCGAGCACCGCCGTCGAGGTCGGATGTTTCGAAAATAGTTCGGAGGAGAGCCTGCTGGGGGCCGTGATTGTGGTGCACGACATCCGGGCGCGGCGGGAATTGGAGAGCCGCCTGATTCAGTCGCAGAGGATGGAGGCGGTCGCCAACCTGGCCGGCGGACTCGCCCACGATTTCAACAACCAGCTCACGGTGATTCTGGGATACGCGGAAGAACTGGCGGCGCGGCTTTCCGATCGCGACCAGCAAGAGGCCCTCGAGATCAAGCACTCCGCCTCGATCGCCAGCTCCATCACCCATCAACTCCTCACGCTCAGCCGGCGCGAGGTGGTGCACCCGGAAGTGCTCAACGTCAATGAAGTGGTCTGCGAGATGCAGCCCATGATTTCTCACAGCCTGGGCAAGACCCGGACCCTGGCGACGGACCTCGGCTCGCCGGCGGGCTTCATCCGCGCCGACCGCAATCTGCTGAAGCAGGTTCTGCTTAACCTGTCATTCAACGCGCGGGATGCCATGCCGGCGGGCGGCGAGTTGCGCCTGGAAACCTCGAGCCTGGAAGTTGACGCCGCCAGCCCGGAGGCGCGCTTGTTTCGCCCCGGAGGGTATGTGCGGCTCCGCGTCTCCGATTCCGGCGAAGGCATGGATCCGGAAACCCTGTCGCATATCTTCGAGCCCTGGTTCACCACCAAGAAAGCCGGATTCGGCACGGGGCTGGGATTATCCATCGCGCACGCTATCGTCACCCAGTGCGGAGGCGATATTGCGGCCACCAGCGCGGTGGGGCGCGGCACGACCTTCGAAATCCGGATCCCGTCGGTCGGCACCTTCCAGCGGGCCGGCGACTGCTACCAAGACGGCTCGGGTCCGGGAGACGCCCGGCAGACTGTACTTCTGGTGGAGGACGAAGACGGAGTCCGCCGGCTGATGCATACGTACCTGGAGCGCGAGGGGTATCAACTGCTGGAAGCCCGCAACGCCGAAGAGGCTCAGTCGCTGGCAGAGGCCTACCGCGACCCCATCGATATCCTCGTCACGGACGTGATCATGCCGGGAGTGACCGGTCCGCAACTCGCGGAGCACCTGTCGAAAACCCGGCGAGACTTGAAGGTCCTGTTCGTCTCCGGGTACCGGCACGACAAGCTGGAGAACGAGGGCGTCATGCGGCAGGGGGTGGCCGTGCTGCCGAAGCCGTTTGCGGCGTCGGAGCTGGTCCGGCGGGTTCGGATCCTGTTGAAGTTGGGGACGGCTGTCAGCCACTGAGCACGAGACGTCAGCCCTGATCCTCACGACTTCGGAAAAGTCAGCGTAAAGCCCGCGCCTCCGCGCCTACGGCATTCCAGGCGTCCGTTCAGCTGGAGCCGCAGGATGTCCACGATGTGCAAGCCCAACGAACCTCGTTGGTGGCAATCGAAGCCCGGCGGCAGCCCGATTCCCGTGTCGGCCACGCCCAGAATGACCTGCCCTTCGCGGGAATGCAGATCGATTCGAATCTCTCCGGCGCGCCCGTCCGGGAATCCGTGCTTCAGAGAATTGGTCATCAGTTCATTGAGAATCAGGCCGCAGGGCACGGCCTGATCGACGTGCAGCCGAACCGGGTCAAGGTCGAGGCGCAATTGCACTGCGCTGGGATGAATGCTGTAAGCGACAAATAGGTCGTTGGCGAGGCCCGCCACGTATTCTCCGAAATCGAGCTGGTCCGGCTGATCGCCGGTATACGATTGCTCGTGCACCAAGGCCATGGAGCGGACGCGGCGCTGGCATTCGTCGAGCGGCGACTGCAAGGCCACCGGCACCGCCTCGGCCTGCATGTTTAGGAGACTGGCGATGATCTGGAGATTGTTCTTGACACGGTGATGGACCTCGCGCAGCAGCACCTCTTTGGTGGCGAGCGACTGGCGCAGCGCTTCGTCGGTCCGCTTGCGCTCGGTGATGTCGCGGGCAATCGAGGACGCGCCCAGGATGCGGCCGTCGGGATCTCTCAGAGCGGAGACCGTCAGGGATACATCGACCAGGCGGCCGTCTTTTCGTTTCCGCAGGGTTTCGTAGTGGCTGACCGTCTCGCCCTTGCTGATCTTCTCGATAATGCTCAGCTGGTCGTTGGCCCGCTCGGCGGGCAGCAGGATCGAAATGGGGCAGCCCAGGACTTCCCCGGCGGTAAAGAGAAAGAGCTGTTCGGCGCCGGCGTTCCATGCCAGGATCGTGCGGTTGGGACTGACCGCGATCACGGCATCATCGGTGGACTCGACGATGGCCGCCAGCATCCGGTTGGCCTCCTCGGCCCGCTTGCGTTTCTCGATGTCGACGTGGATCACCCACACGGCCAGGGTGAGGAACGCCAGCCCGAAGGTGTCGCCCAGCAGCGCGAATCGCAAGGTCTTGAGGGCGCTTAGCCGGACAACGGAAGATCGCGTTGCCAACAAGCGGCGCTCTTTGGCGATGGTCTCGTCGGTCAGGTCCAGGACCTGCGTCATCAGCCATAATCCAGTGCCTTGCCGGACCAGTTGGGTGGCGGCCGCCAGCCCTTGCTCGCGGCGCACCGCGGTGGCGCGCTGCAGGAAGGCGATCTTGCTCTCGGTGAGCGACTGGAGCTTATCCAAATCGGCCAGGCCGAGCGGGTCGCTCGCGGCGAGTTTCCGGAGATTCCGCAGGTGCTCGCGGACCTGCGCGCCGCGAAGCTGCATCGCGGGCTGATCGTCGCCGGTGAGGACAAAGAAGCGGACGCTGCTCTCCAAGCGCTCCAGATCGGCCGAAGCTCCTTCGAGCTGGGCCACGACTTCGGTCGAGCGGGCCTCCCAGCGCTGCGCTTCCACCAAAGCCTGGATGGTCCGGTACTGCGCAACATCCACCGGCACCAGTACCGCGAAGGCCACGCCTGCGCCGATCAAGATCTTGGCTTCCAGCGAACCGGGAATGTGCTACATTCGCAGGCGGCCTCGCAGCCTTAGAGAAACTCGAGGGCGTCGAGACTATCGACCTCGCCGTGTTCCGCCAGGCGGCCCACCGCCTGCGCGCCGTACGCGTAGCCCTGGTCGAAGGCTTCGAGGTTGAGCTTCTGCAGTGCCGGAGGGACGGAATCGGCCACGGCTCTTCGCAAGGCTTCGGCATCCAGCAGTTTAGTCACGGCGCCGAAGAAGCCCACCATCACCACGTTGAGCACCACCTTGCGGCCGAGTTCTTCAGCCAGGCGCGTGGCAGGAACGCCGAACACGCGCGCGCCGTCCGGGAACCGATCCACGCGCACCAGGTCCTGCTCCAGGATCAGGATGCCGCCGTGCTTCAACTCCGGCGTGAAGCGGGTGTAGGCCTCCTGCGACATGACCACCAGCACGTCGGGCTGGGTCACGTAAGGATAAAGGATGGGCTCGCTCGAGAGAATCACCTGTGCGCTACAGGAGCCGCCGCGCGCCTCGGGGCCGAAGTTCTGGGTCATGGTGGCGTAGCCGCCCTGGAAGAGCGCCGCCGCTTTTCCGACAATCGCGGCGGCCAGAATTACACCTTGACCGCCGAAGCCGGCGATGCGGATTTCGGTTAGAGGCCGCATACCGCCTCCGGTTCCGCATACCGTTCGCCCAGGGATTCGTGCAGCTGAGTGCGCATGAGCTCGAGGTAATCGGGGCGGTCGCGATCGACGAACTTGCCCACCACAATCTCGCCCGATTTGGTGAGCGCGCATTCTCCGGTGGGCGCGCCGTGGCGGATCTTGCTGGCCTCTTTGTAATACTTCATGGTGTCCAGGCCGTCCCCCATCTTGTTGCGCCGCTGATAGAGCGTGGGACAGGGCGAAAGCACTTCAATGAAGCAGAAGCCCTTCTTATTGAGGACCTCGCCCATGGATCGGGCGAGCTGGGTCACGTGATAGGTGGTCCAGCGCGCCACGTACGCCGCGCCGGCCGCCTCGGCCAGTTGCACCAGATTGAACGCCGGTTCGAACACGCCGTACGGCGCGGTAGCCGAGATCACCTGGCCGGGCGTGGTGGGAGCCGTCTGGCCGCCGGTCATGGCATAGGTCAGGTTATTCACGCAGATGACTTTCAAATCCATGTTGCGCCGCGCCGCGTGAATGAAGTGGTTGCCGCCGATGGCGAACAGGTCGCCGTCACCCGAGTACACCACCACCTGCAGCTTGGGATTGGCCAGCTTGAGCCCGGTGGCGAACGGGATGGCGCGGCCGTGCGTGGTGTGGAAGGAATCCAGGTTGGCATAGCCGGCCACCCGGCCGGTGCAGCCGATGCCCGAGACAATGGCCACGTGGTCCAGGTCGGATTTCGAACTGAGCAGCGCGCGCACAAAGCAATTCACGGTGGTTCCGATGCCGCAGCCCGGACACCAGATGTGCGGCATGCGGTCCATCCGCAGAAAGGGCTCGACGGGGTTGCGTGCGTCCTCGGGAATCTCCATGACGCATTCGAATTCACTCATTTTGCGGCCTCCACAATGGCCTTCAGAATCGCTTCCGGGTTGTGCACTCCCCCGCCGGCGTGCGAGACCGGGATCACTTTGGCTTGGCCCGCGGCCGCGCGCTCCACTTCGTGGACCATCTGGCCCAGGTTCAGCTCGGGTACTACGAACGCCTTGACCCGCCCGGCCAGTTCGCGAATGCGTTCCTCGGGGAACGGCCAGGCCTGGATGATCCGAAACTTGCCCGCCCGAATGCCCTTCTGGCGCGCCAGTTGCAATGCGCGCTGCGCCACCCGCGATGTGATTCCGTAGGAGACCACCACCACGTCGGCATCGTCCAGGTGCTCGGTCTCGCAGAGGGCGCGGCCGTTGGCCAGCGGCTTCAGCTTGTCCTGCAGGCGGCGCACCAGCCGGTCCTGCACCTCCACGTTCATGCTGGGGTAGCCCCGTTCATCGTGAGTGAGACCGGTAATGTGAAACCGGTAACCGTCGCCCGCCTGCACCATTTCGGGCACCAGGTTCTCTCCCGGCTCGAAGACGTGGAATGCCTCGGGCGGCCGCTGGGTGAGGTGGCGGGGTGTGATCTCGATCTGGCCTGGTTCGGGGATGATGACTTTCTCGGTCATGTGGCCGACGCACTCATCCAGCATCATCAGGACCGGCACCCGAAACTCTTCGGCCAGGTTGAAGGCGGTGATGGTCAGGTCGAAGCACTCCTGCGGCGAATTGGGGCACAGCGCGATGATCCCGTAATCGCCGTGCGAGCCCCAGCGCGCCTGCATCATGTCGGCTTGGGCCGGCAGGGTGGGTAGCCCGGTGGACGGCCCCCCGCGCTGCACGTTGACGAACACGCACGGCGTTTCGGTCATGACGGCGTAGCCGATGTGCTCCATCATCAACGAGAAACCCGGCCCCGAGGTCACCGTGAACGCCTTGGCGCCGCCCCACACGGCGCCCTGAATGGCGATGGACGCGGCGAGTTCATCCTCCATCTGGACAAAGACACCGCCTACGGTGGGGATTCGGGCAGCGAAGCGTTCGACGACCTCGGTGGACGGGGTAATCGGATACCCTGCGGAAAATCGCGCACCGGCTGCGAGGGTTCCCTCACAACAAGCGTGGTCACCGTCGAGAAAATGAACACCGGTTAGCACTCCCTTGGGGTCAGCGTGCATAGCGCGCTCCGAAAATGGCGAAATCCGGGCAGTACATCCCGCATAGGTCACAGCCGCTGCATTTCTCCCCAGCGACCACATAGGGGGGGTGGTAACCCTTGGAATTGAAGGCGGAAGAGAGATCCAGAACCTTGGTGGGGCAAAACTCAACACAAAAACCGCAGCCCTTACAGCGTTCGACGGTAACGGCAACGAAGCCCTTGGCCATGACATCCCTCCCGGCGGGTCCGGGATGACGCCTGCACGGCAAGGGCCATCAAACAGATAAGCGAGCCCTTTAGTCCTTTATCGGAAAATATGCTATCCCTAAGTGGCATAAGGCTCCAGCCTTGTGTCGGCGCGCAGCTCTTTGTGACCCTCGCCATCCATCCCGACGACGTCCGTGCCGCCGCCGAGCGGATTCGCCCCCTGGCGCGGCGCACGCCGGTGCTCACTGCCGCGGCCTTCGACGCCGAGGCGGGCCTGCGCGTCTTCTTCAAGTGCGAAAACCTGCAAACCGGCGGCGCCTTCAAGATCCGCGGCGCGGCCAACCTGATCCTGTCGCTGCCGGAAGCGGTGCGCGCGCGCGGGGTCATCGCCTACTCCTCCGGCAATCACGCCCAGGCCGTGGCGATCGCAGCGCGGCACGTGGGCGCCCAGGCCACCATCGTGATGCCGCAAGATGCGCCGCGGTCCAAGATGGAGGCGACCCGAGCCTGCGGCGCCCGCATCGTCACCTACAATCGCTTCACCGAGAACCGCGAGCAGATTGCCGGGCGCCTGCAACAGGAAGGCGGGGCCACGCTGGCGCCGCCCTTCGATCATCCGATGATTATGGCCGGACAAGGCACGGCCGCCCTCGAGTTGCTCGCCGAGACCGGGCCGCTCGACGCGCTGATCACTCCGGTCGGCGGCGGGGGGCTGCTTTCGGGATGCGCCACCATCGCCAAAGACGTGCAGCCCGCGATTCGCGTATTCGGCGCGGAGCCGGAGGGCGCCAACGATACGTTCCTTTCGCTGGCGGCGGGCGAGCGCGTCGCGATTCAGCCGCAGACCATCGCCGACGGACTCCGCTCACCCATGCCGGGCGAACTCACCTTTCCGCTGGTGCGGCAACTGGTGGAACAGATTGCGCTCGTCAGCGATGACGAGATCCGCGCCGCGGTGAAGTTCCTGCTGCTGCGCCTGAAGATTCTGGTGGAACCGAGCGGCGCCGCCGCGGCCGCCGCGGTACTCTTCCGCAAACTACCTCCCGGCATGAAAAGCGTGGGAGTGGTGCTGTCCGGCGGCAACATCGATTTCGAAGAGTTGGTGGGCTACTGAGCGGCGATTCACGAGTCTTCTGACACAACCTCTGTTCATGAAACCTGTTTCGGCCGATAGCCTATTTCCTGCCTTGCGACCTCCGTTGCTATCTCCAGTGAACGGGAGCCGGAAGCCACCTGAGACGTGCTCGGTGTCCTTCAGTGGATCTAACTAGGACAACAAGTTCGTCTATCCTTCGTTGAACCCCGGGGCCGCCGTTGACCAAGAGCGAACCGCTAAGTCGCGCAGATTCGGTCCTCCTTCCCCGCTCATAACAAACTCCCCAGCTCCAAGGCCTAGTGTGGGCTCGGTCCAGAGAACGCTCGCCGCTTGCATCGATTCACTTCCCGGGAGAGGTTGCACTGAACCAAAGACAACTTGAAGCGAACCAGACCATCCCCCGATATTTATCACTACAGTCACCTGTGACCGGCCGTTAACTGATGTTACTAACGTTCTTCGAGGTATCGAGATTGAGAAATCGAGTCTGGAACGGTCTATCGACACGGCTGAGTTACACCGCGGGAATCCTGTTGGTCCTGGGCCTCCTCCCAGTGCCAGTTTTCGCGCAGACCGATTCCTTGGCCTTGGCATCGGGCTCCGCCAGTGCCGGGAGTGGCGTCGCGCTGAATCTGACCCTGACTTCCCCAGCCGGTAGCGAACCAGCGGCCATTCAGTGGAACCTGACTTACAGCGCGGCCAGCATCGCAAGTATTAGTGCTTCCGCGGGCTCGTCTGCGACCGCGGCCGGCAAGACCATTACCTGTGCGTCCGCCACCGGCTCGTATACGTGCATCGTCGCCGGGACAAACGCCACGTCCATCTTGAACGGGCCGGCCGCGGTGGTCAATGTGACGCTGTCGGCGTCTGCGTCGGGCACAATCCCCATTGGAGTGACCAGCACCGTTGCCGCGTCACCCGCCGGTGCGGCCCTGAGTCTCAGCGGTGCGGGGGGCACGATCACCGTGCCGGTTCCAGCGACTCTCAGCACCCTGGCCTGCAACCCCACCTCCGTGAACGCTCCGGGCACATCCTCGTGCACCGCCACGCTGACCCTACCCGCCGGAGGCGCCGGCGTTACCGTCTCGCTGTCCAGCAATAATGGAGCGTTGACGGTACCCGCATCCGTGACCGTGGCCTCCGGAGCCACCACCGGCACGTTCACAGCCACCGCCGGCGCGATCGCCACCAATCAGAGCGCGACCGTAACCGCGACGTTGAATGGGGCCTCGCAGACGGCGACGATCTCGTTGCTCGCGCCAGCCTCTTTGACTGGTGTCTCCTGCGCGCCCACCAGTCTGGCCAGCAGCGCTGCTTCTACCTGTACCGTGACGCTTTCGAATCCCGCGCCGGCCGGCGGATCGCTGGTCTCGCTTTCCAGCAATAGCGCCTTGCTGACCGTGCCGGCGTCGGTGACCGTGCCCGCGGCAGCCACCACCGCCACGTTCACTGCCACGGCCGGCGCCATCGCCAGCAATCAGACCGCGACCGTGACTGCGACCCTGGCCGGCGTTCCCAAGACGGCGACGATCTCGTTGCTCGCGCCAGCCTCTTTGACCGGTGTCTCCTGCGCGCCCACCAGTCTGGCCAGTAGCGCCGCGTCCACCTGCACCGTGACGCTT
>JAIQFS010000044.1 GCA_020073145.1 Terriglobia bacterium
TTCCTTGACGAAGCCGAACACTTCCTGCACAATCGAGGGGCCAGCGTCGCTACGCTCCGAGAACCGTTCGCCTTCGGCCCGGAATGCCGTTCGCGTTCCCTCCGGAATCAGTGTTCGCCTTCGCCGGAATCCGCAATCTATACGAGTTGGTTGAGCAGCAGGAGGTTGAGTGGCCTCCGCAGGCCGTTGAACCCCAGCCAGTCTGATCTCCCGATTTCCCGCACCCTAGTATGCGGGAATTTGGGGAAACAAATCGCACCTGGGAAGCCCGAGAGGCAGAAGAGGACGGCTCCAGAGACTCTTGCCCCTGGTGGTCCGATTTCCCGTTCTTCCACACCCTAGGCGGCGGAAAATCGGGAAGCGCCGCCACTGGCAAAGCTGGCGGTCCATACAACAGATGACGTGCTGTGGCCAGCGGGCCTCAAGCCCGCGTAGCCGGAGGTGTGGCACGGAGTGGCCCCCGAGCAGTGGTGAACAACGTTCAGAGTTTGAGGGGCAACGCCTTTGGTGGCAAGACTGAGCCAGTATCGGCCCAAGCGGACAGAATGACGTTGTGCGGCGAAGAACCCCTACTTCACTCGTACCAATAGGCCACGACGGGCCGGAGCCTCCCAGGCGCTGGGTGTCCTGAGCCGATCTTCTTGAAGGGCGGCTTCGAGAACCCGAACTGCCGATTCCGCAGCTTTCAACTCACCCGGTTCAGCTTTGTAGCCGGGGATTTTGGGGTCGAGATACTTGAGGTGGAAGAGTTGGACGTGGCTGATTTCGAGCAAGGCCTTGATCTGATCGACTGCCAGTCGCAGATGGATGGACTGCATAAACCATTATACCACTGGGACGGTATGTGACACTTGGTAAACCCATCATGATAGGTTATATTAGCCCTATGCCCATTCCAAAATGCAAGATCCACGGAGTCCGACTGGTCTGCCCGGCATGCAGGGCTGCGAGGGCTGGCCGTGTAACGAGTGGAGCCAAAGCCGCAGCTTCCAGGGACAATGGTAGGCTCGGCGGAAGGCCGAGGAAGAAGACGAGAACAAAAGGAGGAGAACGAGCATGAGTGAAGCAGAACCAGCAAAAGCAGAGCGAGGCCAACGGAAGGACAACGACGGCCTCCACAGACGTAGGGGTGTGTGGCACTACAAGCTGAAAGTCGCTGGGAAGTGGAAGGAGTACTCCACGCACACGGAGAATTACCAGAAGGCCCGGAAGGTCCGGCACCAGGCGCTCCAGGACCAGGAGGCCGGAAGGCTACCCTCCGATCTCGCCAAATGGCGATTTGAAAAGGCGAGTGCCGAGTGGCTGGAGGGTCGGAAGAAGCTGGTCGCTCCCAAGACCCACCGGATTGACAAGGAACGGTCCAAACCCCTGCTGGCCTTCTTCGGAGGTCAGCGGCTCTCCGATATCTCCGCTGATGGCGTCAGGGCATATCAGCTAAAACGGGCCGGTAAAGTGGGGCCGAGGACGGTCAACCTCGAAACTAAGGTTCTGCGGATGGTCCTGCGCACAGGCAGGCTGTGGTCTCGCATTGCCGAGGATTTCAAGTCGCTTCCAGAGAACAAACAAGGGCCAGGGAGAGCCCTCACGGAGGAGCAGGAAAAAAGGCTGTTCCAAGCCGCCTCGTCGAAAAAGCGATGGGAGCTTGCCTACTATGCCGCCACGCTTGCGGCCAACACTACGACTAGAGGTTGTGAGATCAAGGGCCTCAAGTTGAGGGATGTCGATCTGATGGACCGGACCCTCACCATCCGTCGCAGCAGCACCAAGACTGACGCTGGTGCCCGCATCATCCCTTTGAACGAAATGGGATGTTGGGCGGTAGCCCGATTGCTGGAAAGAGCGGGGAAGGTTGGCTCAACCGAACCGGACCACTACCTCCTGCCTGCCTACCGATATCGACACACCAAAGAGGGCGAGAGTACCGCCGGTCTCGGTTTTGATCCGACCAAGCCGATGGAGGGCTGGCGATCAGCGTGGAGGACGCTCACAGAGAAAGCAGGACTGAAGGGGCTGCGGTTCCACGATCTCAGGCATCACAGCATTACCAAACTGGCAGAGGCAGGTGTGGCAGACCACACGCTAATGGCTATCGCTGGCCACGTCAGCAAAGCGATGCTGGAGCACTATAGCCACGTCCGGATGAATGCGAAGCGGGAAGCTGTGGCGGCATTAGAAGGCAAGGCCAAGCCTGTTGCCCCGCCGAAGGAACAACCGAAAGAAGAACAAGCCCACCAAGCAGCAAACTAGCCTATGCCCCGTCCACACGAATGTCCACACAGACGGTCAAACGTCCACACGGTTGATGCTGTGCAGTGGAGTTCCACGTCGTACCACGCAGTCTTGTTCCACCAGTTAATTCCCACCGTTTCAAAAACTTCAGAGCACTCTGTGGTTCCCTGTAATCGCCCATTGAAGATCACCCTGACTCCTTGGGCGCAGGGGGTCGGGCGTTCAAATCGCCCCGCCCCGACCAATAAAATCAAGGGTTCGGTGAGATAAAGCAAATCAACCCGGACCCACCAGAAAGCCTTCCGAAAGCCGATCTACCCTCCTGACCAACTCTCGAAAGCCGCTTCACAGGGAGCTATCCGCGCCGGTGTTGGCAGGGATTCGGCCGTCCTGACGCCGGGCGATGGCGCTGACGGCCGTGCTGTGTGGCGCATGGCGGTTGTACCGCTATATAAGAGCGGGGTTTGCGATAGAAGCTCCGGGGCAATTTCCATGCCCACATTTCGGGGGAGTACTGAAAAGTGCGCCGGAGCCGGGTCGAAGCCGGTCTTTTCTACTGGCCCAATTTGAACCGGAATTCGACCTCTGTTGTCGCTTGCCATGGGCGTCCACGGTAGATAGTGGGCCTATATCGCCACTGTTTCACAGCAGTGACCGCAGCGGGCACCAATTCCTTTGGACCAGTGATCTCGCGGACGTCGCCCACGCTTCCATCCACACCTATGGTGATCTCCAGAACTACAACTCCCTCGATGCCAGCAACCTTGGCTTCCGGTGGATAGGTTGCAGAGACCTGATGTACGAGTTGTTTAACGGCTTCTTCGGGTTCAAGCCTGATCTTGACAGGAACGACCGTCACTGTCGGAGTCGAACTTGTATTCATTGAGGGGACTCTCGCCTTCGGCTCAGGATTACCTGTGTCGCGAAAGGCTGATGCAGCTTCGTATCGGAACTGATCCTCCCCTTTGATCAGTAGCACTTTGCAGGTCATTGGGAGCGATGTGTTGCCATCAGATGCTGGCACAAACCTCCACTTTGAAATGCTCGCGATGAGTACCGGCACCGAAGCGACGTTTTCACCGTGCACCGCTCGAACATCCACCACCTCGCCGCGAGTATCAACCGTGAACTGGAGGACAACGGTTTCATCTCCAGACAGCCGCCCCGCCTTTGGCATGGAAGCGGACTTTAAAATTGGCGGTTTCACGCCAGGATTGACATCGAACAGGAGGGGACCGGCACCCCATGTGTTCTCCTCGGGTGCCACACTGAAGCTGACCACGACCTGAACACGCACATCTACGGGGCTTCCATCTTTCAGGCCAGCTCTGAATCTCCATTTATGAACTGCTTCGATGGCTTTCTCGTCCATTCCGTACCCTGCCGATTTTACGATCTGGAAGTCACGAAGGCCGCCATCCGCCTGAACAACAACTGACAAGAGAACCTCCCCGGATGCCCTCAACTGTCGCGCCAGATCGGGTATCGTCCCAGCAACCCGCGTCAGAGCAGTGGGTGGTGTTACGCCATTGCCAACGCGGTAAGCACCGTCTGGCCCAATCGTCCCAGGTGGGATCGTTGCGGGCGGATTTGGCTGCTGAGCAAGCAAGCACGACAACGCGGCCATTGCGGTCAAGGGGAATGTCTTCACGGCTACTCTCATGCATCGTCGAGCGTAACGCATTTTGATCCGTCACGTCCCGGCTACAGGGTTCGGGTGCCCGGAAATCCAATACCGGACACCCCAGACGGACGGCTGGCTTCAGTTGACCGCCCGCAACCGCGCAACACGTAGCGTCCGGAGGAAGGCCCCGCGCTCCGCTGCTGCATCCCATTCCGGACCGGACTTGACGCCGTATAGCGCCCGGAGTAACACCCGGACCGTCATGCCGGACCGAAGCGCCGCTTCAGCTTCACGGGCGCGGTCGGTCTTGGCCAGATGCCGCGCCGTAATGCTCCACGCTTCCGCGAAACTCAGGCCTGTATTCGTGGCCAGCGTGTCGCAGCGGACCGGAGGCCGGTATCCAGCCCTTCGCCACAGATCGGCAATGATGACGGCTGCTCTCCGGTCTGCCACCATCACATCGGCAGCCGCGAACGTGACCGCCATAGCGAGCCGGGTGCGGCCGTCCGGCTGCCCAACCCGGTCCAAGGCCCGGATCACCTCCGGGCCAAGCGCTCGATTGATGTGGCTCCGTTCTGCGGTGGTCATCCCAGGTCCGGCGTGCCTTCGTCCGCGTCCTGCTGGATGATTGCGCCGGATTCGTCAACGGCATCCTGGATACCTCTGCGAGCCTTCAGGCCCAACTGGATGCGCTGGAAGGATGCGGAGTCACGGCGCTGGGTAAAACTGCTCGGGTAAAACTGCTCGGGTAAAACTGCTCGGGTAAAACTGCTCGGGTAAAACTGCTCGGGTAAAACTGCTCGGTAAAACTGCTCAGCCTGATCCGTCCCGGCGGTCGCAAGTCGTCTCCCTTCCCTTCCCGTGGTGAAACGATTTCGACGCCGGCGGGCGTGTGGCACGTGCATGGCCAGTCCCATACAGTCCGTCGACTACCCGGACCCAGTCCAGTTGCTGGCTTCCGCTCCGCAGGGGCGACTGGCGTCCATGAAGCTTGGGACCAGCGACTCTTGAGACTCGAGGTACGGCTCAGGAGAATACCTATTGACTGTGCGCACGGTGCCACTCTGACTCTACGGTCGGCTCGCACCTCGATCGCCCTTTAATAGTTAAGAGTGGACAATCTGAAACTGTAAAACTGTAGATGATTTTGTAGTAGCAAGGAGCCCCCAACGTCAACACGACTCAACAAAGCGCAACAAAGGGTCCGTATCTGCCTGGAACGTAAGCGCCTGAAAACAAGCGGATTCCATTTCTGTACAGTGACCGTCTTGGGCGCAGGGGGTCGGGCGTTCAAATCGCCCCGCCCCGACCAAATCAACCAATCACCAGCGCAAGCGCCGGTCCCAAGCCCGGCCCTGTTGTGACGGAACCCCTCGGGTCCGTTGCATCAGAGTGCTGTCCCTACGCCCCTTCCCTTCAACGGTAGATTCAGACCTTTTGGTTTGACTCGCAAGCCGCTCGGTATATATACTTCGGTTGAAAGTTGGCGGTGCGGAGCAACGCTGCGGTATCGGTGGTGGTGTGGCTGGCGAGCGCCCTGGCGAACGCCGCGGGCCCAGCGCGAACTACCGTGTCCTTCGATGCGGACTGGCGCTTTCTCCGGTCGGATGCAGCGGGCGCCGAAATGCCGGAGTTCGCGGATGCCTCCTGGCGCAAGCTCAGCGTTCCTCACGACTGGAGCATCGAGGGTCCCGTCGATCCCAAGAATCCCTCCGGCGCCGCGGGCGGCTACTTTCCCGCCGGAGTGGGCTGGTACCGCAAGCACTTCCATCTCTCCGCGTCCGAAGCGCAGCGCCGTGTCTTCCTTGAGTTTGATGGCGTGATGGCGAACAGCGACGTCTGGATCAACGGCTTCCACCTCGGCCGCCGCCCCTATGGGTATGTGAGCTTTCGCTACGAATTGACGGGGCATTTGCGCTTTGACCAGGAGAATGTCCTGGCGGTCCGCGCCGACAACTCGGCGCAGCCGGCTTCGCGCTGGTACTCGGGCGCTGGGATCGATCGTCATGTTCGCCTCGTGATCGCCGATCCCACGCACCTGGAACCCGGGTCGACCGTGGTCACCACTCCTCAAGTTGCCGCCGGGGAAGCGACGGTGCGGATTGCCGCCGGGGTTGTGAATCAGTCCGCGGCCGCCCGCTCCGTGGCCCTCGAGATTACGATTCTCGGCGCGGATGGCCGGGCCGTCGAGTCCTCCGCAACCGCCCCCCAGACCATCGCTCCGGGAGAGTCCGCGCACTTCGAGCAGGATCTCGCGATCCGTCGCCCGGCCCTCTGGAGCCTGGACCATCCGGCGCTGTATCGAGCCGTCGTCCAGGCGCGTGCCGGCGGCGTGTCGATCGACCAGGAAGACGTTCCCTTCGGGATCCGCGCGTTCCGGTTTGACGCCGCCACCGGCTTCTGGCTGAATGGAGAGAATCTGAAGCTCCAGGGTGTGTGCCTCCACCAGGACGGGGGCGCCTTTGGCGCTGCGGTGCCGCTGGCGGTCTGGGAGCGCCGGCTGCAGCGGCTCAAGCAGATTGGCGTCAATGCCATCCGCACCGCCCACAATCCCGTAGCGCCTGAGTTTCTCGATCTGACCGACCGCATGGGATTCGTCGTGCTGGATGAAATGTTCGACACCTGGACCGTTGGTAAAAATCCGTACGACTATCACCTCTTCTTCCGCGATTGGTCCGAGATCGATACGCGCGATACAGTCCGGCGGGACCGCAATCACCCGAGCGTCGTGGCCTATAGCGCGGGGAACGAGATTCGGGACACGGCGAATGGCGAGATGGCCCGGAGATCGCTGCGGTCGCTCCTGGACGTCTTTCACCGCGAAGACCCGTCGCGGCCGGTGACGCAGGCGCTGTTCCGGCCCAACGTCACCCATGACTATGACAATGGTCTGGCCGACATGCTCGATGTGGTCGGTCAGAACTACCGCGAAAACGAGATTCTAGCCGCGCATCAGGCCCACCCGGAGCGTAAGATTCTGGGTACCGAGAACCGGCACGAGCGCGAAGTCTGGCTGGCCTTGCGCGACCACCCCCCATATGCCGGGCAGTTCCTCTGGGCGGGGATCGATTACCTGGGCGAATCGCCGGGGTGGCCGGCCATTTCCGCTGACTTCGGGCTTCTGGACCGCACCGGCGAATTCAAACCGCGCGCTTATCAGCGGCAGAGTTGGTGGTCGAAAACGCCCATGGTTCACATCGTGCGCCGGGTCGCGCTGGCCGCGAATTCCGCCGCGTCCAAGGATGGGGCGGCCCCGCGCGGCGTGCCGACCCTGCTCTCCGATTGGACGCCGGCCGATCCATCGGCGCACGCCGAGAGCGTCGAAGTGTATAGTAACTGCGAGCAGGTGGAATTGGCGCTGAATGGCAAATCGCTAGGCTCGCAGGCACGGCCGGCCGATGAGGCGCCGCGCGTCTGGAGCGTGACCTTCGCTCCGGGCCGCTTGGTCGCGACTTGCCGGAACCAGGGAGAGGTCAAGGCGGAGCACGAACTCCGGACTGCAGGGAAACCCGCGAAACTGGTCCTGACGGCGGACCGCCGCCGGCTGGCGCCAGCATGGGACAACGTCTCATTTGTGACTGCCAGCGTGGTGGATGAGAAGGGTGTGATTGTGCCTGGGGCGGACCCTCCGATTTCGTTCCGCGTCACGGGGCCGGGTGCGATCGCGGCGGTCGACAGTGCAGACCTCGCCAGTCACGAACCGTTCCAGGCGTCCCAGCGGCGCGCGTTTCAGGGCTGGTGCGTCGCCATGGTTCGCGCCAGCGCCGCCGGCCGCATCGTCGTCGCGGCTTCCGCGCCTGGGCTGATCGGTTCTTCCGTCGCGATCGAGGGCGAATGACTACCGCGCACGTTGCACTTCTCGGTGCTGTCTTGTCCCTGGGGACTGCCTCTGCCGCCGAATTCCGCGCCAATGATTTTGGAGCCAAGGGCGACAGCGTCACCGTCAACACCGCTGCCATTCAAAATGCCCTGGACGCGGCCGGCAAGGCCGGGGGCACTATTGTCTTCGCACCCGGAACCTACCTCACTGGGTCGCTGTTTCTGAAATCGGGAACTCATCTGCGGCTCGACAAGGGCGTGGAGGTTCGCGGAGTCCGGGAGCAGTCGGCTTACCCCATCCTTCCGACACGGGTTGCCGGCATCGAGATGGAATGGCCGGCTGCCCTCATCAACGTCTATGAACAGTCCGGCGTCACCATTTCCGGGGAGGGCGCCATCGATGGCGACGGGAAGATGTGGTGGGATGCGTACTGGAAGCTGCGCGCGGAGTATGAGCCCCAGGGTTTGCGCTGGGCCGCCGATTACGATTGCCAGCGGCCGCGCCTCATCCAGATCTACAAATCGGCGAACGTCGAGGTTCGCGGCCTGACCCTGAAACGGTCCGGGTTTTGGACCGTGCACATCTGCTTTTCGACCAAAGTCACGGTGGATGGGATCACCATCCGCAACAATATCGGCGGCCGCGGGCCCAGTACCGACGGAGTGGATGTCGACTCGTCCTCCGATGTGCTGGTCGAGAATTGCGATATCGAATGCAACGATGACGCCGTGGTTTTGAAGGCGGGTCGGGATGCCGATGGGTTGCGCGTCAATCGGCCCACCGAGAGAGTCGTGGTCCGCGATATCACCGTCCGTGCCGGCACCGCCGGCATCACCTTTGGCAGCGAGACGTCCGGCGGCATTCGACACGTCGAGGCGTATCGGATTCACGTGTTGCCCTCCGTCCCGATGGGCATTTTCTTTAAGTCGGCGCGCACACGGGGCGGCACGATCGACGATGTTTCGATTCACGATGTCGACGTGCGCGGCGCCACCACCGCGTTCCGCATCGAGTTCAACTGGTACCCGAACTATAGCTACGCCAAGATTCCAGAAGGCAGAACCAACGTTCCCGGCTACTGGCTCGTGCTGGCGCAGCCGGTGCCTCCGGAGAAGGGCCTCCCCCGCCTGCGGAACGTGCGGATTGCCAATCTGCGTGCGACCGGCGTCCAGGAAGCGTTTTCGGTGGGTGCGTATCCCCAGGCTCCGCTGCGGAATCTCACCTTCACCCACATCGACATCCAGGCTCGGCGCGCCGGCGCCATTCAGAATGCCCAGGACTGGAAGTTTGAGGACGCGCGGATCCAGACCGCCGACGGCAGCCGCGTGGCGCTGAAGAACTCGCGCGGCGTAACCGGGCTGCCTGGGAATTGACATGCGGGCAAGACTGGCTGCACTGGTTCTTGCGGGAGCCGTGATCGCGGCCGCCGCCGAGCCGGCGAATCTCGCCGAACTGCGGCGCGCCTTCGAACACCCGCCCGACGACGCCCGCATTCTGATGCGCTGGTGGTGGTTCGGTCCCGCTGTCACACAGCCGGAACTGGAGCGCGAAATGCGCCTCATGAAAGAGGCCGGCATCGGCGGATTCGAAGTGCAGCCCGTCTATCCCCTCGCGTTGGACGATCCGGCCCGCGCCTTAAGGAATCTCCGCTACCTTTCTCCGGAGTTCCTCGATGCCCTGCGGTTCACCGGACAGAAAGCGCGCGAACTGGGCTTGCGGATGGATTTGACGCTCGGTAGCGGCTGGCCCTTCGGCGGGCTACACATCCCCATCACCAAAGCTGCGGGGCGGCTCCGCCTGGAAAAGGCGGGATCGCCGACCCTCGGGGACGGGGAGACGCGCATCGCCGCGGTTCCGGACCCGAATGGCGTCGTCTGGTCCTTCATCGCCAGCCGCACGCGCCAGATGGTGAAGCGCCCGGCCGTCGGCGCGGAGGGCTTCGTGCTCGATCCCTACGACCGCTCCGCCGTCGCGGCTCACCTGCAAGCCGTCGGCGAGCCGATGCTCCGCGCGCTGGCGGCGACGCCTCCCTACGCCATCTTCAGCGACAGCCTGGAAATCTACAACGCGGATTGGACTGGCGACCTACTGGCCGAGTTTCAGAAGCGTCGCGGCTACGATCTCACCCCGGATCTGCCGGCCCTGGCCGCCGACATTGGCGGCAAAACCGCGGCGGTTCGCCATGACTGGGGCAAGACGCTCACGGAACTGGCCGAGGAACGGTACCTCACCCCCATCCGCGAATGGGCGCGGGCCCACGGCACGCGCTTTCGCTCGCAGACTTATGGCACACCGCCGGTCGCGCTTTCAAGCAACGCCTTGGTGGATCTGCCGGAGGGCGAAGGTTCGGCGTGGCGGCAGTTCTCGGCCACTCGGTGGGCCTCTTCCGCCAGCCATCTTTACGGCAAGCCGGTGACCTCTTCAGAGACCTGGACGTGGCTCGACTCGCCGGCATTTCGCGCTACGCCGCTCGACCTGAAAGCCGAAGCCGACCGCCATTTTCTGCAGGGGATCAACCAGATTGTGGGCCACGGATGGCCGTATTCGCCGCCGGCCGCGGGAGAACCGGGATGGCGTTTCTATGCCGCCGCGGCGTTGAACGAACACAACCCCTGGTGGATCGTGATGCCCGATCTCGCCCTGTACCTGCAGCGCGTCAGTTTCCTGCTACGCCAGGGGCAGCCGGTCACGGATGTGGCCCTCTACTTGCCCACGGACGACGCGTGGGCTGGCTTCACGCTGGGCCAGGTTTCGCTGAGTGAGGCGATCGGGAAGCGGGTCGGCCCCGATGTCATTCCACAGATCCTCGATGCCGGTTACGATTTCGATTTCATCGACGACGCGGCCATCTCGAGAGTCGGGGTGCGGTACCCCCTCCTCATTCTGCCGGGCATCGAGCGAATTCCCCTGGCGACCTACCGAAAAATCGAAGAGTATGCCCGAAACGGTGGGATCGTGGTGGCGCTGCGCCGCGTCCCCTCGCTGGCTCCGGGGTTGAGTGAAGCGGAAACGGATACCAGGCTGATTCAGGAGTTATCGCGTGCCCTGTTTGAAGCGCCGGGCGCGCGGGGCCGCTTGGTGCCCGAAGAGGCGCAACTGGGCGCGGCACTCCGCGCCGTACGAACTCCGGATGCGGCTTTGCCTGCCAATGTGGGGTTCGTCCACCGCAAGCTCGCCTTTGCCGACGTTTACTTTTTGGCGAATACCAGCAATCTTCCGGTCCACGGGCAGGCGGTGTTTCGGGTCTCGGGGCGCGCCGCCCGATGGTGGGATCCGCACGGCGGGAAGGTCAACGACGCGGGAGGCAGTCGGATCGAGTTGACTCTCGCGCCTTACGAATCCCGCGTTCTCGTTTTCTCCGGTAAGGCCGAGCCGAACCATCTCGCGCCCGCCGGTCCAAGCCCCGCTCCCATCGATCTCAGCTCCGGCTGGACGGTCACCTTTGCCGGATCGTCGCAGCCCATCGTCATGGACCGGCTCCGCTCCTGGACCGAAGACGAGGCCCGGAAATACTTCTCGGGCCTGGCGACCTACGAGAGGACGGTGAACCTCGCGCCCTCGGTGATCGCATCCCGGCGTCCCCTTTTCTTGAACTTTGGCGCAGGAGCCCCGGTCACCGTGGAATCCCGGCGGTCCGGAAACGGCATGCGCGCGCTGCTGGAAGGGCCGGTGCGGGAAGCCGCGGTGGTTTCCGTGAACGGGAAGGTGGCCGGTTCGGTGTGGCGGCCTCCGTACGAGGTGGACGTCACCGCCCTGCTGCATCAGGGCCCAAACACGATCCGCGTGGTAGTCGGCAATCTTGCCATCAACCGGCTCGCCCGAGGCCCGTTGCCCGACTACAAGGAACTGAACGCGCGGTACGGCGAGCGGTTTCAGCCGCAGGATATGGAGAACCTGCAGCCGCTGCCTTCTGGATTGCTGGGGCCGATTCGCCTGGTGGCGCGGTGACCTCCGGAGCCGCGGGCCCCGCCTACGCGGGCGGCGCGGCCGCCAGATAATTCCCGTAACCCACGATCACGGTCGAGGCCACCAGCACTGCGATGCTGAGCGCCAGTAACCCTTTCGTGCGGCGGCTGGCTCCTCTCCATTCGTGCAGTCCGATGCCCCACAGGCTGCTGAAGATGATGATCGAGGCCATGTGCAGCGTCCAGCTCGAAAACTTGTAGGCCCCCATCTGGGTCTCGCCCATCGTGTAGAAGAAGAATTGAAAATACCAGGTGGTCCCTGCCAGCGCACAGAACAGGTAGTTCGACAGCATGGGCGCGCGCGCGGGTGATTCGGTTCGGGCGGGTGCCTGCTGCACCAACGTCTTCACCATCTCCTCGCCTGGAGCGTCGGTGGCGTTTTCGAGGAAGAGGCCGGCGTTCGCATCGGTCGAATGGTCACCCAGCGCCGAACGGAAGTACTGGTAGCCCGTGCGGTTCTTGACATGCAAAATGACGCACCACACAAAATTCGTGGTGAATCCGCCGAGCAGGAGCACCACCAGAATCGGAAGGCCCTGCCACAACGCAGGCGTGCCGTGGCGGATGGTGAGGTCGCGGATGGGCTGCCCGGCGGCCAGTCCGTAGGAGAAGCACGCGCTCATCACTCCGGAGAAGACCGCTACCGCGACACCCCGCTTGAAGGCGAATTCTTTGATCACCTCGGTCTTCTGTTCGGGCGACATCTCGTGCTCTTTGGACACGCCCGCCATCCCGGCGATCGTGATGCCCGCCAGGCAGACTCCGACTCCCAGCAGAATCACCAGTCCCGAATGCGTGCCGAGCACCTTGGTGACGAACTCGCCGGCGAAAATCGGCGGCATTAAGGTCCCGAACGCCGCGCAGAACCCAAGGACCACCGCCATCCCCAAGGACATCCCCAGATACCGCATGGTCAGCCCGAAGGTCAGGCCTCCGAACCCCCAGAGCACGCCGAAAAAATAGACCCAGAATAGCGTGGAGCCCGGAGCCTCGCGCACCGTGGCCACCAGGCTGTTGGTCATCAGCCCGCCGATGACCCAGGGCGCGACGATCCAACTGAAGATGCCGCCCGCCAGCCAATACGTCTCCCACGACCACTGCTTCACTTTGCGGTACGGAACATAGAAACTCCCGGAGGCCAGCCCGCCCAGCCAGTGAAACACGACGCCGAGCGCGGGATTGGGAGTCATAAGTGGCGGCAGCCTCATTGTAGCCGGTTATCCACCGCGAGCGAAGCCGGTTCCGGCGTCTGGGCTCTGTTTTAAATGACAGAACAGAAGCTGCAAAAAGCCGCCAAAAACGGCCCATCGCCCCGGCCTTGTGTTTCGGATTGCAATACGCTACAAGGGCTCTAAGCACTGACTCGCAGCGCCAAGGAGTCCCGGGTGAAGACTTCTCACGACGGCCGCTATCTGGTGAAATCGCTGGTGCACGCGTCCCGCGTTCTGGGGGTGTTTCAATCCGCGGGCGACGTTCTGCGCCTGCGCGATGTGGTCACCCGCACCGGGTTCACCAAGGGCATGTGTTTCCGTCTGCTCTACACCCTGCATCAGTGCGGGTTTCTGGATAAGGTGGGCGAAAACCAATACCGGTTGGCTTCGGAGGTGAGGCGGCGGCGGCTCTGCCGGATCGGATATGCCGCGCAAGGCCAGGAGACCTCCTTCGACCGGGAAGTCCGCGCCAGTCTGGTGCGCGCCGCCGAGCGGGAACACCTGGAGCTGATCGTGGTCGACAACCGCTACCAGCCCAAGATCGCATTGCGCAGCGCGGACTATCTGATCCGGGAGCAAGTGGACCTGGTGATCGAATTCCAGACCGATGAGGTCATCGCCGGGGCCATCGCGGCGAAGTACCTGGAAGCCAACATCCCATTTATTGCGATCGATATTCCTCACCCCGGAGCCACCTATTTCGGGGCCAACAACTACCAGGCGGGCTTGATGGCGGGACAGCATCTGGGGCGGTGGGCCAAGAAGAACTGGGGCGGGGAATGCGACGAGGTGCTGCTCATCGAGTTGCATCGCGCCGGGTCGCTGCCCGGAGCGCGCATGCGCGGCGTGGTCGCCGGCATTCAGGCCTCCATCCGCGTGGCGGAGCCCCGGCAGACGGTCACCCTGGACGGGGATGGGCAGTTTCAAACCGCCCTGGAACGGGTGCGCAAGCATCTCCGGGAATCCCGCGCGAAACGGGTGTTGGTGGGGGCCGCCAACGATTCGAGCGCGCTCGGCGCTCTGCGCGCCTTCCAGGAAGCTGGCCGCGACCGGGACTGTGCCGTGGTTGGACAAAATGCCGAACTCGAGGCTCGCGCCGAGTTGCGCGTTCCCGATACGCGGCTGATTGCGTCGGTGGGCTACTTCCCGGAGAAGTATGGGGACGGTCTCATCCGCCTGGCGCTGGATATTCTGGCGCAAAAGGCGGTCCCGCCCGCGGTCTTTACCACCCACCAGGTCATCACGCCTCGGAACGTGGATCACTTCTATCCGAACGACAGCCTGCTGCCGGCTTCGGCGTGACCGCTACTCGAGGTGGAAGACTTCCTTCATCATCGCGAACCGCTCGCCCGGCTTTTGATCCGGCACCGGTTCGAACAGCCGGCTCATGAATTGCTGCCAGCGTTGGTTGACGGGATCCCGGTCCAACTGGTCCCAGACTCGATCAAAGTCTGGCGCGTCCAGTGTCAAAACAAGGTCCTGGCCGCGGCGGAAGATCGAGTAGTCGGAGATCCCCACTTCCTTGAGTTTCTGGAGCAGTTCCGGCCAGACCCGCGTGTGCTCCCGCTCGTATTCTTCGATGGCGTCCGGCCGGATCCGCAATTTGAAGGCGTAGTGTGCCATGGCGTCTCGCGTGGAACTACTCAGGCGTAACTCGTAACGGAAGCCATGTTCCGCGCGCTCCGCTCGGCCGTGATTCGCTCCAGGTACCCGCTTTGGCGGAAGGCATCCAGCGGGTCCGGCGGCAGGCCTTTCGAGACCGACCATTCCCGAATCACCGGCCGCACATCCGAGGAGAATGCGTCCTTCAGGCACATCTCGGCATCGACCAGTTCGCACTTCTCCTGGCGCCGGGCCAGCTTCTCGCGGTCCACCAGAGCGGCCTTGGTATAGAGTTCCATGGCCGTGGACACGGTTTGGATCATGGCTTCGATCTTGCCCTTGAGGTTGTGGCTCTGGTCGATCATGTATGCAATGTCGGCGCGCTTCCCGGTCTCCCATTCGTAGTGGAGAATCTCGTGGAAGATGCGGAACACCTGGTAGGGGTCGATGGAGCCGATGGTCAGGTCGTCATCGGCGTACCGGCGATCGTTGAAATGAAAGCCGCCCAGCATGTTCAGGTCCAACAGCCATGCCACAATCTGCTCGATGTTTTGCGCTTGATAGTGGTGGCCG
Organism: Terriglobia bacterium; assembly: GCA_020073145.1. Classification (GTDB taxonomy): domain Bacteria; phylum Acidobacteriota; class Terriglobia; order Bryobacterales; family Bryobacteraceae; genus PSRJ01. The sequence continues at coordinate 15,025 of JAIQFS010000044.1, forward strand.
GTATCCACCAGGACTTTGGCTTGCGGTCCGGCCGCTTGCGCAAACAGCAAGGCCATGCCCCAGTCGGCGATGTCGGTGTGGTAGAAGGCCGGTTCGAAGGGCTTGTACTCCACCAGCATGCGCTGTCCCTTCGCCAGACCGGCGTGCACCGCCCGTAAGCCGTCTTCGAACCATTTCTTCCGCTGGCGGACGTTCTGCGTGCCGGGGTAATTCGAGCCATCCGCGAACCACAAGGAAAGGTCCCGGCTGCCGAGGCGCTGCGCGATTTCGATGCTGCTCAGAACATGCGTGAGCGCCTCCTGCCGGATGCCGGGATCGGGATTACCGAAGGATCCGTGCTTGTAAGCCTGGTCCTGGAACACGTTGGGATTGATGGAGCCTGCCCGCACTCCGTTCTTGGCGGCCAGTTCCTCCACGCCCGCCGCGTCCGCAAGGCCGCGTGGAAGATCCCATAGGACATGGAGTGCGATGGTCGGGCAAACGCCCGTCCATCGATGCACTTCTCCGGCGTCACGGAACTTCTCCTCGATGCTGGCTGCGGCGGCCGGTTGCAGGAACTTGCCGAAGCGGGTGCCGGTATTGGCGAATCCCCACGACGGCAATTCAATGTGGAATCCGTTGAGCGCGTTCCAGATGGCGTCGGTCTGTTTCGTTGTGAACATGCTGGTGCTCCTCATTTCGCCGGCTGCGGAATCTGGGAAAAGTGAGTATGAAGAACCCGCCAGCCGTCCGGGTTGTGCCGGTACACCTGCGTCGCATTCCAGCGGCTGACCGCGGCGCCATTGTGCCGCACCAACACGTAGGTCAGGACCCCGGCATCTCCGGCCATCTGCACTCTCGGATTCTGGATCTCAAAGGCGTCAAACAGCGCCGTGCCGCGGTAGCCTTCAAACAGAGCCCTCACTGCCGCCGCACTGTCCAGGCGATGGGTGGTCATGGCATGGAAATAGGTGGCGTCGGCGTCGAGCAGAGCCAGGCTTGGATCCGGATCTCCCCCCAGCCAGCCCTCCAGGGCATGCCGTTCCAGCTCCAGGATCTCCAGCGCCGCTGGTTCCAGGGTGAAGACGATGGTGACGCCGTCCGGGTCGGCGATTTGTGCCTTGGAGCCGCGCGTTTCGACAGCGAGGCCCCGCTCCTTCAACGCCGCGACCGTGCGCCCCAGATCCGGCACCGCGACGACCACACGAGGCTTCCATTCCGGCGCGGCGGCTTCCAGTTGCACCTCTTCCCGCGATCTTCCCGGAACCCGCAGCCGGATCGTGTCCGCGCCGCCCAGGTCTTCGAATCCGAGCCTCGCCGCATAAAACGCCCGTTCCGCCGCCGGATCCTTCACCGCCACAGTGGCGGCAACCAGGTGCCCGGAAACGTGCTTCGGCGGCGTACCCCTGGCCTTCCAGTGGAGCGAACCGGGCAGATACTGCGTGTACTCCAGCACCTGGTCTTCCGGATCGCGCAGGTTGAAGAGCAGGTTGCCGGCGCGCGCCTTGGCCGGGGCTTTCGCCTCCAGTCCGTGTCCGGCATAAGCCTCGCGCAGCCGTTCGATATCCTGGACGTCGAAGCAGAGGTGCATCAGCCCGATGGGCTCAGCGGCCGTCCGCCGGTACAGCTCGATGAATTGCCGGTCGTTCACCTTCAGGTACGACGTGGTGGTGCCGTTGGCGTCGCTGAATTCGAACACCTGCTCGAAGCCCAGCTTCCCGTAGAACTCCCGGGATGCGGCCACATCGCTCACCCGGAACGCGACGTGGGCGATGCCGTCCAGATCCAGCGGACCTTCCGCCGCGAGCGACGATGCCGCAATCAACAGGACGATGGTTCGCCGCATGTCCGCTCCTTTAGCGCAGCAGTGCCGTGGCTGACCACAGGATCGGCGCCTGGCCGTGCAGATCCCCCGTGAGCCGCTGGCGATCCAGATAAAACTGCAGATCGTTCTTCTTGCTGGTGCCTTCGCACACGTTGCTGACGGCCCCCTCGGCGTTGATGTAGCGCACCAGGCCGAGCCAGCCCCGCCGCGCCGCCGGCCGATAAATCTTCGGGTCCAGCCAGCCTTGCTTCACGCCCGTAATCAGGGCGAACGTGAACATGCCGGTCGATGACGTCTCCGGCCACGAATCGGAGTGGTCGATCAGCTGCCGCCACATCCCGTCCGGGCCCTGATAGCGCAGCAGCGACTGCATCATCCGCCGGTAGCTTTGGAGAATGATGCCGCGGCGCGGATGGTTCTTCGGCAGCGACCGCAGCAGTTCCGTCATGCCCGCCGCCACCCACCCGTTGCCGCGCCCCCAGAAAAACGGCACGTCGGGCGCATGGTAGAACAGGCCGTTGGGCTGCTGGATCTTGCCCAGGTATGTCGCCATTTCCAGCGCCGCTCGATCCAGATACTTGGCTTCGCCCGTGGCTCGATACGCCTGGACCTGCACGGCCGTGATCATAAACATGTCGTCGATCCAGTAGCGGGTCTCGCTGGTCAGCCCGTCCGGCGTGGGCGTCTCCCATTGCCGGTCGGCAATCGACAAACCCAGGTCGAGATACTTGCGGTCTTTAGTCTGAAGGTAGATTTCCAGCGGAACCGTCCCGAACACGGAGAAATCGACATGCCGCTCCTTGGAAATGAGTTCGGATTCCTGCGGTGTGAGCAGGGGGTCGAATCGCTTCACCAAGCGGTCGGCGAGATCGCGATCGCCGCTGGCCTGGGCGAACGTCAACGCGCCGTACCAGGCGCACACTTCGGGATAGACAATCGCGTTGGGGCGCACGTGTGGGCTCGGCACGAACCGTTCGGCGACGCGCTTGCCGATTTCCAACGGCGACGTGCCGTCCGGCCAGTTGCCCCATTCGTCTCCGGCTCCTGCCAGCAGCGCCGGCGGAAGACCGATCGCGAGCAGGAAAGCTCTTCGATTCATAATTCCCTCTCCAGAAACGATTGTAGAAACCGCCCGCCGCTCGACGGCCGCCCCGACACTCTCGGGCGCGCACACCATGCCGCCCCGGTCTCGAAAGGAGAGTGCCTCAGCCGCCAACAGGACCGCCGTGCCGCCCTGCAGCGACACGGCGGCGGTCCATTCCGTTTCCAGCTAGAAGATGTACTTCAGTTCCAGTTGGAGCCGGCGTGGGTAGTTCTGCTGAACCGAGCCCGTGGGTATGCCGAAATTGACGTTGGTGAAAGCCACGCTCGGAGCCGCATACATTGGGTGGTTGAACGCATTCAGGGCTTGTACGCTGAACCGGATGACATGACCTTCCCGAATGCGGGTGTCCTTGTTCACGGACAGGTCAATATTATTCGCGCGCGGGCCCCGCAGGCCGTTGAACCGGTATGGGTTGACCCGCAGGTGGTTGGCCGATTGCGCCGCCGAAGCGGTCACGAACGGCGTCGTGTTGAACCAGCGATCCGCAGTCCGCTGGTCAAGGGGTAGAACGGCCGTGCTCGGGTCCGCAATCAGGAAGTAATCGCCGTTATTGGTGGTCATGGTCCGTGCGAAGTTGAAGGCCGGCGATCCAATTGCAGTGAAGGGGATCGGGAGTCCGCTCGAGAACCCCCAATTTCCGGTCATCTCCCAACCGCCCACGATCCGCTCGACGACCCCAGGCGAACCGGAAAGCAACGCTCGACCTTTGCCGAACGGGAACTGATAGATCCACGACAAAGCGATGCGGTGCGGCGTATCCTGATCCGAGATCATGCGCGTCGGAAGCGCATCCCCGGAATTCAGGTACTCGAGGGCCTGCATGGTCTTCGAAAAGGTGTAGTTTGCCGATACCAGCAGCCCTTTCGAGAGCCGCTTGTCGGCGCGAATCTGCAGCGAATGGTACCAGGAATTCCCTTGGTTGGTGGTGGTGGTGATGCTGCCGAACTGCGGAAAAGGTAACAGCAATTGCTGGCGGCTGATCGTGGTGCTGGTGAAGCCGGCCGGCGTGCCTCGCGGCATCGTGAGGCCATAATACGGGTTAGGAACCTGCGCCGTGACATAGCCGTTGCCGCAGCCTTGGCCGGCGGTGCAAGTGGTCGAGTTGTCCCGGAACGGAGAGGTGCTCAGATATTGGTCCGGTAGTCCGTTGGTGTTCTTGTCGATCTCCTGGTGAACGCCTTTGTTTCCGACGTATCCCACTTCGAATAGGATCCCGCCGGGCAATTGGCGCTGCACATCCATCTGCCAGCGGTACATGGTCGGCATGAGCGGATTCTGATTAAAGTAGGTAACGTTCTGGCCGACGTAGGTTTGCCCGCCCAATGAATTGCCCACCGGCTGGAGCAGACTGTCAAACGGATTGGAGAGGGTTCTGACAAGAGTCGTTCCGTCGGCGGCAAACGCGCTGAATGGGGTCTGCTGGCTGAAGCCGGCTTGTTGAACGTCGCTCCGGCGCTCGCCCAGGAATCCCTGGTACATGCCGAACCCGCCGCGCAACACGGTCTTGCTCGTGAGTTGATAGGCGAAGCCGATTCGCGGGAGCAGATTTTTCTTAGGCGTGTTGTATAGCCCGTGCGAATTGCCTCCGACCCCCGCGAAGGTTAGACCTCCCTTGACCGCCCACTGGCTGGCCGGTAGAATCATCTGCGCAGCCGTGGTCGCCGCATAGGCCGCCTGTGCTGCTGCGGCAAACGGCGGCACGTAATTGGGATCGAACGACACGACGCTGCGGTTGTACCGTTCCGTCAGCGGGGTTTCAAACTCCCAGCGCAGACCGAGATTCAAGGTCAGCTTCTTGGTCACCTTCCAGTCATCCTGAGCGTAAATGCCCCAGGCATTCGACTGCTCGGCGTAGTTGGCCGGGAGGTTCACATAGGTATTGGTCACGCTCGGGATCCCCATCAACAGCGCCGCCACGGACTGTCCGATATTGCTGGGCGCTGTCGTCGAATTGTCGTTGGGACCCCTTGTGTAGGTGGCGTCAAAGTTATACCGGCCCGTTTGGTCTGCGCCGAAGAACCCATCGGTTTCCCGGTAGGCTCGGAACTCCATGCCGGCGCGGAGCGCGTGCGCGCCCACGGTCTTGCTCAGCGAGGCCGCGAACGAATGCGTGTCGACCGGTCGGTACTCCCCACCGGTGGTCGCAGTGCTGATGTAGTTGCTCAGATCGATGCGCGGGAAACGCCGGAGGTCAGCCGGGATCAGAGCGTTGTATGCGGCCGGAAAACCAAGGGTAGTGAGATCGAATCCTTGGGAGGCCGCATTGTTGTCCTGATAGCGGACAAACCGGTTGTAGCCATAGCGCAGGTCTAACACCGTAGTGGGGCTCAAAATGATGGTGTCGTCGAAGACCGCATTCCGCGAGTCGAACCCGAACTGTGTCCCGGTCGCCAGGTTGCCGAGGTAATTATCGTACGTGCTGTTGCGCATGTACTGGCTGTAACGGCCGTACATGCGCTGTTTGTCGCCGATGTTGTGATCGATGCGTCCCGTCGCGGTGTAGTACTTCAATGGTTCGGTCAGATCCGGCTCTAGCATGTTGTTGGTGAAATCCGCCAACGCCGACTGGGGCGAACTGGGTGCTGGGTAGTAGTTGTTCAGGATGTTCTTGCCCACGGTATTCCAATACTGATTCGGGATGAGGTTGCCCGCAAAGGGGTCTTCGACGAAACGCGCGCCCACCTGCCGGCGCGTGTACGGGTTGTAGATCTGGTAGTTGGTTCCCAGCCGCAGCAGCGCCGAAAAGTCGCCATTCTTCATATCCGGCGTCGGCACGTTGGGGGTGTTGCCAATGTCGTTACGGGGCCGGGCGTCGTGGATGCCTTCATAGCCGAAAAAGAAGAACGTCTTGTTCTTGCCGTTGTACAGCTTGGGGATCCAGACCGGCCCGCCGGCCGTGCCGCCCCAGCGGTCGAACTTGAAGTCGGGCGTGGCATTGCCCAGCTTGTTGTTATAAAAGTCATTGGCCCAAAAATCCTTCCGCTGGAACGCGTAATAGGCCGTCCCGTGAAGCGCGTTGGTGCCGGACTTGATGCCCAGGTTGGTCACGCCGCCCTGGGCATTTCCCACCGCGGCATCAAAGGTCGCCGTCTGCACTTTGAACTCCGCCAGCATGTCCGGAGTCGGCGCATAGGAGGCGATGACTTCCCGGTCATTGGCGGTGGCCGTGGCCGGCGAGCCGTCGATGGTGACGTCGTTCTGCAGGCCGCGCGCGCCGTCCATCGCATAGTTCGCAATGTGGGTGGGCTCAAACGGCCGGTCGAGACGTGCGTTTCCCTGGAAACTAGTTCCGGTGGAAATGGCCATCAACAGGAACGGATTCCCGTAGGACATCGGCAGATGCATGATCTGGGATGCGGAAATCACATTACCCATCGAGGCTGTTTCCGTGCCCAGCAACTCTGTGGCCCCGCTGACGGTGACCGACTGCTCGGCCGTGCCGACCTCCAGTGTGCCGTTGACCTCGATCCGGTCCGCAATCTGGAGTACGACGCCGCTTCGCAGAAGAGTCTTGAATCCCGTTGCGGACACCTTTACCTGATACGTGCCCGGCAGCAGCAGCGCCGCTGCGTAATAGCCTTCCTGATTCGTTTTCAGCGACACCGTGGTTCCCATCGCCTGATTCACCACTTGGACATCGGCGCCGGGAACAACCGCCCCGCTGGCATCCGTAACCCGGCCCACAATGGTGCCGCGGGTCTCCTGGGACCACCCCGTTGCCGTCACCAGGACTGCGATCGCAAGAAGCGAGAAAATGCGACGAAGCATATTTGCCTTTCCTCTTTTGCCCGGCCGTCTCGATGGGCGCCGGTCAGAACTGTCAGCTGCTGCGGGAGGGCTTGGGCGCAACGCACGACGGCGACTCTGCCGCCCGCCACCCGGCTGCTGATCTCCAGAACCGTAGCGGCTCGACTCAGAAATGGAGTCCGGATCACTGCCGCTGACACGAAAACTCCGGGAGATACCTCAAACCGTCTCCCGCACGACCCCTTTCCAGTCGATGATGGACGCCGCTCCGTCCGGAACGCAAGGAAAACTCACTTGCAATTCAGTGTTTCACATCCCAAAACAAAAAGACCTGAACCTCTGATTATAAGTGAGTAAAAAATCAACAGTTAGAGCTGGTTTCGATGATTCACACCGTTGGCTTCTTCGCCACTCTCTCTCATTGACGGTTTCGCTCCGCAGAACGGAGCCGGACCGCCGGAACGTGCGGGGACCGGCCGCGGCTGGGGAGCAAATGGCCCTGCGGTATACTCGTTCTGAGATGAGTTTGGGAAACGCTTCCATCCCGCGGGCCGCGGCTCGAACTCAGCCCGGGTCGCTGTGACCTGTTGATTCCCATGCCGGCGTAGCTCAGTTGGTAGAGCATCTGATTTGTAATCAGAGGGTCGGGGGTTCAAATCCCTCCGCCGGCTCCAGCAATTTTGGCCCAATGACCTTCTCTGGTACGGATGGGCTCCCCTAAGAGTACCTATATGACTGCCTTCCACTTTGAATTTGGGTTATATTTCGAACGGTTCTTATGCGATTGCGTTGTTTCGCCGGTCTTCTCCCCCTTTTGGCGCTGGCACCCGCGCAGTCTGTGTTGGCGCAGTCAATTCTCCCTCAGAACGCGCAGACAGATCTTTACTTTCCACACTTGGCCGACGGCGGACCGGCTAGCGGGCAGTGGCAAACCCGCTTCACGTTCATCAACCCAAACGGTTACCCAGCTACGGTCAAGTTGAGTTTGTATTCGAACACGGGAGGCCCTTTGAACCTGGATCTGGGCGGCGGCTCCACCAACCAGGTGACGACCACAATTCCTCCGAATGGGACCGTGGTGCTGCGGAGCCAGATCGGTGCTACTGCAACCGAGGGCTGGGCATACGGTGCAGCGAGCCTGCCCGTTGAGGCTAACGTTGCGTTTCGTCTACTCCAAAATGGTGTGGCAAAACTGGAGATCACAGCCGAGCCAACGCTGCCATCGATGGCCTATCGGTCCGTTGCGGGTCCGTTGGTCGGAATTGCAGTCGCCAATGTATACTCTGTGCCAATTGAGGCCACTGTCACGGTCTATAATTCCTCCGGCCAGACGCTGGGCCAAGCGCTCCTGAACGTACCGGCCCACGGTCACTCGTCCTTCAACCTTCGTGACGGCATCGCCAACCTGCCAGCGAGTTTCTCCGGAAATGTGCTGATAGCACCACAGACCCCTGGACAGGTCCTTCTAGCCTGGGCCGTTTACGCCGACTCCTCTGGAGTCGTCTCCAGCCTGCCTGACGGTAGGGCCGGGTTCCCGCTTGCTCAGCCAGATCAGATCAACACTGCGTTCGTCCGACTGGTCAGTGCGTATCAAACATACCTGGCACCACAGACGAGCATACCGGGCTTTGGAGCCGCCCCCCAATTGGTGATGAGCTCGGACACGAGCACCAACGCGATCAATGCGCGGGCTGCCAGCGGTACGACGGTGCAGATCAACCTTGCGCTTGCCGAGCTCATCGGCGATTCACCCAGTGAACTTGCGTTTGTGGTTGGGCATGAGCTGGGACACATCTACCAGCAACGCACAGGGGAATTCGTCTGGTATCCGGCTGGCTCGGTTCCTGACTACATTGAATGGGACGCGGACGTTTGGGGCTTGTTGTCGTCGCTCATAGCGGGCTATGATCCCTACGCCGGCGCTGGTGCCCTAGGCAAATTAGGCATGGCGACGGGCACGGCGAATCTGGGTACTCAATTGTGGGAGGACCTTCAGACAGCCACGGATGCACATGGTTCATTTAGTACACGAATCGACAATCTGACGAGATTCCTCGAGCTGGCCTGCGGGTCTTCGCAGGCATGGCAGAGCTACTGCAGCCAATACAAAGCCGGTGTGCACCCCCACTTTCCCGCGCTCCCCTCCGTGCCGCTGATGGCGCCAAGGCCCCTAAAACCACGCTCAGGCGCTGCGACGGCGTCTTCAAATTAGAACCGCCGGTAATCGAGTTCGATTCGGAGAATCATTACAAACACTCTCGTGACCTAATCGACGCTGCTCGTGTTGGTCGCATTACGGCTCTAGGTTTAGGATTGAAGGGCTATCCTATGCCTGATCGAGGATCGTCGATCTGATTCTGGTGTAGAGTCTCTCTCGAAGTTCCTGGGGCGTCTGCCAGTCGATGTGGTTTTTGTGGTTCGTGTCGAAGTGCAGCTTCTCAATCTCATCTTTTCTGCAGCACCAAATTACACTTCGGCCGAGCCCCATCGCGAACCCAGCTTCGTAGTAAACTCCGGCCCTCTGCCCTGTGAAATCGGCGACCATGAACTGACAGTTTCGTATCTCGGCGATAATCTCATCGGGGATTTCGTTGTTGTGTTCTTTCTTGTCGATTCGGATCGGCTTGAAACCAGCATCCGAAACAGCTGGCTCGATACCGTTCTCGTAGGCAGTCCGAGTCTCTTCTGAAAACCACATCGCTACAAAACACCGCCCCGGGATGCCCCCTGTTTGTGGGAGTGGCTGAACTTGGTTCCAGCCGGACATCGTCAGGCTGAGTTGAACACTCTTGTCACCGTGAGTCGGCACCATGAGTTGCCCTAAGCCTGAGCGTGGCGGGGCTTTGACGAGACGATCGTCAACTACCCAACCAATATACGCCGCGAATTCCTGAACGCTGTAGCAATCGATAAGGGTGAAGTCGATTGTCGGACGGATGTCGGCGGCTCTACCCGGTCGACCAGAGCGACGGGCGATTAGGGAAAGAAGTTTCCCTACGTTTTCGTTTGCGCGTGTTCGCGAGTGACCCTCTGAGAAGCCAGTCGCGTTTTCGGTTGTGACCCTCAACAGTTGTCCTGCATCGGACGCCTGGCGGGTAGCACAGGACAGTGCGGGTTTGAAATTCCAGTTGCGGCTCTCTTCGAAGACGTGCGGCCCGGTCAACTCATATTCACCGCACTGCGGGCAGACTATGTGTTGTCCATCACCGGTGCCGCTGTTCCTCATCGTTACACCGGCCTCAGTGGACCGTGAGCAGATCGGACAACTATTTGGGGACATAGAGTGAATAACTCCGCTGTGGCCACCGGCTGCGATTTTGTAGGCCCGGGCATTTCGCACCTACAGAGCGAGGCGGTCAACGACCAGAGTAAACGGCTTCGCCAGTGCCTCGCAACGAACTGGCGGGTGGGCGTAGCTCAGTTGGTAGAGCATCTGATTTGTAATCAGAGGGTCGGGGGTTCAAATCCCTCCGCCGGCTCCAGCAATTTACTGTCTCGGAACGGTCAAATTTCCGATCAATATTTTCCAAGGGCAAAATTCAGACAAGTTTGTCAGTTGACAGCAGCCGTGACAGCAACCGTTGGGAGCAGGCTCCGAAACGGGCCTCTTTTGCGGGAGTCGGAGGCTTCCGTTTCAGGAGCAATTCCCCGACCTGTTCCAGCGCAGCCCCGATGACTTCCTGCGTGTCGTGCAGGTACCTAAGCGCGGAGCTGACTTGGGTATATGTCCGAATATGCTCATGATCACGGTAAGAGGCACGCCGCGCGCGGCCAGAAAACTTCCGCACGTGTGGCGGAGATGATGCACGCGGACGACGGGCACCTCTGCTCGAACACAGGCCGCATGAGACCTCATGGCACCCGCAGACCTCATCGCACTCCGGGCGCGCGGATAACGGACTACTGGCGTCCACGGCACTATGGCGCAAGCGAATCGACAGATTTCTACACTATTGAAGGCCAAAATTGTTATGGGAAGGACTAGGAAGAATCTGGGCTAGAAGGGTTTCGGATTTGAGCGCAGAATCGGGGTAGGGGTAGCCCATGAAACGCCTTTTGATCCTCGGGTTGCTGGTGGTGGGAGGATGCTGGGGACAGACGACTACTGACTGCACGGCCGTTGGTCAAACCGTTCATTGCACTTCCACTCCGCAAGCGCCCCCCCTCGTCTTCAATCCAGGGACAGCTTCGCTGCCAATGCCTCCGGTTCTCACAGTCGATCCACCACTGCCACCGGCGAGCGCGGTAGTCGTTGCTCCGCCACCGAGCGATGCCCAATTGCAGAGAGAAGCCGAGACGCGTGACACTTTCTACCAGCACGAGTGGGCGCGGGCGGAACAACTGCGCGGTCAGCATGATTATCAGAATGCCCTGTACCTCGTTAAACAGACTCTGCATTTCTTCCCTGGGAACCCGGATCTAAAGCTATTGCGAAAGCAATTGAAGGCCGAAGCGAAGGAGTGGAAGCATCGCAGTTTCGTGAGCGATTCGATTGAAGTCCGGCAAGTGAAAGAGAGACCCTGATCGGTCACCTGCACCTTGACCCATAACGAGACGAGCCACTCTTCGGCGTCAAGCCAAGGTTTGCGCGCCCAGGTTTTCGAGTGCCGGATCCCCCCCAGCGCCTTGCATCCAGCCGAGCAGAACCCAAGATCATTTCGCGGGTTCCTTCAATTCTGCGTCCGAGTCTATTTTGCGGATCCGAAGAATGGCCTCGCGCATGGTCGGGCTCGTCCAGTCCTTTTGGTTTCTGATCTTGAACGAGACGAGCACTAGCGCATCACGGACCCGAATGATCCGGTTGTCTGGATCTTCATACACCCTATCGAGAGAAGCGCTTATCTGATTAAGTGACTGCTGCCACGGATAGGCCTTGTCATCTACAGGTTGACCGTTAGCCATCCCTTCGGCTATGCCCCTTAAGTATGCGAGTTTTTCCCCAGGCGTTGCTGACTTCCAAAAAACGCCATTAGCAAAGGAGGCCGTATATTGTCCCCATACAGTGCCGCACAGCACCACCAAGGCCAGCAGGCCATATACTAATCGCATGAATCGCATCTCCTCTCTCGTTCACGAAGTCAGGATGGCTCAGATCCGTCGCGCGGCGTTTGAGGCGGCGGTTGTAGCTTGTTTCCCGCTGTACGAAGCTCGTCGATTCTCTGGTCCACAGCCTCCTTGGAAATCGCCTCCAAATTCTGCTGGAGCAAAGTCTGCAAGGCCCCTACCCGCAAGAACAACTCGGCAAACCGGCTGTTTAGTTCTTGGATTTCATCCCTGCTGACTCGCCAGAGCCTGAGAATCTCGTCATCTGTCATATTTTCAATTCTGCGCCCACTGGGGGCGTTCTAACCGACATGGAAGTCCATCCGAAATCTCGGTTTCGTACCCGTACCTTCGGCGCGGGGGTCTCACTAAACGCCCCGCCCGCCGAACAAGCTCCAGAAAAACTCCCCGCGTCCCTTCGACAGCTCATGGCCGGGCCCGGGTGACCGCGGTTTTCGGCCGCGGAAGAGCGCGAGAATTTTGACAGCAACCGTGACAGCAACGCCGGTGAAAGCGGGTGCAAAAAGTGGAAACCGTGGACACCTAACTCATTGAAAACTCAATGAGTGCAACACCCCTGCGGAGATTTGTAATCAGAGGGTCGGGGGTTCAAATCCCTCCGCCGGCTCCATAAAACCAATGTCCGGACCGGACACATAGGTAACAGATCGTTCCTAAGACATGGGTGACACTTTTGGCCCAAAGGGATTGCCCAGGGGCTGCAGAGTTTTTTCCTCCTTGCCGGATTCGGGCCGCCGGTGCCGCTCGACCAGATAGGTGTCGCGGCGGGTGCGGCTTGCCCAACGTGCCGACGATATCGTTGGAAAGCAGGAATTGCACTCTCAACAGCCAACCTTGAACTCAACACTCTGCTTGATTACCATTGGCACCAGGCTGAGCCACAGGATGCCCTTCCTTGGTGAGGCCTCCCGGGGTGGTGTTCACAGCAACACCGCCCCATTCAACTCGACGATGCCCAACCGGACCCGCTGTCTGATTCTCGACCTCACGCTCGGCAATCGCGACTACCATCTCCGCGTCGAGGCTTCAGGACCCGCCTTCCACACCCTGGACGGGCGATTGATGGAAAGCGGTCGCGAAGTGTTTACCGTTCACGCAACGGCCGAGAGCGAGGACGCCGTCAAGCGCATTTTGCTCGCTGAAGCCCACCGCCGGTCCAACCAGGTGTTTGCTGGCACTGCCGCGCTCAGTGAGTGGACCTGCCAGGCGGAACTGCCATGAACCTCCATGCGATGGAAGCGATAGTGGGCGGTCGGTGGAAACGGGCCTAATCGCTCCCTTGCCGTGTCTCTGTCCAAAGCCATTCTAGGAGCTGTTGCCGTAGGGGTTGGCCTCTATGCCGGCTATGGCCTTGCGATCGCCGGCTTGGCCATGATGCTCGGCATCCCCCGCCTCGGCCTGCCCGTCCCCCTGTGGATGCTGTTGGAGGTCTGGCCGGTGCTGTGCCTTTCTGTGATCGCAGTAGACACCCTGGAGCGGCACCTGAAGACACGGTTCAAACGATGATTTACCCCCAAAACAGGGTAGTCTCTTTGCGTTCTAGGGGCTCCAGGCTCGTCCACTCTATTCCACGCCTTGCCGGATCGCCTCGCACACGTACTCTTGCAATTCCCAGGCGGGCGCGAGCGTAAAACTCCGGGTAAACGTATACGGTTTCGTCAGCGCTGTGGGATCTTCGATCGTCAAGTCGACAGTCAGATGCCCCAAATCGGGCCGCCGGTAGCGCTCCACCAGATGCATGTCGCTGCTGTGCGGCTTGCCCGTCGCATCCAGCCACGTCTTGTCATTGAATCCCACCGTGTCCACCACCAGCGTATCGTTCTCCCACTTGCCGATCGATTGCCCCGTCCAGCTCTCCGGCTCAACCTCGAGGTTGTGCGCGCGCCCGTCCAGGAAAAAACGGCGATAGCTGTGCGTGTTGCCTTCCCATAACAGCGCGATCTGGTTCGACCGCTGCACGATTTTGTACGGCAGCGGGTTGATCCGCACGGCGCCGTCCGGCAGGCACAACCGCTCCGGATCGCCTTTGCCTTTGCTCGCCTTCCGCTCCTCGTAGATCTTCTGGTACTCCGGCTGATACGACGGCTCGCTCGGCAGCAGAGTGCTGGTCGGCACCCAGACTCCCGAGAGATCCACCTTTCCGTCTTCCGCCCGCGGTGTGGCTCCGGCCGGCGGCTTGGGCGCTTTCCGCGCCTTCGGGGGAGCCACGCCCTCTGCCGCCTTGCCCGCTGCGCCTCCCTCCAGGCTGTAGGCGGCGTTCAGGTGCCCGGGGTCCTGGTTGTTCTCGTTACAGACGTACTCGGTCATCTCAAAGCTCGGCTCGAGCGTTGTCGTGCGATGAATCTTCCAGGGCTGAGTCAGAACTCCCGGGTCTTCAATCGTGACGTCCATCTCCATGTTGCCGTAGTCGATTCGATGGAACGTTTCGGTCAGGTGCATGTCCTTGGTATGCGGAGTGCCTGGAAAATCGAACCACGACTTCTCAAACAAGCTGACCGTGTCCACCACCAGAGTGTCGCCGTCCCAATGCGCCCTCGAGTCTCCGTAGAACGCGGGCTTCAGATCCTTCGGATGACTGCTGCCGTCCACGAAAAACTGGCGGTACATGTGCGTGTTGCCCTCAAACAGCATCAGCACCAGCTTGGGCGTGGCGAACAACGCCGTGTGGTACGGAGCCGCCCGCGGCGGCCCGCCGGGAAGACAGCGTGCTTCATAGTCTTCCGCGCCGTTCTTGGCCCGGCGCTCTTCCACCACTTTCGCCGCCCAGGGCAGCATGGCGGGCGCGGTCTGCCCGCTGCCGCCGAAACCGTTCCAGATTCCGGTCAGGTCCGGATGGCCATCCGAGAGGCGCGGTAACGGCCCCACCGGGCCTCTCCGGGGTGCCCGCGCCCCGCGTCCGCGCGCGGGAGGCGGAGGCGCCGCCCCCTGCGCCCAAGCCATTCCCGCAGTCAAGGCAAACGCCGACACTGCCGCTACCAGCGGCCTCGTTCTCTTCCACATTGCCGATCTCCGTTTTGTCCCGGGGGCTATTGGTTGGGAGGAGCCGACCCATCGCTGGCCGCCCCGGCAAAAACGCGCCGGCCGTCCGGCAGCATCACCACCCGCGCGGCCGCGGTGTGCGATTCGTCCTTCGCCCTCATCCCTTCGACGGTGACCTGGTCACCAGCCTTCAGGGCATTCTTCCTCCAGCCTTGCCTCAGCAGAACCGGTATGGCGCCGAGTTCGAAGTTCCAATTGCTCACCGTGCCGTCCGCCTCTTTCACATCGACATAGAAGCGGGCATGCGGGTTCATCCATTCCATCTTGGTAACGGTGCCCGTGACCTTGACTGGTTTGTTCGAGTCAAACTCCGCCGCGAACGAGTGATGGGCCCATGCTGTCGCCGTGGAAACCAGCAACCCGAGACCGGCTGCCATCGCGATCGATTTCGCTTTCATGACCTTCCCTCCAAATGTACACACGTCCCCGTCGGTTCCAGCAACTGCCGCGGATCATACCACTGCCCCCTGCCTGTGTCAATCCGACGGCGATTTTTCCCTTGACACCTTGCGGTGCGCGACGTAAACTCCACTCCACAGGATCGTTTGGTCAACAACTAGAGGGTGTACCAGTCCGACGCGCGCGCGGTTCGGCGTCCGCTTGTAGCTAGTGTTTTGCCCGACGCCGGCTGGAGTCGTTTCGCATCTCCGGGGCTGGACCCAGGGGGGCTACAATGCGTTCGACAGCCATTCTTGCTTGCCTTTTCGTTTCCGCTGCCGCTGGATTTGCTCAGAGCGATCGCGGCACCATGACGGGTACCATCTCCGACCCGGCCGGCGCCGTCATCGCCTCCGCCGCGGTTGAGGCGCGCAACACCGAGACCGGAGCCTTATACCCGGTGGCTTCCTCGGCAACCGGCAACTACACCATCCCCCAGTTGCCCGCCGGCACGTACGAGCTATCCGTCACCGTCCCGGGATTCAAGAAGTTGGTCCGTTCCGGCCTGATCATTCAGACCGCGCAAACCATCCGTGTGGACGCTACGCTGGAGGTGGGCAACGCTACCGAGTCGGTGACGGTGGAAGCCGCCGCGCCCCTGTTGAAGACCGAAAGCGGCGAACTCAGCAACACCATCGCCACCAAAACCATGGATACGCTGCCGCTGCTGACCATCGGCACCAATTCCTCCGGCCTGCGCAACCCGTTCAATATGGTCGCGCTGCTTCCGGGCGCTTACTACCAGCCCTCGCCTCCCTTCACCGGGCCCGTGGTCCACATTAACGGTACCCCCTCTGGCTCCGAAACGCTGCTGATCGACGGCATGGACGGGACCAATATCCTCGGCCAAGGCGCTAATCAGCAAAACCAGCCGGGTATGGATTCCATCCAGGAGTGGACAGTCCAGACCAGCAACTATTCGGCCGAATTCGGGCAGGCCGGCAGCGCGGTCATGAACGTCACCATGAAGTCCGGCACCAATCAATACCACGGCAGCGGTTACGAGTACTTCCAGGATGAGTTCCTGAACGCCGGCCAGCCCTTCACCAACGCCGGCAACGGGCACTTGGTTCGGCCGACGCTGCGGCAAAACGACTACGGCGTGACCTTGGGCGGTCCCATCCGGATTCCCAAAGTCTACAACGGCCACGACAAGACCTTCTTCTTCTTTAGCTGGGAACAGTTTCTCCGCAACCAGAACGTTCTGCCGGGCATCACCTCCCTGCCCACCCAGGCCTATCGCAATGGCGATTTCAGCGCCGCCATTGCCGCCGCCGGCAATAAGAATCTTTGTCCCGCGTCCAGTCCGAACTGCGATCCCCTGGGCCGCGCGATCATTGCCAACACCGTCTACGATCCCGCCACCCGGCGTCCGGCGCCCAACGGCCAGATCGTGACCGATCCGTTTACGGGCAACATTCTTCCGCCTTCCCTGATTCGTGACCCGGTGGCTCTCAAAGTGCAAAGCATGCTGCCTCTTCCCATGTGCGTGGCGGGAGGAAACTGCAACCCCGGCGGCGTTCTCAATAACTTCCAGAACACGGAACCGGTTGCCCGCGATACTGAGGCTCCTTCGCTCAAGTTGGATCAGCTCCTTGGATCCAAGGATAAGCTTTCCTTCTTCTGGAGCCGCACCATGACCTACTCGATCACCGGCTACGGCGATGACGGTCTGCCGCAACCCGTCTCTTTCACTTTCGGCGGCGGCATCTTTTCGCATCGTGAGCGGTTGAACTACGACCGTACGCTCACGCCCACTCTGCTCCTGCACATAGGGGCCGGTTACGACACAGACTATTTAGGGCGGCCCCTTCCGACTCCCGATTACGATGCTTGTGGCGGTATCGGGCTGTGCAGCCCTGCGTTCCAGCGCCCCGCCAGTTTTCCCACCTTCTCCGGTCTGGGCAGCACCACGGGCGGAGGCTTTACCGGCGCTCAGATCGGACCTCTGTCAAGGGTTGATAACGCCTACAGCATGGCCGACTCCATTGCGAGTCTGACCTGGGTCAAGGGCAACCATACCTTCAAGTTCGGCGGCAACGCTGAGTTCCAGGGAAGCTACACCAAAACCGTCAACGATCTGCAGGGAGCCTACGGTTTCTCGAGCGCCCAGACCGCCATGCCTTACCTGGTGAACAACACCGGGGCTACCAGCACCTCGAGTATCGGCCCCAACAGCATCGGCTTCCCGTATGCCAGTTTCCTGCTGGGCGCCGTCGACACGGCCCAGGTCAATCCGCCGTCTGATGTACGTTTTGGAAAGCAGCAGTGGGGATTTTATGCCCAGGACAGTTGGAAGATCACCCGCAGACTGACGCTCGATCTGGGTCTGCGCTACGACTATTCGACTTGGTACAAGGAGCAGTACGGCCGATCTCCGAATTTCGCGCCCGGCGTCGCCAATCCCACGGTCGGCGGACATCCCGGTGCCGTCATTTATCAGGCCACTTGTCATTGTTCCTTCGCCAACAATTATCCATGGGCGTTGGGGCCGCGTTTTGGCTTCGCTTATCAGGTGGCGCCCAAAACCGTGCTCCGCGGCGGCTTCGGCGTGGAGTATACGCCCACCGGCGTGGCTCAGGTGTTTGGCGCGGCCAGCGGCACTGCCCAGGCGCAAAACCAATTCGGTCCGGCTTCCCTTCCGGGCGGTCCCCTGATGACGTTGGGACAGGGCGTGAGCGTGAACGGCGCGCCCTTGACCGCGGCCCAGGTTGCCTGGCCGAATTTTAGCCCTGGCTTTTATCCCATCGCGGGAGTGGTCCCGAGCGCCGGTCCGCAGTATTACGATCCGAACGCCGGCCGGCCCGCCCGCCAGTATCAATACAGCCTCAGCGTCCAACGCGAGATCTTTCCCAACCTGGTCGTGCAGGCTTCTTACATTGGCAACCGCGGAATCTGGTGGCCGACCTACCTCGGAAGCCCTTTGACCAATTACAACTACCTGAGCAACGCCATCCTGAATGCCAACGGGCTCAGCCTGAGCAACCCGGCCGACCTGGCGACGCTGCTGTCGCCGATTACGCTCCCGTCGGCCGGCCGCTTTCAGAACAAGCTTCCGTTCCCTGGCTTCTCTGGCTCGGTTGCCCAATCGTTGCGCCCGTTTCCGCAATTTACGAATATCCCCATCGTCAACGCTCCGCTCGGCGATACCTGGTATAACTCGCTCCAGTTGACCGCCGACAAACGGTTTTCTCACGGGCTGCAGTTCAACTGGGGATTTACGTGGTCCAAGTCGGAGGACACCTTTGGCGGGACTCCAGACGTCCAGAACCGCGCCTTGGCCAAAGGGATCGGGTCGCTGGATCAGCCGTTCGTGATGCGCCTCGGCATCACCTATACGACTCCCAAGTGGGGTCCCAACAAGTTCGTCTCGGGCGCAGTCCGCGACTGGCAATTGAACGCATTTGGCTATTACGCCAGCGGCATTCCGCTCGCGGCTCCGGCTGCCAACACCGCCGGCTACCCGGCCAATCTCGGCGCCTTGGGGTCCATTGGCTTTCTCACCTTCCAGACGGGTCAGTATCAGTTCCGTACAGGCCAGTCTCTCTACCTGAAGGATCTGAACTGCCACTGCATCGACCCCAACACGAACTTCGTGTTGAATCCGGCGGCGTGGGCCACTCCGGGCCCCGGCCAATACGGCGGCCCCCAGTACTCCAGCGACTTCCGCGGAGAACGACGGCCGGTCGAAAACCTCGGCGTCGGCCGCCAGTTCCATATTAAGGAGAGAGTCACTCTGATGGTGCGGGCGGAATTCACGAACATCCTCAATCGCACCTATATGACGAACCCCACCATCGGCGGACTCGGCATCAGCCCTCAAACCGCGCCGACCTGCAAGCTGCCGACCGGCGGCAATGGGGCGTGCTCCCCGGGCTATCCGATTGTTTCCGGTTTTGGATCGATCAATCCGAGCGTACTCGGGGCGCCGCCGCGAACCGGCCAACTCGTCGCGCGTTTCGAATTTTGAGACGCCGCCTAGCAGCCCGTGGCATGAGTGGTCGTCCGGTCAATTCGGGGACTGGCTGCGAAATTCCGCGCCACGATGCCTCTGAAAACCCAAGCCCACTCCGCGCGGAATTTTGACCCTGTTTCCGCATTGGACGCGCTGTGAGTTGCGCCCAGGGAAGTCACCGTCGTCCACATTCTGGGGTCGATCCAGATCGCGCAGTTGGGGCAACTCCAGGAACTGCTGCAGTCCGGCTTTCGGCGTCACCACAAATACACGGCCAACTGAAGGGATCTACTGCTTCAGCTCGGCGATGAAGGCGTCCACCTGCTGCAGGGCCAGGCCTTGGGCCGCCCAGTGGTACTCTTCCACCAGGGTCTTCACCACTTCGTCTTTTCCCTTGCCGCCCCGCACCAAGCCGCGGATGCGTGTGCGCATGGCTTCGAAATCGTTGCGGAACTTCCGGACGCCTTCCTTGTTCGAGACCGGGCCGTGGCCCGGAATGGCGACATCGAAATCCAGCTGGAGCACTTCGTCCAAGGTCGCCGTCCATTCCAGCGCGCTGCCGCCATTGGCATAGTCGATGAACGGCGCTGGCGGATAGGTCAGAAAGAGATCTCCGGTGTGCACCGCCCGTTCCGCCGGAAAGTACATCACCGCGTCTCCGCCCGTATGACCCCGGCCGTAGTGGCGCGCCCGCACTTCTTTGCCGCCCAGGTTCACCTCCATCTCGTCGGAAAACGTCAGGCGCGGCAGCCCCGGCTGATTCAGCCGGACCATGTTGGCGCGGACGTTTTGGTGCGCGATCACTTGCGCGAAGGGCAGCATCAGAGCATTGCCGCCCGCGTGATCGTCGTGCTGGTGCGTGTTGAGCACGTACCGGATGGGTTTGTCGGTCAGCGTTTTCACTAGGCTGAGGATCTCGTAGTGGTTCCGGTCGAACATGTCGTCCACCAGAATCACGCCCTCCTCGGTGGGATACACCGCCACGTTCCCGCCGCCTACGCCCTGGCTCACCGCGATCACATAAAGATCGCCCCCGATTTTGCTAATGGCGAGCGGCGCCGGTGGCTGCTGGTTCTGGGTGTAGGCGACCCACGCGCCCACCGCCACCAGCGCCGCCGTGCCGATTCGTACCAGGAGCGTCCGGCTCATTGCGGCAGCATACCAGATTCCGATCCGGGGAGCTGCTCTCAGCCCGCCCTGCCTTACAGCCGCCGGCGTGTCCCGCGCTGGATCGATTGCGGAGCCGCTTTCGGGCCCGCCTTCACCGCCTGCTCCACAACCGTCTCGGGCACGCTCAGCGAAACATTCACCGAATTGCCGCTCGCGGTGACCGTCAGCGAAGGCAGCACTGCGGCCAACTGCGGGTTCTTCTGCTGCGCTTGCATCTGGGCCAGGCTGACCAGAAACTGTCCGACACCGGCCAAGGAAGTGGCGTTCGCCGCGGTGTCGGTCTGCGCTTGCCCCGTCACCACGATCTGCGTCCCGAACTTCACGCCGCCGGCCGACTGTTGGATGCTTTGCAGCGCGTTCTGCATGGCCGCCGGCGCCCCGGCTGGAGCGCCCGGCACGCCGGCCGGAGGATGCAGCGAAGAAGGAGGCACCGTCACCACCACCCACGCGTCCTCGGTGCTGCTCCACTGGTTCACCTGCACGATGACCGCCGCGGGAAGCGGAGCCGCCAGCGTCTGCCGGTCAATCGCGCCTTTCACGCTTGCGATGTCGCCCGCCACCGCCAGCTTTCCGTCCAGGAACGCCGCGCCGTGAGTCTGCTTCGGATCTTCCAGAATCGTGATGTCCTTGTAAACTTCGGAGGTGGCGCCCGCGGTCTGGGCAAGGGCTTGGATCCGCGCTGCATCGAACGTGCCGCGCGCCAACGCCAGCCCGTTCGGCCCCCCCGGCGCTCCCGTCGAGGCGAACAGCAGTTCGTGGATGTCCCTCGTCGGGTCAAACCCGGTCAGCGTGACGATCTGCTGCAAATGCTGATCCTGCGTCTGCGCCTGGGTCAGTAGATACTGGCCGAGCGGCGAAGTCTTCGCTTGATCCACGTTCACGCCGGCCAGCACCTTGGCGTCCGGCATCACCAGGTTGAGCAGTTGCGGATCGGCGGCGGGCAGCAGTTCCGCGAAAACGGCGACCAACGTTGCGGCGGTAAGGATCGGCAGCTTCATACTCATCAGGACGTCATCCCTTCGCCATTATTAACGAGCCCGGCCCGTCCGAAGTTCCCGCCCTAGAGCCGGACCGGGATCTGGTCCACCACTTCGATGCCAAAGCCTTCCAAGGCAACGACTTTGCGCGGATGGTTGGTCAGCAGCCGGATGGTATGCAGGCCCAGATCGGAAAGGATCTGGGCGCCGATGCCGTGTTCGTGCTGCAACTGGCGCTGCCCGTCCGCGTTGGCGTAGTGCATGAATTCGCGCCCGTGCGAGGCCAGTCGCTGCTGCCCGGCCGCATCGCGCTCCACTCGAAACCCCGGGCCGCTCTCGTGCAGGTAGACCAGCACCCCCGCTCCCTCTTCGGCAATCAGCCGCAGCGATTCGCGCACTAGTTGCGCACACGCGCACGCCGTCGAGCCGAAGACATCGCCGTAGAGGCAGCGCGAGTGCATCCGCACCAGCACGTTCTCCCGGCCGGCCACTTCGCCGCGCACCAGGGCCAGGTGGTATTCCGGGTTGAGGTCGCTGGCGTATGCCACCGTACGAAACTCGCCGGCGTCGGTGTCGAGGCAGCCCTCCGCCACGCGGCGGATAAAACGCTCGTGCTTCATCCGGTAGCGGATCATCTCCGCCACCGAAACCATCTTCACCCCGTGCCGCGCGCAAAACTCCTCCAGTTGCGGCACCCGCGCCATGCTGCCGTCCTCGTTCATGATTTCGCAGATGACGCCGGCGGGCATCAGCCCGGCCAGCCGCGACAGATCCACCGAGGCTTCGGTCTGCCCCGCGCGCACCAGCACCCCGCCGTCGCGCGCCCGCAAGGGAAACACGTGACCGGGCCGCGCCAGGTCCGAAGGCCGGCAGTCCGAGTCGATCGCGGCCAGGACCGTGCGCGTGCGGTCGGCCGCCGAAATCCCGGTGCTCACGCCGGTCCGGGCATCGATCGATTCGCAGAACGCCGTCCCGAAATTCGACGTGTTCTCCGGGCTCATCAGCGGCAGCCGCAGCGCGTCGCACCGTTCCGCCGTCAGCGACAGGCAGATCAGCCCGCGCCCGTGCGTGGCCATGAAGTTGATGATTTCCGGTGTGACCTTCTCGGCGGCGATGGTCAGGTCGCCTTCGTTTTCCCGGTCCTCATCGTCCACCACCACCAGGATGCGCCCGGCGCGAATCTCCTCGATGGCCTCCGGAACCGGTACGAACGGCATAATTTATTGTAGCCGCGGTGGGCTGGGTTTCCGGCTGGCCTACCCCGCCCGCGATTTGCGGGCCCGCTTCTTGGGCGCGGCTTCCACCGCCGCCTCTTCCTCAGACACCGCCGCCGTCGCCGCCATGGCCGGCTTCCGCTTCTCCGCCAGGCTCTTCTTCAGCGCTTCCATGATGTCGATCACCGGGGCTATGTGCGTCTCGGGCGTCGCCACCACGCTCTGCCCATCGATCCGTGCCTCGATCATCTTCTGCAAATTGTCGCGATAGGCATCGTGATATTTCTGCGGCTCGAATTCCGCCTCGAGCGACGAGATCAGCATCTTCGCCAGGTCGAGTTCCTTGTCCTTCACCAGACTGCTGTCGGTGCGGAATTCGTCCACCTGCCGGATCTCGTCCTGGTAATACATGGTGTGCGAGAGGATCCCTTTCGGCCCCGGCCGCAGGATGATGATGTGCTCCCGGTTGTGCATCGCCACTTTCGCCACCGCGTAAAAGGACGATTGCCGCAGCGCTTCGTAGAGCAGAGCGTAGGGCTTTTCGCCGCCCTCGTCCGGCGCCACATAGTAGGAACTCTCCAAATAGATGGCGTCCACCTGATCGGCCTTCACGAATTCCAGGATCTCCATCACCTTGGCGGTCTTCGGCGCCACCTTCTTGATATCCTCATCCTCGATGATCACGTAGCGGTCCTTCTCGTACTCGTAGCCCTTCACGAGCTCGGTGCGCGGGACCTCTTTTTCCTCGGCCTTGCAGAAGGTTTTCTGATTGATGCGCGAAAGTCCGCCGTCCTCATGCTTGTGCATCAGGTTGAAGCTGACAGTTTCACTGCGCGCGGCGCTAAACAGACGGATGGGAAATGAGACCATTCCGAAACTCAGATGGCCTTTCCAGACGCTTGATGCCATAGGCGCTCCTCGCCCCACCGGGCGTTTTTTCAAGCTAACATGTAAATAGATTAAAATCAAACGTTTATGGCGTTAGAAGAGTACGCTGCGAAACGTAAATTCGGCAGTACGCCCGAGCCGGCGCCGGGCCCAACCCGGGGCCCGGGCGCTAACTACTTTTGCGTCCAACGGCATGACGCCACTCGTCTGCATTATGACTTCCGCCTCGAAATCGACGGCGTCCTGAAATCCTGGGCTGTTCCCAAGGGGCCGACGCTCGATCCCGCCCTGAAGCACTTCGCCGCCCACGTGGAAGACCACCCGGTCGAGTACGGCGGTTTCGAGGGCACTATCCCGGCCGGAAATTACGGCGCCGGCAGCGTCATGCTCTGGGACCGAGGCACCTTCGATCTTCTTGGCGGCACGCCCGGCGCCGAACAACTCGCCCGCGGCGATCT
Organism: Terriglobia bacterium; assembly: GCA_020073145.1. Lineage (GTDB taxonomy): Bacteria > Acidobacteriota > Terriglobia > Bryobacterales > Bryobacteraceae > PSRJ01. The sequence goes on from JAIQFS010000044.1 coordinate 38,884, forward strand.
GAAATTCCGCCTGCACGGCGAAAAGCTGAACGGCGATTTCGCCATTGTGCTCATGAAAGGACGCGGCAAAGGCAACGAGTGGCTGCTCATCAAGAAGCGCGACTCCTTTGCCGTGCCGGACTGGGACGTGGAAGCCCACGCCTATAGCGTGCTCTCCGGCCGCACCCAGGAGGAAATCGCCCGCAACCTGCCGGCCCGTCAGACCAAGCGCGAAACGGCCGGGGCCTCCGACCGCGTCTGGGCCACCAGCCCGCCGGCCAAGCGCCGCGCCAAAGCCGCGCCGCCTTCCTCCGCTGCGGCCGCGCCGCTCAAAAAAAAACTTCAAAAATCGACCTGGGCCGCCTGAAGGGCGCGCGCCCCGCGGAAATGCCCGCCTCTCTGGAGCCCATGCTCGCGATCCTCGTCGAGCGGCCGCCCCAGGGCCCCGATTGGATCTTCGAAGTGAAGTGGGATGGCGTGCGCGCCCTGGCCTTTGTCGATCGCGAAGAAGTGCGGCTGCAATCGCGCAGCGGGCTGCGCTGCGAACGCCAGTATCCCGAGTTGGCCGTGATCCATCACCAGATTGCGGGCCAGCAGGCGATTCTCGATGGCGAAATCGCCGTGCTCGATGACAAGGGCGTTTCGCGCTTCCACCTGATTCAGCCGCGCATCGCCAACTCCGATCCCAACACCGTCGCCCACCTGGTTCGCTCCACCCCAGTGGTCTACTTCGTCTTCGACCTCCTGTATCTGGATGGCTATGACTTGCGCAGCGTCGCCCTCCGGGAGCGGCGCAAGCTTCTCGAGACGGTGGTCACCCCCAACCAGGTGCTGCGCCTCTCCGAAGCCTTTCCCGCCGCCGGCGCCGAGATGCTGGATGCGGCGCGCGAGCACGGACTGGAAGGGATCCTCGCCAAGCAGGCCGCCGGCGGCTACGAATCGAAGCGCAGCAGCTCGTGGCTGAAAATCAAAATCGTCAGCGAACAGGAGTTTGCCATCGGCGGCTTCACCGAGCCGCAAGGCGGCCGCGATCACTTCGGCGCGCTGGTGTTGGGCGTTTACGACGCCGGTAAGCTGCGCTGGGTCGGCAATGTGGGCACCGGTTTCGATCAGAAAAAACTGGCCGATCTGCACCGGCGGATGCAGCCGCTCATCACGAAGGGATGCCCCTTCGCCGAGAGGCCCAAGCCCGATCGCGGCCTCACCTGGGTGCGCCCTGAGCTGGTCGCCCAGGTCCGGTACGCCAATTGGACGCCCGACAATCACCTCCGCGCGCCCGTCTATTTAGGACTGCGCAACGATAAGGACCCGGTCCAGGTGGTGCGCGAGGACGCTGAGTTGGTGGCCGCCGCCGAGAAGGAAGCGACGCGCCAGATCGACGGCCGCACCCTCAAGTTCACCAATCTGAAAAAGGTCTTCTACCCCGACGAAGGCTACACCAAGCGCGACGTGCTCAATTACTACGACGCCATCGCCGGTCTGATCTTGCCGCACCTCAAGGACCGGCCGCTCTCGCTCAAGCGCTATCCCAACGGCATCCAGAGCGAATATTTCTTCCAGAAGAACGTGCCGGAAGCGTTCGCGCCGTGGCTGCGCACCGAGCGGATCGCCTCCCACCATACCGAGAAGCCGATCAACTACGTGTTCGCCGAAGACCGCGCCAGTCTCCTCTACCTGGTCAACCTGGGCTGCATCGACCACAACCCGTGGATGAGCCGCTCTCCCGCGCTCGATCGCCCCGATTTCGTGCTGATCGATCTTGACCCGCAAGAGTGCCCCTTCGACCGCATCGTGGACGCTGCCCTGCTCGTCAAGCAGGTTCTCGACCGCATCGGCCTCACCGGCTATCCCAAGACCACCGGCGGCGACGGCATGCACGTGTACATCCCGGTCGAGCCCGTCTACACCTATGAAGAAACCCGCACGTTCGCCGAGCTGATCGCGCGCCTGACGTTCGACCAGCAGCCCGGCCTGTTCACCACGCCGCGCACGGTCTCCAAGCGCAAGAAGGACCGCGTCTACTTCGACTACCTGCAGAACGCGCAGTCCAAGACCATCGCCGCGCCCTACGTGCTGCGCGCCTACCCCGGCGCGCCTGTGGCCACTCCGCTCGAGTGGGCCGAAGTCAAGCCCGGCCTGCACCCCAGCCAGTTCCACATCCGCAACGCCCGCGACCGCTTCCGCGAAAAAGGGGATCTGTTCGCCGGGGTTCTGAACAAGCCGCAGAAGTTGGAGGCCGCCCTGGGAAAGTTGGAGAAGCTGTTCCGGCCCGCATGACCGGCTGCCGTCCGTCAGTCAATTCTCCGACGGCCTCTCCACGTGATCGATCACCAGGAATTCGCGTGGGCCCTTGGTCGCTTCCAGTTTCAACCCCAGTTGTTGCTGCACCACCGTGAAGATCGATGCGGCCGGCGGGGCGTCCGACGGCGGGCCGAATCCCTCCAGAACTCCGGGAGTACTCTGGTCGACGGCGAATTCCAAATGGAAATTGTACTTACCTGTAAGGCCGGTCTTGTCGAGGATCGGCCGATCCAGCACGAGGCCGAGCAGCTTGCAGAAATAGTCGACCGTCACCTCCTCCTCGTTCACCGTGGTGTTTGGCCCTTTCCTGCCACCGACGCCCAAGTCTTTGCAGTACGTCTTGCCCGGCGGGGCCGGCCGGAGCGGATACGTCGAGTAATCGGGGCGCACACAACTTCCGTCCGCCACCGGGATCTTGGGTCCTCCCTTGGCCACCGTCAGTGTGTAAACGCGGACTTGTCGCGTCTCGCGATGCACCTTCAAGTGAAACCGGTCTTCGAGCAGCGCCTGCAGCATCGGACCCTCCATCGTTTCCTTGCTCGTCTTGCTTTCGGTTGCCGCGTTGATGACGTAATAGTCGGAATAGAGCCAGCCTGGGCCGCCTTGAATGGGCAGAGCCGAGCCCAGCGAGGGCCTGCCACTCAGTCCGAGCCTGCCGTAAACCCGCTGAATCAGGCCCGCGATCGGATAGGCTGCGGCCAACGCCGCGCATCCGGTGCTGATCCGCGTCTGCGAAACGTTGGCGGCGCCTCCGGGTGGGCCTTGCTTGGTGCCGATGCGGCTCCCGCCCGCCACACATGGCTTGACCGAAGCTACTTCGAATTTCGGCGCGGCAGGCGCTGCGGTTTGCGCCCGCATCGCCGGCGCATTCATCATCCCAACCCAGACCGGAGCAGACAGCGTGGCCACCCCGGCAACCGCTAGGGCGGCTTTCTTCGCGAACGTCAACTCGCGCGCAATCCGCCCCGTTAGGATGGTGTGAATCCGCCTCTTGAGATCCGAGCCCGTCACGCCGGACACGCACGAGAGTGGCGATTCGACGTAGAGCTTGCAGACGTTGAGAATGCCCTCCGCATAGTCGCGCGGCTCACTCCCCAGGCTCAAGACGGCTTCATCGCAGGCGCGCTCGCGTTCCTCCACCAGCCGCGCACCGATCCACCAGACCAGCGGGTGAAACCAGAAAACGGCTTCCACCATCATGTGGATTGAAGCCCATAGGTTGTCGCGGCGGTGGACGTGGCAGAATTCATGCGCCAGCACGGCCTCCAGTTGCCGCGGCGTCAGGCGCTCCGCGATTCCCGCGGGCAATAGCAGCATGGGCCGCCACCACCCCACGACGCCGGGTTCTAGCAGCCCCGGAGCCGACCGGACCTGCACCGTGGGGCAGGCGATTTGCCTGCCGAATCCCACTGGAATCTCCACCCGCGTGCTATCGCGCACGGCCGCCCGGACGCGCCGCCATCCTCGCATCCGGAGCAGCGCGCTGCCCAGGAATCCACCCGCCCACACCCCCAAAATCGCAAGGCCGATCCAGACGCCGCGGTCTTGCGGGGCCGGTGCGGTTGGCGCCCCGGCGGGAAATGGCTCGATCACTTGCGCCACCGTGAATGAGACCGCCGGTGTCACCTCCGGTGCCGTCACTTTCCGCGCAGCCGGCGCCCAATCCAACTGGCTGCCAAGACTCAGCAGCACCGCAAACGGAACCAGGAACTTGACCGACGCGCAGAGCCACAACCAGTAGCGGACTTGCGCCTGGTTCCGGCGGAAGGCGACCGTCAATAGCCCTGCCGCCGCCGCGAGCACCGTCGATTGCCACAAATGATTCGTCAGTTGAGCGGTCATTTCGACTTCCGCCCCCTTTCTGCTTTGTGTTGCTGCTCAACCTTCTCGATGGTCTTCTCCAGTTCGTGTATGTCCTCGCGAGTCAGCTTTCCCGCCTCCGCGAGTTGCGCCATCATCGGCTGCGCCCGGCCGCCAAAGAAGCTCAGAATCTCATCGAGCAGCCGGTGCCGCGCCACGTCGCGCGCTACCAGCGGCTCAAAAATGTGCGCGTTGCTGATCTTGCGGACGCGGCGCACGGCCTTCTTTCCTTCCAGCCGGTACACCGTGGTCTGGATGGTGGTGTAGGCCGGGCGAGGCTCCGGAAACGCTTCCTGAATCTCCCGAATCGAGGCTTTTCCCTGGGCCCATAGGGCCTCCAGGATCTGTAGTTCGAGCTTGGTGAGCTTGGGTTGGGTCATGAGGATCTACTATTCACTGCCTAAGTCTACTATTATATAGTAGACCTGTCAAGAGGAACTTTCGCGGTGAGCCAGGCTGATCGCGATAGACTTGGGAAGCTTATGAAGACCAGGACTGGAAGCGGCGCGCCGGCGATCTCACCGGCCAAACACGCAGGCGTCTGGTTGCCTCCGCCCCTGATTTACCTTGCCGTGTTTGTGCTGGCGCTCTTTCTGCAGGCCCACTGGCGGCTTCCGGCTATTCCGGAAATTCTCAGCGGCGCTGGTGGCCCCGTCTTAATCGCCGCCGGCGTGCTGTTGTCAGCCTGGAGTATTGGGTTCTTTCGAAGAGCGCGCACCAGCCTCATCCCGATGAAGCCAACCACCGCGCTAGTCATCGCCGGCCCTTATCGGTTCACGCGGAACCCCATGTATCTCAGCCTGGTGATCGTGTATCTCGGAGCGGCGTTGCTGTTTCAGATACTGTGGGCGGTACTGCTCACGCCGCTCGTGGTTCTCGCTGTCCAATTCGGGGTGGTCCGCAAGGAAGAGCGCTACCTGCATGAGAAATTCGGAGAAGACTTCAGCCGCTATCAGGCCTCCGTGCGGCGTTGGATCTAGATGAGAGAATGAAGTCGTAAACAAGTTCAAGAGGCAGCCAGACATGCACCCCATCTCCCTCTTCTCCGCCGCCCTGCTGGCGGCCACTTCCGCGCTGGCGCAACCGCCGGAGTTGCCGCCGGTTCGAATCATTCTGGTCGGCGATTCCACCGTGGCCCTTCACAACGGATGGGGTCCCGGCTTCTGTGACCGCGTCGTCCAGCAGGTCGAATGCCTCAACATGGCGAAGAATGGCCGCAGTTCCTCCAGTTATCGCGCGGAGGGCTCCTGGCAAAATGTGCTCGACCAGGTACGCGCCAACCCGGATCACCGGGTCACCTACGTCCTGATTCAGTTCGGGCACAACGATCAGCCCGGCAAGCCCGGTCGCTCCACCGCCCTGGCCACCGAATTCCCCGCCAACCTCCGCCGCTACGTGCGCGAGGTCAAGGCCGCTAAGGGGAAAGCCGTGCTCGTCACGTCCCTAACCCGGCGCTCGTTTCGGGACGGAAAAGTGAACGACGATCTCGAGCCCTGGGCCGAAGCAACCAAGCGCGTCGCGGCCGAAGAAGGCGTGCCGGTCCTCGATCTTCACGCCGAGAGTCTGGCGGCGGTGCAGCAGATGGGCCCGGTGGAAGCCAACACGCTGGCGATGGCGCCGCCTCCGTCCGCAGTGGCCGACAGCGCCGCGACCGGAACTTCTCTGCCGGCTCCCAAGGCCGACGGTGACGCCGGCCCGGTTTTCGATTACACCCATCTCGGAGCCAAAGGCTCTGCCTTCTTTGGCCGCATGGTAGCTGCAGAATTGGTGAAAGCGATCCCGGACTTGCAGCCGTTCCTCCGGCCGTAGCGCCCTACGGCATCCAGAAGACCACCACGCCTCGGACCCCCGACGATCGTCGCCGCACACGCGCTTGGCCTCTGTGCAAACAACGAAACCGCCCATCGAAAGCAAACAGAAACTCCAGGACGTGGTAAAGGATCGACTTGGAATTTCGGTCGCAAGCGACACCGCCTGAAAATCTCAGAACACCTGTTTCGGGATGTTGGCGATAGCCTCGTTTATCATTCACTACTGGAGTTGGCAAGCGGCGATTAGGTTAGGGTCAGATGTTCGTGTGGACAGCTTGGGGCTTGGCGGCCTCTCCGAACGCAGTTCGATCAATGTCCGAGTCGCCGACCAGAACGAAGCCGCTGGGCGGCGGACGCTTCGCGTGGGTGGCAGGTAGAGGCACTCGTCTTCTGCGAGGAGTAGTGTACGGGTCACAAGGAGGTCCCTGTGACCCGTCTTCGCAAAGTCATGCTGGAGGAACTCCAGCGA
>JAIQFS010000045.1 GCA_020073145.1 Terriglobia bacterium
ACCGGAAGGACTCCGGGGCCAAGCCCGATTTTCTTACCTCATCCTCTAACTGGCTACGCGTCATTGAGCTCATCCAGCCACCTCTCCCATCTGGTAATTCCTACGCCCAACTCGAATGGAGCTGATTAAAAAAAATGGCCAGATAAAACTGGCAGAGCAAGGAAGGGATCTCCTTCGCGAGAAAATGGACGCCCTTATTCAAGAGTTTTTTCAGATTATGCTATCAGTCTCCAAATCGCGAGAAGAACTGGACATAGCAGCCGTCGCTGCCCAACGTATCCGCGCCGAATTTCGGGCAAATCGTGAATACGAGCGTCAACCCGCGTGTGCTCCAGTTCGCACTCAAGTACATCTTCTGAGCGCGAACAGGTTTCGGCGGGCTGAGGCAGGTCTTTCGGCCCCGTACAGAACCTGAACATCAGGTCCTGGCACGGCGTCGGCGTCTTTTTCCCGCGAGACGGAAAAATCGTGGAATGGTACGACGATACGATCGTGACCGGGCGCGCGTCCTCTCGGCCGCCTCACTCACTTGACGTGCTGGCGGAAAGTCTGGTTCTCATTGCATATGAATTCGATGAGTTCCTGGTCGACAATCAGCCGCTGATCGATTCGAACCGTCCACGGCTTCGTATACGCCTTGGGATCGTCCACGGTCGTGTCAATCTGCAGGTGGTCATAAGTCGGACGGCGGATTTTCTCCGTGAACTTGGCCTGCTCCGAATACGGACTGCCGTTCACGTCCAGCCAGCCGTCAAACTTGCTGTCTTCGGCGCCCCGCAGGTTATTCGTTTCGACGACCAGGGTATCGCCGTCCCAATGGCCCACGGAGTAGCCGTACCAAAATGGGGTCGGCTCGCCCGGCGGCGGCAGTTTGCGCCCGTCCATATAAATGTGGCGCAGACCGTAATTCGCTTCGTACTCGATCAGGAGCATTTTGGGACTCGCCACGTTCATGATCCGGCGGGGCTGCGGCTGTTGGTGAAATTGCAGAAAGCCCATCGGCAGACAATTGGCGTCGGGGTTGTCGCGGGCCTGCAGCTCATTGAACCGCTTCGTCTTGATGTCCTTGGCCCACTGGGTGTACGGCAGCCCGCCTTCCATGTTCCCGCCGGCTTCGAAGAAGGTGGCCACGGGCGGGCCATTCGGGTCGTAGGGGAAGGGCGGGGTCGTCAGATCAACCGGGATGCCACCCCGGCCGCCACCGGGGGGAGCCCCCGCGGGCGCCCCACCCGGACCGCCACCGGGGTTCACCCTTGCCGGCGCCCCACCCTGCCGGCCCCGGCCCGCGCGCGGCGGTCCGCTGTTGGCGTGCATCCAGAGCCCGGAAAAGTCGGGCTTGCCATCCGCGGTCCGTGGAGTCGGCGCATCTCCCCGGAGTTTGCCGCTGGAATCGCGCGGGACGTTCGGATCCGGGACCGTCGTCCATTGCGCCGCGATGGGCAGGGAACCCAACGTCAGGCCGCCGCACACAAGAACAGTTACGCGCATTCGCTTTGTCATCATGAGTGCCCTCCACCTCGCTGCACCGGCGTTCCGTACCGCTCCAACCAGGCAACCTTCGCCCAACCGCCCGAGCCGGGGCCGCTCCCCAGTATCCGATGAAGCGGACCAACTGGTTTCCTGCCAAGCATCGCCATGGCGGTTAGTTTAGCGTAAAACCGGCTGCGGCTGGCGCGGTTGGGGTGCTCTGTCCGTGTGGCTCGTGGTGGAACGCTGCCAGCTCCTATCCGGACCGCGAGTTACGGCCGGCTGTGCCCCTCACGCAGAGCCATTCACGGAAATAAAAATAAATCGACGGGCCTATTTTCAAGCACTTGACTCTCGGATCGGAATCGGATGTAGAGATCCGAATGATACTCTCAAATCGGGAAGAGGGTTTCGGCCTCGCGCGGGTGCGGGGCCGTTTCTATTTTGTGGGTGCACGAATGCCGGAACAAACCATCGAAGGAACAATGGCACCTCCATCGTGCAGGAACTGCGAGCGGTGGCCGGAGATCAAGAACAAGATCCACATTTGGGAACTGTTGACAACGGCGATCGAGGGCCTGGGCGAGCGGGTGAAGGCTAACGACTTAAAGCTGACCTTGGGCGACTACCTCAAGCTGCTCCAACTCGAGAAGGAGATGGAAGAACAAGGGCCGAAGGAGATCAGGGTCACATGGGTCGAACCGCGGGAGACGTCCGAAACAGAGAAATAGCCTATGACCCGCTGCCTTCCCAAAAACTGTTTCACGCCTCGAACGCCGTCTTCAAAGGGTTCTCGGGCCCTATCGGATGCGGCAAAAGCCAGGCACTGTGCCAGGAAGCCATTAAGTTGAGCTATGTGAATCCAGGCCGGCTCGGTCTACTGGGCGCGCCCACTTACCCGATGCTGCGCGATGCCACGCAAGCGACGTTGTTCGACATTCTGGACAGCAATTCGGTTCCCTATGACCACAACAAAGCCGAGAACACGCTGGTGATGACGGACACCGGTTCGCGGATCCTGTTCCGGGCAGTGGACGAGTTCGAACGGCTGCGCGGCACGAATCTGGCCTGGTTCGGGCTGGACGAACTGACCTATACCCAGGAAGCGGCATGGCTGCGGCTGCAAGGCCGCTTGCGGGATCCGAAGTCGACGCGACTGTGCGGATTCGGAGTGTGGACGCCCAAAGGCTACGACTGGGTGTACCGCAAATTCATAGCGGATCGCGGGAAGGATTACGACGCCGTCCTGGCGGCGCCGTTTGAGAATCGCTTCTTGCTGAAGCAGATTCCGGATTTTTATCACCGGCTGGAAGCAAGCTACGACGAGAACTTCTATAAACAGGAGGTTCTCGGCACGTACCTCAACATGACAGGCGGCGTGGTGTACAGCTCGTTCTCGCGAGAGGAGCACCTGGCCGACCTGCACGCCGAGCCGCGGCTGCCGCTGCTGTGGGCGCTGGATTTCAACGTCGATCCGATGAGTTCTCTGATTGCACAGATCGCGGGCGGACAGGTTCGCGTACTGGGGGAAATTGTCTTGCGGCGGGCGACTACGAGGCAAGCCTGCGAAGAGTTCCTCAAGCGCTTCCCCAACCACACCGCGGGAGTCGCGGTCTATGGGGATGCATCGGGATCCAAGGAGCAGACCACAGGCAGTTCGGACTACGAGATGATTCGCGAGTACTTTGCGATCCACACGAGCGTGCCGGTGCGGTACCAAGTGCCGAAGGCCAACCCCAGCGTCCGGGAGCGGATCAACCTGACCAACGCAAAGCTGCGGTCGGCGTCCGGCGAAATCGGGCTGGTGGTGGACCGCCAATGCAAGGAACTGATCAAGGACCTCGAGCAGGTTTCGTTCAAGCAGGACAGCAACCAGATCGATAAAGACAGGGACCGGCAGAGAACGCACTTATCGGATGCGCTGGGATATTTGCTGTGGCAGGAGTGCAGGCCGCTCGCGCCCGTCGGCGAGCAACCGGGGAGACTGGTTTGAATACGCCAAACATCAATCGGGAGCATCCCGAATACGTCGCGCGCAAGGCGATGTGGAAGCAGTACAAAGACCTCTACGCGGGGGGCGACCGGCTGCGGGAAAGCGCCTCGGAGTATCTGGTGCGACGGCACAAGGAACCGGGCGAGGTGTATCAGGAGCGCTTGAACCGGGTGTTCTACGAGAACTATATCGGCTCGATCGTGGACTGGTACGCGGCCACGCTCCTGCGCCGCGAACCGGTGCTGCTGTTCGAGGGCAATGACAGCGCGGCGAAGGACTTCTATAGCCTGTTTTCGGACGATTGCGACCTGAAGGAGACGAACTTCAGCGAGTTCTTCCGGCAGCGCTTTGTGGAGGCCCTGGTGTGCGGATCGAGTTACATTGTGGTGGATTTTCCAAGGGCCAACCAGCCGGCGCTGACGCGCGCCGAGGAAGACGCCTCGGGACATTCGCGGGCCTACCTGGTCGACTATACCGCTGACGAAGTCATCAACTGGAATTACGACGAAACAGGCGGCTTGGAGTGGGCGATCGTGCGGACGTCGTGCCTGCAACAGTCCAAAGTCACCGACGAGAAATGGGAAAAGGAAACGCGGTGGATCTATTACGACCGCGAAAATTACCAGGTCTATCGGAAGGCGGGCGAAGGAAGCCCGATCAGCCTGATTGGCGAGGGGCGGCACGGCCTGGCGTCCCTGCGGCGGGTGCCCCTCTTCCGGCTGCAGGTGAGCGAGGGTCTGTGGCTGATGAACAAGGCCGCGCTGCTTCAACTGGAGCACTTCAACAAGTCCAATGCTCTCTCCTGGGCGCTGACGATGAGTTTATTCGCGACTCCGGTAGTGTACTCAGACCGCGAATGGAACCAGATTGTCGGCGAGTCGTACTACATCCAGCTGGGGCCGGGGGACCGGTTCGGGTGGACAGAGCCGGAAGGCAAGGTCTATCAGATTGCGGCTGACAACCTGGTGCGGTTGAAGGATGAGATCTACCGGGTCTGCTATCTGCTCGCGCACGCCGGCACGGCCAGCTCCGGCGACTTACGCATATCCGGCCTGAGCAAACAGAGAGACTTCAGCATCACTCAAGAAGTCTTGCGGGCGTATGGGGACGCGGTGAAGGACGTGATGAAGCAGGTGCTGCGGGCTATCGGAGCGGCGCGGCAGGACGGCGTGACCATCGAAGTGTCGGGGCTGGACGAATTCGACATCGACGATTTCAGCAATGAGCTCGACGACGCTCGAAAGCTGCTGGACTTGGGGATCGGCTCGGTGACGCTGCGCAAGCAAGTTTTCAAGAAGCTGGCCATCAAGTACCTGTGCGACGCGCGGCAGGAGATCAAGAACCAAGTGGCGGGCGAGATCGACCGGATGAACTATCCGGTGTAGGAGAACTATGGAAGAAACGGACGTACAGGCGATCGTGCGAAACGCGATTCAGGAGTTCGTCAATCAAGAACAGGCGAAAAACGAACCGGCCGCGAAAGCCGAACTCCAGGAGGAGCGGAAGCGAAGAGAACAACTGGAGCGCCGGTTGAACGAACTGGTGGCTGAGAACAAACGCAGCCAAAAAATCGCCGAGGAGGCGGAGCGGGGTGCGGCCGTGCGGGCCGAATTGCAGCGGCTGGGTGTGGCGAAGATCGACCTGGCCTTCAAGGCGGTGCAGGACGGGGTGGTGCGGACCGAAGACGGGCGGCTGGTGGCCCGGGGAGAGGGAGGGGACGTTTCCATCAAGGAGTATCTCACCGCGTTTGTCAATGAAAATCCGGAGTTCCTCCCGGCGCGCATTAGCGGCGGCACCGGAATGACGGCAACGTTCAAGTCTCCAGCGGTGGGCCGGGAGACGATCAACGTTGAAAGAATCCGCCCGGGCATGAGCGCGGAGGAGATGCAGCGGGTACGAGAGGAAATCGTGCGCGTGGCGTCCCAGACCCTTCGGGGCCTGTAGAGGGTCAAATTCCGGCCCCGCGGCCGGCAAGACGAAGTGAAGGAGAATGAATGGCAGCAATTACCTCAAATAACGTCGCAAACGCGATTGTGAAGCTGGTGGCGGCGGACGCATTGCCGGTGCTGGTGGGGAACCTCGTGATGGGGAACCTGGTGAATCGCGATTACGAGCCGGTCCTGGCAAACGCCGGCGACACGGTCAACGTACCGATTCCACCCACGATGGTGGCGAACAACATTTCCGAGGGCGGGACGGTGCAAACGCAGAACCCGAGTCTGGGGAACGCGCAAATCGTGCTCAATACGCACGCGGAAGCCACGTTCCAGATTCCGGACGTGACCAAAGTGCTGGCGGTTCCGGACCTGCTGAAGATCTATATGGAACCGGCGGTGGCGGCCATCGCGCAGAGAGTCGAAAGCGACCTTCTGAACCTGGCAGCCCAGTTCACCGCGAACCCGCCGGTGGGATCGGCGGGCACACCGATTACCGAATCGGTAATCGACGCCGCGGAAACGGCGCTGTTCCTGGCGAAGGTTCCGGCGTCGTCCCAGAAGTTCTTCGTGGTGGATGCCGCGACCTACTCGGCGTGGCGCCAGATCCCCCGATTCAGCGAGTTTCAGACCGCTGGGGACGCCGGATTGCAGGCCATTGTGAACGGAACGGTGGGGAAGGTCAAAGACTTCTTCGTGTTTCGCTCGCAGTTCGTGTCCAAGACCGGCAGCGGGCCGGTGACGACGCATAACCTGGCATTCTGTAAAGACGCGATCGGCCTGGTCATCCGGCGGCTGCCGCAGCCGCTGCCCGGCACGGGAGCGATCGCGGAGTACGCCGAGCTCGGCAACTTTGGCATGCGCGTGGTGATGAGCTACCAGCCGAACACACTCGCGCAGCAGTTCACGGTGGATGTGCTGTACGGGTGCGGCGTACTGCGCAACACGTCGGGAGTGCAAGTCAACACGTAGCCGCAAGGGCCCCGCGCGGGGGCGGCTTGCCCCGCCCCCGGCAGGGCCGAGAGGAGAAATCGGAATGGACCTGAAGCACTACTACCAGAAAATCCGCAACATCGAAGCCGGGATTGCGGAAGCGTTTGTCGTGGTGATGAGTCTGGAGACACCGGACGGCGGCAAGCCGGGCACGCTTACAGAAGTGATCCCCCGAGTGGCGGCGAAGATGATTGTGGACGGTATCGCGCGCCTGGCGTCGGCCGAAGAGGCCAAACAGATGCGCGATCGCCAAGCCGAAGCGCTGCGGGCAGTGGAACAGGCGGCGGCCGCGAGCCGTGTGCAGCTGACCGTGCTGCCGACCAGCGAGTTGAATCGACTGAGGGCCTCGGTGCGCCCCCCGAAAGAGTAGGACCAGCGTCATGGCTCTGTTCACAGACGGCCCAATCTCCAGCATCGACGATTTAGCGGCGCTGGATTCGCAACTGCTCGCTGTGGCCGAAACCGAAGGGATCGATGTGACCCGGAAGCTGACCTCGGCACAAGAGGAGGTGGGGGTGGAGCTGACGGTGCTACTCAACAAGCTGAGCCGCACGGACCAGTTCCTCCAACCCACGCCGCGGCCGGGGCTGAGCAGCGTAGTGGTCACGGCGCCGATGAAGTTGTGGAACACCTATCGCACACTGGAAATGATCTACCGGGACGCCTACAACAGCCAGTTAAACGACCGGTACGCCGGAAAGCGCGACCAGTTCCACGAGATGGCCCAGTGGGCCTCCGAAAGGCTGATCCAGACCGGGGTCGGAGTGGCGGCGAACCCGGTTCCGCGGGCGGGGACACCGCAAGTGGACGCGATCCCGGGCGCGCTACCGGACGGCACGTACTACGTCAGTATGGCGTGGATCAACCCGACGGGAGAGGAAGGGGCCGGCTCGAGTCCGGCGGTATTCACGATCACGGCGAGCGCCCTGCAGGTGGAGGCCGGAACGCCGCCGCCCGGGGCGACGCGCTGGAACGTATATATCGGCGATGCGCCTGAATCGATGGTGCTGCAGAATGGAACGCCGATCGAGGCGGGCCAAAATTGGCACCAGGCCGGGGCGGTCGCAACCGCGGGACGGGCACCCGGTACGGGGCAGGAACCGACCTATCTGAAGCCGGTTCCACGGGTGATCCAGAGAGGCTGAGATGGCGGCTAAACTCGGCAGCGCGGCAACGGCCAAGGTGATTCAGCAGATCACCGGAACCAGCGGGATAAACGCCAGCCTGGCGGCGCTAACGGCCCCCAACAGCTCCCTGGCGGCGCCGGTGAGCGCGGGGCAGATCCGGGCACAAAACGCAGCCGCCGATCTGGCGGAACGCAGCGGCACGGTGAGATATCCCTCCGTCCACGTGTACTGCGAAAAGATCGTGAACAGCTTAACGGAAAAGTTTCGGAGCTTCTCCGGAACCGTTCAGATGACGATCGAGCTGCGTCATTCACAGGACCAGCTCACGGGGCTGCAGGACGCGCTCGAACTCTACACTGACTCGGTCACACAGACGCTGGACGGCGCCCGAGGGGACTGGGGGGACGGCATGTTCTATGCCGGAGGGTACGAAGTCGCGCTGAGCGCGATCAAGCACGGCGGCAAGAATTTCCTGCAAGCGGCGAAGATCACATTCCAGGTGGGAGTGAGCAGAAACTAATATGGCGTCATATATTTCCTCGAACGCAAACCGGCTTTACACGGCACTGGAGAGTTCGTATGGCAGCGTAGGAGCCATCGTCTCCGCAAACCGAATCCCGGCGTTGAAGCTGACGGTGCGCCACCAACTTGAAACGACGACGCGAAAGGATAAAACGGGAAGCCGGACATTCACCGGCCTACCGGCGGGAGGCCGGCGTCGCACGGACTTCGAATTACGTACCTACCTGACGAGCTGGCAGAAGTCGGCGGGCAGCCCCGGCTATGGCCCTTTGTTCCAGGCGGCGCTGGGCAGAGCACCCCTGCAGTTCGGGGGCGGGACGGTGGCTTCCAGCACATCCGACGGGCGGGTGACGTTCGCAGCTCCTCACGGTTTGAGCGCGGGACAAGCGGTGTCGGCAGCCGGAGAGATCCGGTTTGTCTCGGCGGTAGTGGATGCCGGGAGCGTGCAATTGAACGCGCCCTTCGCGTCGCCCCCGGCGCCTGCCACGGAGATCGGCGCCGCGGTGACCTATACCCCGGCAACGGAACTGCCCAGCGTTAGCGTTTTGGATTGCTGGAGCCCAGACACAGCCGTGCAGCGTCTGCTGTGCGGAGCGGCCGTGGACCAAATGGAAATCCTGGTGAACGGCGACTACCACGAGTTGCGTTTCCGCGGCCTGGCGCAGGACGTGGTGGACACCAGCAGTTTCTCGGCCGGCTCCGCCCAACTCCAGAGCTTTCCCGCGGAGCCGGCGCTGGACGCGTTCGATTATTCGATCGTGCCCGGCAACATGGGGCAGGCGTGGCTCGGCACGTCGCCGACACAGTTTTTCACGATTACGAACGCATCGGTGGTCCTGAAGAACGCGCTCGACACCCGGGCGCGGGAATTCGGTTCGAGTGTACCGCGGGCGATCTCACCGGGACAGAGAACGGTAACGGCGGCGTTCGACCTATACGGCCTGGATGATGACGCGACCAAAGGGCTCTACCAGGCGGCCCGGCAACAGTCCCCGATCACGGTGATGTTCCAGCTAGGCGAAGCGGACGGGCAGGTCATGGCCGTTCACCTCAAGAGCGTGGTCCCGGAGGTGCCGGAGTTCGATGACAGTCAGAACCGGATGCAATGGCGGTTCCGGGGTTCCCGGGCACAAGGGACCGCGGACGACGAGATTGCGGTGGCCTTCGGATAGCCATGACCTACGAAAGCCTGGTCGCGGTTGAGTCACGGGTTGCGCCCGGAGTGACGTACGCGGTGGCGAAGATGTCCTACGGACGGCGGGTCGAGCTGATGCGCAGGATCCGGGAGCTGGCGCGGCGGATGGAGTTTCTGGAGGCCGGCCCGGAACCGAGCGACCGAATGGAAGCGGGGCTCCTGGATGCGGAAATCAGCCGGCTTTACCTGACGTGGGGGCTCCGGTCGGTCTCGGGGCTGGTTGTAGACGGCGCCGAGGCAACGCCCGAGCTACTGGCCGAAAGCGGGCCGGAGGATCTGTTCCGCGAGGCGCTGGCGGCGGTCAGGGCGCAGACTGGGTTGACGGAAGTCGAACGAAAAAACTGATCGTCGCCTTCCATTTTCAATTCTCCAACCAGGACGGTTGGAAGTGCGACAACTGCCGAAAATCCGGACTGGAGCAAAAGAGACGATGCGGGTGGCTCGGATTCGTAGAGGAGCCGAAGGCCAAGCCGGTTTGGGCAAGAAAGCGCACTTCGACGGGCACGTGCCCCAAATCGTATGTCACCGGAGAGAGCGTAACTCTGGTTGAAGAATTCTGGATGCGCCGGCGCTTAGGCGGGATGGATTTGAGTCGGTTGAGCGCGCGCCAGGCCGATGCGTTTCGCATGCTGGAGGAAGAGGTCGCCGCGGAGGTGAGAGATGGCCAACAGAACTCAAGAGACGCTATTCGATAGTTTTCGGACGGTCACTCCGGGCCAGGGCCTCTTCAATGCCGCCGACACCGAGAATTCGCTGGCATCGGCATTCGATCTGGTGGCGACGCAGATCGGCCAGATCCAGACCAACAGCGGACTGCAATCGGATGGATCGAGCGGCGTGGGGAGCAGCGTGATCTCAGCCGTATCGAAGGTATTTACCAGCGGTCTCGGCCTGGCTCCTTTGATCGGCGGGTTGTTTGGTCTTTTCGGGGGCGGCGGGCAGGCGGACCCGCCGCCCCTCGTGAAATACACCATGCCGGAGCAACTCTCCTTCCAGGGAAGCGCACTCGGCAGCGATATTGGCTCGGCGGACTACGACCAGTTTGGAGTGCCGCGGGCGTTCGGTGGGCCTGGTGACGGAAGCTCGACCGGCAGAAGCACAAGTGCCGGCACGCCCCCGCAAATCACCGTCAACGTGCAAGCGATGGATTCCCGCTCGTTCCTGGACCACAGCACCGAGATCGCCCAGGCGGTTCGCCAGGCGATGCTGACGCTCAGCTCGGTCAATGACGTGGTCAGCGATCTCTAAATATGACTCCTCCGTTTCCCAAGCTGAAGACCAGCGCGAGGGCGCAGTATCCCGCCACGAAGAGCGTCCGGATGCAAAACCAGGTTCTGTGGTTCGTGGACGGCCGGCAACAGCGGTACCGGGACTCCGCCGGGATGCTCCACCAGTGGGAAATCCGGCTCGACCAGCTCGATGAATCCGAGATGGCAGCACTGGAGCAGTTCTTCGCGGCCAACCAGGGGCGCTTCGGAACGTTCGCCTTCACCGACCCCTGGGACGGCCGAGTTTATCCCAACTGTAGCTTCTCGAACGATGACTTCACCCTGCTGTCCGCTGGTGAAATGCAGGGCAGACTCTCATTCACGGTGATCGAAAATCGGTAATCTGACATGCTGGCGTACCCCCAACTCACGAGCGGCGCTCTCACGCAGTACCCGATGCAGAAGCGGCGCCGCCCGCGGACCATTCTGAACGCCTTGGCGGACGGCAGCGCGATCAAACTGGCCGATGATTTGGGCGAGACCACGGAGTGGCAATTGCAGTACACGGGATTGTCGGACGAGGAGGCCACGACGCTGCAGCAATTCTTCGAGGCCGCTGAGGGCAGCCTCAACACCTTCACCTTTCTCGATCCGACGGGGAACCTGTTCGCGTGGAGTGATCAACTGGACGATGCAGGCTGGACCAAAGGGCCGTTTCTCTCGCTGGCGGGGGGAGTGGCGGACGCCACGGGCGGGACGAGCGGCTGGCACATCGAGAATGCGGGCGCGGGCGCCCAGAGCCTCACGCAGACGTTGGCAGCGCCCGCCGGCTACCTCTATTGCCTGAGCGCGTATGTGAAATCCTCACAGGGCGTCCAGAGTATTACGCTGTTGCGTGCGGACGAACGCGCCGACCGGCCGGTTGGGGCGGATTGGCAGCGGATCCTTTTTGTGGGCCAGGGAGACGCGGCCTCCTCCAGCATCGTATTCGGAATCGAGGCGCCGGCGGGCGCGTCATTGGATGTCTTCGGGCTACAAGTCGAGGCGCAGGCAGCCGCGTCTGCCTACAAGCCGAGCACAACCGGGGGCGTCTACACTCACACCGCTTTTCGCGACGATCTTCTTTCCTTAACGGCCACGGACCTGAACCGTCACTCGACCACGGTGAATCTCATTCATGCAATCGGTTGAACAACTGAAGGAACAAGCCGTCACGGACACACCCGTTCTGGTGTTCGACTGCGTGTTGCCGAATGGACAAACGGAACATTGGTGCACGCACGCTCTTACCGTAGGGACGACCAGTTACCAGGCTCGCGTCCTGGAACACAGCGCATTCGACATTCAGACGGCTTCGGACCAGGGTGTCGATGGAAGCCCGCGCATCTCGATTGTGCTGGCCAACGCGGACTCCCATTTTTCGGAAATCGAACGCGCCTACGGGTGGAAGGGCGCCCGCCTAACCGTCAGTTTCCTGTTTTACGATCTACGGAACCAGACCGCGTTAACCGAAACCGCCGTCCTTTTTCAAGGCATCTGCAATCCGCCGGACGAGATCCGGGAAGCGACGTTTCGGCTGACCGCGGTCAATCGCATGAACCTGCAGCGCCTGGTGCTGCCCCCAGTGCGCGTTCAGCGGAGGTGCCCCTGGCAGTTCCCGACGAACCTGGCGCAACGCACCGAGGCCGTGGACGGGGGAGTGGATGGCCGTTATTCGCGCTATTACCGCTGCGGATACTCCCCGGATGTCCCGGGAGGCTGCGGCAGCCTGAACGCGGGGACGCCTTTCGCATCCTGCGGATTCACGCGTACGGATTGCCAGACGCGCGGAATGCTGCAGCGGTTCGGAGGCATCGAGTACATCCCGCCGGCGATCCCAGTGCGCGCGTATGGAAAGGACTGGTCGACGTCGGCCGTCGCCGTCAATCAGGCGCGATACAACGATTTCGTGCCGATGGTGTACGGCACGGCCTGGTACACACCGCAAGTCGTCTTCGCGCGCAACGACGGGAACCTGACGCACATGGAAGTGCTGCTGGGGATCGGCCCGATGACCGAGGTGCTCACGGTCCTGGTCAATGACGTGCAGATCCCGCTGGGTGTATCCGGCACCAACATGACGGGTACGGGCTGGTACAACGTCGGGACCATGGGCAGCCGCGACGGCAGCTTCGATCCGGGTTTTCTGGACGCCAGCGGGCACCCGGCCGGCGACCCGTATGGCAGCATGGCGTACCTGGTGGTGGTGGTTCCGACCCGGCTCAGCAGCGGCTCCTCGCTACCAACCGTGAAGGTGCTGGCCCACGGTCTGCAGGTGCCGGTTTATGCCGCGAGCGGCGCCTACACGAGCGACCAATTCTCGAGCAATCCGGCGTGGATCCTGCTCGACGTTCTCCGCCGGAGCGGCTGGGCGGCATCGGAAATCGACATACCCAGTTTCGCGGCGGCAGCCGCCTACTGCGATGAGCCAATCAACGCCACGGACCTGAACGGCAACCCCACGACGCTTCCACGGTTCCAGTGCAACCTGGTTCTGCAAGCCCGGAGGAGCGGCGGAGATGTCGTCCGCGGCATTCGCAACGCCGCGCGCCTGTACCTGACGTATGGACCCGGCGGCGTGCTGCAGTTGCAGGTGGAAAACACCGCGGCGCTGGAGAATCCCACCAAACCGGCAAATTCGAACAGCGCGGAGCCGCTCAATGGTGGTTGGGCGAGTTACGAATTCGGCGACGGGTCCAGCGAATTCTCAGGACTTCTGCGCCGCCCGAACGGCGAACCGAACGTAGTGCTCTCGTCGCGCAGTATCGCCGAGACGCCGAACCGGTTCACGGTAGAGTTTCAAGACGCTCTCAACGGTTACCAGCAAGACAGCTACACCATGTTGGACCCGGACGACGTGGCGGATGCGGGGCAAGAGATCTCGACTGCACTGGCGGCCTTGGGGATTCCGAACTACGATCAGGCGGCACGGATTCTGAAGTTCAATCTCGATAAGGCCGTCCGCGGCAATACCTATATCCAGTTCGACACCAGCGTCAAGGCGGTGGGCATCCGGCCGGGGGATATCATCACCGTTACTTACCTAAAGGAGGGGTTCCAGCGCCAACCATTTCGAGTGAACAAGATTTCTCCGTCGACGAACTACCGAACCTCCACGATTACGGCGCAGATTCACGACGACGCCTGGTACGCGGACACCAACGGGCAGGTGAGTTCGACGACCGGAACCACCTACCCGCGCAGCATGGGTTTGGGCATACCCAAACCGTTGTTGGGCAATACGCTCGACAGTAACGGAAACGTCCAATTCGGGGTGACCGAATCGGCTTCGCTTGCCACCGATGGCGCCGCCGAGACGAACGTCGTGGTGAGCTTTGTGGCCCCCGCGAGCGTCACGGCAGCTGGGCCGGGAGCGCCACTGATCAACCTGGCCGCCGCGATTGGCGGCGGCGGAACGCTGGCAGCCGGAGAAACGCTCTACTATGCCGTGTCCGGAGAAGACGAGACGGGTAACGAGAGCGTGCTATCTTTCATTGTCCGGGCCTCGGTGGCGAACGACGCAAGCGCGGTGACCGTGTCGGAGTTGAGTTTCGCACCGGGGACCAGCAAGTTTCACGTTTACCGGGGGACCACCCCGGCGCAGTTGTTGCGCATCGCGTCCGACCAGCCGCTGGCCAGCGAATTTACGGACACTGGGCTCCCGATTCAACTGATCTCTCCCGCGGACGCAAACTTCGACCATGCCAATTTCTATTGGCGGCTGGAACTGCAACCGGAAGCCGCCGTCACCGTACACTCTCCGGCGACAGCCGGGAACGGGACGCTGCAAATGGGCGTCAACGGCTATCGGGGCATGACCGCCCGGATCACACGCGGCAAGGGCCAGGGCCAGGAACGTACGATCCTCTCCAACGATGCGACCACGTTGACCATATCCCCTCCATGGACTGTCGAACCGGACGCGAGCAGCTACTTTGTGATCGCCGAAGCGGGCTGGCGATTTGGCGCGCTGACCCGGAGCAGCCCGGTGCAGTTGGCGATTCCCAATCACGCGGGCGAGGTGGTTGAGATCACCGGGCGCTCGGCCAATGTGAACGATGCCGAATGCGCGCCGGAGCTGTCGACGGTGACTCGCTGGCAGATCGGCGGGGCTGGCATGACCGACAGCGCGGTCCCGCCGTTACCCTCGTTCGGATTGGGAGCCGGCCCACGCGGAGGGACGGTGGAGCTCAGTGGAGTCTCTTTCACGGACCTGACGAATACGCGAACCATCTCCTCGGCCACCCTGAAGCTTCACTACTGGGATGAGTTGCTCGGAACGCCACCAATCACGCTGGCCACTGCGGTTGACGCCGAGGATTCACGGTTGACCCTGAGTACCCCAGGCCCGGCACGGCCCGGCAGCATCCTGCAGATTGAAGGCGAAGTGATGCGCGTGGAAAGCGTGACGAACGATACGCACTATCAGGTGGCACGCGGCTCTCACGGAAGCCAGGCGGCCGCCCACGGAACACAGGCGCCGGTCTATCATCTGCTGGACCAGGCCGTCATCGCGCCCTTTCCGCCGGACTTCTTCGGCAGCCCTTACAGCGGAACCTGGAGCTACTCCGTCAGCCTGTCCAGCGTTCGCGTGGCGAGCGCGGAGTTGTTTGTCACGAACGCGCGGGGCAATAGCCCGACTGCCAGCATCAGCCTGACCGGCACTCGCGACGTCGGGCTGCGGACACATTCCGGCGGCCAGATCGATCTGACGGTGGATGGGGTGGTGGCGATCGAAAGCAATGCCGTGCCTCCGGCAACTCTGCCCTATGCCAGCAGCGTGCGGGACATCTTCGCAACGGTTGGGCAGGCGCCCATCGGGTCTTCCCTGACGTGCGTGGTGAAGGTCTCGGGAAATGCGATTGCGACTTTGACCATTCCAGACGGGCAGATCGTTTCCAACACGATGGACATGACGACGCATCCGAGCGTCGAGGGGCTGGTTATTCCGGCGGGGCAGCCGGTCACACTGGATCTGACCGCGGTGGGATCGGCCTACCCAGGGAAGCGCCTGACCGCCACCGTGCGCTTGTAATGGAAACCATCTACAAACTGCAGCCACACCGCACCATGCACCTGCAAGGCGCCAGCGCCTACGGCGCGGGGGCTGCGCTGTGGGGGGCGTCCGACGACGGTTTTACGGTCTCGGGGGTGTTTCGGGACGCCGCTGACTTCGCAGTGCTGGTCCTGTGGGATTGCGACGATTTCTATGGACACCCGCGGTGGTCGTACCTGCCGGACACAGACTTCAGCGGCCTGGTGCTGGAGTTCGAAGTCACATTCCACGGCATCCAGCCGTTCGAATCCAGAAAGTCGCCATGGACGGATTGGCCCTACCTTACCGCCCTGACGAATGGGCAGACGGTTCGGAAGAAACTGATCGAGCTATCTAGCGGACCCACGGGCCGAGCGCGGGCCAGCGCCGTCTTCACCCTGAACGCCGGGACCATTACTGCCTACGACCGGGTGAGTCTGTGGTATCAAAACCTGGCGTTCGATTACATCGCCAGTGGTGGCGAGACAGCAGCCGATGTGTGCGCGGCCATCGCGGCCCAGATCAACGCGACGAATTGGGCGGCCAATGGACCCGTAGTGCTGTCGGCCACCGCCGGTGGGAACCAGATCACCATCACCTCGGAGCCGGGCGCGGACGGCAACATGGTCACACTGTATGAGCTGCACAAGAATGCCAATCTGTATTTCACGCCCGAGGCGGCGCAACTGAGCGGCGGGAGTTCGGACGGCGTTGCGTGGCATTTCCGGATCGACTTCTCGGCACTGGGGTGGACCGATCTTCAGAAACTGTGGCTGACCTTCGCGCCGGCGCTCGCCAACAGCGGCGCGTATACTGCCACCGAGTGGCAAGTGGTGGTGTCGAACTGGACGGTGGCCGACCCGGGCGGCACGCGGGCGCTCCAGGTCGCAGGGCCGAATTCGGTCCGGATTGAGGAAGACGATTCCTGGGTGACGTATACCGGCCTTTGGGAGGCGGCCCCGGAGGAGAAGGGCGTCTTCAGCCAGGGCCGCGCGGTCCGAGCGGCGGAAGCAGGGGCGACGGCAACGGTAGCCACACACTGCGGGCAGGCACACGACATCTACGTGGGAACCCGGTTCGATTTCGATTGCGGGAGGGTGGAGGTTTTGCTCGACGGTGTCGCGGCCCCGGCGCCGCTGGACTGGTATCGCCCCAGCGAGCAGGCGCAGCCGCGGATCCGGCGGAAGGTGTTCGCAGGAGTGGCGGCCGGGTCGCACACGCTGGAGATCCGCGTGCGAGGCGACCGGAACGCACTCAGCCAAGGGACCTATTATTACTTCGACTTCGTGGAGTGCGTGGTGGCGAGCGATGTTCCGGACCCGGCCGAAACGCGCACCGACGTGGCGATAGCCACGGACTTCGATACCGACCACACCTACAAGTGTTCCCCTCAGCGTGTGGTGTGGGCGATCCAGAGGAGCGGGCTGGCGGGGAGGATCGACCACTACGCGGGCGTGTTCTGGTGGAAACAGGCTGTGGCCGTGGGAGGAACGGTACCGAGCGTGGATGTGGCATGCACGACTTCAGGCGACGCGTTCCTGACGATCGGCGGATGGACCATTGGCAAGTCGGTTTTTCCAGCGGACACGCCGCAGACCGTGGCCGCGCACTTCGCGTATTTCATCAACCAAGCCGCCTCGGGAGTCTGGGCCGACACGGGTGGCAACGGAAGGCTGCGCATCTACTGCCGGTCGGCCAGCTTCAGCTTCACCTGTGCGGCGTCGGGCGGGGCGAGCGTGGTGAGCGGTTCGCTGAGCGGCGGAGTGCCGGCCGTGTGGCAGATTGACCCCAGCGCGACGCCCGTCTTCAACCGGGCGTTTCGGGACTGGCACGCGGATTTCTTCGCGGCTTTGCGCGCGGCCGGGATGGATGCAGTGGTAGCGTTCTCCCAAGAACTGGTAGAAGCGCCGGACAACCCACCGGCCGCGGTATGGGTCCAACGCTACTGGGATGGGACGCCGGTTTCCACGGCGACCGGATTCCAGTCGCTCTACAGCTCGCAGTGCGCGTTTTCGGCGGTCGTGCAGAACTACGCCAGTCAAGCGTACGATGCGATGGCCGGACTGATGGAAGCCGCCGGTCTGACCGCGCGGCTGCAGTTCGGCGAGATTCTGTGGTGGTACCAAGCCAACGCCTCGGGGATGGCGTATTACGATACCGATACGCAAAGCGCGTTTCAAACGGCGCACGGGCGGCCCCTGGCGCGGTTCCTCACTCCCACCGACAGCCCTTCGGTGAACGGTTCCGTCGACGCGGACTTCCTACAGTCGCGGCTCGCGGGATATGTGCAGGGGATTCAGGCTACCGTGTTGGCGAGGCATCCCGCCGCGTGTTTTGAGCTGCTCTGGCCGCTGGATGTGAACCGGCCGGAGACGCGACCGCTGAATTGGCATGTGAACCTGCCGCCGGCATGGAAGCAGAAGAGCGGGTCTGGACTGGCCACGTTTCTGTGCGAGGGCTTTCAATTCGGTGGAACCGACCACGATGTGAACGCGGTGTCGCGGTGCGCGGCGTATCCATACCGCGAACTGGGCTGGGCGGCAAGCGACTGCGGGTATCTGATGGGCCTGTTCAATTCGGGATGGCCGTGGGAACGGGAATATCTGGCGGCACGGCGGCAACTGCCGTCGATCGTGAAGATCTGGGCGTACGACCACATCTGTCTGTACGGACGGGGCATTCCACTGCCGACTGAGGCACGTACAACGACGGTGTTTACTACCGGTCTTTAATCCGCTTCAGGCTACAAGGTCATCCCGCCGTCCACGCAAACGACTTGGCCGGTGATAAAGTTGTCGGGCTCGAGCAGAAACCGGACGGCGCGGGCCACATCCTCGGCGCGGCCAAAGCGGCCAATCACACCTTCCTTCAAGAACCGATCGTACTTGCCCGACGCAATGCTGGCTTCGGCCATGCCCGCCGCCATCACGCCGGGACTCACCACGTTGACCCGGATGTTCGCCGGACCCCGGCATTCCTTGGCGAGGATTCGAGCGTCCTGCTGCAATGCCGCTTTTTGAGCCGCATAGACCCCGGAGCCGGGAAACAGCGCGTTCGCCTGCATGGTGGAAAACAGCACGATGGCGCCAGCCACGCCGGCGGTCTTCATGCGAGCCGCTGCTTCGCGCGCCAGGAGGATGGGCCCCAGATAGTTCGTCTGGTGGGACCGCACCATGGCGGCTTCCGTCTGCGACGAATTTCCCACGCGGGCGGGATCGCCCGCGAAAATGACCAGACCATAGAGCGCGGGCGCGGCATCCAGCAGCCGGACACGATCGGCCGCCCCGCTCAGATCGGCTTGGACCACCGTGGCCGAACTCTCCCAGCGCGCTGCGCGTTCGCGGTTGGCCCGAAAGCTAAGGACCACGCGGGCGCCTTCCGCCAACAACAGAGAAGCCGTCGCCGAGCCGAGTCCGCCGGCGCCTCCAGCCAGCACCACTTCCCTACCCTGCAGTGAGTCAGCCAAGGCCAACGACCTCTTTGTCGAGGGCCAGGTACCCGCAGGCCACCACTACCAGGAACATGGTCAGCACTTCGCTATCGCCGAGGTTGTGCTCAAAAAATCCGGCGGCCAATGTGGCCAGCAGAACCGCGATGCCTCCCTGAAGCAGGAAGCGCGCGTTGCTCCGGCCAGGCGGCAGCCTCCGCAGGCCCAGCCAGAAATCCCGCAGGATCTTCCCCAGCATCCACATCAAAGCCAGCATGGTGGGAATGCCGCGCTCGGCGGCGAACTGGAGATAGATGTTGTGCAGGTGCCCATACCATCCCGCCGGCAGCGGCCGCGGAATGTCGGGCGGCACATATTCATCGAAGTGCAGCTTCACGCCCTCGGGGCCGAGGCCGAGCCAGGGATGTTCGCGAATCATGTGAAGCCCGGTTCGCCAAGCCACGACGCGGAACTGGTTGGAATCAACCCCCTGCTTGGGCCGGGTGGCGGAATTGACACGTTCGCGGATCTCGGCCGGCGCCAGCAAAATGGCGAGGACGCCGACGACCGGAACGGCGGCCACCAGCCAGCGACGCCAAAACCAGAGCAGATAGAGAAGGCCCACCGCACTGCCCAGCCAGCTATTGCGCGTCATGGCCAGCACCAGCGACACAAACATCAAGGCCGCGCAGAGCAGCCAGAGCCATCCCCGGCGCATCGACTCCGGGGCGAAGAACAGAAAAGCGGCGAGCATCACGAGGGCAAACATTTGCAAGCCGGAGAAGGTCATCCAGTGGCTCATGAAGCCGGTGATCCGGTCGCCCGGCACGTAAAAATCGTAGAAGCCCCTGCCGAGCACGTGAGCTTCTTTCACTTTGGCGGCGAACTGGGCCAGTCCGACGACCGCACCGACCGCAGCCACCAGGGCCCAGCCGAGCACCAGAGCGCGGGTCCGCTGCAACCGACGCACGGTCGAATACACGACCAAGAGCATGAGGAACAGGTAGAATTTGCGAACGCCCGGAATTCCGGCAGCGGCTTCGCCGGAGAACGCCAGGGAAATCGCGGTGCCGATCATGAACAGCGCCAGGGGAAGTTTGACGGGCGGAAACCGCAGCCTCTGACCCGACAGCAGCAGCGCCACCAGAGCCAGCGCCAGAAGTGTCTCATAGACCGCTATGGACACCAGGATCGTCAGCGCAGAAGCGAAAGTCAGCCACTGCGCACAGCGCCACAGAAAGGGTTCCGGCTCGTTCATCTGGATCGAAACTTCAGTATGTCACGCGGATGCCCGATGTTGCCGCGCAATCCAGTCCAGAATCGCCGCATCCGCCCAGAAGCGGTGCGGCGCGCGCCCGATAAATCCCAAGTGGCCGCCGTGGGCGGTCACCAGCAACTCGATGCGCGGATGGCAGCGCGCGGCTTCCATCGCGACGCTGGCGAACGGCGCCAGCGTATC
Organism: Terriglobia bacterium; assembly: GCA_020073145.1. Classification (GTDB taxonomy): domain Bacteria; phylum Acidobacteriota; class Terriglobia; order Bryobacterales; family Bryobacteraceae; genus PSRJ01. The sequence continues at coordinate 20,400 of JAIQFS010000045.1, forward strand.
GTCCTGGGAGTGGATGACCAGGGCCGGCACGCGGATGCCCTCCAGAAAGCGATTCGCGGATTGCGTCCGGTAATAGGTGGCCGCGTCGCCGAAACCGAAAGAAGGGGCCGTGATCCGGTCGTCGATCTCCATGACCGAGGCCAGGCCGGCGAAGTCCGCCTCGCGGTAACGGCCGGTGGCGCACAGCCGCGACCGCATGCGCCGCACGAAGCGACGCTCATAGAGCCGGTTGTCCTTGCCTGCGATGCGCCGCGCGCAAACGGCCAGGTCGAGCGGCGACGATACCGCGCAGACACCGCGGATCAACGGGCACGCGGCTTCCGCCAGTTCCCCGGCCAGCTTCAAGACGACGTTGCCGCCGAGGGAAAAGCCCACCAGAAACGCCGGCCCGCGCCCCTCCCGTTGGAATACCCGCAAGACCGCGAGCAGGTCGCTGGTCAGCCCGGCATGGTAGAGCGTGCGGCACAAGCGCTCGGTGCCGCCGCACGTCCGCATGTGAAAGCGATGCGCGGCGAAACCGGCACGCAGCGCGGCGCCGCTCAGGCTGCGCACGTAACCCGCCTCTCCCGACCCCTCCAGGCCGTGAACCATCACGATGTCGCCGGCAGGTGGTCCCTCCGGGAGCTGGGACTGGACCAGCACTTCAACGTCGGGCTCGGTTCGAACCAACCGGCGCCGAAGCGGAAAGCGGTGCTCTTCCCCGCTCCTTCTCCACAGGTGACCGGCAATCGTCTGCACGTGGGGATTCCGGAACAAGGGGTCGAAGGGAATCATGAAAACTCCAGGATCCCGGAGTGTAGGATAATATTCGTCATGCGTACCCTACTGGTTACCGTGTCGTGCATCGCGTTGGCGGCTACGGCTTTTGGTTTGGAGCTCGGCAAACTGTCGCCGGCTTTCCCCATCCACCGTCTCAACGGGCAGCCCGATCTCCAGTTGAGCCAATACCGAGGCAAGGTGGTGGCCTTTGCGTTAATCGACACCGAGTGCCCGCATTGCCAGCACCTCACCGGCGTTTTGAACCAGGTTGCCAAGGAGTACGCCGGCAAGGGTGTACAGATTGTGGCCTGCGCCTTTAACGATGGAGCCGCCGGGCGGCTGCCGGAGTTCATCAAGCAATTCCAACCGTCGTTCCCGATCGGTTACAACCAGCACGACCCGGTGGTCGCCTACCTTTCCTATTCGGCATTGCGACCGCTCTATGTTCCGCATATGGTGTTTCTGGATCGCCGGGGCATCGTGCGGGCCGATATTCTCGGAGAGAGCGATTTCATGAAGGATCCGGAGAGCAACGTGCGCAAGGAACTCGACGAATTGCTGAAGCCGGCCACCACGCAGTCCAGCGCCAAGAAGAGCACTACGGCTTCGGCAGCACCTTCACATCCGTAACGTAGTACTTCAAATCATTCACGACCACGGTGGCCTCGATGCGGTCGCCCACGTGGAGCTTGGCAAATTCCGCATCCGGCTTGATGGGGTACTCCATGGTCATAGCCTCCATCCAGCCTTCGATCTTGCCGGCATTGATGTTGGCGGTTTTGGCGGCGGGGTCCAGCGATTTGATCTCGCCTTGCATGGTATAGCGCTTCCCCGAGTCCTGGCTTTTGGCGCCGCAACCGGCCAAAGTTACCCCTGCGGCCGCCACCAATAAGATGCGTCTGGTCATAGACCTTATCATCGCAGGAATGCGGGTAGACGGAAAAAGACAAAGGGCAAAAGTAACTAGGTGGCCGCTTCGCGCCGCCTTGGATGGCGCCTGTGGCGCCTAACTACTTTTGCCCTTTGCCCTTTGCCATTTGATTTTTCCTTCTTGCTTCTTCTACCCGTCCACCTTCTTCTTCTCCAGGTCCTCGGCCAGAATCACGGCTTCGGCCAGATCGCGCATTGGCCGCCGCAAACGGCGGCTTTCGTTGCGGAGCCGAAGGTACGCTTCTTCTTCGGTAAGACCGTGTTTCTGCTGGAGGATGCCCTTAGCGCGTTCGATGAGCTTGCGCGCTTCGAGCGTGCGCTTCATCTCGAGGGTCTCGGACATCAGGCGGGCGTTTTCAATGGCGATGGCGGCCTGCCCGGCGACCACGTTGACAAAGCCCATTTCGTCATCGGTGAACGGGCGGACTTCTCGAGTGTAGATGTTGATGGTGCCGATCACTTTCTCGCGCGTGACCAGGGGCACCGAGAGCAGCGAAGCGAGGCCAGTTTTGCGCGCCAGCTCGGGATACCGGTACTGCTTCTCATCGACCACGTTGGGGATCATAATCGCCCGGCCCTCGCGCACCACGCGGCCAATCAGCGAGTCTTCGATCTTCAGCGGCATCTTGTGCAGGTAATCGGGCGAGGAGCAGCGGGCCGCCGAAATCACCAGCTCGCGGCGGTCGTCGTCCACCAGCATGATGGAACACACGGGCGAATCGAGCGTCTCCGCCATCATTTCCGAAATTGCCTGGAGGATACGGTCCAGGTAATTGTCCTCGGCCATGGTGCGGGCCAGACCCGCCAGCGCTTCCATCCGCCGGGCCGCGCTCTCGGAGCGCTGTTCGAACTTCGATTTGGCGATGGCGCCGCCCATTTGTTCGCCGATGAAACTCACCAACGCGATCTCATCCGGAGTGTGCGTGTGCTTGGGCCGGTGATGGACGTTGATGACCCCAATCAACTCGCCGTTGCTGATCAACGGCACGGACAGAAAGGCCTCGTAGGAATCCTCGGGCAGCGTCTGGTAGGTTTTGAAGCGCGCGTCGGCCGAGGCGGCTGACGGCAGCGCGACCACGGACTTGTGCTGCGCCACCCAGCCCGTAATGCCCTCCCCCATTTTCATGCGGATGTTGCCAATTTCGGAAGCGTGCGGGAGTTGCGAGGCGCGGAGCACGATTTCGTTGGTGCTATGGTCCACCAGGTACACCAGGCAAGCGTCGCAACTGGTGACCTCCAGAGTCAGGCCGATCAGTTCCTGGAGCATTTTTTCCAGGCTCAAGTTGGAGCTGACAATGTTGCTGATCTGATGGAGTAACTCGACTTGACTCTTGACCTCCGATGCCACCACTTTCTTTCCTCCTTGATTGGAACTGGGGAACGCGGCAGATTGGGACACAAGGCTCAATTCCGGGCGCATTTCAGGATCCTCCGAACGACCCAATCTGATTGTAAATGCAAGGTTTAAGTCGAGTCCAATCCAAAATTTCTATAGGCTGCATGGGCCGGTGCGGGCGCGGCTAGCGACTCTACGGGGACCCCTGCCTGGGAGCTCAACGCCTGGCTCAGTTCGCTCTCGGTAATCTTCTTCAATTGAATGAGATACTCTCCCATACGCACCCCCAGAGGGCGCTGACTCAGGGCGGCCTCGAGATCGGTCAGGGAGATGCATCGTAGACTGACCAGTACTTCGCCCAAACGGGGCCGGCGGTGAATCAGGAGAGGATTGACGGGGTAGACGTGCTCGGTTTTCCGCCAGGCCAACGCGCGGCGCCGGATGCGTGCGGCAGCGTACAGACGCACGGCTTCGGCCGTGGCCGCGCCGTTGACCGCGTTGCCCCAGAGGATGCGCAGCGGGGTGGCGGCCGCGAAGGCCGCACCGTAGATGCGAGCGCTGAGGGAAATGCGCACGCCGATCTGCAGCAAGGCCATCCCCGCCGAACAGAAGCAGGCGCGCGGAAGCCAGACTTGCAACACGCCCGGAAGATGGACCTCGGGAACGGCATGTCGCGCCACCGTGGTACCGACCAGCCAACCGAAGAACACCAGGTTGGTCAATGCCGAGAACAAGTTTCCGACCAAGCCCTTGCGGTCTCTCCAAAACCAGTACCTCTGGCGGCCGGGCGCCCGCCAGCCGTGACGCTCCCAACCCTGGAGCGTGATCCCCGCTACCCACCGACTGCGCTGCCGGATGGCCGAACGCCAGCGCCTGGGGAAATACTCGCGTGTCGCGACCGGGCCGGCGTCGCTTTGGCGGATGGGCAGGAAAATCTGGCGGTATCCGGCAGCGTGGATTCGAAAACCGGTTTCGTAGTCTTCGGTCAAACACTCCGGATCGAAAACCTGGCCCTGCTCTTGCCGGATGCGTTCCAGAGCCTCACGGACGAACCCGGTACCGACGCCGTTGCCGGGCAGGAACCCGCCGAGATGCTGGCGCACCGGAATGTCTTTGAACTGGTACTCCGCAAATTCGTCGCAGTAGAGCCCATGCATCCATTCGCGGGTGGCGGTGGCGAGCGGCAGGACCGGCATCTGAATCATCTGGTATTCTCGCGAGAACCAATTCACCAGGCGCAGGGATTCCGGATGAATCAGGTCCTCCGCATCGTGGGTCATGACGATTTCGAACCGGACCCGGTAGCGCGCTTCATATTCTCCCAAGGCGCGATAGGCCGAATTCAGGCAATCTCCTTTGGAAGTAGGGCCCGCATGGGGGCAGAGCGCCACATGCACGCGTGGATCGGCGCTGGCGGCCTGGCGAACCGCCCGGATGGTGGGCAGATCGTTGAGGTACACGCCGACGAAGAAGTCGTAGTTGGCATAGCGGATGACGGCCAGGTTGTGCTGGAGCATCTGCTGGATGACGTCGTGCTCCCGCCACAGGGGCACCAGAATCGCGATGCGGCGCTGGGGCGCACCGGTCAAGTCGGCTTCCGAAGGCCAGGGGAACGGTTTCCGGCCCTTGACGAAGCAGACCAGGTCGATGAACAGATCATCCAGCCCGCTCAACAGGATCCACGCCACCAAGCAAACCAGACACGCGGCCAAACAGTGGTCAAACCACACGGTTGCAGAGCTCCCGGAAAACAGTAGTAGGAACTCCGGCCTGGAAATCTCAACTCGATTAGCCTGCTAAAACGACCTTGGTATAGACGACGCGGAACCCCAGCCGTTCGTAATTGCGTTGGGACGCACTGCCGGGAAGGGCAGAGGCGGCCGCCAGATCGCAGCCCTGGGCCAGCGCTTCGTGGAGCCGGGCGGCGATCAACTCACGGTGGAGCCCCTGGCGCCGAAAGCGCGCGATGGTGCTATCGGCGAACAGAGTTGCAAGACCATGGTTGACGGCCAGCGCCCCTCCGCCAGCAGCTTCGCCAGTCTCCGACGCCGTCAGATAGCAGAGAGCACCCGGCATGGAAAAGATGGCGCGGCCGACGTTCATTTCGTCGTCGGTGAGTTCCGCCTGCTCGAAGAAGCCGTGGCCGACGGTGTGGGACCACAGCTCACTCTCCCCGTCGACTGCCCGCCGGGCTCGGGGCGTCAGGGTGACCTCCGCACCCGCCAGCGGCTTCACCAGCACGTTATTGAATTCGGTGGGACGGTAGCCGCGCTCGGCCAGCGCGCTCAAAAGGCTGGAGTCGGCCAGCGGGCACAGGTCGACGGTGACGCGCGCGCCGCGGCTGCGAAAGAAGGCCTCGACGGCGTCGAGTTCGGCTGCGCGGATGGGGCCATTCAACCCCAGGCCGACGGCGTGGGTGAGAGGCGACTCGGGGCCAAGGAAGAAGGCGACTCCGCCGGCGGCCTCGAGAATCGCGGAGCCCGGCTGGCTTTCCGTGCAGCCGCGTCCGATAGCCGCCTCGGCGGCCTCGATGCGGCGGGCCAGTAGCGCGTCGGCAAAAACCATGCACCCTCCTGTGACAGTATACGGGTCCGCCCGGAAAGGAGCGGCCGCGACGGCGATTCATGGGTGACGCCATCAGGCCCGCGCCCTCACAGGCACGGCGGCAACAGCCGCAGCCAGGTCGCGCCACAAACTTACGCGCCTCAAGGCCGGGTTGTCGCATCATATAGATATGGCGATCGAAACCCTCAACCTTACTGTGCAGGGGATGACCTGCGGCAACTGTGCGCGCAGCGTCGAGCGGAAGCTCGCGTTCACGCCGGGCGTGACCAAGGCCACGGTCAATCTGGAGTCAGCGCGAGCCATCGTGGAATATGATCCGGCTCGAGTCAAGCCCGAAGCGCTGGCCGCCGCGGTGCGGCAACTTGGCTACGAAGTGCCAGCATGAGCGTGGCGGCACCTGAGCGCGTGGATCTGCCGGTGTCCGGCATGACGTGCGCGGCCTGCGCCCGCACCATCGAGCGGACGCTGGCCCACACTCCTGGTGTGGAACGCGCGCACGTCAACTTTGCCACGTCCACGGCCACGGTGGAGTATGACCCCGGACAGGTGAAGGTGGGCGATTTTGTCGGCGCCATTGAAGATCTGGGCTATGGAGTGCCGGAAACCGAGGCGCCGCGCGATACCGAGGCCCTTCAGTATCGCCGCCGGCTGATGGTTGCGGTAGTGGGCGCCGCGCCCGTGCTGGTGTTGGGCATGGCGCACACGCACACGGCCTGGATTCAACTGGCGCTGACACTGCCAGTGATCTTCTATTCCGGCGCGCCGTTCTACATCGGCGCCTGGAGGGCGCTGCGGCACCGCTCCGCCAACATGAACACGCTGATCGCGCTGGGGACCGGGGCGGCGTTTCTGGATTCCGTGTTCGAGACCGTGCGCGGCGGCCACGAGGTGTATTACGAAGCCGCGGCGGTGATCATTGCGCTGATTCTGCTCGGCCGCACGCTGGAAGCGCGAGCCCGGGGCAAAGCGTCGGAAGCCATCCGGCGGCTGATGGACCTGCAGCCTCCGACGGCGCGCGTGGTTCGAGACGGCGCGGAAGGCGAGGTCGCGCTGGAGGACGTGCGGGTGGGAGACCGGGTGGTCGTTCGTCCGGGCGAGCGTATTCCCGTGGATGGCACGGTGGTCGAAGGCGAATCCGCGGTGGATGAATCCATGCTCACGGGTGAAAGCCTGCCCGTGGAAAAAGGGCGCGGCGCGGCAGTGTTCGCGGGAACCATCAACCGCTCCGGGGCCCTTCGATTCGAAGCGAAAAAAGTGGGCCGCGGCACCATGTTGCGGCAGATGATCGAGATGGTCAAGCAGGCGCAGGGCTCGCGGGCGCCGGTGGCGCGCCTGGCGGACGTGGTGAGCGGTTGGTTTACGCTCGGCGTTTTGGCGGCCGCGCTGGCCACGTTTGCAGCATGGCTGTTCTTCGCGCCCTTCACCGCCGCGATGGTCAACGCGGTGGCGGTGCTGATCATCGCCTGCCCGTGCGCGCTGGGGCTGGCCACGCCCACTGCGATCATGGTGGGGACCGGGCGCGGGGCCGAGCACGGCATTCTCATCAAGGGCGGCGAAGCGCTCGAAACCGCGCACCGGATCGACACGGTGGTGCTGGATAAGACCGGCACGCTGACGTTGGGGCGGCCGCGCGTCACCCGGATCATGGCGGCCGCTGGTTTTTCAGAGAATGAGTTGCTGCGCGTGGCGGCTTCGGCCGAGCGGTATTCCGAGCATCCGCTCGCCAAGGCCATCCTGGAAGCGGCCTCGGAACGCGGGATCGCGCTCGAGGAGGCCGAGGAGTTTTCGGCCACGGCCGGCCACGGAGTGCGCGCCCGGATCGGCGGCCGCGACGTGGTGGTGGGAAAACCGGGCGTCTCCGTCACCATCGACGGCGCTCCGGCAGGCAGCCTGGAAATCTCCGATGAGAATAAGCCGGAAGCCGCCGAGGCCGTGGGCTGCCTGCGAAAGATGGGCCTCGACGTCTGGATGATCACTGGGGATCGCCGCGCCGCCGCGGAAACGGCCGCCCGCGCTGCCGGTATCGAGCACGTACTGGCGGAGGTGCTGCCGGATCAAAAGGTGGCCGAGATCAAAAAGCTGCAGGCCGCCGGCAAGCGCGTAGCCATGGTGGGAGACGGCGTGAACGACGCTCCCGCGCTGGCCCAGGCCGACCTGGGAATCGCCATGGGCACCGGCACCGATGTGGCTCTGGAAGCCGGCGACATCACCCTGATGCGCGGCGATCTGAACGGCGTCGCCGATGCCTTGCAACTCTCGCGCCGCACCTTGCGGATCATCCGCCAGAATCTGTTCTGGGCGTTCGCCTACAACACCATTGGGATTCCGGTGGCCGCGCTTGGGTTGCTCTCGCCGATGCTGGCATCGGCGGCCATGGCGCTCTCGAGCGTCACCGTGGTGAGTAACAGCCTGCGGCTGCGGTAGTTTTTGGCAGACCCCAAGAAACCTCCCGCCTTGTGCCCGTGCCAGGCGCGGTTCGGAAACCTCGAAGACAGGGCGCCTCGCGCCCGCCAGGAGGCATACGCCACTGGTGGACCTGCGCGGGTCAAGGAGTGACCAGGGGAGTTTACCGGTTATTTCGGCGTCTTCAATTCGGCGTACAGCTGGCCGATGAAGCGGTCTCCCGTGGTGCCCACGCCCGTGACCTTGGAGTCGTAATCGGCTGTCACTTTGGCGGCCAGCACTTCTTCCTGCGTCTTGCCTTGCTGGATCAGCTTGGCCACGCGGTCGCGGATCACCAGCATCATGTCGCGCTGCGCCGCTACGGCGTTCCGGTCGACCATGGCTCCGTGGCCGGGGATGATCTTGGTGTTGGGGCCCGCCATGGCGATGGTCCGGGCCAGCCCGCGCAGCATGCCGTCCAGGCTGCCTCCGTTGGCGCGGTCGATATTGGGGTAGCCGAGCGAGCGGTAATAATCCCCGGTCATGAGCACATCCGCGTTGACAAAGTGCACCAAGGTATCGCCATCCGTATGGGCGTGGGGGATGGGAATCAACTCGATGGTCTCGCCGTTCATGTGGAGCGTGACCGGCCCGTCATAAGTCACCATGGGAAGCCCTGCCGGAGTGGCGCCGGCGGCTTGCGCCAGCCGTTCGCGCAGTTCCGTGCGGGCCAGGATGGTGGCGCCCAGCTTGGCGAAGTTTTCGTCGCCGCCGGTATGGTCACCGTGCACGTGGGTATTCACGAGGAAGCGGAAGCGGCCGTTGGAGACCGCACGGATCGCGGTGGCGATCTTTTCGCTGAGGGGGGCAAATTGAGCGTCCACCTGGAACACTCCGTCGGGGCCCACCAGAATGCCGATGGTGCCGCCCTGCCCGTCGAGAGTATAGAAATTGGGGGCGACCTGGGTGGTCTTGATCTCGACTTTGCTGTAGTCGGGTTGGGCCGGGGCGGCGCCCCGGTTGGCGGGCTGGGCCTGCACCGCCAGGACGGCTCCGGCCGCTAGCGCCAGGCACGAAAATCGAATCGCTGCAGTTCTCATAAATCGTTGCTCCTTCAACGCGGGATGCCGGGAGTGGAGCCGGCAAATGGCTGTCTACTCTGGCCGTTACGACCGGCATACATGATATCAGGTCGGGGAAAGGCGCCTCCGAGAGCTCCCAGTCTGTCGCAAATCCCGAGCGGGCTAACCTTCGATAACATGCCGTTGATGCCGCAGCTTATGAGAATTCTTGGCTGACTTACAACACGTATTCCAGGGCTTGTAAGGTTATAATCGCTCCGGGTACGCATAAAGGACAGCCGTGGCCTGCTTATTTTGCGGCAAAGATATCGGCCCGATACGGATCCTCCGCGACCGGGAGTTTTGCAGCCCGAAGCACCGCAAGGAGTATAAGGATCGGCTGCAGAAGGTTCTGGTTCGCGTGGGCGAGCCGGAGACTGTCCCGGCGGGCATGTGTACTTTTCAGGATCCGATCCGAGTGCAAGCCGGCAATCAGAACAAGGCTGTCGCTGAGTTTGACTTCAGCACCAGCCCGCATCGCACTCAGTTTCCCTACTCCTGGACGCTGGCGATTCCCGAGGCCGGCAGCGGCGTTTTCTCGCACTTGACGTTGACCGCGCACGACGCGGCCAGTGCGCTTCCGGCGCGCACGTTTCCGGTGGAGGCGCTTCCATTCTTCGGCGAGAGCGCGGGTTCCGGCCGGCTCACCTTGCCAGCGGCCAAGCTGGGCGCGGTGGTGTTGCGCTCAGCGGAAGGCGGGCTGTTGAGCGAGCCAATCGCGCTCGACCATACTGCCACGAACACCACCTCCTCGACGGAGACGAGCGCCGCGTTGCCCCTGGCGATGCCGGCAGGCAACCTGGCCTTACCGGGGTTCGCTTTGTCCGTGGCGGACTGCGAAGAAATGACGCTCGAGGCGGAGCCGGAGTTCGCGGAGCCCATCGCCGATCGCGATTTCGCGGTGACGTCCCATTTTGCGGAGGCCATGGAACCGCAGCCGAGCGCGCCGGCAGAGCCGGCGGCCCCGACCGAATTCGCGGTACCACCCCCGCTGTGCGAAGCGTGGATGCCCAGCGCGGCAGCCGAACCGGTGGCCTGCCTGGTGCACCCGACGCCCGCCGCCGGACCGATCCCCGCAACGCCGGCGCTGCGGCTGCCGGAAGGCATGTCCGCGGAGACACGGGCTCCGCAACCCGCGCTGCTCGGCGCATACGGGAACGTGCAAGGTCTGGAACCGCTCGCCGGAGAGGCCAAACCGGCGGCCTGGCTGGCCCCTCAGATCGCAATGGCGTACGCGGTTCCCAGTCTGACGTCGCTGACGATCGCGGAACCCATGGTGGCGGCGGGCAGCGAGCCCTGGATGCCGGTGCCCGAGAGCGAGCCGGCCACCTGCGACGTGAGGCCGTCAGTGGCGGATGCCCCGGCAGCCTTTGCTTCCGCGCCACCGCAGATGCCCGCCCTGGCGCTGGGGCTGGTGGAAGACGTCCCGCAGACCGAGTGGATGGAATCTCCGGAGGAGCCGGAATTGGTGGCAGCGCCACCGATGTTGACCTCTCCGGTATTGGCGACGCCGGCGCTGGCCCCGCCGCGGCCGGCCGCCGCGTGGAGCTCGCCACTGGCCCCGGTAAATTCCGCCCCAGCTCCCGTGGCGCGTTCGTCCAACTCCGTCACCAGCTCGCGCAAGATGAAGCTTCCGGCGTTGGAGACGGTGGCCGAGACGCGCGTCACCTTGCCGCAATCGGAGGCGCAGCCACAGCATCCGGAGCCGCTCAGCGAGTTGTTCGCGGTGGATTACCACTGCCAGCACGGGCCCGACGCCCCGTTGCCGAACCTGTACTGGACGTCGCGCTCGATCCGGTTGAACATGCCGCGGTTCGCGGTGCGCCCGATTTTCGACCGTCTGGAAGAGGCGCGGCCGCAGAAGCGCAGCAACCTGTTCAGCATGGCGGACGCAGCGGCGCTGGCGCGGCGAAAAGCGGCGCGGCACGCCATCACGGCGATCGCGGCCTCGGTGACGGTAGCGGCGGCTCTGTGGGTGGGCGCCAGCGCCGGCAAATTCGGAAGGGGCGTACTGAACCGCAACGCCAGCGAAGAGATGGCGGCCAATCAGACCGGAATGGGAGCTTCCAGCGCCGTGACGGAATCGTCGGGGCGGGTTTCCGGGCCGGCTCCCAGCCCTCTGACCAGCCCGGTGGCGTGGGTGAAAACCGCTGCCTCCAAGCGAGCGGCCGTGCGCCTGGGAGACAGCTTCCAGGAAGGCATGGCGGCCTGGGGCGCCAAAGGTAAAGGCTGGGTTTCCGGGTGGTCGCATAGCGCGGATGGCTACGTCCGGCCGGGGCAACTGGCGCTCTATCAGCCGACAGTCCAGTTCACCGACTACCGCATGGAATTTTTCGGACAGATCGAAAACAAGAGCATGAGCTGGGTGGTGCGCGGCAAGGACCCGAAGAACTACTACGCCATGAAGTTCAACGTGGTGGAGCCGGGGCTGCGGCCGATCATTTCGATGGTGCACTACCCGGTGATCGAAGGCAAACCGGGGAAGAAAGTGGAAATGCCGCTGTCGGTGATGGTGCACAACGACACGCCGTATCACGTGGCGGTGGAAGTAAAGGGCAGCCATTACGTGGCATCCCTGGAAGGCCAAGAGGTGGATGAATGGACCGACGATTCGCTGCTGGCGGGCGGCGTCGGGTTCTTCTCCGAAGCGGGCGCGCGCGCCCGGATTTATTGGATGAAAGTTTCTAAGAACGACGACTGGTTCGGCCGGCTCTGCGGATACGTCGCGGGCAGCGCCGGACCGGAAGAGGATACCGCCTGGCTGGTGCGCCCGGAAATTCCCGTTCCCGCGCCGCAACGGCCGTCGCCGGCGCCCGCGACCGCAGTGATCTGGAGCGCGGAAGTGGCCGCGACCGGGGTCGGAAGATCGAAGCGGGGCAGGGCCTCATTGCAAAGGGGAATCGAAAAATGGAGTTCGTGACGGGACAGACCGAGGCGCTAGAGACCCTACCGCCGGGCGTAACGCCAATCAACGATCCGAAGCATCAGAAGAAGGTAAGCCGCACGCTCTCCAAGGCCGTTTCCCTGCACCTGGAGGGCAAGTTGGAAAGCGCCGCGAAGCTGCTCAGCCGGGGCATCGAAGCCGGCGAGCAGGATGCCGGCATGTATTCCGCGCTCGGCCATATTCACTATGAAATGCGCGATTACCAAGCCGCTGCGACCACCTACGCGCAGCTGCTGGAACTGGAACCGCAGCACCGCACGGCGCACTTTAATCTCGGGGTATGCCAGGGCAATCTGAAGGACTGGGCGGGGGCCTCGGATTCGTTTCGCAGCGCGTTTGAGACCGACGCCACAAGGTCAGATGCGCTGCTGGGGCTGGGCATTTGCCTGGTGCACCTCGGGCATGCGCAAGAAGCCGTCGAGATCCTGGACCGGTATCTGAACCTGTTCCCCGAGAACGAGCAGGCCCTGTTTGGCAAAGCCGTGGGGCTGCAGCAGGCCGGCCATTACGCCGAAGCCACAGAGTTCTACCGCAAGATTTTGTCGCGCAATCCGAAGTGCGAGGAAGCGCTCTCCAACCTGGTGGCGATGTACGTGGAGAACAAGGACCACGAGGCCGTGCGCCGGTATGCGGAGATGCTGGCCGAACTGCAGGCGGATTCTCCGGTGGCTTTAGAGGCGCTGGCCAGCGTGGCCTTCGCGGATGGAGACTATCAGGCGGCCTCACGGTATTGCAAGAGCCTGTCGGAAGCCTCTCCGGAGCGCTATGAGAATTGGTTCAACCTGGGCGTCGCGTACCACAAGATCGGGAGTTTCCAGAAAGCGGCGCAAGCCTATACGCAAGCCGCCGCGTTGAAACCGGATTCGGCGCAAGCCTACCTGAACCTGGGGGTGGTGCAACAAGAATTGAACGACATGGCGGCGGCGCGCGCCTCCTACGATAAGGCTCTGCAAATCGAGCCGAATCAGCCCGGCACCATGTGGAACCTGGCGCTGGTCTCGGAGCAGCAGGGCGAGCGCACCTACGCCGAGAAACTATATTCGCAGATTCCGACAGACGCCCCCGAGTGGGGCGACGCGAGTTTCCGGCTGGGGTACCTGCGGCTGTTGCGCGGCGATTACGCGGGCAGCGCCGAGGCGTTCCACGCCTGCGTCCAGCAGCGCGCGGAATGGCCCGAGGCTTACCTAAACGCGGGCATCGCTCACGCCCGGTCGGGCAACCCCGACGAAGCGCGGCGCTGCTTCCAGGAAGCGCTCATGCAGCGCGCCGATTCCTCCGACGCCGTGCGCGGATTGGCCGCCCTGGCGCTCGAGCAGGAAGACTACAGCGAGGCCTTTGAGCTGCACCGGCGTCTGATCGAACTGGGCGAGCACAGCCCGGAACTGTATTACAACGCCGCGCTGATCTGCCAGAAGCAGGGGCAGAACGACGAAGCCGTCAAGTTCTACCAGAAGGCGCTGCACGAGCATCCGAAGTTCGCCGAAGCTCTGCTCAACCTGGGCCACGCCCTGATGGCTCTGGGCCAGGAAGACGAGGCGCGTTCCTGCTGGCGCCGCGCGATCCGCGAGAAACCCGAGTTGGCGCAGGCCTACTTCGAGCCGCCGGTGCAGTAATCCTGCGGACGCGGACGAAATCGAGGCTGCTGCTGCAGAAGGCCTGGGCAGGCTTCCACTAATACTGCCAGTCCACGTTCACAAAGGCGGTTCCGCCGGCGGGCACGGTGTACTTGTGGTTGGGGCCGGCCTCCCAGGTCACGGCGCCATTGCCCGCGATCTTGATGAACTTGAACTCGATGGTCTGGCCTGCGGGCACGCTCGCATTGAGAAACCAGTTTGGGTAGTTGGGCGCCAGCATGGGGCCGACGGCGCCGTCCCAGGTGGTGCTCCAGTTCCCCAATTCCACCGCGTTGCCGGTGAGGAAGATGTAATCGCCGAAGGTGGTGGATGTGGCGTTGTGCACGGTGAACGTGACGGGAATCAGCTTCGCCCCGAGGACGGTAAACGGCACGGTGTTGGAGACATGCGCGCTCGCATCCCACACGCTCACGTTATAGTTGCCGCCGGGCACGTTGGGAACCTTGACTACGATCTGGCTCGGGCTGGAGCTGACCACGGTGGCGGCGGTGGTCCCGAACTTGACCGTGTTCGCGCCGGAAAACGAGCCGGCCAGCGTGACCGCCACGGCCGTCTGCGCGACATCGGGACCGACCGAGGCCAGCAGCGGAGCCGCCGGTGTGGCGGGCCGGAATTGCCACACCGCGACGGTGTGCGCCGGCAGCGTGAAGTTCGCCACGGGATTGTTTCCGCCGCCGTTGTTGACCGTGATGGAAGCCCCGCCCAGCAGGCCGCCCAGGTAGTCGCCATAGGTCCCCGGCGGCAGCGACGTGAAGAGGCCGCCGATGGGCGTGCCCGCGGTGTCGCTCTTGTTGATGGCCACCAGCACCACGCTGCCGGCGAACGCGCGCTCATAGATGTAGACGTCGTTGTTGATCCAGCGCTGTGCCATGCCTCCATCGGCGAGGGCGGCATTCTTCCCGCGCAGGGCTGCCAGTTTGGCGATCAGTTTGTAGGCGGTGGTGGCGGCGCCGAACGCCGGCATCATCGGCCGGTTGTAGGGATCGTTGCCGAAGTTCGTATCGTTGTGCAGGTACTGTTCGGTACCGTAGTAGATGACCGGCACGCCGCGGCAGGTGAGCAGAAACGCCAGAGCCTCGTGGAGGCGATTCTGGTTGTTGCTGAGCGAGAGGAAACGCTGCCGGTCGTGGTTGTCGAGGAACGTCACCAGATCGTTCGGCTGCCGGAAGTTCACGGCCTCCTGAGCCAGCACGCCATCGATCTCGCCGAACCCGTTGTTCCACGCGAAGACGTCGTCGATGGCATGGTGCAGCGGAAAGTCGAGCGCCGAAAACCCCGAGCGGTTCGCGAACTTATAAAGGTCATGGTATAGCGCGTCGGTGGTGGTGTCGGCGATCCATTCGCCGAACACGAAGGTATTGGCATTGGTAAAGATACTGTTGACGAAGCTGTACAGCCAGCCCCAGGTGGCGTGCTTGATGGCGTCCACGCGGAAGCCGTCCACCTTGTGCTGTTGGAAAAGCCTGGCCGCGCCTTTCAGGTACGCATCGACCGTGGCATTTTCCTGATTGAAGTCGGCCAGGTTGGAGAGGGTGCCATATTGCACCTGGTAGCGGTCGTTCCAATCGCTGATGTTGGGGTTGTGGTGGAAGTAGCCGTTGGTGTCGTGGGTGTAATCGCCAACGAGCGTGCCGTTGTCATAGAAGGCGCCAAATTCGCCGTTGTTATTGTTATTGGAATGGTTGGGCGCAAAATCCACGATGACCTTGATGCCGCGGGCGTGCGCAGCGGCCACCAGGTTATCGAAGGCCGTCCAGGAGTTGCCGGCGTCCCCGAAGTGCTCCTCAATGCGCTTGAAGTCGCGGCCCTGATAGCCGTGATACGGCGCGCCAATGGCGGATCCGGCGATGTTGGCGTTCTCATTATCCACGGGCGGCGAGATCCAGATGGCGGTGACGCCCATTCCCGCCAGGTAGGCCAGTTTCGCCTGGATGCCGGCGAGGTCACCTCCCCAATAGGCCTGCCAGTTGGTTTTGGAGGAATCGTAGAGGCCGGCGCTCTGGGGCGGGTTGTTGTTGCCGGGGTCTCCGTCAAAGAACCGGTCGGTGATGATCTGATAGACGACTTCGCGTTTGAAATCTGCCGAATTCAAACCCTGTGGGGCCAGCCAGACAGTAAGCAAAGGCAGGGCCGGAAGCCATCTCGCGCGGAGAGCTTGAAACATAAGCGCAGCTCCTGAACCGGGAGAATTCTTATGCCGAGGGCAGGATCGTACCACGAATTCTAAGTCGGCACAATCGGGATTCTCAGGGGCGATCCGCGATTCGAGTTGTGATCAAACGTACAATTCGGCGACCGGGGCGAGGGCGTACCCGGCGGCTGCGCCGGTGGTTATAATCGCGGGTTGACACCCAAGACAGCGTTTCTTTTCCCCGGCCAAGGCTCCCAATACGCCGGGATGGGCAAGGGGCTGGCGGAGGCGTATCCGGCCGCGCGCCGCGTGTTTGACGAAGCCGATGAAGCGCTCGGCTTCTCGCTCTCCCGCCTGTGTTTTGAGGGCCCCGCCGATCACCTCAAGCTGACCGAGAACCAGCAGCCGGCGTTGCTGACGGTTTCCGTGGCGGCATTGGCGGTGCTGCGGCAGGAGGGCTGGACCCCGGATTTCGTGGCCGGCCACAGCCTGGGAGAATACTCCGCGCTGGTGGCGGCGGGCAGCCTGCGGTTGGCGGAAGCGGTGCGCCTGGTTCGGAAGCGCGGACAGTACATGCAGGAGGCCGTGCCGGAAGGCGTGGGCGCCATGGCGGCGCTGTTGCGGCTGCCGCCCGAGAAGCTGGCGGGCGTTCTGGAACAAGCCGCACAGGGGGAGGTGGTGACGGCCGCCAATCTCAATTCGGCCGATCAAGTGGTGATCGCGGGACACACCGGAGCAGTGAACCGCGCTGTCGAGCTGGCCAAGGCCGCGGGCGCGCGCCGCGCGATGCTGCTTGCGGTGAGCGCGCCCTTCCACTGCCCGCTGCTGAAGCCCGCGCAGGAACGCCTGCGGGCCGATCTCGACGCCGCGGAATTCCGCGATCTGGCGTGCCCGCTGGTGAACAACTGGCAGGCGCGCGCGGTGACCGCGGCGGCCGATGCCCGCGAAGGGCTCTATCAACAGGTCCCGAAACCCGTGCGCTGGGCCGAATCGATGCAGTATCTGGCGGCCCAGGGAGTAGCCCGCGCGGTGGAGGTGGGGGCGGGCAGCGTGCTCACCGGTCTGCTGCGCGGAGTAGAGCCTCCCATCGCCGGGCTCAAGTTCGGCGAGCCAGGCGACCTGGAAAAACTCAACGCGGATCGCGCTACCAGCGCTTGAACTGTTTGCTCAAGGCCAGGCCCTGCCCCTGGTAGGACGAGCCGATGCCCGGCCCATAGGTCTTTGCGGGCACGGCGAGTAGGCGCTCATAAACCAGACGCCCTACGGTTTGCCCGTCGACAAAGACGAAGGGAACTCCGTGGGCCCGCACCTCGAGGACGGCGTGGGTGCCATTGATGTCGCCCGCGCCGTAGCCAAATCCCGGGTCGAAGAACCCCGCGTAGTGGATGCGGAATTCGCCCACTTGCGGATCGTAGGGCACCAGTTCCGCCGCATACTCGGGCGGGATCGAGACCCGCTCCTTCGAGAGCAGCAGGTAAAAGTCTTCGGGGTCGATGATCATCTGCCGGTCTTTGGGGCGGGACAGCGGCTCCCAAAAGTCGGCCGGGTCGAAAAAGCCGACCTTTTCCAGATCGATGGGCGGCGCGTTCTTTTTGGCCCGGTATCCGATGATGGGGGACCCGGCGACACCGTCCAGGTCGAGCGAGATGCGAAGACCGTTGTCGATGCGGGCCTCGCCCGGCTGGTCTTCGGGCAGGAAGACCAGCTTGCCGCGCTCGTCGAGTTCGCGAAGCGTGCTGTCCGCGGGCCGGGGATTTCCCCGAACGAACCGGGCCTGGTACATGCGGGTTCCTTCGCGCACCAGGACTCCGAAGGACTGCGGCACCACTTCGACGTACAGCTTCCCGCGATACCCCGCCGGCACGCGGTCGAACTCCACCCCGTAATCGGCCATGAGCCGGGTAAACACGTCCAGACGGCCGATGGTGCTTTTGGGATTGCCCTTGGCCCCAACCTGCGGCGGCAGGGCTAACTCTTCCTGGAGCGGAATGATGTAGACGCACCCCGGCTCCAGCAGCGCACTGGTGGAGAGACTCAGTTCCTGATAGCCGAACTGGTCCAGCCGCTGCATGACCGTGTGATCTTTTCCGGGCAGAAGCCCGGCGCGGACCCGGTAGGCCACCGGCCCCAACCGCAAGTCGATGCTGGCGGGTTGAATCTGCACGTCTTGAACGGGCGAGAGCCCGGTGATGTGGCCGGACTGGATGAGTTCTTCGATTCTTTGGGCGGGCAAAATGCCGGTGGTGTGCAAGGCTCGGAGTTCCTGCTCCAGCTCAGGGAACAGACTGCTGCTATTCAGATCCATGCTGGGTTCCCTCAAATTTACCACCGCTCAGGCCCGGAGACTTGCTTTTTTCGTCGCGTTCAGGCAAGCTGATACGTTTCCCCCCGCTCCCCATGCTGGAACGCGTCCTCTATCACGACCACTGTTTCGACGGCGCGGCGTCGGCGGCGTTTTTCAGCCGGTTCATCGCGGGCGCCGTCCACCAGGACGCCGAGTTCCGCTACACGGGGATGGCCCACCAGGCTTCTCAGGCTTTCGATCCCGGCCTGTTTGACGGCGACGAGAACGCCATCGTGGATTTCAAGTACTCCAGCGATCCGCGGCTGACCTGGTGGTTCGACCATCATCAGAGCGCGTTCCTCAGCTCCGAAGACGCCGAACACTTTAAGCGCGACGGCAGCGGCCGGAAGCTCTATGACCCACGGTACAAATCCTGCGCCTCGTTCATCCATGACATTGCCCGCGACCGGTTCGGCTTCCGCGCGCCCGAACTGGACGACCTGGTGAAATGGTCCGTCATCATCGACGGCGCACAATATTCCAGTGCCCAGGCCGCCCTGGAGTTGGGCGCACCGGCAATGAAGCTGACGCTGGTGATCGAAGCCGCGCAGGGCTCCGCGGTGGTGCAGAAAATCATTGGCTGGATGCAGCGGCGGCCGCTCGATAAGATCATTGCCGAGCCGGAAATTCAGGCGCTCTACGCGCCCCTGTACCAGCGCCACCTGGAGAACATCGAGATCATCAAGGGCCGGGCGCGCCAGGAAAACGGCGTGGTCTTCTTTGACCTGTCCGGCTACAACGTGGAAGGCTACAACAAATTTATCCCTTACCACCTGTTTCCCAGCTCGACTTACACAGTTTCGGTGAGCCCATCGAGCTTTCGCACGAAGATTTCGGTGGGCTCGAATCCCTGGGCGCCCGAGGAGCCCAAGCACAACCTGGCGACCATCTGCGAGCGCTATGGCGGCGGC
This sequence comes from Terriglobia bacterium, assembly GCA_020073145.1. Taxonomy (GTDB): domain Bacteria; phylum Acidobacteriota; class Terriglobia; order Bryobacterales; family Bryobacteraceae; genus PSRJ01. The sequence continues at coordinate 39,457 of JAIQFS010000045.1, forward strand.
GGGCATCCGCGCGTGGGCGCAATCAGCCTGGCGCCCGGCGAGTTGGAGAAGGCACGGTCGGTGGCCGCGCAGATTGTGGAAGAGCTGAAGAGCTGATGGCGTCGAGCGGGCTCGTCGGGCGGTCGAGCCGCGCGGCGCGGCGCACAAGGCTGGATCGTTCTGCCGCTAATATCCGCCTTCGCGCAGCTTCTCGATCGTCAGCGGGGTCTTCACATCGAGCTTCCGCAGCAGCTTCTCGACGTGCTTGGCGAGGATGTCGCATTCGATATTGACGTGCGCGCCGGGGCGGTAGCCGCCGAGCGTGGTGTTGCGGTAGGTGTGCGGGATGATGGTCACCGACAGCACGTCGCCTTCGAGCGCGGCGATGGTGAGGCTGATGCCGTCAATGGCAACGGAGCCTTTGTAGACCAGAAACGCGTCGAGTGCGGAGGGAATGCGGACGCGCAGCCACCAGTTCTCATCGCCCAGCGCCTCAAGACCCAGCAGTTCGCCGGCGCCGTCGACGTGACCCTGGACGATGTGGCCGCTCAGCCGCCCGGTGGGTGCAAGCGGGCGCTCCAGATTGACGCGCGAGCCAGGACGCAAGTCGCCGAGATTGCTGCGGCGCAGCGTTTCGGGCGCGAGGTCAGCCGAGAACGTGTCGGGACCCAGATCCACCGCCGTCAGGCAGACGCCGTTGACTGCGATGCTGGCGCCCTCGCGCAAATCTTCCATCACGGTGGCGCACCGCACGCTCAGGCGCGAGCCTGTGACGCGCGATTGAATCGACGCTACCGTCCCCAGTTCTTCAATGATCCCCGTGAACATCCAGGTACCCTTCCACTGCGAACTCATCCGGCGGGATGGGATGAACGGTGATGCCGTGGACGCGGATGGCGTCGGAGCGGCGGCGGCGCCCGATGCCGCCGGCCAGCGGCAGTGCCTCCAGGCCGCCAAGAATCTTGGGGCCGTAATAAAAGAAGACGCGGTCCACCAGGCCGCTTTCGAGCGCGGTCCAATTCACTTTGCTGCCGGCCTCGATCATGAGCGAAAGATATTTCTCCGCGCTCAGCCAATTGACGACGGCGCGCAGATCGGCGCGGCCGCCCGGCCCGTCGAACACCAGCACGCGGATGCCGCGGCCTTCGAGAATCTTGCGGCGGTCCGGGGAAGAGGCCGAGGTAGTGACCACCACGACGTCCCCGGCGGCGCTTCGCGCCATTTTGGAATCGAGCGCCAGACGCAATTGCGAATCCATGACGATGCGCAGCAGCGGGCGGCAGCGCGGCAGGCCGCTGCGGTCGGTGAGGAGCGGGTCGTCGGCCAGCACGGTGCCGATGCCGGTCAGGATCGCGTCCTGGTCATGCCGCAACTGCTGCACGTGGGCTCGGGCGCGCTCGCTCGTAATCCAGCCGCGGTTATCGTCGGGGGCGGAGATCTTGCCGTCCAGCGTGATGGCGGTTTTGAGAGTGACCAGAGGCCTGCGGGTTCGCATGAAATGGAAAAAGGCCTCGTTCAACTTTTCGGCTTCGGCGGTGAACTCGGGCGCCATCTCAACTTCCACGCCGCCCTCGCGCAGCTTGCGGAACCCGTCGCCGCGCACCAGCGGATTGGGATCTTCCGCCACGGCCACCACCCGCGCAATACCGGCGGCGATCACGGCTTCGGCACAAGGCGGCGTGCGGCCCTGGTGCGCACAGGGCTCCAGGTTGAGATAGAGGGTGGCGCCGCGCGCTTCCCCGCCCGCCTGCGCCAGGGCTAGAATCTCCGCGTGATCGAGCCCCGCATACGTATGGAAGCCGCGGCCGGTCACCCTGCCCTCGCGCACGACCACCGCGCCCACCAGGGGATTGGGGCTGACCAGCCCGCGGCCCTGGCGCGCCAGATCGAGCGCTTCGCGCAGGAAGGCGGCGTCCACGTCGGCTTTGCGTTCGGCGCTCACTTTTCGAACAGAGATTCAATAAAGGCTTCGGCGTCGAACGGCAGCAGGTCGTCCGCCTTCTCGCCCACCCCAATGTAGCGGATCGGCAGGTTGAGCTCACGCGCGATGGCCACCACGATGCCGCCCTTGGCCGTGCCGTCGAGCTTGGTGAGCACGATGCCGGTGACTCCCGAAGACTCGGTGAACTTGCGCGCCTGTTCCAGACCGTTTTGCCCGGTAGTGGCGTCGAGCACCAGCAGCACCTCGTGCGGCGCGTCCGCAATCACCTTTTTGGCGGTGCGGCTCATCTTCTGCAACTCCGCCATCAGGTTCTCCTTGGTCTGCAGACGGCCGGCGGTGTCGACGATGACGTAATCCACTTTGTCGGCGCGAGCCGCCTGCAGCGCGTCGAAGATGACGGCGCTCGGGTCGCTGCCCGAAGTCTGGCGAACCACGCGAGCGCCCGCGCGCTTGCCCCAGATTTCAAGCTGCTCAATGGCTGCCGCGCGAAACGTGTCTGCGGCGCACAACAGCACCGTGCGCTGTTCGTTCTTGAAGCGGTTGGCAAGTTTGCCGATGGTGGTGGTCTTGCCGGAACCGTTCACTCCCACCACCAGCACCACGGCCGGCGGCTCGGCCACCCGCGCGGGCGCCCGCTCGCTGGCCTGCAGGATTTCGAGCAACTGTTCGCGGATCAGGCCTTTCAGCTCGGCGGCGTCGTTCAACTGGTGGCGTTCCACGCGCTGGTGGATCCGTTGCAGAATCTCCTCGGTGGTGCGCACGCCCATATCCGAGGAAATGAGGGTGAATTCCAGCTCTTCGAGCAGATCGGCATCGATCTGCTTCTTCCCCTGAAGCGCATCTTCGAGCGCGTTCACCAGTCCCGCGCGCGTCTTTTGAACGCCGGATTTGAGTTTCTCCAGGAGGGATGGCTCTTGCTCAACCGAGCCAAATAGCGTTTGGATCATTTTCCCCTTATTCTAACAGTGGGCATGCGGAAGGCGGCGATCTTCGGAGCGGCGGGTGCGATCGGGTCGTGCGTGGCGGCGGAACTCGAGCGGCGGGCGGTTCCCTTCCGCGCGGTGGGCCGCTCCAAATCCAGGCTGGAAACGGCGTTTGGCGGATTGGAGCAAGCGGAGATCTTCGACGCCGATGTGGGCGATTTGCGCTCGGCCGGGGCGGCGGCGCGAGGGGTCGATACCATTTTCTATTGCGTCGGACTGCCGTATCCTTCGCATTCGCAGCATCCCAGGCTGATGCGCACCACGCTGGAGGCCGCGGCCAGCATGGGAGTGGAGCGCCTGGTGCTGGCCTCGAGCGTCTATAGCTACGGCGTGCCGCGCACGCCGCGCGTGGCGGAGACGCACTCCCGCGAGCCGGAGACCCGCAAGGGCCGGTACCGCAAGGAGCAGGAAGACCTGGTCATGGAAGCACACCGGGCCGGGCGGGTTCAAGGCTCGATCGTCCGCCTGCCCGATTTTTACGGACCAGGCGCGGCGCAGGCGCTGGCCAACCTGATCTTTGAAGGCGCACTGGCGAACAAAGCCGCGAACTGGCTCGGGCCCGTGAACACGCCGCACGAATTCGTGTTCGTTCCCGACACCGGGCCGGTGATCGTCGAGGTGGCTTCACGCCCGGAGTGTTACGGGGAAGCCTGGAATCTAGGAGGGCCGGGCGCCATCAATACGCTCGACTTCATCACGCGCGTCTACCGCGCCGCCGGCCTGGCACCCAAGTACCGCACGGCCGGACGCGGCATGCTGAAATTCCTCGGCTGGTTCAACCCGCTGATGCGCGAACTGCCCGAGATGCTGTACCTGCAGGAGACGCCGGTGATTCTCGACGACAGCAAGCTGCTGGCGCAGCTGGGCGACGTGCACAAGACGCCGTACGACGAGGGCATCCGGGAGACGGTGGAGTGGATGCGGGCGCGACAAGTAAAATAGAATCGCGTGCCCCTCGTACCGCCATACATCGAATCCCTGCGTCCTTACGAGGCCGGGCGCACGCTGGAGTCGGTCCGCAAGCAGTACGGACTGACGCGCATCGCCAAGCTCGCTTCCAATGAAAACCCGCTAGGCGCTTCGCCCAAAGCGGTCGAAGCGATGGCCCGCTCGCTCACAGGCTTGAACCTGTATCCCAACGGAGGGCTGGACCTCCGCGAAGTGCTGGCTGCCGCATTCGAACTGAAGGTGGACAACGTCATCGCCGGCAGCGGCTCCGAAGGCATTATGTCCAACATCATCCGCACGTTTCTGGGCGATGAGGACGAAGTGCTCACCACGGAGGCTGCGTTCATCGGCTTTCAGGTGCTGGCGCGCTCGCGCGGCGTGACGTATCGAACGGTGCCGTACCGCGACTGGCACTACGACTTGGCGGCGCTCGCGAAAGCCATCAACGCTCACACCAAAATCATCTACCTGGCGAATCCCAACAACCCCACCGGCACGATCTTTACGCGGCACCAGTTCGATGAGTTCTACAAGCACGTTCCCGAGCGGGTGCTGATCATCCTCGACGAAGCCTACTTCGAATACGCCAAGGACAACCCGCGCTACCCGGATTCGATGCAATACCGCTACGACAACGTCATTACGCTGCGGACGTTCTCGAAGGTCTATGGCCTGGCGGGCGCGCGTATCGGCTACGGCTTCGCGCACGAAGAACTGATCCGCAACCTGCTCAAGGTCAAGCTGCCGTTCGAGCCGTCAACGCCCGCGCAGGCAGCCGGAATCGCCGCGCTGGCCGATCCGGAATTTCTGCACCGGTCGCTCGAGCTCAACGCACGCGGCCTGCGGTTCCTGGCGCAGGGACTTCGGGAAGCCGGGGTGACCGTGGTGCCGTCGGAAGCCAACTTCCTGATGACGGTGCTGCCGTCCGAATCGGAAGCGGCCCGCGTCTGTGAGGCGCTGCTGGCGCAAGGCATCATTGTGCGGCCGTTGCGCGCGTTCGGTCTGCCGCAGTGTCTGCGCGTCTCGACCGGAACCGACGACGACAACCGGCTGTGCCTGGACGCGTTCCAGAAAAGCCTGCGTAGTTAGGCCAGCTTGGTTTCGGCCATCAGGTACAGATCGACCGCGCGGGCGGCTTTCGGCCTTCGGCGATGGCCCAGACCACCAGAGATTGGCCGCGGCGCATATCGCCGCCGATGGCGGAACTGCGGGGCACTTGAAAGAGTTGGGCGTGATTCAGCAATGTGAAACCACACGGCATTTCCGGTTGGCGAGTTGACCCCGACGAGGACGGAGGTTTCTCCACGGCACAATCCCGAGTCAAGCTGCGTCTGTGGCAGCGACTCCGGACGGCGCGTGGGCCCTTAGGAACTCCAGGATTTTGGGGGCCAACCGGGGGTGTTCCGTAAGCCAGACGGCGTGGCCCGCCTCCGGGATACGAATCAACTGTGCATGGGGAATTGTGCCCGCGGCGAATTCCGCATTCGACCAGCTCGCGACCCGGTCAGCGGTCCCGTGAATCACCAGAGTCGGCTGGCGAATCTCCGAGAGCGGATACTGAGGAAGATGAACGAATTGAAACAGGTCATTGGAGCTGCCGGTGCGGCGCAGACTGTAAAGAAAAAACATCGTTTGCGCCCCGTCCAGCGCCAGCCTCCTTCTTGGCACCATCCTGCGTGGCAGGAGTGCGGCCAGTCCGCTCCACAACCAACCCACTGCATCCGAAGAACCCAGCACCGGGTGCATGATCCGCAGTCCCAGTGGCAATCGGATCAGGCGCTGTGTACGCGCTGAGATCAAGACCACGCCCCAGCACCGACCTGAGTGACGCAGCGCAAACTGCAACGCAGAAGGCCCGCCTGCGGAGAATGCAACAACTGCCGCCTGGGGAACTCCGAGCACATCCAGCAAGAGCGCGAGAGCGTCAG
>JAIQFS010000046.1 GCA_020073145.1 Terriglobia bacterium
TTCCGGGCTCGGGCGAAAACCGTTCGCCTTCCCGTCGGAATCACTGTTCGCCTTCAGCCCGGAATCCCGTTCGCCTTCACCCCGGAATCGTTTTCACGTTCACCCCGGAATCCTTTTCGCCTTGCCCCGGAATCCGCAGATCGGATACCGGCGATGAAGACGGCGTGATGTGGCATGCTCTTCGGCTTGCCGTGAGATAGTCTGAGACATGTTGGACCCTCTGGCAATTCGGTCGCCGAAATCAATCGCCCGGACTGCTCGCGCGGACACGCCCCCTGGGGAACAGGCCGGATGGCCGGCCACTCAGGCGGCGATCCGCGCCGCCCGCGTGCGAGCCAAGGCCGAGGGATGGGGTGGAAGGCAAATCAGCCAAAGAGGGCTGAGACACTCACGAAACCGATGGGACGGTTGCCGGTCCCTGGGCGTAGACGCTGCGGGGAACGCGAACTTCTGGAACGGTCTTCGGATTACTGGTTTTGGAGCATCCACTCCTGGAAGGCATCCCGACAGACGGTCATGCCCCTCCTGGAATACCGAAGAAAACCCAATTTCCGAAATTGGTTCATGTGAAGGGTCACGACTTCACGCGAAGTTCCGACATACTGCGAGAGCAGCTCATGGGTGAAGGGAATCATCTGGACCGATCCATCCTGGCTCGGTGTCCCCATCCGCTCCGATAAGCGAATCAGTGTCCGCGCCACACGCCGCTTGATGTTATCGACGGCCAGGCTCTCGACTCGAGATGTCAAATCGACATTCCGCCGTGCCAAAACTTGCAGCAGCGCGATCGCCAGGCGCGGTTGCCGAGATGCGAGCGATTCGATTTCGGGGCCCGTCCAGGCCATGAGCCGGGAGTCTTCGAACGCGGTAGCCTCTTCGGAAGAGGGGCAGACCCCAAGGAGGGCCGCTTCACCGAAGAAGTCATCGGCTTGATAAATGTCCAGGACGACTTCCTGGCCCGCCGCGGAATACCGCGTGACCTTGACTTTTCCCGCGATCACCAGGTAAACGCTAGCGGAAGGCTGCTCCCGGCTATAGATCGTGCGGCCTCTCCGATATTCCAAGACCGTCGAACAGCGCAAGTGAATTAAGGGATCTTCCAGCGGAACCTTTGCAGCTAACGGCATTGCACTCGCAACCATGGATTGTATTCTCCTTCCAGGTTTTCGGATCGATTCATCGTCCGCCCGTGAAGTAGCACGTCATATGCCAAAAGAGGGCACTGGGAAACCCGGGACTCACTCTCTCTTTGGCAACGAAATATAGAAAGTGGCGCCTTCCCCGGAATTCGAGTCCACCCAGATGCGCCCATCATGGCGGCTCACGATCTTCCGGCAAATTGCCAAACCCATTCCGCTTCCCACGGACTTATCGGCAGGCTGGAGGCACTTAAAAATGCCGAAGACCTTTTCGGCATACTGGGGAGCGATTCCGATCCCATTGTCCCGCACCGACAAGAGCCACTCGGCGCCTTTAAGACTCGCGGCCACATGAATCCGGGGAGCTGGGTCTGCGCGATAACGAATGGAGTTGACCAGCAGGTTCTGAAAGAGGCGGGTTAGCTGAACCGGATCGCCGAGAACCCAGGGTAGAGCGTCCCCACGCGTAATGACGGCTTCGTTTTCGTCGATCAACGAACGGATGTTCTGGATGGCGTCATCCAAGGCATCTCCGCAATTGGTTCGGGTAAAGTAATCGGCCCCGCGGGCGTCAACCCGGGAGAAGTCGAGCAAATCATGCACCAGCCGCTCCATGCGGCCGGCGCCCTCGACGATAAAACGAATGAATTGATCGGCATCGCCATCCAGCTGCGTCCGGTACCGCTTGGCCAGCAGTTGGGCATAGATCGACACGGTGCGCAGGGGTTCCTGTAAATCGTGGCTGGCGACGTAGGCGAACTGCTGTAGTTCCTCATTGGAACGCACCAGGGCCTCAGTCCGTTCCAGCACGCGCTGCTCCAAGCTCATATTCAGCTTGTGAATCTGCTCTTCGGCTAATTTACGCCCGCTGATGTCGCGAATCGCTGCCGTCACCACAATCCCCTCCTCTGTGTGCAGGGGACTGAAACTGATTTCGACCGGAAAGGCGGCCCCGCCCTCTCGGACCGCATGTAGTTCCACGCCGCGATCCGCGGGGCGAGCCTCTTCCCATTCGGCGCCCGGCCGACAATCCCAGTCAGGCACCAAAGTCCGGATATTCTTGGAAATCAACTGGTCGCGTCCGCAGCGGAATAAGATTTCGGTTTGCGAATTGACCATGACGATCTCGCCATCGTCGCGGCACATGACCATCGCATCCGGAGCCGCCTCGAGGAGAGAACGGAACTTCTGCTCGGCCTTCTGAAGAATGACAGCTTGGTTCTGGAGTGCCTCCGCCTGCTCCTTCAACTTGGCGTTGCTGCGGCTCAAGTCCACAAAAACGTTGACCTTCGAACGCAGCACTTCGGGCACGATGGGTTTGAATAGGAAATCCACGGCGCCCAAGTCGTACCCACGAAACAGGTGTTCCTCGTTCCGATAGCCTGTCAGGAACAGGATCGGGACATGCCGGGAACGGGGGCGGCTTCGGATCAACTCGGCGGTTTCGAAACCGTCGATTTCCGGCATTCGGACGTCCAGCAGGATGACCGCAAAATCGTCTTGCAACAGATAGCGGAGAGCCTCCTTGCCGGAGTGCGCCAGCACCAACTCTTCCCCCAAACCATCGAGGGCCGCCTCCAGAGAGACGAGGTTTTCCGGCGTGTCGTCGACCAGCAGGATTTTCATCCTCTTCGTCATGGAAGTAGGCTGCGCGGCCAGTAGTCCGTTTCGAGGCGCCGACATACTCATTTCAACCCGCGACCGTCACGGTGTGAAGAAACTCCTCGCTGCTGGCGAGCCAAACCCGCAACACGGAGAACAACTGGTCCAGGTCGACAGGCTTGGTAATGTAGTCCGAGGCTCCCGCTTCGATACACTTGTCCCGGTCGCCTTTCATGGCCTTGGCCGTAACGGCAATGATTGGAAGAAAGCGAAGCTCGGGGATTTGGCGAATCGCTTTCATGGTTTCGTAGCCGTCCATCTCCGGCATCATGATGTCCATCAGAACGGCGTCGACGTTCGGCGTGCGCAGCAGCAACTCGATGCCGGCGCGGCCGTTCTCGGCATGGACGACTTGCAGGTTATGCTGTTCCAGTACGGTGGTCAAAGCGAAGATATTGCGGACGTCGTCGTCCACGACGAGCACTTTCTTGTTAGCCAAGGAAGCGTCAGGGCTCCGGCGGATGGCGGCCAATGACGCTCTTTGGGATTCGGAAAGATCGGCTTCGGCGCGGTGCAACAGGAGCACGGTTTCCAGAAGCAGTTGGCCGGCCGACTCCGCACGCCGGACGATCGCCGCCCGGGCCAGTTTCTGGATTTCGGCCTCGACAGCGGCGCCAGGATTCCGTTTCCCGAAGAGAACGATCGGGATGGTTTGGGGACTGCTCTGAGCTTGAATCTCTTCCACCAACTGCGTTGCGGGAATATCCGAGAGCCGCGAATCGATCACAATGCAGTCCAGGTATTGCTGCCGCACCACAGACAGGGCCTCTCCCCCGGAGCCGACCGCGATGGCTTCCACATCGTGTCCCCCGAGCGACTCGCGCCATTCAGCTCTGCGGGCATCGGTTTCGGAAACGATCAGCAACTTCTTGACGCGAGGCTGCAAGGATCGATGAATGGTATCGAAGGCCAGGTTCAAGTTGTCCTTGGTTGTCGACTTTTCAAGATAGGTCATGGCTCCCAGCGCCAGACCGCGCCGACGGTTGTCGTCGCCGGTGATGGCGTGGACCGGGATGTGCCGCGTGGTGGGATCGTGCTTGAGGCGGTCAAGGAGGGTCCAGCCGGCCATGTCGGGTAGATTGATATCCAGGGTGATGGCGCCGGGGCTGAACTCGCGTGCGAGCGGGAGGGCCGCGCCTCCCCGAAGGGCGACCAGGGCCTTGAGCCCTCGTTCGTGCGCGAGGTCCACGAGGATGCGGGCAAACGTGGCGTCGTCCTCGATAATCAAAAGGACGGGATCGCCGGATTGGATCAAATTCCGATCATCGTCGATCTCGAGGTCATGGACCACAGCGGCCGGCGAGGCTAGCGGTGCGGGAAGAATCATATCCACGTTCTGGCCGCTGGATCCGGTGGCGCCGCCCTCTCGGAGGAGCATCGGACGGCTATCGCCGCCTTGTGCGTTCTGTTGCGGTTCAGTCTTCCCAAAGGAAACTGGAGCCGTATAGGTCTGGGGAAGATAGAGGGTGAACGTGCTCCCCGCGCCGGGAGCGCTCTGCAGCCGGATCTCGCCGCCCAGGAGGCGCGTCAACTCCCGGCTGATCGACAGGCCGAGACCGGTTCCTCCGTACTTGCGGCTGGTGGTGCCGTCGGCCTGCTGAAACGCTTCGAAGATAATTCGCTGCTTGTCCTGCTGGATCCCAATGCCCGAATCGGTCACCGAAAACGCGATCACCGATTTTGCGCGATGGAGCACCGAGTGATTGGTGCTCCAACCCGAGGGCGCCCGTTCGACCCGCAGCCGCACCGAACCTTGTTCTGTGAACTTGAGCGCGTTGGATAAGAGATTCTTGAGGACCTGCTGCAGGCGTTTGGCGTCGGTGATGATGGTATCGGCCGGCAGATTGGCAGCGAGTTCGATCGAGAATTCCAGCCCCTTTCCGTCCGCGACATGCTTGAATGTCCGCAAACAGAAATCCCGGACTTCCGTGAAGCGGACGCCTCCAATTTGAACGTCCATCTTTCCCGATTCGATTTTGCTCAGGTCCAGGATGTCGTTGATCAGGGCCAGCAGGTCTGTTCCCGACGAGTGGATCGTGTCAGCGTACTTTACCTGCTTCTGCGTTAACGTGCCCTCGGCGTTTTCCGAGAGCATCTGCGCCAGGATGAGAAGGTTGTTCAACGGTGTCCGCAGCTCGTGGCTCATGTTGGCCAGGAACTCGCTCTTGTACTTCGAGGTCAGCGACAGCTGCTCCGCTTTCTCTTCCAGCGCGGCCTTGGCCTGCTCCACCTCCCGGTTCTTGGTCTCCACTTCGTTCTTCTGCTCCGCCAGCAAATGCGCCTTTTCCTCCAGCTCAGCATTGGTTTTCTGAAGCTGTTCGGCCAGCGCCTGGCTCTGCTTCAGAAGCTGCTCAGTACGCATGGTGGCGGCAATCGTGTTCAGCATGATGCCAATTCCCTGCGTCAGTTGATCGAGAAAAGCCAGGTTCACATCGGTGAAGTTGCGGAACGAGGCGAGTTCGAGGACGGCGCGGGCTTCGCCTTCGAAGAGGACCGGGAGCACCACGATGCTGACCGGCGTGCCTTCACCCAGACTGGAACTGATCTTGACATAATCTTTCGGCACGTCGGTCACCAGGATGCGGCGCTTCTCCAATCCGCACTGGCCCACCAGTCCGTGACCCATCCGGAATTGCGCGTGAACGCTTAGGTCGCCCGAGCCGTAGGCTGCCACCAGCTTCAACGATTCCGTGCCGTCGCTGGAATCCGTGATATAGAAGGTGCCGTGTTGAGCCCCTACCAACGGGGTCAGCTCGGACAGGAGCAGCCTGGAAACGGTGAGCAGATCGCGCTGGCCTTGCATCATGCCGGTGAACTTAGCGATGTTGGTCTTCAACCAGTCTTGATCCGTATTCTTGCGGGTTGTCTCGGCAAGATTCACGATCATCTCATTAATGTTGTCTTTGAGGGCAGCGACTTCACCCAGGGCTTCCACCGCGATCGAGCGGGTCAGGTCGCCCTTGGTAACGGCCGTCGCCACGTCGGCGATCGCGCGCACCTGGGTGGTCAGGTTGGCGGCTAGCTGATTGACGTTATCGGTAAGGTCGCGCCAGATTCCCGCGGCGCCGGGCACCAGCGCCTGACCGCCCAGTTTGCCTTCGATGCCGACTTCACGGGCGACGTTGCTGACCTGGTCTGCGAACACCGCCAGAGTGTCGATCATGCCGTTGATGGTTTCCGACAGCTCCGCAATCTCACCCTTGGTCTCAAGCACGAGCTTGCGTTTCAGGTTGCCGTTGGCGACGTCGGTGACCACCTTGGCGATTCCGCGGACCTGGGTGGTGAGGTTGGCGGCCATGAAGTTCACGTTATCGGTGAGGTCCTTCCAGGTGCCTCCCACGCCGCGCACCTGAGCCTGGCCGCCGAGCTTTCCGTCGGTGCCCACTTCGCGAGCCACGCGGGTCACCTCCGAAGCAAAGCTGTTGAGCTGGTCCACCATGGTGTTAATGGTGTTCTTCAACTCCAGAATTTCGCCCTGCACGTCGAGAGTGATTTTCCGGCTCAAGTCGCCATTGGCCACAGCTGTAGTGACCTGAGCGATGTTTCGAACCTGGGCCGTGAGATTGCGGGCCATGGAATTGACGCTATCGGTGAGGTCTTTCCAGATGCCGGCGACACCGCGCACCTGAGCCTGGCCGCCGAGCTTTCCATCGGTGCCCACTTCGCGAGCCACACGAGTAATCTCGTCGGCAAACGATCCCAACTGATCCACCATCGTGTTGATGGTGTTCTTCAACTCCAGAATTTCGCCGCGCACGTCCACGGTGATCTTGCGCGACAGATCGCCTTTGGCGACCGCGGTCGTCACTTCGGCGATGTTGCGAACTTGCATCGTGAGGTTGGCGGCCATCGAATTCACGCTGTCGGTGAGGTCCTTCCAGGTTCCGGCAACGCCGCGCACGTCGGCTTGACCGCCCAAATTCCCTTCGGTGCCAACTTCACGGGCCACGCGGGTCACCTCGGAAGCGAATGAGCTCAGCTGGTCCACCATGATGTTGATGGTGTTCTTCAGCTCCAGAATTTCGCCGCGCGCATCCACCGTGATCTTTGTGGTCAGGTCGCCCTTCGCCACCGCCGTCGTGACACCGGCGATATTGCGCACCTGGTTGGTGAGGTTGCTGGCCATGGAGTTGACCGAGTCCGTCAGATCCTTCCAGGTTCCAGCCACGCCGCGCACGTCGGCCTGGCCGCCGAGCTTGCCTTCGGTGCCGACCTCCCGGGCGACGCGCGTCACTTCCCCGGCGAAAGCATTCAGCTGATCGACCATGGTGTTGATGGTATTCTTCAGCTCCAGAATTTCGCCGCGCACATCCACCGTGATCTTGCGGCTCAGATCGCCTCGCGCCACGGCGGTGGTCACCTCGGCAATGTTGCGCACCTGAGCCGTGAGGTTGCCGGCCATGGAGTTGACACTGTCGGTGAGGTCCTTCCACGTGCCGCCTACGCCCTTTACATCCGCCTGGCCGCCGAGCTTGCCTTCGGTGCCAACCTCCCGGGCGACGCGCGTGACTTCGCCGGCAAAGGCATTCAGCTGATCGACCATCGTGTTGATGGTGTTTTTCAGCTCCAGAATTTCGCCGCGCACATCCACCGTGATCTTGCGGCTCAGATCGCCTCGCGCCACGGCGGTGGTCACCTCGGCAATGTTGCGCACCTGGGCCGTGAGGTTGCCGGCCATCGAGTTCACGCTGTCGGTAAGATCCTTCCACGTGCCTGCAACGCCCCGGACCTCGGCTTGGCCGCCCAGTTTGCCTTCCGTTCCGACTTCACGCGCCACGCGCGTGACTTCGGACGCAAACGAACTGAGCTGATCGACCATGGTATTGATGGTATTCTTCAGCTCCAGGATTTCGCCGCGCACGTCCACCGTGATTTTGCGGCGCAGGTCACCCCGCGCCACGGCCGTCGTCACTTCGGCAATGTTGCGCACCTGGCCGGTCAGGTTGCTGGCCATCGAGTTCACCGAATCGGTGAGATCCTTCCAAGTGCCTCCAACATCTTTGACCTCGGCTTGGCCGCCCAGTTTGCCTTCCGTTCCGACTTCGCGCGCGACGCGCGTCACCTCGGAGGCAAAGCCGTTCAGTTGGTCAACCATGGTGTTGATGGTGTTTTTCAGCTCGAGAATTTCGCCGCGGACATCCACCGTGATCTTCCGGGACAGATCGCCATTGGCCACGGCGGTGGTCACTTCCGCGATATTGCGGACCTGGGCCGTGAGATTGCCGGCCATTGAATTGACGCTGTCGGTCAGGTCCTTCCAGACTCCCCCGACTCCCTTGACTTCGGCCTGCCCGCCCAATTCGCCTTCGGTGCCGACTTCGCGCGCCACGCGCGTCACCTCGGATGCGAAAGCGTTCAACTGGTCGACCATGGTGTTGATGGTGTTTTTCAGTTCCAGGATTTCGCCTTGTACGTCGACGGCAATCTTGCGGGACAGGTCGCCGTTGGCCACGGCGGTGGTGACTTCCGCAATATTGCGGACCTGAGCGGTGAGGTTGCCGGCCATCGAATTGACGCTGTCCGTGAGATCCTTCCACACGCCGCCCACGCCCTTGACCTGAGCTTGCCCGCCCAATTTGCCTTCCGTTCCGACTTCGCGCGCCACGCGCGTCACTTCCGACGCGAAGCTATTGAGCTGGTCAACCATGGTGTTGACCGTATTCTTCAACTCGAGAATCTCGCCACGCGCGTCCACGGTGATTTTAGTCGAGAGGTCGCCTCTGGCGACCGCGGTGGTTACGCCGGCAATGTTGCGCACCTGGTTGGTCAGATTGCCCGCCATGAAGTTGACACTCTCCGTCAGGTCTTTCCAAGTGCCGGCCACGCCGGTCACTTCGGCCTGGCCGCCCAGTTTGCCATCGGTGCCGACCTCCCGCGCCACGCGCGTCACTTCCGACGCGAATGACCCCAATTGGTCGACCATCGTGTTGATGGTGTTTTTCAACTCCAGGATTTCGCCCCGCACCGCAACCGTAATTTTTCGCGACAGATCCCCGTTGGCCACCGCGGTGGTGACTTCAGCGATGTTGCGGACTTGCCCGGTCAAGTTGCCCGCCATGGAGTTCACGCTATCAGTCAAGTCCTTCCAGGTGCCGGCGACACCGCGGACATCCGCCTGGCCTCCGAGAATCCCTTCGGTACCGACCTCGCGCGCGACGCGCGTGACCTCCGAGGCGAATGCGTTGAGCTGATCCACCATGGTGTTGATCGTATTCTTCAGTTCCAGGATTTCTCCGCGCACGTCCACCGTGATTTTGCGGGAAAGGTCGCCGTTGGCCACGGCCGTCGTCACTTCAGCGATGTTGCGCACTTGGGCGGTCAAATTGCCGGCCATGGAATTCACGCTGACGGTCAGATCCTTCCAGACGCCGCCGACACCCTTTACCTCCGCCTGCCCGCCTAACGCGCCTTCGGTGCCCACCTCGCGGGCCACGCGCGTCACTTCCGAGGCAAAGGAGCCCAGCTGATCCACCATGGTATTAATAGTGTTCTTCAGCTCCAGGATTTCGCCCTGAACATCCACCGTGATCTTTCGCGAAAGGTCGCCGTTGGCCACGGCTGTCGTCACCTCGGCGATGTTGCGCACCTGGGCAGTTAAGTTGCCCGCCATGAAATTGACGCTGTCCGTCAGGTCCTTCCAGACGCCGCCCACACCCTTCACCACGGCCTGCCCGCCCAGCTTGCCTTCGGTCCCGACTTCGCGCGCCACGCGTGTCACTTCCGATGCGAAGCTATTGAGCTGCGCCACCATGATGTTCACCACCCGGGCGGTGTGCAGAAACTCGCCTTTCAGCAGGCGGCCGTCTACTTCCAGGGCCATGGTTTGTGATAGGTCGCCCTTGGCCACCGAGCCAATCACGCGGGCAACCTCCGTGGATGGCTGTACCAGGTCTCCGATCAAGCCGTTGACGGATTCCAGACACTCCGCCCATCCCCCGGAAGCCAACCCCAAACTGGCGCGCTGGTTGATCTTGCCTTCTTTGCCCACCGCGCTGCTGATCCGCTCGAATTCATCCGCCATGCTCTGATTGAGCTTGAAAATGTCGTTGAGCGTGTCGGCGATCTTTCCGGCGATGCCGGTCTGATCGACGGGCAGGCGCACCGAAAAGTCGCCGTCTCGGAAGGCGACGAGCGTATTCAGCAGAGTCCGGGCGTCGAGTACGTCGGTTACGGCTTCAGGCTTCATTGCGGAACTCCTTCAGAACGGTCGGCTTTCGGAGATGGTAGGGAGGACGCCAAGAGGTCTCGAAAGACGGCGCCAAGGCTGAGAAACTGGCTCAAATCAGATGGCTTTCGCAGGTAGCAGGCAGCGCCCAGTTCGCGGGCAATGACTCGGTCCCGAGGCGAGTCCGACGAGGTCAAAACCACGACCGGCACCCCGGCCAGCGAATCCGTTACCCGCAGTCGTTCCAAGATCTCCGTTCCATCGTGGAGTGGAAGGTTCAAGTCGAGGATGATCAAGGCAAACTCCTCCGCATTGAAGGAAGACTCTCCTCCGGCAATGAGTTCCATCACCAGTTTTCCGTCGGATGCGACGCGAATCGGGAGGTTGACCCCATACTCCCGGAGCGCCTCGCGGATCAGGTAAACATCCGCTGGATTGTCTTCCGCCAAAAGGATCTTGCGCATGCTCTTTACTTCACCTCTTTGCGTCCGGCGGCGCCCGTCTGACGGCAAGTCCACCCGCAACTTCCGAGCCCGACCAAGATGCAATTCTTGCATCGGCATGCAAAATTTCGATTCCGGACCTCGAACCGTAACGAAACCTAAACCCATCCCGCAGCTTGTAAGACTGCGCTGAAAGGACTTTTTTCCTTCTATGCAGCCGGAAACTGTATGCAGAATTACGAGGTTTTGGCATTATGCACGTTCTTGTCCATTCCGGCCGGTCGGCAATCGGCTAGAAATCATACCTTACCGAGGGGCTGGATGGACGGGAAGACATTGGCCATACACCTGCCCTGGGCGAGACAGCCTATTGTTCCCGGGGTGCAGGTGCGAATCCTCATCATAGACGACGACCGGACCGACCGCGCAATCTATCGACAGTCCCTGGGTATGTCACCCGGCCATCGATTCGAGTTTGAGGAGTCGGACTCCGGGGCCGCGGGCATTGAGAGTGCCGAGGCTTGGCGCCCGGACTGCATTCTTTTGGACTACAATCTGCCCGACATGGACGGTCTGGAGGTCGTGAACCGTCTCAAAAGACCACCGGCACGCCATCCGTTTCCGGTGGTGATGCTGACGGCCTACGGCGGAGAGGCACTGGCAGTCCAAGCGATGAAGGCCGGGGTGATGGACTATCTCCCGAAGCGGCAGGCCGCGGGCGAATGGCTCTGCCGCGCAGTCGAGAACGCCATTGAAAAGTTCCGGATGCAAAGGCAGATCGAAGACCAGCGCGCTGCCTTGGAGAGGAGCGTCCGTCGCTATCAGGTTCTGCTGGAAGCCATGCCCCAGATGGTCTGGACTGCGGACTCCCAAGGTTCGATTGCATACGCCAATCGCCGGTGGCTGGACTACACCGGTTTCAGTCCGGGAGGGGAGAGCAAGTTGGGGTGGGACGGTTTGGTTCACCCCGAGGACCTGGACAAGACCTCGGGCGCTTGGAAGCAAGCCGTCGAGTCGGGCTCTGTCTTCGAAATCGAGCACCGCCTTCGACGAGCCAGCGACGGGGAGTACCGATGGCATCTGGTGCGGGCTGTTGCCCTTAGGGACGATGGCCGGGCGCCGCAATGGCTCGGCACCTGCACTGAAATTGAGGATCAGAAGCGGTCGGAAATCTTGGACCTGCAGAAACAGAAGCTGGAAAGTATCGGACGCCTGGCAGGTGGGATTGCCCATGATTTCAATAACCTTCTGGTGGTGATTCTGGGCGGCACGAGTTTTGCCAGCGATGCCGTGGCTCCCAACCATCCGATCCAGCCGATGCTCCGCCGCGTGGTGAACGCCGGAGAGCGGGCCGCCCAACTCACGCGTCAAATCCTGGCATACGCCGGAAAATCCAATCTCTTTATCGAGCGGATCGACGTCAGTCAACTGGTTCGACAAACCTGCGAAGCAGTCCGTTCCTCATTGCCATCGGGCATTCAGCTCGAACTCGAGATCGGGCGGGACCTTCCAGCGGTGGAGACCGACTTGGCGCAGATGCGGCAAGTCATCACCGATCTGCTGCAGAACGCGGTGGAAGCGCTGGACGGGAAACCCGGCGTGATTCAGGTGAGTGCCGAAGTGGTCGAGATCGACTCGGAAGCGGAGCGGCGCGGCGGGTTCGGGACGCCGGCGCTGGCAGCCGGCCAGTATGTGGGCGTGGAAGTGCGGGACACAGGCTGCGGCATGGATGAGGAAACCCAGAAGCGAATGTTCGACCCCTTTTTCACCACGAAGGCGGTGGGACGAGGTCTCGGTCTTGCCGGAGTGCAAGGTTTTGTGCGGAGCAACCGAGGAGCCATTCAGGTGAACAGCGCGGCCGGCTCGGGCACCCATTTCCGCATGTTACTGCCGACCGCGGTAACCAGAGCCCCGAGGAATAGCGTCCAGTGAAGGATTGGAAAATGGAACCGAACTCCATAGAATTGATCGTGGTTCCCGGCCGGGAGCCCGAAACTGCGACCATCGAGAAGGCACCCGCTGAAGATTGCACCGTGCCGCTCAGCTCGCATTCACTACATGATCTCGCTGGCCCCATCAACCAGGTTTCCGCCACGGTTGGCCTACTTCTCAAACGTTATCAAGGGCGGCTCGGTAACGATGCCGAGACCCTGTTCGGGTACATCGAAAGCTCAACCAATCGTCTCCAGAACCTGCTGGCCGGACTGTACAGGTATCTAGAGATGGCTGGATCGTCCAGTCCTTCGCGTTACTGCGACGGGGAAGAGCTGCTTGCCGCCTCCGTTTGTTCGATTCAGCGGGCGATCGACGAGCACAATGCTCTGGTTACCCATGGCCCCTTACCCGAGCTGTACTGCGATCCCACCCAGATCAGCTTCGTGTTTACCAGCTTGATCGAGAACTCGATCAAGTTCCGTCGTCAGGACAAACCCACGATCCACGTTTCGGCGGTGGAGCAAGAGGACAAATGGGTGTTGTCCGTGAGCGACAACGGCCTCGGAATTGCTTCCAAAAACTACGAACGAATTTTTGGCGTGTTTACGAGGGTTCACCCTGAGGCTTATCCAGGTGCTGGTGTGGGGCTGGCGGTCGCCCGAAGGGTGATCGAGCGTCATCACGGCCGGATCTGGGTTGAATCGGAGGTCGGGCGCGGCACGACGATCTCATTTACGCTGCCCTTTGGCGGTGACTCCCGGCCATTCGCCATTGTTTGACCTGAGTCGGTGATCAGAGTGACTGGACATCTCGTGTTGGTAGCCTCCATTGCTCATGTTCCTTTGGTTTTTCCAGCCAGCGCTGAGGACGAGGAAGTCCCAAACCTTATGTCCAGGAAGAGACGCAAGCGAACGATACTGCTGGTGGATGACCAGAAGCGAGACCGCGAAACCATCCGCCGCGCTCTGGAAGAAGATGGCTACACGGTTTTGGAGGCTGCAGATTACTCTGAGGGCTTGCAGGTCCACCAACAGAACCTGGGGAAGGTCGACCTGCTCCTGACCGCGATCGCGCTTCCCAGACACAATGGGTACGAACTGGCGAGGGCCGTCTTTCGAACCGACCCCAATCTCAAGGTTCTCTTTGTATCCGGCCACGCGGGGGCCGAAGTGAGTAGGTTTTACAACATGCCGGCCACGGGAACGCATCTTTTGGACAAGCCCATCCAAACCGCGGACCTGCTGGACCGGGTTGGTAAAGCCACCCGCACCCGGAAACGGCAGCACCCCTATGCTAAGGGAGCTTGGTAGTCTCGGCCGGAGCGATCTCCCGCCCGGTCGACTCGACTCTGCCGGAACGGTAGAATGGCCGGAGGTGAACAATCCGGGAGCATCGGCGCGCGTATTGATTGTCGACGACGAGGCGGTCCAAAGGTCCGACCTGGCGGAGATGGTGAGTTCGCTGGGTTTTGAGGTCGCGACAGCGGCGGACGGACGAGAGGCCCTCGCCGTTCTGGAGTCGTTTTCCCCAAGCGCGATTTTGACCGATCTGGTCATGCCCTGTAAAGACGGGGTCGAACTGCTCAAGGAGTTGGCCGCTCGAGGCGATCGGACTCCCACCATCGTGCTGACCGGGTTCGGAAGCATCGAGCGGGCGATTTCGATTGTCCACGACCTGAAGGCCTTTTGGTTTCTGGAGAAGCCCGTTCAGTCCGATGTTTTGAGCGCGCTACTGGAGCGGGCGATTCAACAAAACAACCTGGTCGCCGAGACCGAACTGCTGAACCGGCAGCTCAGCTATCAGGGCGTCCTGGGGGAGCTGGTTGGCGAATCTCCCGCGATGCAGGAGATCTTTTCTCTCATCCGGCAGGTCGCGCCGACGTCGGCCTCCGTATTTATCACTGGAGAAAGCGGAACGGGGAAGGAACTGGTGGCCCGAGCGATTCACCGGTTGAGCCCTCGCAGCGCAGGCGGGTTCGTGGCCGTGAACTGCGCCGCTTTGCCGGAGAGCCTGATCGAAAGCGAGCTTTTCGGTCATGAGAAGGGGGCATTTACGGGCGCGCTGGAGAGAAGAGCCGGGTGCTTCGAGCGCGCTCAGAATGGAACCCTTTTGCTCGACGAGATTGGAGAGATGGCGGTCGGCACCCAAGCCAAACTGCTCCGAGTGATCGAAGAGTCGAAAGTCTGGCGGCTCGGCGGCTCCCGAGACATCCCCATCGCGGTTCGCGTACTGGCTGCCACCAACCATTCTCCAGAGAAAGCCATCCGGGATAAGTTGCTTCGTGAAGATCTGTACTACCGGTTGAACGTGTTCCACCTTTCGCTCCCTGCTCTTCGCGACCGGAAGCAAGACATAGTACCCATTGGAACCGCGCTGATCCGCGATCTCAACAAGAAACATGGCTGCCGCGTCACGCACTTGAGCCAGGATGTGCTGCGGCAATTCGAGGCTCACTCGTGGCCGGGCAACGTCCGGGAACTGCGGAATGTGATTGAGCGGGCGGTCATTTTGGCTGCGGAGGGAGAGATCCAGATCCGGCACCTTCCCAGCTCCCTGGGCCCCCAACCCGTTGTTGCGCCGATATCTCAGCCGGACGGACTGCTCCAGGTTCAAGTCGGAGTTCCGATGAGGGAGGTGGAAGAGGCCTACATTCACCTGGCCCTCAAACATACCAACAACAACCGGAGAAGGGCTGCCGAGATTCTGGGGATCAGCCTTCACACCTTGTACAATAAGCTCCGCCTGTACCGCGAGGAAAAAGGCGCGGAAGCCCCGGAGGACGATCAGGAGTTGGTCGCGGGGGATTAATCGGCCGCGGGAATCGTGAACCGAAACGAGGACCCGCTTCCAACCTCGGATTCGACCCAGAGTTGCCCCCCGTGTTTCCGGATGATTTCCCGGCTGACCGCAAGGCCCAGCCCGGGAGCCGCGGATCCTTTGGCATGCAGCCGCTCGAACGGCTTGAATATTCGTTCCAAATAAGCAGCTTCCACGCCGGGCCCATTGTCTCGCACCGTAAACAGCCAGGCCGAGGGCTGTTTTTCCGCGGCGATGTGAACCCGAGGCGCGGCCGCCCCACGGTGACGAACGGCATTGAGCAGGAGGTTCTCGAAAACTTGCGCAAGCCGTTCCGGATCGCCAGTGACGCGAGGAAGGCCGTCGTGAGTCACCTCGGCGTCGTTTTCCCGCACTTCCTTGGCGATTCTTGCCAATGCGGAGCGTAGCAGGACGTCCATGGGGGCCGGCCGAAAAGAGCTTCCTTCAATCCGCAAGGCAATCGAATAGCTAGTTAGGCCTTCCGCCAGCAAATCGATTCTGCGCGCTCCTTCTACAATGAAGTTCAACTGGGTTTCGAAGTCGCCATCCCGCGGAGCCGCGGAGTTCCTCACAAGCAGTTCGGCATGGGCCAGGATGGCGCGAAGAGGCGTCCGCAGATCGTGGCAGGCCCGCAGGAGGAACTCGCTGATCGTGCTGTCGGAAGACCACGGGTCGACGCGGGGACCGTCGGTCTCCTCTTCACTGCCCTTCGAGGCCCGCATCATATGAGGATAGACTGAAAGGCAATGGAAGGCCAACTGCAAGTTGATCCGGCATCCGGAATTCCTAGCGATCTTCAAACCAGAAATGAATGATGATTTGGCTGGAAACCGCCTGATCGTTCAGCCGAGCTGGCACGAACTTCCAGCCGTTGGCGGCAAAGACGGCCAGAGTCAGGAGTTCTTCGTCCTTTGGCGACAAGAGTTCCACACGAGTCACGCTGCCCGCTTCATCGATGCTGGCTTTCAAGTCGACGTGGTGCCGTTGGAACGCTTGGGGGCTCGTGCCGGGAGGCAAGGTAAAGGTATTCTCGTGCAGCGGATGGGGCGGCAAGAACCCGGCGCCAACCTCGTTGTTCCGCTGGAGTCTTCGGATTCCGGGGACCTTCTCGATGAACCGCTGGAAACGGGGCGGTCTGACCGTCTCGTAGACCGCGCTAGCGACGCAACACGGCTTCTGCGTGCCTGGAACGCCGGATCCGCGACTCTCCGCAATTGGCGCAAGCGCGGGCGCCGGCGGCAATTCCCGAATCGTCTGCAGACCCGTATGATCCTGAGACGGTGCTGGCGAAGGAAGCTGAAACGGCTTCGGACGGCCGTCCGAGGGAGACGCCGATCGGCTCGCTGAGATGGGTGGCGCCGGCACCTTCGGGGAAACTAACTCATGGCCGGACTCCCGAAGTTCGGGGAACGGCGAGGGCCGTTCTGGATCCGGCGAGACAGCTTCCTGAATGGCTGGAGGGACATCGTCCAGCACGTGGGAAGCGGGGACGACGCTGGCCTGCGAAGCCGCTGTCCGCGTCTGCGCGGTGCGGTCCGCGCTGGTAGTGTCGACCTTATGGTGCCGGGTGCAACCAAACAAAAGCAGCAGCACCGGCACGCAGCACAGCCTTGCCTTCACGTAAGCTTTACCTGTATGTAGCGGACATTCGCAAGCAAAGGACCAAACGCCCGCCCCCTCGCTACCAATGACTTCCCCGATGTGGAGTCAGCGTTGCGATGACGGGGATCGGTAAGAATTACGTGGGCCTCGATCGCACTCCATCCACCCGTGTCAGGAATTGCCCACTCCCAAACCCTGCGACGGCAAGGGAATGGAACAATCGTACATTGGCAGGCCCCGTGCTTGTCTGCGTTTGTGAGCAAGTAGGGCGTTTACGAGACAGGAGGGAGCTGTTATGGTGCGCCTGAAGACAAAACTGGATCCCACTCAGACTGGCCATGAAGCCGCGAAACTGCACATGGCCCTTCAGAAACAGGTCGTGGGCCAGGGTGAAGCGATCGATCAGATTGTCAGTGTCTACCAGATGTTCTTAGCGGGCATGAACCGACCAGGCCGGCCCACCGGCAACTTCCTTTTTCTGGGGCCGACAGGTTCCGGTAAAACCAGGATGGTGGAGGCTACGGCGGAGTTTCTGGCGGGCGACGCGCACGCCATGGTTAAGATTGACTGCGCGGAATTCCAGCACAGCCATGAAATCGCCAAGCTGATCGGTTCACCCCCGGGGTATCTGGGGCATCGGGAAACTCACCCAGTCCTCAGCCAGGAAGCGCTCGACCGGCACCGCAGTGGGACAGCAGGACTCAGTTTCGTGCTGTTCGACGAAGTGGAGAAAGCGAGCGATGCGCTTTGGAATTTGCTTCTCGGCATTCTGGACAAGGCGACTCTGACGCTGGGCGACAATCGGCGAGTGGATTTCTCCAGGGCGCTGATCTTCATGACCAGTAATCTGGGCGCCGCCGAAATGGATGCGATCCGGAGACCGAGATTCGGTTTTGCGGCCTCCGAATTGGAGAAACTCTATGACACAAGCGATGGGGCCGGCGTGAATTCCGCGCGGATTTCGGAGGCCGGACTCGACGCGGTGCGGCGGAGATTCAACCCGGAATTCCTGAACCGCCTCGATAAGATCGTGGTGTTCAATCCTTTGGGTGAGGTGGAACTGCGCGCGATCTTGGAAATCGAGCTGCGGCGGCTGCAACAGCAAATCCTCAACTCTTCGCCCGCGGCGCCCTTTGCGATTGCGCTGACCGAAGCCGCGAAGAGCCATCTGTTGGTGGAGGGTACGGACACGAGATATGGAGCCCGTCCCCTCAAGCGGGCGATCGACTGTTCTCTGGTGCGTCCGCTTTCGAACCTGATTGCGACTCGCCAAGTTCGCGAGGGCGACTGGATCGCGGTCGACTTCGATGAATGTGCGCGCCAGATGGTCTTTACGAAAGAGGGAGAAGATCTGCCGACGTACGTCATGTCCCAACTGTCGGAGGCGCCGGGAACCGTGCCGGCTGGCCTGGTGGACGCCGCGGGAACCGAGAGCCCAGCGCTTGCGGCTCGCGGCAACCGGAAGGGAACGCCTTTCAGGGGGCGAAACGTGGCCGCTTAAGCGATCTCGGGTTCCGCCCGGGCGCGCCCCGTGGTGATCATCATCACCCATTCAATCAGCAGTCGCGGGAAAATTTGCCGGGAAGGGCATTTGCACGTATCACGCACTCTAGAATAACTTCCACGCTACAGAAGGCTCCGCCGCCGATCTCGCGCCTGGCATCAACATTGCATTAACGAAAGGCTGAACCCGTTGAGATTCACTCTCGTTGCTCGGGCCCAATGTGGGACGTCTAGGGAGAATTGATGCACTTGAACCGCCGTCTATTGTTTTCCCTGTTTGGTGGGGTGGCCGGGGTGTCCCTGATCTTTGCCGCCTACCAGACCGTCGGAGAGATCCATACGCTCAGAGACGACGTTCAGAGGCAGGCGCTGGTCTTGGCCGAAAGCCAACAGCGGCCGGCCCAACAGGTGCTGCGGGGAGGCTCCGTACGGGATCAACAGGCATTCGTCGACCAATTCGAGAACCACGAGCGCTTGGCGGGCGTGGGGCTTTACGATGCCGAGGGTCGCCAACTCGCCGTCACCTCGGGTCTGACCAGCGTGCCCGAAGCACCGGCGGCCGTGAAAAAAGCCCTGCAGACGGGCCGGGTTCGGGGCGAGTTTTTCGCCGCGGCCTTTACGCCGATGCACATTCTGGCGCTGCCGGTCAGCTCCGCGGGCATTCTGATCGGAGCGGTCGCGGTCTATCACAATGTCGCGTTCACGGCCGCCCCCATTTGGCGCCACGCCTTTACCAGCGTTGCGCAGACGTTTCTGATCGTCGGCATCACACTGCTGATTGTTCGCTGGAGTCTGGGACGGCCCTTACACCGCATGACGCAATGGTTGCGGGATCTTCATTCAGGCAACATTCCTCCGGGAGGGGAGCTTCCCAACGAGGAGATCTTTCAGCCGCTGGCGAGCGAAGTGACCCGCCTCGCTACGAGTTTGAATACGGCACGCGCGGCCGCTCAGGAAGAAGCGCGCCTGCGAGACACCGCCCAATCGATCTGGACTCCCGAGATGCTGCGAATCTCGGTTCAGACGAAATTGGACGGGAGCCGCTTGTTTGCGGTCTCCAACCGTGAACCTTACGAACACGGATACAAAGGCGGCTCGGTGACGTGGACTGTTCCGCCCAGCGGTCTGGTGACGGCGCTCGAACCCGTCCTCCGGGCTTGCGACGGAATCTGGATCGCTCAGGGCACCGGACCAGCGGACCGCGAGACCGCTGACGAATCCGGGCGGCTCCGGGTTCCGCCGGACCATCCGCAATACACGCTTCGCCGGGTGTGGCTCACCCCGGAAGAGGAAGAGGGATTCTACTTCGGTTTCGCGAACGAAGGGCTCTGGCCTCTGTGTCACATCGCGCACACACGGCCCGCCTTCCGGGCGCAGGACTGGGAGCACTACCGGGCCGTCAACCAGAAATTCGCGTGCGCGCTTCTCGATGAGATGAAGAACGACAAAAACCCGCTGGTGCTAGCTCAGGACTACCACTTCGCGCTGCTGCCGCGGATGATCAAAGAGAAGCGGCCCGATGCGCGCGTGGCCATTTTCTGGCACATCCCCTGGCCGAATCCCGAAGCCTTCGGCATTTGTCCATGGCAGCGCGAGTTGCTGGACGGCATGCTTGGGGCGGACTTGATTGGGTTCCATATTCAGGCTCACTGCAACAACTTCCTGGAGACAGTCGACCGCGCTCTGGAGTCGCGCATCGATTGGGGACACTTCACCGTCAACCGCCAAGGCGGCTTGACCGCGGTCCGGCCATTTCCGATCAGCGTGGCCTTCGGCGCGGATGGCGCCGCGCCGAGTGAATCTTCCTTTCTGGACCGGGCCGACCTGCTGCGCGAACTGGGAATCGAGGCCTCATGGATAGGGCTGGGCGTGGATCGTGTCGACTACACCAAAGGAATTCCGGAGCGTTTCCGCGGGATCGAGCGGCTGCTCGACCGGTATCCGGAGTATCAAGGAAAGCTCACCTTCCTTCAGATCGGCGCACCCAGCCGGACTCACATTAAGCGCTATCAGGACCTGATGACCGAGGTCCAACAGGAAGCGGAACGAATCAACCGCCGCTTCCGGAGCGGTTCCTGGAAGCCGATCGTGTTCCTCGAACGCCATCACAGCCATGAGGAGGTCCGGCGATACTACCGCGCCGCCGACTTCTGCCTGGTGACTTCGTTGCACGACGGGATGAATCTGGTTGCCAAGGAATACATTGCGGCGCGCGATGATGAGCGCGGGGTTTTGATTTTGAGCCGCTTCACGGGAGCCAGCCACGAACTGGCGGACGCATTGGCCGTCAACCCGTACGACACCGACGAGTTGGCGGACGCCATCCACACGGCGTTGACCATGCCGGTGGGGCAGAGAAGTGAACGAATGCGGCGGATGCGTGCTGTAGTCCAAGAGCACAATGTCTACCGCTGGGCCGGCAACCTCATCGCTGAACTCGCGAAAGTCCGGCTGGAGCCAGCGGCGGGAGCCTCGGACGGGCCGGCCGCGAAACCGGGACGGCCGGTTCGGGCGGTAATGGCGAATCGGGCCGCCGCCAGGTGAGATCGATGGCCGAGCCTCTCATCCAGGCATTCCCTTCCATCGAGCAACGGATCAAGGAAGCCCCCCGCGTCTCTCTGTTCCTGGACTTCGACGGCACCCTGTCCTGGCTCGCTTCCGTACCCGATGAAGCGCGCCTGGACGAGCAGACTCGGGAAACCCTGGACCGCATTGCCCGCACCAACCGCATTGTACCTGCTGTCATCAGCGGCCGAGCCATCGAAGACCTCTACGCGCGAATTCGCCTGGACGGCCTGATTTATGCCGGGAACCACGGCCTTGAGATCTTCGGCCGTCGACTCCGCTTCGTTGCCTCTGGGGCGGTTGCAAATCGGGAGATCGTCGGGAGAATCTCGGAAGATCTGGCTGAAGAACTCGAGTCCGTCCCCGGGGCCCTGGTGGAGTACAAGGGGTATACCGCCAGCGTTCACTACCGCCAGGCGTCCGAGGCCGATCTGACCAAGGTGGAGCTCGCCGTGCGCTCGATGGTGGCTTCCGCTTCTGCCCACGTGCGCGTCAATTCGGGGAAGAAGGTGTTCGAGATCGTGCCGCGGACACAGTGGCACAAAGGTATGGCGGTGCACTGGATCAATAGCCACCTCGATTTCAGGGAGGAAGTTCTATCCATCTACGTGGGCGACGATTCAACGGATGAAGACGCCTTCGGGGTGTTACCAGACGCGATTACCGTCAAGGTGGGGGATCCGTCGGCCACACTTGCACGATACTACGTGCCTGATCCCGCGGCGGTTCACAGGTTCCTCGAGTGGCTGGCCGTGACGACATAAGGGCCAAAGCCGTCGAGGTGGAACGTACTACACCATACGAAGCGGCTCGGAAGGATTAAGGAATGGCAGCAACCTTGCGGCGCAGAGTTTCTGACAATCCGTAAGACGGACGATTGCCGATGGAACCCGATACACTCGGACAGCCGTTTCTCTTCTTCACGGAGAGCCCGCTGGTCGTCCTCACGGGACGCAAGGCCAGTAATCTCCCAGAGCTGCTCCGTCACCTCAATGAAGTCTCCGGCTCCTCGATTTTCTACCACACGCACTATCTCTACCTCGCGCACCATTTCGAAAAGCCTACATTTCATAACGATTTCGCTCACTGGACCTCGCAGGCCTTGCAGGAGGAGCGTCTGGCCGAGGGGTTGGCCGCAATCGACCTGCTCGCCATGACTTCCATTCGCCAGCTTCGGGAGCGGCTGATCGCGGTGATACGGGGCTATCTGGAAGGCGGCGGGGATCGATGGCGCGAGTGCCCGCCGGGAGACGAGTTTCATTTCTGCGAGGCCAAGAGCATCATCATGCCGACCGGGCTGGTAGCGCACGACGTACCTCAGCTGTTTGCCCAGGTGGGGCAGGTCAGCACAGCCTGTCTGCACTTTCACTTTTTCGAGGCCCGGCTCCGCCTTGAAAAGCCGACGAACGATTTTTCCCACTGGCTGGCGGCCTGGGGCGAAGACCGACTGGCCCGCAGGATTGACCGCCTGAACCCCTACCAAATGACGTTGGACGAATTGAAGGTGGAGATCGTCAAGCTGGGTCGCCGGCATCAGAGAAAGTAACCATGTCAGCCACGTTGCAGGATTATCAGGAAGTTGTCGGACCCGGCGTCATCGACGAGTTGCGGGTTCTGGCGGAGCGGGTGCGCGGCCGTACCATGCAACACATCAATTCGACGGCGGTCGGCGGCGGCGTGGCAGAGATCCTGACCCGCCTCGTGCCGCTGCTGCGCGAGCTGTGCATCGATACCAAATGGGACGTGATCAAGGGTGACCAGGCGTACTTCAACGTCACCAAGGCCTTCCACAACGCGCTCCATGGAAAGCCGGAAGAAATCTCTCCTGCAATGTTCGAGATCTTTCGCGCCAACACGGAAATGAACTTTCGAGAGACGAACCTTACCGGCGACGTGATCTTTGTCCACGACCCGCAACCCGCCGGATTGGTTCTGCGGAAGTCGGAAGGGGGCCGCCGCTGGGTGTGGCGTTGCCACATCGACGTCTCGGCGCCCCAGACGAACGTGTGGAATTTCCTGCGGGAATACGTGGAGCGCTACGACGCCGCCATCTTTTCGATGCCGGAGTTCGCCCAACAATTGCCCATTCCGCAGTTTCGCGTCGCTCCGTCCATCGATCCTCTGAGCGACAAGAACAAACCGTTGGATCGGGCATGCGTGGAGCAGGTGCTGGACAAGTATCGGCTTGATCCCAGACGTCCGCTGCTGGTTCAGATCTCGCGCTTCGACCGCTTAAAAGACCCCCTGGGCGTGATCGATGCATATCGCCTGGTGAAGAAACGATCGAACTGCCAGCTGGTTTTGGCCGGCGGCGGCGCCACGGACGATCCCGAAGGCGAGCAAGTGCTGCGCGAAGTGCAGGAAGCGGCAGCGGGAGATCCCGACATTCACGTGCTCCTGTTGCCCCCGTTCAGCGACCTGGAGATTAACGCCCTCGTGCGCGCGTCGACCATCGTGATTCAGAAGTCCATTCGCGAAGGGTTCGGTCTGACCGTGGCCGAAGCGCTCTGGAAAAGAAAGCCCGTCATCGGCGGCGCGGTGGGCGGCATCAAAATGCAGGTCATCAACGGCGTCACCGGGTATTTGGTCCATTCCGCCGAGGGCGCGGCCAACCGAATTGCGCAGCTGTTACGCGACCGCCGGCTCCGCGAGCGGATGGGCGAAAACGGCTACCAGCACGTGAAGCAGAACTTTCTTCTGACCCGCCAGGTCAAAGATTACCTTCTGACCATGGTGGCACTCGATCATCCCGACGAAAGCGTGGTGTACTTGACGTGATCGCGCCGGTGCGCCGCTGGGTCATGGAGTCCCGGAGGCCGGCGCGGCCCCGATCGGAGGGCCCGCGATGACCAATTCCACCCGCCGGCCGGCAATCGGCCCGGACCGGGCCCCCCCCGGCTGCGAATTCCCCGCCCCTCGGATGGTGACCGATCCAGCGGGCAGACCGCCGGCAACGAGAGCCTTCTGGACGGCCTCGGCACGTTCCCAGGAGAGCAGTTCGGAGTCCCCGCTGCCGCTGTGCCCTTCCACATCCACCCGCAGCCCGGGCTGCCCCGCCACGGCTGAGACCAGCGGCGTGAATTCCGCCGAAACACTGGAGCGGAGCGCAGGGCCATCGAACGCCTCATCGGGAAGCGTCACCACCACACCGCGCGCTGTATCGCGCGCGGCGAAGGGTCCGCTGATTCGTTCCAGCAGTTGTTTTCTCAATAGTGTTTGGGCATCCGGATTGACCAGCCGATCGGCTTGGCCGTTGGGGCCGCGTTCCAGCGGCGGCGCTACACCATTGTCCGGGTGGGGCGTCTGCTCGGCCTGCTTGCGGCGCTCGGCAAGGACCCGGGCGTCTTCCGCGGTCTGAGTGGCTTCGCGCGCCGCCTGCACCACCTGTTTCGTATTGCTCTTCGTTGCCTGCAAGCGCTGCGCGTCGCTCAGCGCCTGCTGCGCCTTGGCCAAGGTCTCCGGGGCGTAGCGGTCGGCGTCGGCCGCGCGCGCGATTCCGACGGCATTCTGTGCCTGGTAGAGTTCCAAAATCGCTTCGTATTGGCTCATCGACACCTTAGGGGCATTGGCGGCCGCCGGTCCCGGGTTCTCGCCCACCTGCCACGTATATTGTTTGCGCGGGAGTAAGTCGGCCCTTGCCTGGACCGGTTCGATTTTACCCACTGTATCCGGGCGGATCTGATTCTCTAGAGTCACGACACTGCTGGGCTGGCCCACTGCCGCGTACGGCTCCGCCGTCACGATCAGTCCGAAAACCTGCAGTTCGGTCGTCGCCCGAAGCCT
Source organism: Terriglobia bacterium (assembly GCA_020073145.1). Classification (GTDB taxonomy): domain Bacteria; phylum Acidobacteriota; class Terriglobia; order Bryobacterales; family Bryobacteraceae; genus PSRJ01. Next base: position 24,615 of record JAIQFS010000046.1, read on the forward strand.
GGCACGGTTCGATCCATCGGGGATGATTTCTCCCAAGTTGTGGGCGGCTCCCTCCGGGCTGATGGCCCAGAGAACATAGGTTAAGTACTCGGGCCCGAATCGGGCAGGCGTTGTCAGATTCTCGAACTTGGCGTCGATTTCCGTGCGGCCCCGCCGGGATACCACGGTCGCCTGGCCCTTGGCATTCGATAGCAGCACGGTCCCGCGAAAATCGATTCTTGTCGGCGCGGCACGATATTGATAGTTGACCGCGTCCACTCCCCTCCCGACGACGGTAACGCTGTAAATCGGCGCCGTCGCCTTGGTTGCCGCGGCGTCCTGCCCGCGCAGGGCTGCCACGGACAGCAGAGCAAGGATTGTGCGGATCGCGTCTTTTCGAATCATGCAGCCTCCGAGTTGGTTGCCTTTCTATCTGCACGTCACGTTCCCGTCATGGGCCGGGCCATTCGTGAGTTTCCTCACCCCTGGATTGGGCCGGGAGAACCCTCGCACCACTGAGTGGTGAAGAACGTGTTGGCGGATCCGTAAGAAACCAAAGCTGGCCAGGCCATGCCCCAATGCTTGCTGGAAGGTGGACTCGCCGAGATTCAGGACCGGGTTCGAAGTGCCCCGAGCGTTTCCCTGTTTCTGAGTTTCGACGGAGCTCTCACGGGTCTCGTGGAAGACCCGGAGGATGCCGGCCTCGCCCAGGCTACCCGCGACGTGCTGGAAGTCTTGTCGAAGCGCCCTGACATACTGACCGTGATTCTGAGCGGGCGTGCCCTGTCCGATCTGGAGCGTCGCGCTGGAATCAGCGGCGTCGTCTATGCGGGCAATCACGGGCTGGAGATCGGTGGGAGAGGCCTTCGCTTTGTCGAGCCCTTCGCGGCGGCGCGGACGGACATCTTGGCGAGAATCTCCGACAGTCTGGCCGCGAACCTCAAGGGCGTTTTTGGCGTCCGCGTGGAGTACAAGGGACTGACAACCAGCGTGCACTACCGGCAGGCCTCGGCGGCCGACTTCCAGGACATTGAGAGGATCGTCCAGGCCATCGTGGCGCCGGGAGTATCGCCCTTTTGCGTCGACGTGGGGAAGATGGCCCTCGAGGTCATTCCGCGAACGGATTGGCACACCGGCGCGGCCGTGTGCTGGATCAATTCCCGTCTCGCGGGAAAAGGGGCCGCGTGCATTTATGTCGGTGATGACCGCTCGGATGAAGCTGCATTTCAAAGGCTACCGGATGAGATCACGGTTTGCGTCGGCAACCCCGAGTGGAGCTCCGCCCGGTACTACCTCAGCGACCCTGCCGAAGTAAGGGAGTTTCTAGTGTGGCTCAACCAAAGCCGATGATCGACGGCCCAACGGCGCACGTTTGGCGCTCGAGCTGCATAGGGTTTGGCGGCGCAAGAGATCCGGCTTGGGGGAAAGCTGGATTCCTTGACAACACGGCCGGCAAGCGATTCGTTTGCCGGCCGGGTACTCTGATTCCCGCTGGTTACTTCTGCCGGTCCAGTTTCAGCAGAGCATCGGCGATCTGGTTGACCGCGTGCTCTTCGTCGCGGCGGCTGGCCTGAGATCGCGGCAGGGAGGAAAGCTCCAGGTGAATCAGCTCGTGCACAATCGTAAATTCCATGTCGTTCAGAGCCTCGGGGCACGCGAGCGTATAATGCTCTGCGTCCAGGACGCGAATCACGGCCGTCTTTTTGTCCGCGTCCCAGTGGATATTTCCAAGAGTGTCGGGCTTCAGAGTGCTTGGGTCGGACAGAAACACCGAGATCTTCCAGCCGTCGAGCTTGAGTCGCTGCTGCCAGACTTCCAACCGGCCCGCCAAAAAGGCGCCCGCCCGCGAGTCGCAGCTCTGAGTGGCGGGGTCCGACCGTTCCGCCGAAGACCCAGTGGCCGGGGAGAGGAGAACCAGGAGGATGAGGGCTGCCAAAAGTGCGGGGAATGACCGCCCGTTCATGTATTTTAAAGTACCACGCGTTGTGGGTCGAAGTGTGAGTTCCGGAACACTCTGTTGTCCAAGGATAGGCAAGGGTTGGACGGGTGGGTAGAATTTGCTCCTTTTCGGAATGGCGCACCGACTTGACGCTGGCCTCAGGCTCACTGCGAAAGGCCGGATCGCCGGCCTGGCGGATCGCCGTTTTCGCCCGAAGCAGATCTTCTCCTCTCGCTTGAAGACGGCGGCATCACGCGCAAGGTGTTGCTGATTCCCGAGTGGCCGATCGCTTGCTAAGGAACGGCGAGGAGAGTCGCGGGGATGCAAGTCCTGGTTACCGGGGGAGCGGGATACATCGGAAGCCACACAGCCAAAGCGCTGGCGCGTGCTGGGTTTGAACCGATCGTATTGGATAACCTCAGCCGCGGTCATCGCGCGGCGGTGCGCTGGGGTCCCTTCGTTGAGTTGGATCTGGCGAACCGGGGAGAACTCCGCGCCCTCTTTCAAAAGTATCGAATCGGCGCCGTCATTCATTTCGCGGCATTCATCGCTGTAGGCGAATCCATGTACGCGCCCGCGGACTACTTTCGCAATAACGTGGTGAATACGATGAACCTGCTCGATGCCATGGGGGAGGCCGGCGTCCAGCGCATCGTATTCTCCTCGACGGCTGCGGTCTACGGCAATCCCCTCCAATCGCTCATGGCAGAGGAACATCCCACGCTGCCAGTGAATCCATATGGCGAGTCGAAACTGATGGTCGAGCGTTTACTGGGTTGGTATGGCAAGGCGTACGGGCTGGAGTGGACGGCGCTCCGCTACTTCAACGCCGCGGGCGCCGACGCGGAAGGCGAAGCCGGCGAAATGCATCATCCCGAGACCCACTTGATTCCGCTGGCGGTGGCGGCCGCGCATGGCGACCTTCCGGAACTCAAAGTCTTCGGAAGCGATTACGATACGGCGGACGGCACGGCCATCCGGGACTATATCCACGTCTCCGACCTGGCCACGGCGCATCTGAAGGCCTTGGAGCGTTTAGCCCGCGGCGGGAGCAGTTTGGCTCTGAACTTAGGCACCGGGCAAGGCCATTCGGTACACGAGGTCATCGCGGCGGTGCAGCGGGCCGGCGGACGGACCGTACCGGTTCGCCACTGCCCGCGGCGCGCCGGCGACGCAGCGGTGCTGGTGGCGGACGCCTCGCGGGCGCATCGCGAACTAGGCTTTAGACCGCAGCATTCCTCGCTGGACGCGATCGTCCAGAGCGCATGGCAGTGGTATTCGCTAAATTTCGATCGGATGCCTGTGGTTCAGGGGGCTTCGGAGCAGTCCTTGTGAAGCTCAAGATCAACCTTCTTGCTGGCTGTGGCGTGCTATGCGCTTTGGCCGTCGCGCAGCGGCCGGCCTCGCCGCCTCGGCTTACGATCGTCGTGCTCGAAGGTCAAGGTGCGATCAACAACATCAGCCAACACCGGGCTAAGGAGCCGGTGGTGCAGGTGTTGGACGAAAGCAACATGCCCGTCATCGGCGCCTCTGTGACTTTTCTGCTTCCGGACACCGGGCCGACCGGTGAGTTCGGTGGCGGCTTGCGAACCCTCGCCGTGATGACCGACGACAAGGGGGAGGCTGCCGCCCGGGGTCTGGTTCCCAATCAGAACGCGGGCGCCTTTCAGATTCGCGTCGTCGCCTCCTTCCAGGGACAGATGGCGAGCGTGGTCATCAATCAGACCAATGCGGAGCCCGCCCGGGCAGCCGGCGGTTCCTCCAAGAAACTCTTACTCATCGCTGTGGTAGGAGGGGCTGTGGCCGCCGGCGTCGCGTTTGCCGCTCGGGGACACTCCGGATCGACTCCGGCGCCCGGCGCCAACCAGCCCGCCATCGTCATATCTTCTGGCACTCCGGCCTTCCAGCCACCTCACTAGTAGCTTCCATGACAACGACACTCAGGATTCGCCTCGGTTGCGCGGTCTGCCTGGCGCTGCTACCCTGCGCCGGGCAAGTGCAAGCTGCAATTAAAGTGGGCCCCGCGACTCTGCCCGACTGGACCATCGGGATGCCGTATCCACAGACTCTGACAGCTACCGGTTGCACGACCCCCTGCTCCTGGTCGCGCAGCGGAACGCTGCCAACCGGACTGACGCTGGATTCGGCATCCGGTTCGCTGAGCGGCACTCCCAGCGCTACCGGCAGTTTTCATTTCACGGTGACAGCGACGTCGCTGCTCCAGTCCGGATCCCAGTCCTATGCCGTCGCAATCAATCCGCTGCCGAGTATAACGACCGCGTCGCTGCCGGGCGGGCAACTGGGTACGCGTTATTCCCAGACGATCGCCGTGACCAACGGCACCGCGCCCTACAAGTATTCAGTGAGCTCGGGTGCCCTGCCCGCTGGCATCTCGCTCGATTCCTCCACGGGGGTGCTGAGTGGAACGCCCGGCGTTGCGGGCTCCTTCGCCTTCACGGTCCTCGCCACGGACCAAGCGGCGGCCTCGGCATCTCATGCCTACGCGCTCGCGATCAACTCGCTGTCGGCCCTCGCCATCACCACGGCCTCCCCGCTGCCAGGGGGATCGGTGGGAGTTGCCTATGCGCTGACGCTGGCGGCTTCGGGCGGCGCCCCGCCTTATTCGTGGTCGGTCGTCGGCGGCTCACTTCCCGGCGGCCTCAGACTGAATTCCACAACCGGGGTGATGGGGGGCGACCCCTCCACCGCAGGCTCCTTCGCGTTTACCGTACGGGTGACCGATCAGGCCCTGGCAACCCTTAGTCAGACCTTTTCCCTGGCGATTTCCGCGGCGCCGGCGATCCCCTCCATGAGCCTCGCCAACGTGCCTGATACCGCGTCGTCGGCCCAGCAAGTATCCTTCGGCCTGGTTCTGTCTTCTGGATACTCGGTTGCCATCACCGGGCAAATCACGCTGAGCTTTCAGCCGGACGCCGCTGCCCAAGCCGACGACCCCAGCATTCAGTTCTCGACGGGCGGCCGAACGACAGGCTTCACGATCCCCGCCCGGGCCACGGATGCCGTATTCACCGTGAGCCCAATTGCATTCCAGACCGGAACCGTGGCGGGCACCATCACGTTGGCCGTCACCTCCAGCCTGCCGGGCGGCACGTTTACCCGCTCGGTCGTGGTGTCCCGCGGCGGCCCCGTGATTCAGACCGCCACCGTGACTCCAAATGCGTCGGGGTTTCAGGTGCGGGTGACTGGCTTTTCCAACTCCCGCGAGCTGACCAACGCCACTTTCCATTTCACCGCCGCATCGGGGCAGACCGTCCAGACATCCGACCTGACGGTGAGTCTCTCCAGTGTAGCCAGCCAGTGGTTTTCTGCGAGTGGTTCGGCGCAGTTTGGGGGCCAGGTCCTGATCGTCGTACCCTTCACGGTTCAGCAGGGCAGCCCGAGCGCCTTGACCTCGGTGGCGGTCATTTTGCAGAACACGCAGGGCGCCTCGCTGGCGGTCACATCTAACTTCTAAGCCGACCCGTCTCCGGAAGCGACCCAGTTTCGCGCTGGCAGCTAGACGTGCAGCGCGTCCCTCCAGGTCGGACAAATCTCGAACATCGCCCTCAAGCGCGTCCGTTCCAGAACTCGAAGCAAGGGTCCGCTCAAGCCGCACAAAGTACAGCGTGCATCCTTGTCATTCGCCAGAAGCAATGCGCCAATTCCGGAACTGTCGATGGGAGTCGCCGCTGACAGATCTAAGACCAGGCGGGCCGGCCGTTCGCGCCGCAAGAGCCGGTGCAGGACCACCTGGAACTCTTCCGAAGTGGTCCAGTCCAGGGCGCCCACGGCGCGCAGAACCAGAGATTTGGAGCCGTCCGGGCGCCCCGGCTGGATCACTTTGCTGTACATCCGCAGTTTGCGCCAGCGACCCGGCACTGGCTGTCCTGTCTCCTGTCCCGCGGGACAGGCGCTGGCGCTTTTGGAGATCGGCGGCATGATGAGCCTCCCGTCGAAGAGGGAAGCAGCCGCGCTGCCAGTGTGAGATCCCTCACCGAAGAATTACGATGCCGCGCCTACGCACGAGTGGCTGTACCAGACGCTCGCGACCGCGTCGGAATCGCCTGCCGTCAAGGACTCGATTTCGATGCTCTGCCCAAGGCCTGAGACCCAACGGCTGCCGATCAGTTCGAGCTCAATCGCGTCGCTATGGTTCGGTACGACCACCCTCATCCGCTGGAGCGTCGCAGAAAGCAGAATCGCCTCAAACCTGCCGTGTTCCGGATCACGAAGAATCATGTGCATTGGAAAGCCTCCTCCAAGGCTGCTGTCATTCTGCTCGGCCCACCGCGGACCCAACAAGATGGCTTTTGTTATGGGCAGGAGACGCAACGTAACTTTTCAAACGAAAACGAACGCCCGGCCGAAACACGGCGCTCCCCGAAGAGGGATCAGCGTTGCGCGGGCGGTTGGTGCCGGTCGAGATTCAGCAGGGCTTCCGCCAGCCGGTTGACGGCAAACTCTTCGTCGCGTCGGCTGGCTTCACTGCGGGGCAGAGAAGAGAGGTCGAGGTGGATCAACTCGTGCACCACGGTGAACTCCATGTCTTGGAGCATGTCCTGGTGAGACAACCGGTAGTCGGAAGGATCGAGCACTCGGATCACTGCGGCTTTCTTGTCCGCCTCCCAGTGAATATTGCCCAGAGTCCTTGGCTTCAAGTCGCGGGCTCGAGTGAAGACGATCGAAATATTCCAGTCCCCCAAGTGGAGCCTCTGCTGCCAGACCGGCAACCGTTCCGCAAGAAACGTTCGAGCGGAAACGCCTGGAGTCTGCACATCGTCTTGCGGGACCACGCGCTGGGTAAGCGACGTCGCTCCGAGCAGGAGAGCCAAACAGCTAAGAGAACCAAGGGAAGAGGGGAGGTACCGCCCCATAATTTGACGGTACCATAGTTTCCCCCTCTTTCAAAAGCCCAAGGCTCGGCACCATCACGAGGGTACGAGAACGGCGGATCGGAACTGGCGCTGCGGATTCCGTGAGGGGGAAATGGACCGACTTTGGGCGAAGCAGGCTCACAGCGCCTGCCACTTGCCGTCGCAACTACTCAATCTGAATGTTGTCGACTTTGAGCTGATCGCCGGTCGCGGTGCCGGTCACGGTGGCGTTCACAGAATCGCTGCCCGGAGCAGCGTTCGGATCTTTGGCCCGGTTCGCGCCGCTGTTGCTGGCCTTCAAGGCCTCCGCCGCTTTCGTGTTGCCGGCAGCGTCTAACCGCATCGCTTTACCAGACGCGACTAAAGCGAATGTTGTGGTCGATGCTGTCGGAGTGCAGGCAGCATTCTTCTGCTGGGCGGCACACGCGGCATCGATCAGTTTTCCCGTATAGGTCTCGGCTAATGCCAGCCCGGCGACCATCACAAAGAGCACGCTCGTTTTCAAAAAGGTTCGCATTTTTCCTCCATGCTTTCCATCTCGTCGTCCTTGCTGACAAGATGGTCTGCCACGGAGACATGCACTCCGCCCTCCAACAGCCCGAGCGGAGGAATGCGATGCCTGGGAGGTATCTCCGCTAACAGAAACACGGCAGATCCTTGTGTTGTCCCGGTAAATTCTGCTCGGATGCCGGGGGCACCCGCTGTGCCTATTTTGCCGGTGCGTACATCTGGATTCGCCAAAGCCTCGTTACACGTTTGACGGAATCCGCCGCGGCGATCTGCCGGCTCACGCCTGGATTCCTCGGTCCACAGAGTTTGTTATTTCCCGGGACAGCCACGGGCCGCCACAGAACCGCGAAACAACCGGAGGCCGGTGTTTGAACTTGAGGAGGAGGAAGAAAGGCCGTGTGTGCGATGCCGGTTGCCTCACAAACTGTAGGTTATCGGGCAGTTTGACTTCGATCGATGCTCCCTTCGGAGTTCACCTTAACAGGGGCCAGCGTTACGGGCAGCAAACAGGAGAAACTCCTGTGGCCGTGGCCGCGGCCCCGACCTTTCTCGCCCAGGCAACCAGAAGGTCCCCGCCACATCGCGAAACCTGTCTCACTCGAAACCCCGGTACGAACTCCGCCATGAACTTCTTACACCCCCGGGAGGATACGCATCTGACCATGGCGAATCAGGAAGACGAGTCGGCTGTACTCGATGCATCGATGGCGCGAATCGCCAGCGGTGCAAATCTTGCTCACCCGGTATTTCGTTATGACTTCCGACGGAGTTTTCGCCAGACTCGGATTGTGAAGATCCAACCCCGCCCACAACAGGCGAACGCCCGGAAACCAGCGCTATTAAAGACGCCCGGACGCTAATGTGTCTGGTAAGTCACTTTGGAATTAGCGGTGCCCATATGTCCGCGTTGTTCTGAAGCGCTCTGCGATCTTGATTGTCAAGATCCGCACATCGAATCTGAGAAATCGGCACCGATGGGGCGGAGCATGGCCGAGATCGACTTTCGACGGTGCGCGTGAGCGGCCGGGCGTCGGGCGGTTTCAGGTTTCATGTTGGATCACCCTCAGATGAACGCGCTCTCAATCGATATGGACACTTGCCTGATGCCGTGGTACGTCGTCAGGGTGAAAGCAAACACCGAGTCGAAGGTCGCGCATCGGTTGACCAATCGCGGCATGCCCGCCTTCCTTCCCGTTGTCAGGCGCTTGAGCAGGCGGCGGGGAGAGATTGAGATCCCTTTGTTTCCAGGCTACGTCTTTGCCCAGTTTGACTGCCGGGCCGCCCTGCCCGTTCTGACGTGTCCGGGCGTGGTTCACATTCTTTCCCGCGGCTGCGTGGCGGAGCCGGTAGAGCCGGCTGAAATGTATGCCCTCCAGTGCGTCTCCCGCGCCGGATGCCCTTTGGAGCCGTTGCCTTCCTTCACCATCGGCCAGAAAGTCAGGATCAACACCGGTCCGCTGGCTGACGTCGAAGGCATCGTGCTTCGGGACAATGGCCGGCCGAGACTCATTGTGTCGGTTTCACTACTGCAACGATCCGTGGTTGCGGAAATCGACCGCGACTGGCTGGATAGGTCCGCGGAAATCACCCGGCGGGTTCAGGCCGGATCGTAATTCGGAACTCAGAGAGGGGATATTCGTGAGAGGATCATACCTTCGTTGGCACGTTCTGTTGCTTTCGCTCGGCGGGATGGCGACCATCGTCACTGCCAAAGACGACCCGGCGCCTGCCGCCGCTAGCGCAGCAAGTTCAGCGGCCGAGCGCTCACTGTACCATCTTGGGCCCGGCGATGAGATCCGCGTCCAGCAGCCGTATGCCGAGGAATTCGACGGCAAAGTCGCCCGTATCGACGCTGCCGGTTTTGCGACTCTTCCCCTCGTCGGCAAGGTGCACGTGGGCGGACTCACCGTCGAACAGGCGGAGTCGCAGCTCGCTTCACGCCTGTCCGACTTTCTGCTGAAGCCGCAACCGATTATTTCGATCGCGGAATATCGCAGCCAGCCGGTCTCTGTGGTCGGCGCCGTCAACACCCCCGGCGTGATCCAGCTCCAAGGGAGCAAGACCCTGCTGGAGGTGCTTTCGCTGGCCGGTGGATTGCGCCCGGACGCTGGCGGTGAAATTGAAATCACCCGTCACCTGGCGAACGGCCGCGTGCCGGCTAACGACGAAAAGCTGGATGCCTCCGGCCAGTTCAGCATCGCCGCCATCCAGACCACCAAGCTGATCAACGGGTCGAATCCAGGCGCCAACATCGTCATTTGCCCCGATGACGTGGTTTCCGTCCCACGCGCCGAGTTGATTTATGTGACTGGCGAAGTCCACAAGCCCGGTGGTTTTCCGCTGAACTCCGGCGGCGGAATCTCAGTCCTGCAAGCGGTGTCTCTTGCCGAAGGGCTGGGCCCTCAGGCTTCAGCCAAAAATGCAAAGGTCTTCCGTCCACGCGGTGACGGGGCGGAAAAAGACGAGATTCCTATCAATGTCGCCGGCATCCTGTCGGGAAAGACCCCGGATTTCAACTTGAAAGCTGGCGACATCCTGTTCGTCCCTGACAGCGTCAGTAAGAAAGCCGGCGTCCGTGCCGCGGAAGCCGCGGTCCAGACACTCACCGGCATCATGATCTGGCGCCGGTAACGCACTATGCAAATCACAAGAGTCACAAACCGTCGTTACGCTCCCGGCCGTCCCGCCTGGCGGGCGGACTATTCCAGCCCCCCCCCGATCAGCTTTCGGGACCTCCTGTGGGTTCACAAAGGCGTCTTCCTTTGGAGCTTCGCCGCTTGCATGGTGATTGCTGTGCTGTTCAGCTTTTCCATGAGCCCGGAATACCAAGGGAGGGCATCGCTCGAACTGCAGACACCTCCGGCAGCCTCCTATGGAGCGCGCGATGGAGATGGGGAGAGCGCGATCAACGGGCCAAACTTCGATTCTTATCTCGATACGCAGATTGGAATCTTGCAGAGCGATACGCTCATTCGCAGGGTCATCGCCAGATTGAATCTGGCCCAGCAGATGAAGGCCTATATGCCGCAAGGCTTGGCGGCCCTCCGGGTCAAATACCTTTCGATGCTGGGCATTACACCGCCCGCGACCAGCGAGGAGATCTTCGAGGCCGCCAAGCGGAACCTGGTCGTCCACCAGGCACGCCTCAATAATCTGGTCGAGATCCTGTACAACGCTCACGATCCCACGCTGGCAGCCGACTTCGTCAATACGCTGGCGGACGAATACCAGCAGCAAAATCTCGAGGCCCGTTGGCAGACTTCGCAAAGCGCCGGAAACTGGTTTGCCCGGCACCTGACCGACCTTCGCAGCCAGCTCGAAGCCTCGGAAAACGCGTTGCAGAGCTATAGCCGTGACAACGGCCTCTTGTTGGTGTCGGACAACAATAGTGTCGCCAAGGAGCATTTGTCTCAGTTACAAGAGGCGCTGTCGCGGGCGCAGTCAGAGCGCATGGCGCGCCAGTCCCAAATGGAGATGAGCGCCAACAGCACTCCCGACTCTGTGCCCCAGGTCCTCGACAACACGGCCCTCAAGGAATATGAAGTGAAGATCTCGGATTTGGAGCGCCAGCTTGCCGAATACAAGCAGCTCTATACCCCGACCAACCCGAAATTGCAGATTCTCCAGTCGCAGATTGCCTCGTTGGAGTCCGCCTTTGCGAAGCAGCAGTCCAGTGTCCTGGCCCGCGTTTCGAACGAGTACAAAGCAGCCTTGCGCAACGAGAGTATGTTGGCCGCCGCGTATGCCGCCCAGAAGAACCTCGTGACCGATCAAGACGAAAAGATGATCCGGTACGAAACGCTCAAGCATGACGTCGATACCAACCGCTCCATCTATGAATCGCTGCTTCAAAAGGTCAAGGAGACAAGCGTGTCGGTGGCTCTTCAGGCCACCAACGTTCGGGTCGTGGATAAGGCTCTGCCTCCCGTCCGGCCCTACAAACCCAAGCATGTCATCGATCTTTCCGTGGGAGCGCTCACCGGCCTGATCTTGGGCTTCACTTTGGTCGTAGTGCGCCATCGTTCGGACCGCCGGGTGCGCCGCCCAGGCGTCATGCAGCACTATCTAACGACACGCGAGCTTGGCGTAATCCCGTCGGGACGCCAGCTCACCCCCGGCCGTCTTCCCGCTTTTGCCACGCCCTTCCGAGCGATGGGGCCGCGCGATCTCCGGATGTGGCTCGACGATCCCGATTCGCTGCTCTGTACCTCTTTCCGCTCGGTGATGACGTCGCTTGTATTCGCAACGAAGAATCCTTCCCGCGCCCGGCTCGCGGTAGTGACCAGTCCCGGCCCTGGAGAGGGGAAGACCACCATCGCGAGCAACCTCGCTGCGGCGTTCGCCGCCACGGGCCGCAGAGTCTTATTGGTCGACGCGGACCTCCGCCGCCCCCGCCTTCACAAGGTCTTCGAACTGCCGGACTCGTGTGGCCTGCGCGAGTTCGCCGAGGAGGTTCAAGGTGCGGCCGGGGCCGCCGTTCCGCTCGATCGGTACATCCAAGCGACCGCGGTGCCCGATCTGTTCGTGATGCCGTGCGGCCGAAGCGCCTCCTCCGATGCCTCCAATCTCCTCTACACCCTTCGGTTCGAAGAGGTGTTCGCCGCGCTCCGGGGACGATTCGATACCGTGCTGATCGACGCCCCGCCCCTGCTGGCCGTGCCGGAAGTTCGCGTCATGACCCGCCTGGCGGACGGCGCCATTCTAGTCGTTCGCGCCGGCTCGACCCGCGTCGATGCGGCCGTTGCCGCCGAAACTGCAATAAGAGAGGACGGCGGCACCGTGATCGGAACCGTCTTGAACGACGCCACCCAAAGCTCGACTCCCTACTACAGCGGGTACGCCGCCCCGACGGTCACAGCCTGACACCGCATTCCGAAAGGTTCTTTGGTTGAGATGATCCGAACCATCAATCCCGTTGTGCCCGGATACCGCGAGTTCCGGGCCGCGAACAATCCGCCCACCTTCGGAGACTTTCTGTTTCGAAGCTTGGTCATTTTCACCATGTACCTCGGAATCGTAGTCTTCCACGAGCCCGCTCCCGTGGATGCCATGATCGTGCTCTGTCTGCTGGTGGGTGTCCTGTTCGGGAAACTCGACGTTACGGCCATCGAGATGGTGCCACTCGTTGCGCTGGTTGTTTTCTGCCTGGCGAATCTCGTTTCGATGCATGATCCGCTCGATCCGGTTCGCGCGGTCTGGTACGTCTTCGTCACCCTTTACTTAGTTGCTTCCTGGTTCCTTTTTGTCGGATTGATCGGCCGGTATGGCGAGCCCATGATGGCCACTCTGGTCCATGCCTACTGTCTCGCCGGGTTAATCTCAGCGTTCCTGGGCATCGGCGGATACCTCCACCTGCTGCCCTTTCAAGAGAGGTTGCTGCTGGCCGGCCGGGCCCGGGGACTCTTTAAAGACTGCAATGTCTACGGACCCTATTTTGTTCCCATGGCCCTGTTCGCATTGATGCGTCTCATGGATCCACGCGCCGCGTGGCGCAGAAAAGCAGTACCGACCCTGCTCTTCGTGTCTGCGCTTTTTGCCATGCTGCTCAGTTTCTCGCGGGCCTGCTGGCTGAATTTCGCTGTTTCGCTGGTGGTCCTTTTTGGAGCGCAGCACTTCTACATGAGTTCGGGGATTGCCGCGCGCCGCCGTCTTCGCATTGGCGTCTTCGTGCTCATCGCCGGCGCCCTTGCCGTCGTGGTCCTCATCAACACTCCCTCGGTCAAGCAGATGCTCGATGTGCGCGTGACGTCCAACGGCCTGCAGGATTATGACCGGATCCGCTTTGCTACCCAAAGTCTTTCCCTGGAAACCGCGGAGGAGCAGCCTTTGGGAATCGGCCCGGGGCAGGCCGAGCAAGTCTTCGGATATGCCACCCACAGCATGTACATGCGCATCCTGAGCGAGAACGGGCTCGCCGCGCTGATCGCTCTGCTGGTCTTTGTCGGAGCCACTGCGGCCCGTGCCCTGACGCTGGTGCGCCGCGCCGACAGCGAGTGGGTGCGCGAAGTGAACCTGGTGGTTCTCGCCTGCATCATCGGCCACCTCGCGAACAGCGTTGTGATCGACACCGTCCACTGGCGGCACATTTGGTTCGTGTACGCCTTGCCGTGGGCCCCCGCCTGTCTTCGCGGGCAGTTATGGGGCTCTCGCTTGCGCGGGCGGGCGACGGCGAAGCGCGCCGCCACCTTCCGCGCTCCCCGGCTGGTTGGAGCCTAAGGTGAAGATCCTTTACCTCATTACACGAGCCGAGCGGGGCGGCGCGCAGGTGCACGTCCTCGACCTGATTCGCGGCTTCCGTGCGCAGTGCGAAATCGAGGTCGCCGCCGGTGAGGATGGGTTTCTCCTCCAAGAAGCCCGCCAACTGGGCGCGGTCTGCCATGTCCTTCCCAACCTGGTCCACCCCATTTCGCCGGCGAATGATATCCGGGCCTTCCGGCAAATCGTCGCCTTGCTGCGCCATACCCGACCCGACGTGGTCCACGCCCACACCTCCAAGGCCGGCATTCTGGGGCGCTTCGGCGCTTGGCTATGTAACGTCCCTGCACTGTTTACCGCCCACACCTGGTGCTTTGCCGAAGGCACTTCCTGGAAGTGGAGGCTCCTTGGCGCGCCCTGCGAGCGTCTCGCGGCGCTGGCCGGCGGAACCATCATCAACGTCTCCGAGGCCAACCGCCAGGTCGCGTTACGGTGCCGGGTAGCGCCGCCGGCGCGACTCGTCACTATCCACAACGGAATTCCCGAGGATGCGCCCGACGTACCTCTCGCTCCTGAAAGCAATCCCGCCATCCTCATGGTCGCCCGCTTCGCCGCGCAGAAGAATCAGGCGCAGCTCCTGGATGCGTGTGCGCCGCTCCTTCAGCCGTACCGGCTCCAGTTTGCCGGCACAGGTCCGACTCAGCCTGAAATCGAACGCAGGGCGGAACTGCTCGGCCTGACCGATCGCGTGGAGTTCTTAGGCGATCGCTCGGACGTCTCCGCCCAACTCCGCCAAGCCTCCATCTTCGCGCTGGCTACCAACTGGGAGGGCTTCCCCCTCAGCATTCTGGAAGCCATGCGGGCCGGCCTGCCGGTCGTGGCCTCCGATGTGGGTGGCGTGCGGGAAGCAGTGCTCGACGGTCAGAACGGATTCCTCATCGCCCGTCACGACACCGCGGCGTTCACGCGGGCCCTCGGCAGGCTGCTGGCCGACGCCGACCTTCGCGGCCGCATGGCCCGCAACAGCCGGCGGCTGTTCGAGGAGCGTTTCACCGCCGAGTTGATGCTCCGCAAGACACTCAGCCTGTATCGCCAGGCGGTGCCGGAACCGGTCGATGAATTCGAGACGTCCCGGGTGAGCGAACGAGCCTGACACCCCGGCAAATCGCGTGATTCCTATGACGACTACCTTCGTAACTCCCGTCACTCCCCTCACTCCGGCGCGGCACGGACCGGTCCTCTGCCACTGCCGGCCTTCGTACATGATCGCGTGTCTGATGGTTTGCGATGCCCTGAGTCTGGCCGTGTCTGGCCTGATTGCCATCCTGTTCAAGTTGGTTCCCAGCGGGCATCTGGCGACCTGGCACTCTTACATGAGACTGGCTCCCCTTCTTCCCGTCTTCCTTCTGGTCTATTCCAGCATCGGCCTGTATTCCGGCATCTCGCTGGGTTCTCCCGAGGAATTGCGGCGTCTCACGCTGTCTTCCATCCTCGTGTCTCTATTCTTGGGAGTTCTCACGCTATCGCTGCGCGGAACCGGCATCGTGTTTACGTGGACCATGACGCAGGCGCTGGTGTTCAGCGTGATCCTTGTGCCATTGACGCGAGTCTGCGTCCGGCTCAAGCTCGCCAACGTGAATTGGTGGGGTTACCCAACGGTGGTCGTGGGAGACACGGAAAATATTGAGGGGATCATTCGGAATCTGGTGGACGATCCAGGAATCGGCCTCAAACCGGTCGGCTTCTGCTCCCCCTCCTGTGCCGAGGCGAGTCTGCACGGAGTGCCCGCGATCGGGCTGGATGAACTGGGCGAATTGGCCCGCCACATTCATGGACCTGCTTATGCAGTGCTGGCGCCGTCTACGGGCTCCCGAGAGCAACTCCTGGCCGTGATCGAAAGCCACCGCCCCCTGTTTTCCCATATTCTCGTGGTCCCCGGGTACGCGCGATTCTCCTGCCTCTGGGTTGTTCCCAAAAATCTGGGCGGACTGCTCGGCCTCGAAGTCTGCCAGCAGGTCTTCTTGCCCAGCCGGCAGCTTCTGAAGAGGTCGATCGACCTCGTCCTGACCTTGATCCTCGCCATTCTATTCGCTCCCCTGCTGCTCCTGATCGCGGCGGCCATCAGGCTGGACTCGCCGGGCCCGGTCTTCTTTCCGCACCGCCGCATCGGCCGCGGCGGGCGCGAGTTTTGCGCCTGGAAGTTCCGATCCATGATCTCCGGTGCGGATGCGGTCCTTCGCGAGTATTTGAAGCAGAACCCGGAAGCCGAAATTGAGTGGGCTTGCAACCAGAAGCTCAAAGATGACCCCCGCGTGACCCGCTTGGGGCGTTTCCTGCGGCGGAGCAGCCTGGACGAGCTCCCCCAGTTGTGGAACGTCATCCGCGGCGAAATGAGCCTGGTCGGCCCCAGACCCATCGTCCGCGAAGAGATCGGGCGCTACGGTTCCGATTTCGAAACATACACCTGGGTCCCGGGAGGCCTCACCGGCCTCTGGCAGGTTTCGGGACGCAGCGGAACTTCCTACCAGCAGCGTGTCGAGTACGACCGGTTCTACGTTCACAACTGGTCGGTCTGGCTTGATCTCTGTATCCTGTTCCGCACCGTCGGCACTGTGCTCTCACGCGCTGGAGCGTTTTGAGATGGGTGACGTGGAATTGGTTGAGGCTCGGCCGGCCAGGCCCAAACTGCTGCCGGATCTGGTCGTCAAGAACGCAGTCGCGTTGTACGGCGTGCAAATCGGCCGCAAAGTCATCCCGCTTGCGTCGATTCCCTATCTGGCGCGGGTTTTGGGGCCGGCCGGCTGGGGCGAAGTGGCGTTCGTAACTGCGCTGGCCGAACTGATCGTGATTCTGATTGAGTTCGGATTCACCCTCTCGGCTACCCGCTCGATCGCCCGTTTTCGCGACGATCCTCTCGAACGCGGCAAAATTGCGACCGGAGTGTTCTGCGCGCAGATGATCCTGGCCGCTTGCGGCGTGGGCCTTGCTCTGATCGCCGCGCCCTTCATCCCGCTTCTGCGCGACCATCCTGCCCTGCTGGCAGCGGGGTTGCTCTATGCAGTCGCGCAAGGCTTCGTCCCGCTCTGGTACTTCCAGGGAATGGAGCGTATCCGCCTGGTCGCCGTGCTGGAGATCTCCGCCAAGGTATCGGCGCTGGGCGCCCTGTTCGTCTTCGTCAAGGGGCCTCACGACGTCTGGCGGGCCGTGGCCATTCAGGCGCTGAGTCCGTCGCTTTGCCTGCTGCTTGGGATCGTTCTGGCGTTCCGGACCAGCACCGTCTGCCGCCCTCGGCGACACCTTGTCAACGCCGCTCTCCGGGAAAGCTGGGACATGTTCCTGTTCCGTAGCGCCGAGAGCTTGTACGGTGTCGCCAATGCGTTCCTGCTCGGCCTTTTCGCGCCCGCCGCAATTGTCGGATATTTTAGCGCGGCGGAAAAAGTCAGCAAAGCCACGGCCGGACTGGTGAACCCCATCCGTGAATCGCTCTATCCCCGGATCAGCCATCTGATGCGCGGCGATCGCGCGGAAGGGGCGCGCCTGGCCCGAATCGGGTCCGGCCTGATGGTGGCAATCGGCTTCCTGCTCTCCGCCGCCCTCTTCACGTTTGCTGACTACGTGATTGGCGTGCTCATGGGGGGGCGCTTTGAACCTGCGGTCGGCGTTCTCCGGATCCTGTCGCCCCTGCCGTTTCTGCTGGCGACGACGTTTGCTTCCGGCCAGATGTGGCTCTTTCCGCTGCAGAAAGATCGGACGGTGCTCCGCGTGGTGGTCCGGGCGGCTTTGATCAACGTCTCCCTTTCTTTTCTGCTCGGTCCGAAATGGGGCCACTTGGGCATGGCCTCGGCCGTTTTGATTTCGGAGTCGGTGGTGGCTGGCAGCCTTCTGTGGAACGTTCTTCGGTTGGAGCGCGCCGCCATTCTGGGCGGTGCGCTCTCGCCCTCTCTCTGAGTTCCTATGAAACCGGAAAGCGCCCCCAAGTCGAGAACCCACATCCTCACCATTGCGCTCGAGGATTACTTCCACGCCCCCGCTTTTCGCGGCGTGATCGGCAAGAAATCTTGGGGCCGCCTCGATTCTCGCTTTGAAAACAATGCCCTGGAGGCTCTCGATTGGCTGGCACGCTCCCATTCGCGCGCTACTTTTTTCGTCAGCCCCTGGGTCGCCCGCAAGTGTCCGGATCTGCTGAAGGAAATTCTGCGCCGGGGACAGGAAATCGCGTTGTCGGGCGACGGCGGCCCGGGCTTTCGCACCCTCTCGCGGAGCGACCTTCGCGAGAAGCTACGGCGCTCCCGCGCCATCGTGGAAGAGGCCTGTCATCGTCGCATTCTGGGCTATCGCCGCTCCGACGTTTTTCTGCAGCCCAAGCATCTGGCCGCCCTTGAAGTGCTCGCGGAAGAAGAATTCGTCTACGACTCCAGCCTCACTCCCACCGCCTTCGCGTTCCGGAGACAACCCTGGCGCCGTTTTATCCATCAGCAGCAGTTCGCCTCCTCCTCAATCTGGGAATTCCCCATATCCTCCCAGAGTATCGGCAGCCTGATGATCCCGTTTGCCGGGGGCAACTACTTCCGCCAGTATCCCGAGGCCTTTGTCCGGTGGGCGATTCGCGAATGGGATCGCGTGCAAACCGAACCGCTGGTTCTCTATTTTCGTGTCTGGGACTTAGACCCGCTTCATCCGCGAATCAATACCGGCTCCTTCGTGCGGAACATGCGCCATTACCGGAATAGCGGCCGGATGCTGCGTACCTTGAGCGAGATCTTCAGCCAGTATCGCTTCGACAGCATCGCCGGGTCTCTTCAGCGCACGCAGTCGCCGGCGGCAGTTCACTCTTCCGTCCCCGCCGGGAATGTGCTCGCATCCGGCTCCGGTGGCGCTCGGTTGCCCGTCAGCGTGATTGTCCCCTGCTACAACGAGGAGGCTTCCATCTCGTACCTCGCCCGCTCGCTGGACGAGCTGAAGAACAATCTGGCCGGCGACTTTGCGGTGCAGTTGATTTTGGTTGACGATGGCAGCAGCGACCGGACGTGGTCGTTGCTCACCCAGTACCTCGGCTCCCGCGCCGATTCTCTCCTCATCCGTCACGCGCGGAACCTCGGCATTGCTGCCGCAATTCGCACCGGCCTCGAACACGCCCACGAGGTCGCGTGCTCGATGGATTGCGATTGCAGCTATGACCCGCACGAGCTGAAGCCGATGCTCGGCTTGCTGTCCGATGAGATAGACCTGGTGGTCGCCTCGCCGTATCATCCCAACGGCCGCGTTTCCAATGTTCCGGCGTGGCGCATCCGCCTTTCCCGGAGCGCGTCTTTCCTCTATCGGATTGTTACCGGCAGCCGCCTGTATACCTTTACTTCGTGTCTGCGCGTCTACCGGCGGTCGGCGGCCTTGGCCACTCCCCTCCGGTATTCGGGCTTCCTCGGCATCGCCGAGTTAACCGGGAAGTTCGTGTTGGACGGGCGCGGCGTGGCGGAACACCCCGCTACCCTGGAGCTGCGCTTGTTCGGCCGCTCGAAAATGCGAATCGCCGCGACGATTGCCGGTCATCTTCAACTGCTCGCCGGCCTTGCCTGGTCCAGGCTCACCCGCTCCCGGCTGTCCGCGCCTGATTCCGCCACGCCGGTGCAGCCTGTTGGGAGTCGCGCCAAGACTCCTTCGCTCTCTTGAACCACTAGAACTTATGCAAACCACAGACCGCACTACCACTGCTGTTGAACCCCTCGTTCTGCCATCCGATCAGGACGCCACCGGAAGAACTCTGGGCGGCCGGGAAATCGAGTTGGTCACCCGGGCGATTCAAAGCGGCACTCTCACCAGCACTAAAGGCAGCCTCGTCCGGAGCCTGGAGGAGGAGTTTGCCCGCATGATGGGCGCACCCTTCGCCTTTGCCTGCTCCTCCGGCACCGCGGCGATTCACGCCGCCATCTCTGCCATCGACCCCGAACCCGGCGACGAAATCATCACTACCTCCATCACCGATATGGGCGCACTGACCCCAATCCTGTATCAGGCCGCCATTCCGGTTTTCGCCGACGTCGATCCCCGGACTCTCAACGTGACCGCGGAAACCATCAAGCCCATGATTAGCGAACGTACGCGGGCCATCATCGTGACCCACTTGTTCGGCAATCCCTGCGAGATGGACTCGATCCTGGCTCTGGCCCAAGCCCACGGTCTGCCTGTCATCGAAGACTGTGCCCAGGCGTTTCTGGCTTCTTGCCAGGGGCGGACCGTCGGAACGCTCGGCGCCATAGGCTGCTTCAGCTTGCAGCAGGGCAAACACATCACCTGTGGCGAAGGTGGCATGGTGGTTGCCAGTGACGAACGCCTGGCGCGCCGGTTGTTCCTGTTTATCAACAAATGCTACGGCTACGGTGACGCGGCCCCCGACCACTACTACCTCTCCCTCAACTCGCGAATGAGTGAGATTCAGGGTGCCGTCGCTCTCGGCCAGTTGGAAAAACTGAAGGCTTCGACCGAAACCCGCCGTTTGCGGGCCGCGGAACTCACCGCCCGGATTCGTGGCATCCCCGGCATTGAGCCGTTCCCCGTACCGCGTGGATCGTGTCACGTGTACTGGCGGTATTGTCTGCTGGTCGACCCCCAGGTCATTCCGGGCGGTGCCGTCGGCCTGGCTGCTGCCCTCAAGTTGCGAGGCATCAGCTCCGCGCCCCGCTACATCCAGAAGCCCGCATTCCAGTGCGAGATCTTCCAACGCCGCCGCACCTTCGGCAACATCATCAAATACATCAAGATGGGTTCCAGCTCCAACTTCGGCAATATGCTCAGTATGACGGGTGCGCGCTTGTTTTTGCCTTTTTTGCCGATGCTGCCAATTCAGATTCTTCTCAATAATTTTCTTTATGACCTGTCCCAGATTGCCATTCCATCAGACAGCATCGACGAAGAATACCTTCTCAAATCCCGGCCGTGGAACGTTGAGGGCATTCATTTGGTGATTCTTTCGCTCGCTCCCGCTTCACCATAGCGCGAGTGGCGATCCGGGCGCTACCCGGCGCCAAGAGCGACCGCAACGTTGTAGGTGATGAAGGAGGCGATGTAGGCCAGCGCCAGCATGTAGCC
>JAIQFS010000047.1 GCA_020073145.1 Terriglobia bacterium
CCCCGGCGCTTCAGCCTGCTCGCTGGCATAGAACAACTCTTCCTGCTTCTGTCTGGCTCGCTTCGTTCCCATCGCCATGCCTGATTCTACGGCGAAACATTCCACCAAGGAAGTGTTTTTAGACACGGGCTGCTAGGCTTCGGTAAGTCAGGGAAGCTCGGCACCGCGATGTTTAACACCCAAGCCTCGCGTCTCAACGACATCAGCAACGTGGGCAGCCAGTACGACTCGATGGCGTTGAATCAGCAGAATACCGGTTCGAGCCTGGCGGAGGCGCTCCTCAACATGACGATGGGGAGCACCAACGTCGGCAATACAAACAGCAGCGGAGCTGATCTCAGCACCAGGATTTAGCGGCCAGGGGAGGGTTTTCGATGTCTCTCGGAGCACTCATCGGCGGGGCAGGAAACGCGGGCGGACGCGCGAACTATACCGGCACCGACATCTACGGCCGGCCCGTTGCGGTGGGGCCGAACGGCCAGATCAGTTACCCGGGCGGAGATCAGCCGCGCATTGATCCGACCGGCGCCAATTACGTGGGCACCGACACCAACGGGCGCCAGGTCGCCGTGGGACCGGGCGGCCAGATCAGCTACCCGGGAGCGTCTCAGATCTCGGCCGCGATGTTGCAGACCGATCCCTCGGCCGACCCTTCTGCCCCGGGCAAACGCAAAAAAGCGCAGCAGCCGCCTCCGGACTTGCCGATGGGCGCCTACACACGCATGGGGCTAGACCAGCAGGGCGGCCTTGCAGACTCTCTGCTCAATTTCCGCGGCGGCGACGACGCGCAGGGATAACAGGGGAGGCATAAAGGACATGGGACTACACCTCGGAGAGATTCTCGGCCAGCTTGGAATGATGACCGATGTTGGGCAGCGCTTGCAGCACGCCCAGGATCAGCACGAGGCCTATCAGCAGGAGCTGCAGGACCAGCAGACCCGCTCAACGATGCAGGACATCATGAACCGGCTTACGCTCCAGTCGAGCGGCCGTCCGGTCACTGCCGGCACGGTGCAGGATCAGATGAACCTGCCCGACTCGACAGTGGGAGCGAACCCTGGTGCGCCCCCGCCCGACAACTCGAACGTTCCGCCGTACCTCCGGCCGAACGCCGCGCCGCCCACCGCCGAAGACCTGCAGAATCTCCCGACTCGAGGTGTGAACGTCCCGGGCCAGGCCGTCTCGATCGTCCGCAAGCCCGACGCGAGCCGCCTGGTGAAGTACAAAGACCTCCAGGGCAACGAGAGCCAGTACGAGCTCTACACGCCGGAAGAGCAGATCCAGCGGCAAACACAGCTCGGGGGTCAGCAGGCGCTCGCCGAGGCGCTCGCCAAGGCTAAGGTGGGATTTGAGGCGCGCAGGCAGACACTCGGCATGCCTGGCGCGAGTACGGCCATACCGGACGCGATCGCCGACACCTTGGGCTACCCACGGGGCACGCGCGCCCTCATCACGGAACTGCCGGGACTGAAAGAGCAAGCCGATGCGGTCATCCAGAAGCGCCGCGTGAAACTCTCGCCAGGAGAGACAGAAACCGAGCTCCCTGATCCGCTCGCGCCGCCCTCAACCGATAACAACCCCTTCGCTACGCCTGGATCGTTGCCGGCCGGGCAAACGCCAGGGCAGCCACCACAAGGCCAGACGGCGCAAGGACAGCCAGCGCCTCCGGCCACGCCCCCACAGCCCGGCGGAGGCCGCGTACTGGCCACTGGAGGCGACAGGCTCCCCGAGGGCGAGTTCGAGCGGGACTTCCTGCCGGCGTATGCGATGAAAAAGGGGAAGACACCCAAGACCCTCTCCGCCGACGAGCGGATTCAGGCCTTCGGACAGTTCACTGAAGCTAAGGCAGATCCACAGATGCGCGCGATTGCGCTCGCGCTCAAACAGGCGCAGGAGAACCAGCAGCCGACGAAAGATGACGCCCAATCGATCGCGGACATGATCCACAACCATCAGATGGCTCCTTCGCAGCTTTCGTTGGTCGGCGGGTTCGGCCCCGCGGGACAGGCGCTCAAGCGCATGGTCCTCACCAATCTCGCAGGCCGCGGCGACAACCTGCAGGAAATGGAAGGCGAGTACCAGCTCGCCAAATCGCCAGGCTTCCAGCAGAACATCCGGTACATGGACCAGGTGACGAACTCGCTCCCCCGCCTGATGAACGCCGCGAACCAGCTCGGCAACACCAGCATGAAAGCGATCAACAGCCTGGTGAACGCTGGGAAAAACCAGTTCAACAACGTAGACCTCAAGGCCTTCACCACCGACGTGACTTTCGTGGCCGACGAAGTGGGCAAGATCCTGCAGGGGGGAGGCAGCGGCTCGGGCACCTCCGATGCCAAGCTACGGCAGGCGCAGCAGGTGTTCTCGACCTCCGACTCCCCCGCGGCAATCGCGACGGCCGCGAAAGAAGTGCAATATCTGATCGGCACGCGCCGGCAGGCCTTGACCCGCGGAACGTACATGGAGCAGCCCGGCGGAGGGGAACAGTCCGGCGCGCTTCCGAAGGGCGCCGGCAAAGCAGCGGACGCCGGCATCATAAAGCAGTTCCTCGACGCCTCGGGCGGAGACAAGGACAAGGCGCGCGCCGCTCTCAAAACCAACGGCTGGACGATTCCGGGGAAATGAAGGGAATGGCCATTCGTTTTCCACAAGGTAAAAACTGCTCGAATTGTGGCCGCACGGCCACATGTTGCCATGCCGGGATGTTATTGATTCTTCGTTCCACCCCATCGGGCCGCAGTCGCCTTTTTCGCCGCTTCACGTTTCTGCCGGCTGGCTGCGGTGCTGAGGTGCTTTTTGCGAGCTTCGAGAGCTTCGCCGATCGTTTTCGCGGGCTCCTTCACCAAGTACGGCCGAGCCTGCTTCAACATCTTCGAGAAATCACGGATGGCTTTGCGGTCAAGTTTCAGCCTGTCGGCGATGCCCTTCGCGCGGTTCTCCGCCCACATCAGAAACCATTCCGCGTCATCCCGGGTGAAATGCATCGGCGATCCGTACTTCGCCTTCACCACAATCATCACCGGGGCGTCCGGGAACTCAGGATTCGTCTCGAACAGGTCCATCTGGCGGCCGTCCGGAGGGCCGAGATTCCGGCGCAGCATAGAGCGCGCGCGGCCGGCCACAGCTTCGAGGGCGAGCTGCTGACGGATCGAGCGGAAAAGCGCCGGGTCCTTCGCGGCAGCTTGCGCGCCGATTTCCAGCGGTTCTACCGGCCCCTCGGCAACGGCCGCGGCCAGAACGGTCTCTATCAGTTCAGCTAATTGTCGCTCGACGTCTTTTTCCATCACTCTCTCCGATGACTCTCAATTCAATGCCGCCAGCCGGTGAGAGTGCCCGGCTTCTCGCCCTGCAGGAGCTAGGCGGCAGAGTCGATCTTATCGCCACGCCCTAACTAACTCCAAGAGGTTTTTTCATGGCTGATCTTCTCGACCAGGTAGCGGCGCAACAACAGCAGCAGCCGGCCCCAGCGGCCGGCGGGGATCTCCTCGACCAGGTCGCGGCGCAACAGCAAGCAAAAGCAGGGGCGCCCACGCTTGCGCCGGGCTCGACCGACGACGAGATCATCAAGTCCTTCGGCTACGATCCGGCGGTGATCAAGTCGAGCCCGCGCTACCAGCAGATGCTGAAGCACCAAGGCTCGGGGCTCGCCTTCCTGGTGACCGATCCGAAAGCGAATCCGCAACGCATCGTGCGGCTGAACGCGCCCGTCATGGCGCAGTTGGGCGACGTCGGGCACGGCGCCTACGACCTGGTCTCGGGAATCACCCAACTCGCTCGCCATGGCGCCGGCAAGCTCGGAATGCTCCCCGATGCCGACGTGCAGTATGGCGACCTGCTCGACAAGCTCCAGAACCGCGACTATCTCGAAAACGTGCGCCAGGGGAACGCCAGCCCCGCGCTTCGGCTCTTAGGCAACATGCTCATGCCCGTCCCGATCGCGGGCGAAGCCCAAGCTGGCGAGGGGATTCTTAAAACCGCGCTCCGCGGGGCCGCTACCGGGGTACAGGCCGGCGCCGCGCAGCCGGTGTTGACCGAAGGGCCGGATTACGCTCGTGAAAAACTGAAACAGGTTGGCACTGGCGCCGCCGTGGGCGCCGTGGTGGAAGGAGGCCTCAACGCGGCCAAGGCCGGGGCCAACCGCGTGCGAGCGATAGGGCAGACCGAGCTTCCCGAGACGGCCGCGAGCAATGCAGCCACCCGTTTGCAGGCCGGGATGAAAGAAACTCCGTGGGGCTCTCTCGATGACGTCGAGAAGGCCGCGGCGGGCGGCGATCGCCACGCCCAGCAGGTCATCGAGCAGGTCGGGAAGGCTGGAGACGATCCGGGCCGGATCCTGCAGGCGTCGATCAATCTACAGAACTATCGCAGCGGGCAGACCGCCAGCGACTTATACAACCAGGTCGCACAGATCGCCGAGGACAAAGGCGTCGGCCCCGTGCCGGTGAACGGAACGGCGGCTACACTGAAACAGGCTGAGACCCAAGCCAAAATCGGGCTCAAAGACCCGGCGCTCAACAGTTCTCTCAAGAAAATCCGCGAGGCGGTCACTCCCCAGGCGCAGGCGCCGGGCGCCCCCTCCGGTCTCTTCGATGCGAACGGGAATCCAATTCCCGCGGCCCAGCCGGCGGCCGTCAATCCCAACACCTACGGCTCTGTGCGCAAAGTCATCTCTCAGCTCGACGAGCAGATCCGCGCCGGCCGCACCGGAGACGGTGCTCTGCTGAGCGACCGGGCGACGGGCCAGCTTCAGCGGATCAAAAACGCGCTCGAAGATGACGTCTCCGGCTTCGTTCAAAACTCGAAAGTTCCCGAGCTGCAGGCGGCGCAGGATGCGGCCGATCAGTTCTACAAAACCCAGCGGGTTCCGTTCAAGGACGTGAATCTCGGCAAAGCCGCCACCACCAACGAAACCGATCAAATCTTCCAGAAGTTCATCCAGGCAGGCAAGGGCGATCGCGCGCAGAAGTTTTACGATGCACTCGATCCCAAAGGCCAGGCCGCGGTGCAATACCAGCTCGTGGCTCGCGGGGTCAACCAGGCGACCGATCCGGTGAAGGGATTCGATCCCGGCAAATTCGCGCAGTACATGGACAACCTGAAGGACTCGACGGGGGTGTTCTTTCAGGGTGCGGACAAGCGGGCGCTAGACGGGCTCACCAACCTGATGATTCACGACGCGCAGGTGAACCGAGCGCCCGGAAACTACCTCGGGCAGCCTGCGCAGGGCGCCATCGGTTTAGCTCATGGGCTCACGCGCGACGTGCCCATTCTCGGCCGGATTCCGAACACGGCCGCGGTGGGGAAGTGGCTGCTCTCGACACCGCGCGGGAGGTTGTATCTGTATTCGGCTCGCAACCTGAAGCCTGGATCGACGGCGATGAACACGCTCGCGGCCGCGGCGACGGCCAGGGCCGCTACTGCCCCGCGTGAGGCGTCCCAGTTAGCCACGCAACCGACGCCCGAATCAAAGCGCGACCAAGACCAGACTCAAATAGCGGGGCGATGACCAGGCCGGCGAAGAGAAGCGGGACTTGCCACCACCGGATGCGGATCTTCCAGCCCCGGCAGAGATCGGCCAGTTCGATCAGAAAGGGACCGTGGGCGACCCGCCACCAGCCACGAATGGCGTAGAAGAATAGGTACGCGATGGAGAGGGCGATGACAAGGATTCCGAGCATGTCAGTCTCGCCACGTTTGGGCTGTCGTACGAAGACTGTCGATTTGGGACTTCACGTCATCCCAGGCGAAACCGTGCTTCGTCTTTTCGGCGATCACTTCAACGGCCCACTCAACGGGGATGATGCGATTCTCCTTGGCCGAGTAGAAGATCGCCAGGCTCGCCACGAGCTCACGGCTGCTCAAAGAGATCGGGAAGTAGAGATCAAGCGGGAAGTCGCTTGCGCGTGCTGTGGAAACTCCTTCCGCAATTCCGCGGACGTAGAACAGCTTCGACGAATCGTTCAACTTCTCCCATCCGTAACCGTTCAGCGAATTCGCAGTGTAGGGGCGTTGAGCGAAGAGCGTTCCCACGAGCACGAGCCCCAAGGCCATGAGAAGGCAGCGGTGCTTCACTGAACGTGGTCCTCAGCTTCTTTCTCGCGCTCCTGGATCACCAGATTCAGCGGCTCCAGTTCGAGAGCGCACCGATAGTCGAGGAGTGCGTCGAGGTACTTGCCCTGCCTCATGAGCGCTTCCCCCTCCGCGTAGTAGCCCGCGGCCGTGCCTTCGTCGGGGTTATAGTCGCCGCCTTCGGTCGACTCCATCCCGAGCATCTCAAAAAAGTGCTTGCGCCGTTGAGTGTCGAGCATGATGAACGCGCCATTCTCCCGGTAGAAGGAGATCCGCTGATTGACCGGCAGCACGATCGGGTTGGCTGGCCCGCGGCGCATCGGGCTCAGGCTACGGAACCCCGTGGCGAGTTCCTGCAGCCGGTAGCGGTAGGCCCCGGTCTGGATCACCACCGTGTTCCAGCGGCCGAATACAGTGGCCACCGAAGAGGACGATTCGGCCGTGCCCTGAGCGTTGAACCAGCCTCCCGAGCTGAGCCCGTTCATCGAAGCGGTAGTCGAGGACTCACCCACAGCGCCCACGGGAACGGAATTGAGCGTCTGGAACACGACGACTCCCGTTTCCCATCGCACCGGCTCTTTCGCGGCCAGGGCGCAGCAGAGAATCAGCCCTGGTATAAACACGCGCATTTTGCGGCACCCCAGTTTCAGCCTGACCTGACTTCTCACCGTTGACAAGCACCAGCTAGTACTTTCTCTCTCGCTTCAGTACGAAAGGAACCCCACCCCATGCCCCCAGCAGGAGTCATCGCCGTCGCGGCGCTCGCCGCGATCGGCTACATCTATGTCGGCCAGCCGGTGGCCCACGGCGTCAAAGCCGTCGGCCACGCGATCGGCCACACGGCGAGTAAGGTAATGCCTCACAAACAAAAAAAGGAGAACCCAACACCATGAACTGGAAACTCTGGCTCCAAGGCCTGGCCGCGGCCGCGATCGGCGGCGCATCGACCGGCGCCACGCAAGTGATCTCAACCACCGGCACCGTCAACAAGGGAACCGGCCTCGCGGCCCTCGCCGGCGCCCTCGTTACCGTTCTCGCCTACCTGACGAAATCCCCGCTCGGCAGAACAACGCCTGACCCGACGCAGCTCCAGCCCGCGGCGCCGCAGATCGCCCAGGGAGTTCCCGACCAGGCCGCGAAGAAGCAGCCCTGATGGAGCCCTCCGAGGCCTGCTACACCCTCGCCGAGGAGGAAGAGACGCTCCAGCTCGCGGCCTATCCGGATCCCGGTCCCGCCGGCGCGACCATTCCAACCATCGGCTACGGCCACACGCGCGGCGTGCAGATGGGCGACACCTGTACGCCCGACCAGGCGCAGGCCTGGCTGCGCGAGGACATGGCCGCCGCGGCCGCGATCGTCAACCAGCATTTCCCCGCAATCACCCAAGGGCAGTTCGACGCGCTCGCCGATTTCTGCTTCAACGTCGGGCCAGGCGTACCGGGACACAAAGACGGCCTGGTCTGGCTGAAGTCGGGCGAACATTCGACCCTGATGAAGCTCACGCTCGCCGGCCGGATCCAGGCGGCCGCCGATCAGTTCCCGCTGTGGAACAAAGCCGGCGGCGTGGTGATGGGCGGACTCACCAGGCGGCGGGCGAAGGAACGCGCGTTGTTCCTGAGCTAGGATGATGCCATGAAGGTCGCCATCTACGCCCGCGTCTCGACCGAGGAGCAGCAGCCTACTTCTTTTTTGCTTCCAGTTCCGCTATGCGGCCCTCGATCAGCTTGATCGCTTCCCGCAGTTCGCTGATCTGCACATTGAGAGCGGCGTTGTGGACCTCGGTCCAATGTTCATCGAATGAACGCCATTTGGGCTTGTTCCAATCCCGGGTGCTGCAGTTCCCGCATCGTACCGGAGGGCCTTTAGCGCTCTGCTTCCATTCGTGCCCACACTGGTTACAGCGCAGTTCGGTTCCCGTCTTCCTCGGCATCGACTACCTCCAGTCGCGGAGCTGGTCCGCGACTTCCTCTCTGGTTTTCCCCAACACCTGGGCGTAGATCTCAGTCGATTGAATCGACCGATGCCCGAGGTGGTCTTTCACCTTCACCAGGTCCCCCACTCTCGCTAGAACGTGTGTGCCGCAGGAGTGTTTGAGTGAGTGCGGATGCGCCAGCTCAATGGGAATCCCCGCCGCGATCGCGTACCGCCGCATCAAGCGATGCACCTGTCGTGGGCCGATGGCCCGATGGTTGCGCGAGACAAACAGCGGCCCCGCCGCAGTCCCCCGCCTCTTGATCCACGTGCGCAGCGCGCGCGCCTCCACGTCTGCGAGCCGGTATTCTCCGCCGAGCGATCCCTTGCCCCGTCGAATGGTCAGCTTCCCCGCCGTCGAGTTCCAGTCGGTGATCTTGATCAACCCTGGCTCGTGCGCCCGCAGGCCGCGATGGTAGATCACGCGGAATAGCGCCGCGTGGAACGGGTCTTTGATCTGGCGAAAGAACGCGGCCGTCTGGTCCTCGGTCAGGTACTTGATGGTCTCTGGGCTCTGGCGAGGCCCTTTTCGGGGCTTTTTGGGAGCCAATGTCCGAGTCTCCATAGAATCGGACATTGCAGGCGGCCCGGAGGCCGATTTACGGGGGTTCGCGGCTGTTTTCACGGTTCGATCTTAACGGAACTCGGACATTGAGAAAACCCTGTATTTGGTAAACTGCTGTGGCTGTTATAGATAGCGTCCAGGACGAGAACACTGGGAAGCCCGCCGGGCCTGCGGATACGCGGGGGTTGTCACAAATTTACACAGCAAGCTGACCCCCCTAAAAGTTTGTGACAATGGAGTCATGGACGCGCCGCCGCGGCTGCCGGACCTGCTCTCTCTCGTGCCGGAGGGGCACGCGAAAGCCGTGCTGAGATTCGCGCTGAATGACCTGGGGCTGTCGAGTGAGGAGATCCCGCGGGTGTTGTACGACGCTCAGTCGATTTCGGAGGCAATCAACCTGCTGATGGGCGGAGGCGTCCTTACGGGCGGCGTGCCGGCTTCCTGAGCCGCTGCGGATCGGCCGCTAGATCGTCCACTTTCTTCTCCACTCGATCGAGCTGCTTCTTGAGTTCCGTGACCTCGCGGAGGATCAGCCGGGCCAACTGTTCGGTTTCCATTTCACTTCTTGGCCTTCGCCTTAAGGGATCGTTTCAGAGCTGCCACTTTTGCCACGTGTGCATTACCTCCCGACCTTCATGTAGCTTTTTCGCTACAGTCTGCAAGCGCCTGTTTTCCACAGGTTCACTTCTTCGCCTTCGCCTTCCTGGGGTGATTGGCCCAGCGCGCGGCCGCGGCCGCGCGTGCGCGCTTCGATCGCTCCTCATCCGTCAAGGTCGCGATGCCCTTCCGGACGCTCGCCTTGCCCCCTTTCCGCCCGATAGAGGCCAGGTACTGGCTCACCGCTGGGTCCACCTGTTTCTTTGCCATCAGCATTACCATAACCCGCCCCGCACGCAATAGCAATGATCGCATAATCCGGCTTGCAATGCAAAGCAGCTTATGGCATGATCTTTATAGAGAGGCCTCTCCCTATGACATCAATCTACGAACCCGACTCCCCCGAGCGCGATTGGGAACGGGAGCAACGCGCTGAGCGCCGCTACCTCGAAGCGATGCACGCGCCCGACCCCAACCTGCTCGAGACCGGCTGCACTACCGAAGAGATCGAAGAGCCGTACCGCCTTGAGCCGGCGGTCCAGGGCTCGCTCTTCCCCGAGCTCGAACCCAAACCGCTCAAGGTCTCGACCCGGATCTTCCGGAAGGAGGTTGCCTAGCCATGGCAGCTACCGACAAGCGCCGCGAGCCGGTCCAGTTCGTCGCCGACAACCCGGAAGCGATCGCGCTCGAAAAGACCGCGCCCTTCGAGTCGAGCTATGGCAAGTGGGGATACTGGCTCACCGGCAACCGCATTATGTTCCTGCCGAAAGACGCCTCCGTGCTGGTCGGCAACCTCGACCCCCAACCGGGCGAAGAGTTCTACATCACCAAGCACGAAGTCCGCAACGGTCGCAAAGCCCGCATCGAATGGCTGGTGACCCAAGAGCCTCCGATCGCGACCCACCAGCCGGCGCCCAACGGAAAACCCGCCGACATCGCCGGCGCCGCGGCGGCGACGGGAATTCCCGAGACCCAGCTCGAGCGGCAGCTCCGCGAATCGCTCGCACTGCGCCAGAAGGCAGCCGCCAACATCCGGGCCAAGCTCGCGCTCGAGCAGCGGGGAGACGCCATCCCTCCGGAATCTATTACCAGCCAGGTACAGTCGCCGGCACCCGAGCCCAAGGCCGCCAGGAAGCCCGCGGCCGCGGAGACGGCCCTCGAGCCCTCGTCGTCACCACCAACCAGGCGATCGACGCCTTGGCGGACTGCCGGAAGCATGCCGAGCAACACGGCCACCTGATCACGGCCGAAGACGTCCGCTCGATCCTGATCACCGTCATGATCAACAAGCGGGAGCGGAGAGCATGAAGTCCGCCCACCAGCTCCGCCGCTGGCTGATGCGGGAGATCCACGGGGTCGAGATTCCCCGCCGGCCTCCCGCCAGGGCCTCAGCGCTCCATTCGCCGCCCGCTCGCAACTACCAGTACCGCGCCTGGATCCGGTCGCTGCCCTCAGCCGTCTCGGGCGCAGCGCCCTCGCAGGCTTGCCACACCGGCCCGCACGCGGTCGGGCAGAAGGCTTCCGACTACACCTGTATCCCGCTCACGTGGGAAGAACACCGCGCCTACGACCGCGATCCGCAGGGCTTCGCAAGCCAGCACTCGCTCGACGTGAAGGCCTTGGTAAAACGACTCAACCGCGCCTGGTTCAATCAGTGGAAGATGGACCAGGGGCAATTCGATCAGGAGGACGAACGATGAACTACGAAAGAGCCCTCGGCGTTTTGTACGGCGAGCGCGAGAAACTCAACCGTGTGATCGCCTCGCTCGAGGAGCTCGCCGGTAATCCTGCAGCGGTCCAGATCCCGAGCCGCCGCGGCCGGAAGAAGGGCATGAGCGCCCAGGAGCGCCGGGAGATTTCCGATCGGATGAAGAAATACTGGGCCTCGCGACGAGCAACAGCGCGGAAGGCCGCCCCCGCGCTCTAACCCCTCTGTGATACGCGGCCGCGATCCCCACCGCGGCCGCTCCCACTGTCCACTTCCAGAACACCACCAGCAGCAGTTCGGCCAGGATCCAGCAGCAGAGCAGGAGATCGGTCATGCCGGCCTCCGCTCTTGCTCGATCTGCTGGTACAGATCATTCAGCCGGTCGCGCTCCTCGGCTTCAGCCCGCGTCCTCGCTTCTCCGAGCACCCGCGCGGGGAAACGTCTGCGCACGTCCTCGGGATAGAGCCCGCGGCCTCCCAGGCGCAGCCAGAGCTGGATGGCGGGCAGTGCTTTCGCGACGTCCCGCTCGAAGCGAAGGTCTATGTCTGTTACGATTGTGTTGTTCATTCTCAACCAGCCCTCCCAAGCTGGAATTCCCAAGCGGCTCACTCCCCCGAGCGGGCCGCTTTCACTTCTTCGCTAGTCGGTGTGCCAGTGAATTGGCGGCCGCATCGCTTTCGCGTGGGCCAGCAATTCCTCCTTCAAATCGATGAAGGCCTCCAAATCTGCTTCGGGTGACTCGTTTCCAGTGGCCCGGTCGCGCATCAGGATACTGAGCGCGGCGCACGCTCCGCCGTAGAACACCATGTGTCGATCTCTCCAGTCATCCGGTCCCAAGGGAACGAGATGATACACCGCGCGCATGTAGCGGTTGAACTCCTCGAGCAGCCGCAGGCGTTTTACCCGGGACGGTGTTTCAGCCATTCCCCTTCCCTCCGGCCGAGCTCGGCCGCCCAGCGCACGAACGGATCCGGATGCCGCGAGTAATCGGGCACGGGATAACCGAACCGCGCCCACAATGCGCAGCTCTGGCAGACCAGGCTGAGGCGCTGAACTTCCATCGCGAGCATCACCGGGCACGCCATCACGAGGGCCTCGCTTTCCGCATCCGCTCGATCGCGACATCCAGACACTGGGAACACGACACCTGTTCGGTCGGCGGGTCGATGGCCCAGAAGCTCTTGTGCCCGCACTCGAGGATCACGAGGAAGCCGTCGCCTTCCCGGGTGACTGTCTCGACGCGCTTCGGCCGCAGTTCCGGAGGCACGATCGGCAGCAGGTTGCGGCTCATGCGATTGCCACCACGGCCGCGCACAGCGGACGCCTTTCGTCGCGGTTGCGTACGAGCGTCTTGCGATGCTGGTGGCGATCGTGGTGCAGGTGGCACCACTGACAGAGCACGGCCACGTTTGAGTCGTCGCGGTTCCCTGGATCGTGGTCGAGGTGCGCCATCGAAAGCACCACCGCGATCTTGCGCGGCGCCCCCAGTTGCATCGCCGCCTCGTGGTCTTCGGGGATCATCGGCCAGCCGTCTTCATTCAGCCAGGCGCGGAACTGCACGTGCGCCGTTTTCCCTTCCGGCATTTCGAGCAGCCGCCAGAACATCCGGCCCCGGCCGGTCTTGGTCTGGATCCGTGCAGCGTTCGGCTTCGAGCACCACTTGCACTGATGGCGATCGCGCTCGAAGATGCGCTCGCGTTGAGCCTCGTACTCGGGCCCTCGGTAGAGATGGCGGAGCTCCGGAGCGATCGGCATCAGCGTTGCTCCCTGTTGCGACGGATCTGCTCTTGGCCTCTTCGCTCGCGGCAAAACTCCGCATATTCTTCGAGCACGCGACGGTCTTCCTCGGTGAGCTTCATGCCCGGCTTTACGTTCGCCAGCACCACCGTGCCATCCTTCAGGCGGATCGGTTCGCAAGCCATCACCGCACCACCAGCAGGAAGATCACGATCGCCAGGCCGCAGCCGAGGCCGGCAGCTCCGAAGATCCCGAGATACTCGCGCCAGGTCATCGAAACCCTAACCCTTTCAGTTGGCACGGCATCGTGACGCTGATCGGATCGTCAGGCCTGCCAGCAGCCGTAACGGCCACCGCCATAGGGCAGCTTTTGCAGCGGACGATCCACACGCCACATTCGTGCGCCGGATAGGGCAGGCTGACTTTACAGGCCATCTCCCCCGGCTTCGCGCAGTACAGCGCGATGCCATTCGGGTAGTCCGGATTGGGCGCACAGCGGGCTACGCCGCGGCCTGAGGGCACAAACTCGACAGAGTGCTCAGGCGCCCCAGGATAAATCATGGCTTCCACTCCAAAACCGACTCGCGGAGGTACGCCCAGTGGCGGCCGTTGCGGATGGCCTTCAGCTTGCCCTCTTTGCGGAGCCGCTTTACGGTAGCCACCGCGAGCCCCAGGAGTTGGGCGGCCTCGTCGACGGTGACGAACTTCGGACCCTCTGGCGTGCGCGGCGCCGTCAAGGCCTCGACGATGCGCTCGACGAAGGGCTTCGCCATGTCGAGCAATTGCTGGAGATCGGGCGGTGGTGCAGAGGCCGGAGCTGCGTTCATTGCCCGTTCTTCCTTCCCGCCACGGCGGCCCTCAAAGCCTGGGTGGTCTGCTTTAGTTCCGACAGTTGCGTCACCACATCGATGCTGTCGCAACTGGCTCTGGACACCTTGTAGAAGTGGCCGTCGCGAGCAAAGGGCAGCCGGCCGGCCCGAATCAGCCGCCGGATGAGGCCCTCCGAAAGCCCCAGGTACGCGCTCGCTTCCCCGGGAGTGAGCCACTGCTTCACGGTGGGAGGCGGGGTAGGGAAGCGGGTCAGGATGGCGCCGGCGAGCGCCTCGAAGGCCGACGCCAGGGGCCGGAGATCGTACGTCGGGACTGTCGCCACTGCCGGAACCTCAGGGCGCGGAAGGCGCGGATCGCCGGGCCGCATCACTTCGGTCCTCGTGTGTGGGGCCATGTTGTCGACGTCGCGCTCGCGGTACAGAGGCTCGGGCCGGTTGCCGGTGCGCGGCCGATACCTTACCGCCGGCCCTTCGCCTTTCGCCACCAGCCGCTCTAGCCCGCGCTCGGAAATCCCGAGCCGACGCGCTGTTTCCGCCTTCGTCAGCCAGCCGTCCGAGATCATCGCTTCGTCCCTTTCAGGAAGCCGTCCAGCAAGCCGCCCACACAACGCTCGGCCTGTACCAGATGCACCACGCCATCGAGAACGCGGAGGCGCTGCTCGCTCGTGCTGAGTTTGCTGAGCGCCGTCACGATATCAAGCTGCGCTCTGGCCTCGGCCACCGGATCGACGACGACCTCCGGAACTGGCTCGGCCAGCGGATGCACCCTGCCGAAGCGAACCGCGCGGGTGAGCTCCTGGGAGGGAGTCGCCATCAGCTCGACATCCCGCGGATTGTACACGGCCTGTGGCTTTTGGCCTGGTCGCGGCCGGAGACGGCGCTCCGGTCCTATTCCTTCGTCAAGCCGGCGCCGCAGTGTGCGGGTGCTCATCCCGAGTCGGCGCGCAGTCTCGGGTTCGCTGAGCCAATCCGATAAGTCCATCGAATTTCCCCCTCCAGGGCCGGCCCGCCCGCCTCAGCGGAAACGAGCGGGGCGCGGCCCCAGTTCAGATCGTCTTCAACGACAGAGCTGGTTCATTGGATCGACTCGAAGGCGCCGATCCGTTGGCCTTGCCTCTGCACGCCAGAGGCTTGCGTTTCCCCCGTGGGGGAGGAAAAGTGTTCAGCGACCAGCTCGGCGAGCACGTCTTGCGCGATCGCCAGGTCGCGGATGTAAATCAGAAATCGCCAGAACGGCTGGTGCGTCGGTTCGCCGCTCGCCGGGATGCGGCCCGAGCGACGGTAGAGGTGCCGCTTGTAGCGGATCGAGCGCGCGGTGAGCCGGGCCTCCAGCAGTTCGCGCAGTTGGTCGGTCACTGTGGGAACGTCCGTCAGCCGGCGGAAGCCTTGGAGGGGAGGGCGGCGCTTCATTCCAAGAACCCCCTCGCCCGGATCGCGAGGCGCTGCGCCTCCTGGCGCGCCCCGATCAGCTTGCACTGGAGCTCGGCCAGTTCGCGATCGCCGGCCAGCACGCGGTCGATGATGCGCCGCTCGATCCGCTCCAGG
The DNA here is from genome assembly GCA_020073145.1 of Terriglobia bacterium. Lineage (GTDB taxonomy): Bacteria > Acidobacteriota > Terriglobia > Bryobacterales > Bryobacteraceae > PSRJ01. Next base: position 15,023 of record JAIQFS010000047.1, read on the forward strand.
TCCTCGGCCGCGACCGCGAGGAAAGACCAGCGATCGAGAGGCTCTGCAGTAGCAAGCGCGCTCATGAAGCCCTCCCCACTCCAGCGGCTCGCCGGAGGCGCTCCGGTTCGACGAGGTCATGGGTGAGCGATCCCTCGTTGCAGTCGCAGTACCGGGCGCCTGCCTCAACCGCGCGCACGGCCTCGGGCAGCTTGTCCCACTCGACGCCGACCAGGCCGGAGTTCGCGCACCGCGGACACGCTTCGAGTACGGGCCGCGGCGCCGGCAGAGCGGGCGCCGGGGTCGCCAGAAACTCGTCAGCCAGGCTCGGCAAGACTCCGGGGTGCTGGACGCGGCGCAACTTCTCGAGCGTGAGGGACTGCAGGAATTCAGCCTCTCGGCCGTGGAGCAGGGACGCCAGCTCGGCCGCCTGCCGTTTGGTCGGCACGGGCTTACCGGCGCGCTGGAACCGGCGGCAGAGCTCGGCATGGAAGTCGGGCGCGAACAGTTCTACCTGCTGATCGCTCACGGGGGCCTTGGCCGGCTTCCTCAGCCGTCTCAAGGCGCGGAACGCCTTCTGGCGAGCATGCTCTTTGGCCTCCGAGCACTCCTGCTCGTAAGTCGCGAAAATCCGCCGGGCCTCGGGGTTCGCAGCCAGAGCTGCGGCCTCCTCGGGGGCGGCCTTGAGTTCGGGGAAAAAATCGAAAACTAGTTGAATCGACTGGGTTTTCCCGTCGGCTAAGTAATCCCCTTTGATTACTAAGGCCGCGTTGTACGCTTTCGCGGCACGCGGCTTTGCGAGCAGGTAGATCACGAGCTGCCGGTTGAGCTTTTTCCTGGCGGCCTGCGCGAGATCCCGCACGGGCGTGACGAGGCCTTTGGCGAGGGCCTCCCCCAGTGACAGATTGACGAGTTTTAGCAGCTCGCCGTTCGCCCGCATCCGGTCGATCAGGCCGTCGTCCTCCATCTGTGCCAGGGTGCGGCGGATGTTTTGTCGCAAAACTGGCGGCCTCCGCGCCTCTTTCGGGGTGCCGCTCTCGTCATAGGCATCGGTCGCGGCCTTGTTGAGCGTCGTGCGAATCGCGTCGGGCGAGAGTGGGACTTTGATCGCTGGATCGCTGTTCAGCTTGCCCCTCTTCATCAGCACGCCCAGATCGCCCGAGTACCCATGGCACTGGTTCATCAGGCAACCGAGGATCCGCACGTCGAGCGTGTAGTCCGGGCGCATAAAGGATCTGACGGTGAACTTGGAGGTGTGCATCCACTCCCCCGCCTGGATTCCGGCCTTGGCTAGAAACGGGGGAACGTATGGGGCCTTCGCTCCCGGGACGTGCTCCGGAGGGGTCGATGCCTTAGCTGGCTGCACAGAACACCTCCGCGTCCCGCAGCCGTATCAGCATGTGGCGGGTCCCGAGCTTGCGGCGATCCGCTTGCGGTAACTGGTGCAAGGGAGTGCCGCGCCCCTTATACAAGGCAATCCGCTCGATGCTGCCAGCCTCTTCGAGTTGCGCCAGGGCTCTGCGCATCTGTTGCCGCGACACTGGCCGCTCATCGGCTTTCGCCACGGCGAACAGTCGGCGGGAGATCGCGGCGGGGCTGAGGGGTTCGTTGTGGGCTATCACGCACGCCAATACGCGCGTGACCAGTGCGTGTGGTGGAAGCATGAACTGCTGAAGGATCTGAGCGGAGCTTCTGTTCCGCGTGGCTTGGGTTCCGGCCATGTTCAAAACTCTCCTTTTCGACTGCAAAAATTGAGGGTTTGAAACGCGCCGGCTCCTGTAGAATGGAAGAGGCGACACCGCCTCCCGGCGCTTCACATCGCTCTGTTGCTCAGCAACTTTTTCCAGGAGCTCTGAGCAGCGGAGATCCCTTCAGGGAGGCGGGCGAGCGTCCGCGATGTCCCGGTCGGGGAGTGCCGCGAATGTGGCATAATCCCGACTGGGATATCTCGCGTGTCCGCTCCTCTGCGTCACCGTTGGGCCCGCCTGGTCCGGCCTCAGGATTTGGTCTGGCTGTTGCTCTTTCCCGCCTTGGCCGCGACGACGGAGGTTCTCGACGTCTATGTGATTGTGCCCCTGGCGGCACTGGCTGTCGCGCAGGTGCTGGAATCGAAGATCCCTGCCCTCGCCTCCACTCGGGGCACCGTCTTCTGGATCGTGCTGAAGATGGGCCTGGGCTACGTGTTGATCGGCTATACCGGCGCCATTGCCAGCAACTACTGGCTGGTGCTCCTGCTGCCGGTGGTGTCAGCCGCCACGGCGCTGGGCGTCCTGGGAACCTTGGCTTCTTCGATGCTGGCTGGCGCCGCTTACCTTTCGTTCCTGCTGTACCTGGATTTTTCGCAAGTCACCGTGGAATGGAAGGTGGTCTTGCTGCGCGTGTTCTTTATGGCGATCGTCGGCAACCTGGCCAATACCCTGGCGGAAGAACTGCGGGTCCAGTCCCAGAACTACCGGCGCACCGCCGAGCAATTGGCGGAAGCCAACCGGCATATCCAGGAGGCCGAGGAGGCTGTTCGGCGTTCCGACCGTCTGGCCGCCCTCGGCCAGCTCTCCGCCGGCTTGGCCCATGAGCTGCGCAATCCGCTCGGCACCATCAAGGCTTCGGCTGAAATGCTGGCGACCCAGGTCAGCCGGGAGAACGAGGTGGCTCGCGAGATGGCCGGCTTCATCAGCACCGAAGTCGACCGCACCAATTCCCTGGTCACGCGCTTTCTGCAATTCGCCCGGCCGCTCCAGGCCCGTCTGCAGACCGCGGACCTTGCCCAGATGCTCGACCGCGCCGTGGCGGCCGCGGAACGCGAAGTGCCTCTCGTCGCCATCTACAAGAACTACGCCCCCGAGATCCCGCCGTTTCTTTTCGACGCCGAGCTGATGGAGCGCGTTGTCTATAACCTGGTGGTCAACGCCGCCCAGGCCAGTCCCTCCGGCGGCGCGGTCACCGTTAAGACCCGCGCGGCCGGAGGCACCGTCGAGATCGCCGTGATCGATCGCGGCCAGGGCATTGACCCCAAGAACGTCGACTCCATCTTCAATCCCTTCTTCACCACCAAACCGGCCGGCGTCGGGCTGGGCCTCGCCATTGTTTCCAAGATCGTGGACGAGCACGGGGGTAAGATAACAGTGGAGAGCGAGCCGGGAAGGGGCAGCGTCTTTCGCGTCCTCTTGCCCATGGCGCGCCCTGGTTCCGAAACCTCCGCATGAAAAAACGCGTTCTAGTGGTGGAAGATGAGGAAAAGCTCCGCCGCGTCCTCGAGCTCCAACTGGCCTCCGCGGGCTTCGAAGTGGACAAGGCCGCCACCGCCGAAGACGGCATCAAGGTGGTGGACCGCGCCGACCTGGTGTTGACGGACCTCCGGCTGCCCAACATGGATGGCCTCCAGTTGCTGGCCTTGATTCGCCGCCAGAACGCCCAGGTCCCGGTGGTGGTCATGACGGCCTACGGCAGCATCGAAACCGCCGTGGAATCGATGAAAGCGGGAGCCACCGATTTTCTCCTGAAGCCGTTTTCGCTCGATCACCTCATGCAGGTGGTCCACAAAGCGCTTGAGGTCCGTGCCTTGCGTGACGAAAATCGGCAGCTCAAGGAGGAGCTCGGGCGCCGCTACGAGTACGACAACATCATCGGCCGGAGCGAACCCATGCAGGAGATCTTCGCCACCATCGAGCGTGTGGCGCCCACCCGCGCCACGGTGCTGCTGGCCGGCGAAAGCGGCGTAGGCAAGGATCTCATCGCCCGCGCCATCCATTTCCGGTCCCCGCGCAAGGACCGCCCGCTCGTCAAAATCAACTGCACCGCAATCCCCGAAAACCTGATGGAGAGCGAGCTGTTCGGCTACGAGAAGGGCGCCTTCACCGGCGCTGTCACCTCCAAGCCGGGCAAGTTCGAGCAGGCCGACACCGGCACCGTGTTCCTGGACGAGATCGGCGACGTCCCCGGGCCCATTCAGGTGAAGCTCCTGCGCATCCTGCAGGAGCGCGAGTTCGAACGGCTGGGCAGCAACGTGACGCGCCACACCGACGTGCGTGTGATCGCCGCCACCAACCAGGATCTGCGGGCCGCCCTCGAGCAGGGAACCTTTCGCGAGGACCTCTATTACCGGCTCAATGTGGTTCCCCTGAACATCCCCCCGCTGCGCGAGCGCAAACAGGACATCCCTTTCCTGGCCAATCATTTCATCCGCAAGCTGGCTTCCGACAGCGGTTCGGAAGTGGAGTCCATCACCGATGCCGCCATGGACAAGCTCTTGAATTACCATTGGCCGGGGAACGTGCGCGAATTGGAAAACGTGATCGAGCGCAGCCTGGTCTTGTGCCGCGGCAAGCAGCTCGACGCCGCCGATATCAAACTCGAAAACGCCCCGAGGCCGCGCGCGCCAAGCGATTCCCGCTTCCTGCCCGAGGGCTTGACGCTCGACCAGTATGAGCAGGAACTCATCCGCGAAGCCTTGCGCCGCGCCGACGGCAACAAGAGCCAGGCCGCGCGCCTGCTCGGGCTGAGCCGCAACGCCCTCCGCTATCGGCTCACCCAGATGGGGCTGGAAGCCTAAGGGCTGCGGCCTTCGCGCCACCGTTCCTTCGCACCGCCGTTCAGGGCCCTCCCCCTGTGACCTGCTATACTGGGTGTACGATTCGTCCCGCACGCGCTGCCAGAAACTGGCAAGTCTGCCAAGTGGGTGCCCGCCGATACCAGGTCTTTAAGGAGCACCATGGATTTCACGCTAACAGGCTTCCTGCAGGATCGCGAGATCCGCCATTACACATTCCAAGGTACGGAAGAAGACCGGACTCGGCGGCAGTTTACCGTCGACGCGGATTTGGGCCTGTTGCGCAAATATGGAATTGCCCTGCAGGAGTTGCCGCTGCTCTGCCGCCGCCTCCTCGAACGCAACGCTCCCAGCAGAGAGGTCAAAGTGGTGACGTTCAGTGAAGATCTGATGCGGGAACACGCCGACGAGTGCGCCGCCTTGCGCCGCGCCGCCCAGGAAAAAAAGAAGACCTATCGCCGGCCGAAATCGAATCGTCTCGGGCAGGGCTGGAGAAACCCCACTCCCTGAACGATTGCGCCTTCTGATCTGGATGCCCGCCCTTGGTTGGGCCGGCCTTACTCCACTGCTCCGGATGACGCCGCGGGCGTTTCGTCTTCCGTTTCGCCCTCCGGCTCGTTCAATAATTCAGCCGCCAGTTCTTCATCCGTTTGCGGAGGTTGTTTGCCCATGAGCTTCTTCTGTTGTCTCTTGGCGGCCTTGTCGCGCTGCTTTTCAGCACGGGCGATCTCCTTCTGCCGTTTCTGAAATGAAGTACGAGTGCGCATAGCTGTCTCTCTGAGCTCTTCCGCCCCAGCGGCTACGGCCTAAGCCGGCCGCTCCCACTCCCCGCTAGCTACCTACCAGCGCGGCTCTCGGCGCTGCCGCGGTGGCCCGCCGCTGCGATTGCCGCGGAACGAACCGCCGCCACCGCCGCCCCCGCCTTGCGGTTTGGGCCGGGCTTCGTTGACATTGAGGGCGCGACCACCCTGATCGCTCCCGTTCAGTTCGGCGATGGCCCTGTCTGCCTCGGTGGCGTCCGCCATTTCCACGAACGCAAATCCGCGCGAACGCCCCGTATCCCGGTCGGTGACCAGATTCACCCGATCGACGCTTCCGAAACGCTCAAACAGCGTTCGGATCGAGGATTCGGTTGCACCGAAATCCAAATTGCCTACAAAAATGTTTTTCATGTCGGAGACTCATTCTGTCTTTCAATTGTGCGGGCTCGACGAGGCAGATTCGAACTCGGCCAGGTTGTTGCAGGACCATCAAAAGGCGTCTTCACTATACCACGTCCCCAGACGATCCTGCCAGCCGAACCCGTTCTGCCGTGTTTCCAGCGATTTGGGGGAAGAAAGGGAGGGCCGCCCTAGCGGTGCACTTCCGAAGCCGCCCGGGTCTTGGCCTGTTTCGCCGTCTTCAACGCTTCGGCGATCACTTGCACCGCCGAGTTGGAGACTTCCAGTTGCTCGGGATGCACGATATAACCCGGCATCTTAGGGTCGATGTGTTTGACGCGAAACAGCTGATTCTCTGCCAGTGTTACCAGCGCTTGGAGCTCGTCGACTGTCAGGGCGACAGAGATTTTTTTCATAAGTCATTTTACTACGACTCTTAGGGGGGTGGGTGGCGCCCGCCTACCCCCCGGGGCCGCGGCCTCCCGCTCCAGCCTACTGCTCTTTCAGTAACCGGTCGTACACCTCCCGTTTGGACAGTCCCCGCCGCCGGGCCACCTGTTTGATGGCATCCATGCGCGGCATGCCCGTGCGCACCAAATCTCCCACCGCCTCTTCGAGGGGCGTGTGATCCGCGGCCGGCACCGCCGCCTTTCCGACCAGAAGTGTGATCTCGCCCTTAATCGATTCGCGCGACGCCAGTTGCGCGCGTACGTCCGCTGCCGTGCCGCGCACGAACTCCTCGTGAATCTTGGTCAACTCGCGCGCCACCACCACCGGCCGCGTGCCCAAAACCCGTTCGATGGCCTCCAGAGTTTCCAGGATTCGGTGGGGGGCTTCGTAGAAGATCAGGGTGGCCGCTTCCCCCGCCAGTTCTTCCAGCGCGCGCGTCCGCTGCCCGGCCTTGGCGGGAAGGAAGCCGCCGAAATAAAAAGCGTCGGTCGCCAGTCCGGAAGCCGCCAGGGCCGCCAGCGCCGCCGATGGGCCGGGCACCGGCTGCACCGGAATGCCCAGCGCCACCGCCGCCTGCACCAGCCGATAGCCGGGGTCGGCGACCAGCGGCATCCCCGCGTCCGACACCAGCGCGATCGTCGCTCCCTGCTGCAGCCGCGCCGCGAGCTCCTGGCTTCGCTCGGCTTCGTTGTGCTCGTGATAGCTGATGGTCGGTTTGTGGATGCCGTAGCGATCCAGTAGTTTCCGCGTCTGCCGCGTGTCTTCGCAGGCGATCAGGTCCGCCTCGCCGAGCACCCGAACCGCCCGGTAGGTGATGTCCTCCAGGTTGCCGATGGGCGTCGCCACCAGGTAGAGCAGGCCGGGCATCCGTCAGGCCCCGCCCCTCTGCGCGGCCGGCGCATGGCGGGCTTTCCACTCCTCCCGGGTACACAGGCTGTTCCGGTCGAGCGCCCGGTCGATCGCCAGCACCCCGTCCAGATGGTCCATCTCGTGCTGCAAGAGCTCCGCAAACGGGCCGCGGGCGTCCAGCATCCGCGCCGTGCCGGCTTCGTCCTGGTATCGCACCCGCACCTGCTCGGCGCGCTCCAGCCACACCAGCAGATCCGGGAAAGAAAAGCAGTCGTCCCAGAGCCGGAGCTTTTCTTCGCTCTGCGATTCGAACTCCGGATTGCGCAAACAATAGGCGCGGCCCTCGACTTCGATATATATTAGTCGTTTCGGCTCGCCGATCTGCACCGCGCTGATGCCGCGTCCAAAGCCGTGCGTGCGCCGGAAATCGTGCAGGGTGTCGCGGAGGTCCTCAAAGACGGCCTCAGCCTCCGCGGCCCGGGAAACAGGAGTGGAGACGGCCCGGAGCAGCGGGTCGCCCAGTTGAAGGATCCGGCGGACGGACATACTACTGATGAAGATAACAGTCCATCGAGTAACGGCCAAGGCCCCGTGCCGCGTGGATCTGGCCGGCGGTACCCTCGACATCTGGCCTCTCTACCTCTTTCACCCCGGCGCCGTCACCGTGAATTTCGCCGTCGACCTCTACGCCCGCTGCACCGTCGAAACGCGCCGCGACTCGCAAATCGTGCTGCGGTCGCAAGATCTCTCCGCGGAGGAAACCTTCCCCTCGCTGGCCGCTCTCCGCGATGCGAAGAAGTACCGGTTGCCGATCCCCGCCCGCCTTGTCCGCTACTTCGCGCCGCCCGTGGGCCTCACCATTCTGACGCATTCTGAAGCCCCGGCCGGCGCCGGGATCTCCGGTTCCTCAGCCTTGATGATCGCGCTCACCAGCGCCCTGCATCGCTTGTGCGCCGGCCCGCGCTTGCCCCTCGAAGCCGTCCGCGTCCTCGCTCAGAATATCGAGGCGCAGGTCATCCGCGTTCCCACCGGCTGTCAGGACTACTATCCCGCCCTCTACGGCGGCGTGAGCGCCATCGAACTCACGGAGGCCGGCGTGATGCGGAAGCCCTTGGCCCTCGATCCGGAAGACCTGAACCGGCGCATGGTGCTGGCCTACACCGGAGCGCCGCGCAACTCCGGCATCAACAACTGGGAGGTCACCAAGGCACACATCGATGGCGACGCCGCCGTCCACCGCAACTTTCAGCGCATCGCGGCCATTGCCGCCGCTTTGCGCTGCGCCCTCGAGCGAGCCGACTGGACCGAAACCGGCCGCCTGCTGCGCGAAGAATGGGCCAACCGGCGCAAGAACGCCCCCGGCATCTCGACCCCGTTGATTGACCGCCTGGTGGAGGTCACGCGCAAGGCCGGCGCGACCGGCGCTAAGGTCTGCGGCGCGGGGGGCGGCGGCTGCGTCTTCTTTCTGGCGGAGCCCGAGGCCCGCGAGCGCATCGCCTCTGCCATCCAGCGCGCCGGCGCCCAGGTGCTGCCGGTGCGCGTTGCCGCCCGCGGCGTTGTGGTTCGCGCCGAGGCCTGACCCCATGCCGCCCCGCACCGACCCGCTTCGCGTCGCCATCTCGCTGGCAGCCTTCATCTCCTTCTATGTGGTCTCCGACTGGATTCTCCGGCGCGTCTTGTACTGGGTGGGCGGAGACTGGACCAGCCTCTTCACCACCGTGCTGGGGGGGGCGCTCATTGCCAATGTGCTGGCCCTTCGCATCTATGAGAACCGCGGTCTTTCAGCCGCCGGGCTGCCCTGGAGCCGACCTTCGGCCACCAACCTGGTGTTCGGGCTGGTCGGCGGAATCGGCTCGGCCGCTCTCGTGCTCGCCCCTCCGCTGCTGACCGGTGCCGCCCACCTGTCGCTCCTCCCGGTTCCGCCGTCGGCCGGAACCCTTCCCTTCGTCACTCTCTTGCTGGCGGCCAGCTCGGCGGGAGAGGAAATCCTGTTTCGCGGGTATCCCCTGCAGATCCTGATGCGGGCCGTGGGGCCCTTCGCCTCCATCATCCCCATCGGCGTGGTGTTCGCCTTGCTGCACAGCGGCAACCCTAACGCCAATTGGTTCGGCATCGCCAATACCGCCGGTTTTGGCATTCTGTTCGGATATGCCTTCTTCCGGACCCGCGACCTTTGGCTGCCCATCGGCCTCCACTTCGGCTGGAACTTTACATTGCCCCTCTTTGGAGTCAACGTGAGCGGGCTTAAGATAGGAGTGACGGGCCATGAGATGGTGTGGACGGCCGGCGCGTTGTGGAGCGGCGGCGAGTACGGGCCGGAAGCCAGCGTCCTGACTTCGGCGGCGTTGTTCGTGCTCGCGGTCTTTATCTGGAAGGCGCCTCTCCGCCGGCAACCCTCCTCCCTCACCGACCCGCCCGCGGATAGCCCTCTATGCGAGCCGTTGCCGCCGTTGCGATCCTGAGTCTGGCGCCGGGCCTCGCCTCCGCGGCCGATAAGCTCACCGTCGAAGACCGCATCGAGCTCACTCGCGGGTTGATGGCCGAATACGCCACCGCCAAGGTCCTGCTTCCGCGCTCCAAGAAGCCGCTCGAATTTAACGCGGACGGCACCTGGGATAAGAAGAAGTGGGAGGAGGCCGCCAAGGTCGGAGGCCCGGCCGGACGCTCCGGCGACCTGGTCCAGATCACCAAAATCGACATCGACGAAGACAAGATCGTGCTGGAGATCAACCACGGCATGAAGGGCGGCAGCAAGTGGTACCAGCACATCCAAATCGGCATGGGCGGCGCCACGGCGCCGGTGTCTCAAGGCGACACCACGGCGCCCAACGGAACTTCCATCGCGGTTTTGTTTCACAAGCCTGTCGAGCCGATCAAGGCCGCCGAAATCAAGAAGATGCTCGCCCCGGTTTTGGATTTCGAGAAGCGCAGCGCCACCGAGATCTACGCCGACACACTGCCTCCCGAGGTGAAGAAGGCGATCCAGGAGAAACGCGTGACCGTCGGCATGGACCGCAACCAGGTCATGCTGGCGCTCGGCCGCCCTCAGCACAAATCGCGCGAAGTCAAGGATGGCGTCGAGACCGAAGACTGGGTATTCGGCGACCCGCCCGGCAAAATCACCTTCGTGACCTTCGACGCCGATAAAGTGATCAAAGTCAAAGAGGACTACGCAGGACTGGGCACGGAAGTGGCCGATCCGAAAGTGCCGCGCTGAGCGCCTCGTCGAGGATGCCGACCGCCTCCTCGATTTCTTCCTCCGTCACGATATAGGGAGGCAGCAGCCGGATCACGTTTCCTTGCGTGCAGTTCACCACCAGTCCGCGCTCCATTGCCGCCAGCACCACTGGAAGTCCTGGCCGCGCCAGTTGAATGCCGAACATCAGCCCTTTGGAGCGGATCTCGCCGACCGCCGGATGATGCCGTAGTTGTTCCAGACAAGCCCGAAACCGGGCGCCGGTCTCTTCGATCCGCGGAAGCACCTCCTCCAGCAGGCTCAAGAATTCCAGCGCCACCCGGCACGCCAGCGGACCCCCGCCGAACGTCGTCCCGTGCGAATGCGCCGGCAGGTGGCGCGACGCTTCCTCGGTGAACAGAGTAGCCCCCAGCGGCAACCCGGCTGCGAGCGGTTTGGCCGTTACCGCGATATCCGGCTGAATTCCCGCCCACTGGTAGGCGAAATACCGGCCGGTTCGCCCGAGTCCGCATTGCGTTTCATCGGCCACCAGGAGCGCGCCGCACCGCCCCGTCACCTCCCGGGCTTGCCGCAGAAAACCCTCCGCCAACGGATAGATCCCGCCTTCCCCCAGCACCGGTTCCACCACCACCGCCGCCGTTTCCGCGCTTACCGCCGCCGCCAGCCCTTCCCCATCGTTCGGGTCGATGAACGTCACCGCCGCGCCTAACGGTTCGAAGAGACGGCGCAGCTCCGGCTGTCCGGTCACCGCCAGCGACCCATGGGTCCGCCCATGAAACGACCCGCGCAGCGCCACTAGCCGCGTCTTTTGCGGTTCGAGCGCCAGCCCGCGCGCCCGCGCCGCCTTCAGGGCCGCTTCCATGGCCTCGGTTCCGCTGTTGCTGAAGAACGCGCGGTCCAGCCCGCTGATCCGGCACAGCTTCTCCGCCAGTTCTCCCTGGTAGCGGTGCCCCACCAGGTTCGACGTGTGGACGCACAGCCCCGCTTGCTCCCGCAGCGCCGCCGTGATCCGCGGATGCGCGTACCCAAACGCATTCACCCCTATTCCGGACGCCATGTCGAGATAGCGCCGCCCCGCCGTGTCAAACAGATTACAGCCGCGCCCGCATTCCACCTCGAGCGGATACCGGTCGTAAATCGGGAGAAGGTGTTGTTCGCTCATGGAGGGTAGCGTAAAGGCGCGACCAATCATATGTCCAATATGACAAATGGCATGTTTTGATATGATTTCCATATGGACACCCCCGATCTGCGCCAGCTCCGCTACTTCGTCGCGGTGGCCGAAGAGCTGCACTTCGGCCGTGCCGCCGAACGCGTCGGCATCGCGCAGCCGCCACTCACCCAGCAGATTCAGAAACTAGAGGCCCGGCTCGGCTGCCGCCTCTTCGAGCGCGGCCGTAAGACGGTGCTCACCGAAGCCGGATCCGCCCTGCTCGACGAAACCCGCCGCATCCTGCCCCAAATCGACCGCGCTGTGGAGTCCACCCGCCGCGCCGCCCGCGGCGAAACCGGCCGGCTTCGCGTCGGGGCACCGCCCTCCATCATGCTGTCTGCGCTGCCTGCGGCCATCCGAAAATATCGAACCGCGTTCCCCGGCGTGCAGTTTACGTTGCGCGAACTTTCCACCAGCGCCATCGAAGACGCCTTGCGCTGGGGCGAGATCGACCTCGGGTTCCTCCGCGAAGCCCGGCCCGCGCCGCCGCTCGCTTCCAAAGTCGTCCTCCACGAAGCCGTCGTCGCCGTCTTGCCGGCCGCTCACCCGCTGGCAGCACGCAAGACCCTAACCCTGGCTTCCCTGCGCGCCGAACCGTTCGTCTTTTTTCCGCGGCGTTTAGGCGCGGCCTTCTACGATCGGCTCGTCTCGTTTTGCATCCAGGCCGGCTTTTCGCCTCGCGTGGCGCAGGAGGCTACCCAATGGCAAACCGTCGTCTCGTTCGTGGAAGCCGGCATGGGCGTCTCGCTCGCTCCCGGCTGTGTCCAGCGCTTCCGCTGGAGCGGCGTGGCCTATCGGCCGCTGCGGGGCCTCACAACCCAGGTGGCCGCCGCCTGGCGCTCGGACGCCTTGCCCTCAACGGCCGCCTCGTTCCTCCGGCAGGTGCAGGCTGAGTTTACCCGTGCGCGTTCGTAGCGGCCCTCCGCAGAGCCGATCGGCCGGCACGCTATCCGGGACACTGTTTCCCATGCTCCCCCATGAAAAGAGCCCGGAGACCATCCGTGTCGCCGGCGTGAGGTTTCGCGGCGAGCAAGAGGGTGCGCCGGAACGAAACCTGAAGGAGGGGTTGACAGCGCTCTTCCAATCCCGATCCGACGTGCAATGCGCCTATTGGGCCGAGGTCGCCTACGACGGCGCATCGGGTCTCGGTGTGGCGTTGTGCATCCTGGGCGTGATCGATTCGGACCGGCCCGCACCTGGCCCGGGCCATCGGCGACATTTTTGCAGGCATGTTCGGAGCCTCGCAGCATCGGGACATCGTGTTCCCTTCGGACGCCCAGAAAGCTCAGCTTCAGCAGGGATGCCGGCCCTTTTTTGTTCGGGGTACGCCATTGAGCGGCGCGTAGCCGGCGTTGTCTCGCCGCACTCCCGATGCCAGGCCCAATCCGAGTTTGGCCAGGCGCGTCTGGAGCCTCTGTTCGCGCCGGCGAAGCTCGGGCGTGTCATCCAAAGTCGCGGCGTGGCGCGTCATTTCGAGCGCCCGCGCGTAATCGCGCTCGCGGTGTTCGTAGTGCTTCGCCAGCTCTTCAAATGCCTTCGCGCGCCACGGATTCCGCGATGCCGTCAACTCCGTAAACGCCGCGCACGCGGCCTCCGCGCGGCCCAGGCGCTTCTCGATCGCCGCCACGTCCCACAGGGTCTGGAACAGCAGCGGATCCGGCAGACCCAGTTCCACCGCGCGGCGCAGCAGGCGCAGCGCTTCTTCGTGACGCCCGGCGGAAAGCAGCCATCGGGCCAGCCCGATGGAATCGGCGCCGTGAAGGAACGCCGTTTCTTCCGGCGCGCGAAAGGCCAGCGGCACAATGGCCGTCAGGCACGCCAGGGACAAGATGTCGATCGCATTGTGGTGGAAAATCGGCACCAGCCGCATCGCCTGCTGCGAGCGCAGGTACTCGAAGTAGTAATACGGAATCATTTCGCCCGGCAGATCGCCCTGCCGTTCCACGCCCAGAATCTGGTTCTCCAGATCCACCAGCCGACAACTCTCCAGCCGCAGCTTCCACAGCCGCCGCGCGCCGAACAGCAAGTCCAGGTGTTCCAGCCGGTCGAACGGATGCCGCGCCCGCGCCATGCGATACCGCGTCTCGAGCAGCGGCTGGTCGTACGCTTTGCCGTTGTACGTGATGAGCACGTCGAACTGCGCCAGGTGTTCGGAAAGGCGCGCCAACAGCGACGCCTCTTCACCGTAATCGCGCATGAAAAATTGCCGCAGCCGGAAGCCTTCGGCGTCGATCGACCCCACTCCCACCAGAAAGGCGTACGTTCCCGTGCCGCCCGCCAGGCCCGTGGTCTCGGTATCGAGAAACGCCCACTTCGTCGGATGCGCTCGCGCAATCGCCCCGCCCGAGAGCGAGGCCAGCAAGTCCTCCGGAAGGTCGCCCAACTCGCCGATCCCCACGCTGCCATGCCGCCGGTGCCGCTCCCAGCGCTTCTCGGTCTCGAAGTGCGCTCCGTACGCCGTTTCCACCACGGCCCCGCTCACGAGTTCCTCGATGAACCGCCCCGGCCTCTCCGGCGCCGGTTTCCCCGGGGGCGGCCCGGCGTACTTCCGGTCAATCCGCGCCATCTGGCGCCGAAGCGCGGCGATCTGTTCGTGCAGCCCTTCCATGCTTCGCCTTTTCTTTGCCCACTATAATTGGTATCGGCTGTGCGTTTCAAGTTGCCGCTGTTTTTCTTCGCGCTATTCACGCTGCTCCTGGCGGCTCAACTGTGTCACGTCGGCATCCTCTGGGCCGAAGAAGCCCTGTCCCTGGCCATCGCGCAGCAGATGCTCCACGGCCATTTCCTCTACCGGGACCTGTGGTACGACAAGCCTCCCCTTGCGGCCGCGGTCCATCTCCTTTGGGGCGCGCAGGACGGCGTGCCGCTGCGCTTGGCCGGCGCGCTGTTCGGGCTGCTGGCATGCTGGCTGGCGTTTCGCTTCGCGCGCGACTTGTGGACCCAGCGGGAAGGACTCTGGGCCGCCGGCCTGCTCGGTTTCTTTCTGACGTTCGATTTCCCCTCGGCCGCGGTGCCTCTGTCTTCCGATCTGCTGCTGCTGGTCCCGCATCTGGCCGCGGTCTGGCTGGCCTGGAAACGCCGACCGTTTGGGAGCGGCCTGTTGCTGGGCGTCGGCTTTCTCATCAACCCCAAAGCCGCCTTCGTGGGCGCCGCGGCTGTTCTCTGGTATCCCGCGGGCGCCCTGTGGATGGCCTTGGGATTTACCGCGGTCAACGCCGCGGCCGCCGCATGGTTGGCCGCCGCCGGCGCGCTGCCGTTTTACTGGGACGAAGTCTGGCGCTGGGGCCGCCTCTACGCCAGTTCCTCGTTCCTCGAGACACCCCTACGCAACGGCCTGCTGCGCACCGCCGGCTGGATCGGGTTTCACCTGGCTCCCATCGCGGCGGCGCTCTGGTTCTTCTCTCGCGGCCGCAAGCCTGAGGAGCAGCCTTGGCCCTGGCAGTGGGCCGGCTGGTTCGGCCTGTCGCTGATGGGCGTCGCTCTGGGATGGCGGTTTTTCCCGCGCTACTATTTCCTGCTTCTGCCGCTGCTGGTGCTGGCCGCCGCCCGCGGCTTCACCGCCCTCGGCCGCCGGCGCGCCTGGGTCGCGCTATTGCTGCTGATTCCCCTGGTGCGCTTCGGCCCGCGCTACATCCTGCTCGCCGCCGGCCGGACCGAGTGGACCGATACCGCCATGGATCGCGACAGCCGCGCCGCCGCCCGGCTCGTGCAGCCGCGGGCCCATCCCGGAGACACGCTCTTTGTTTGGGGATTTCGCCCCGAGCTCTATATCTACACCGGCCTGCCGGCCTCCGCCCGCTTCCTCGATTCGCAGCCGCTCACCGGCGTCCCGGCGGATCGCCACCTTACCCAATCCACCCCCGTCGAAACCGAAGGCCCGCGCCAGCATCGCGCGGAACTGGCGCGCTCCTCTCCCACCTTCCTCATCGACGGACTGGGCTTATACAACCCCAAGCTCGCCATCGGCAATTATCCCGACTTGAGCGCATGGTTCGCGCGCTACCATGAGGCCGCCCGCACCGGGCAGACCATTGTCTACATCCGCAACGCGCCCTAGCCGCACCCGTCCTGATTCTCAAAATTGCCTTCTGCCCGCACCCACCCGATCAAACCGCCTGAGGTCCGCACTTTCGCCCACCACTCGGTTTTCGGAACCTGTCGCACGGAGAGTACCTCCACGTCCGCAGTCTTCCCCCGAACCCAGATCTTCCAGAACCCTTCACCCTCATAGTGCAGCAGGAAGATCGGGTCGCCCTTCCGAATGCCTTCGTCCGGAACATCCACCGGCGATGCCATTGCCAGCGGCACGGAGCGGGTCTCGCCCGTCAGCGCGCTCACCCAGTCGCCCGGCTTCAGTCCGCCTACCGCTTTCCCGCCCGGACGATTTCGCAGGACCAGCGGTTTCGACGCCTTCCACTTCCGATACGTACAGCACTCAAAGGGGCAGGCCCCGCGATCGACAAACAGCGATGCCGGCCGATCCGCCGCTACCGCCCCCATCGCCAGGACGTAGAGCAACGCTAAGCGCATGGTCGTCCCCATCGAGACTACACTGCGCCCTTCTGCGCGATGCAGCGGCAGCGCCGCCACCAGCCCTTCCGGCGCGCATCCATCGTTTTCGAATTGCATAGAACTGCCGACATCCTAACTCTGACACGCAGCTCGCCGCAAACCACTAGTACCCCTGTGCGGTCTTTATGAGTTTGCAATCCAGTTCGGCACTCTGATAACATCTATTGGGCAGATCGGAAATCCTTCCTTGAAGCGCCTCAAATCCAACCAACGGAGCACTGAATCAACTGAATGAGTTTTACTGTATTTCTTGGCAACCTCCCCACTTGGGTCACCGCTGACGATATCAAGCAATGGCTGGCCGCCGAAGACCTCGTCGCCGACGCCATCAAAGTGATCCGCAATCACGAAACGCAAGAATCCAAGGGCTTCGCTTTTGTCGAAGCGCCTACTGGCGACGAAATGCAGGCGATCATTCGCCGTTTCGATCGGGCCCCCCTCGAAGACCGGCTCTTGCGCGCCAACCCGGCCCAGCCTCCCAAAGGGAAGGATTCGCGCGGAACTCCGGTTGCCGCCCCGGCTGCGCCTGGCCTCAATCGCGCCCCGCAGGCTCGGCCGCATCGCCGCAAACGCACCGGCAAGGAACGGGAGCAGGAACCGCCCAGCGCCTTTGCCACGGAATTGGCCAAGGTCCTCTAGCTGGCGGCCGGCCCCCGGCGGTTTCCTTCTGCCTCCACACCTGTGAACGCCAGTCACAGCGGTTTTCTATTATCTCTTTTGCTTTCAACGGATTGAGCCTGGCATTCGGCGTGCTCCTCGGGTCTTTATGAAACTCGCCTGGCTGGCCTGCCTCCTCTGCGGCGGCCTGCTTCTCGCCGCTCCTCCCGATCCCGAACTCAACGTCAACTCCCGCTATACCGTGGAATCGGTGGTCGTCTCCGGTGACGGTTGGTCCACGGATTTGATTTCCGATCGGGATGAAAAACTCAGTTCCGGGTTGCGTAAGCAGATCACTGCCCTCATCGGCGCCAAGCTGAACCCTTCGGCGCTCGATGATCTCGCCGGGCGTTTGCGCAAAGAATTCCGCGCGCGCACCGTCACCCATCGCGTGCAGCGCGGCGCCAGCCCCGAGTCGGTTCGCGTGGTGTTTGTGGTCACTGAGCGGCCGGCCCGCTTCGACGTCTCCGTTCCAAAGTTTCTGTACAGCGCCCGGCAGGGTTGGAGCGGCGCGGTCGAAGGCACGGCCACCATTCGCAATAACGGATTTACCCTGGGCCTGGTCAGCGACGGGGACGAGCTCGTAGAGCGCTATTCCGGCGTGCGAGCGCGCTATGAAAATACCAGCCTCGGCTCCGATCGCGTCCATTTGCGTTTCCAGGTGGAGAGCTACCATGACCAGTGGAACGCCGCCACCATGGGTGCGCTGCCCTTCAATTCGGCACCGAACGACGAGACTTCCGGCCTCTACCGCAGCCGCCAGAACTTCGAGCCGGAAGTGTCGTTCCTGATCGCCAAGCCGCTCACGCTCAGTGTCGGCACCAGCTTCCAGCGGTTGCAAGACCAATTTCCGGCCGCGCAGACCGATTCCTCCAACGCCCTGATCACTACTCTGCGTTTTCAGCAGCGGCTGGAGGATTCGGACGTCCGGCAAGATCTGGATGCAGGCTACAGCCTTCGCGCGGCCACCAGGGCTCTTGCCAGCGACTTCGTCTTTGTCCGCCAGCTCTGGAATGTCCGCTACGTCTTCACCCACGGCAAGCATCGCCTTTCGGATGACGTCCAGGCCGGCCTGATCACCGGGCAGGCGCCCTTGTTTGAGCGCTTCGTCGCCGGCAACGCCAGCCTCCTGCGCGGCTGGAACAAGTACGACATCGACCCATTGGGCGGAAACCGGATCGTCACCAACTCCGTCGAGTATCGGTACGGCCTTTTTCAAATGTTCTATGATACGGGTGCCGTGTGGGAGACCGGCCAGGCGGCCGTTCCCCGCCACTCGGTTGGCGTCGGTCTGCGCCAGGGCGCGTTTTTCCTGGCGGTCGCCTTCCCGGTGCGCAACCACCGGGCCGACCCGCTGTTTATGGTGGGCATGAATTATTGAAATCGCACTCCGGGCGCGCACAGATCAGCCGCAGGAGCTGGCTCATGGCCGGCCTCGCACTTCCTCTGTCCTCCGCGCGCGCCGCGGCCCGCCTCAACGTTTCTTTCGACGGCGACAACCTCCACGTCACTGCGCCGCAGCTTCACTTTCTCACCGGTAAGCCCCTGAGCCGCCTTCACGACGGCGCCACCGTGGTCTTCCTGTCCCAGATCACCCTCTTCCAGCAGGATCATGCGACCGTGTTCCGGCGCGCTTCCGACCGCCTCACGGTGAGCGAGGATGTGTGGGACGAAGGCAAATTCAGCGTCATGCTGGCCACCGGCGGACGCTCCGTCAAGGGGCTGTCGGTCGCCGCGGCCGAGACCTGGTGCCTCGACAATCTCGCCATCAGCGCGCTCGGCATTGCCCCCGATTGGCCGTTCTGGTTCCGCTTCGAGTTGCGCGTGGCGGACCCGCGCGAGCTCTCCGCCGTGGTCGGCGACTCCGGCATCAGCCTCACCGGCATGATCGAGGCCTTGAGCCGCAAACCGCGCGGCGATGACGACCCTTGGACGTTGGAGGCCGGGCCCCTGCGCCTGGCCCAACTGCCCCGGCTCACCGGGCGCGGGGCGCGAAACGAATGAATCGCGTCGGCACCAGACTCGTCCTCATCTTCCTCGCCGCCACCCTGGCGCCCCTGGCCGTCACGGTCTGGGTCACCAACTCCCTGCTCGAGCGCAGTCTCGAGTATTCCTCCACCACTCAGCTCGATGCCGTCTCCAAGTCTTTGCAGCTCACCGGCCACGAGTTGTACCAGCACAGGCGGGACGACCTGAAGATGCAGACCCAGTCCGGCGCTCTCCCTTCGCAGACCTACGCGCTCGCGAGTGGTCCCGCCGCGGTCCAGTCCTTCGCCCGGAGCGGCGAGCCGGAGCGCTTCATCCTGGCCGGCAACGGCGGCAACCGGCTCGATTATCTGGTGCGCCACGGCACTGAGGTCTGGGTCTATTCGGCCGATCTCGGCAACGTCGCGATGGATCGGCTGGCCCGTCAGATCGCCGAAGCCCGCGCGCTGGTCGACAAGGGCGAAAACCGGGACCTGCGCCGCGGCTTCACGCTGGTCTATGCGCTGCTAGCCGCCTCGGTCTGGCTGGTCTCCCTCGCCCTACTGGTTTATTTCGCGCATCGCATCAGCCGGCCGATCCAGCAGCTCACCACCGGCCTCACCCGTCTGGCCTCCGGCGATTTGACCGCCCGCGTGCCCGAGCGCGGCGACGACGAAATCGGCCGCGCCATCCAGGCCTTCAACGGCATGGCCGAGCGCTTGCAGCAAACCACCGAGCGCCTGGTCTACCTCCGCCAGTTGGCCGGCTGGCAGTCGCTGGCCCGCAAGACCGCCCACGAAGTCAAAAACTCGCTCACCCCCATCCGCCTCACCGTGGAAGAAATGGTGGCCCGCTCCGGCGCCGCCGACCGCGCTTTCCTCGAACAGGCCGCGCAAATCGTGGTCGATGAAATCGAAACCCTCGAGCGCCGCGTCAGCGCCTTCTCCCAGTTCGCCGCCGAGCCGCCTCTGTGTCCCGCGCCCGTCGACGTCAATTCGCTCCTCCAGGAGCGCATCGCGTTCTTGAAAACCGCGCACCCCGAAGTGGCGTACGATTGCCTCCTCGCGGATACCGCGCCCCCCGTGGTGGCCGATCAGGATCTGGTCAAGGGGATTCTCACCAATCTGCTCGAAAACGCCGCCGAGGCTGCCGGCGCCGGAGGCCACATCCTCGGCCGCACCTGGACCGAAAACGGCCACGTCGGCATTGAAGTTCACGATTCCGGCCCCGGCCTCAGCGAATCCGCCCGCGCCTCCTTGTTCGAGCCCACCATTTCCTTCAAGCGGCGCGGCATGGGCCTGGGACTTTCCATCGCGCGCAAAAGCGCGCTGCTCTCGGGCGGAGACATTCTGCTCGTGAAAGGAGAGTTGGGCGGCGCCGGTTTCCGCGTGCTGCTGCCCGCCGCGCATGCCAGCCAAACGCATCCTGGTCGTGGATGACGAAGAGAATATCGGCCGCTCGCTGCGGATGATCCTCGAGCGCGAAGGCTACGCCGTCAACGTGTGCCGCTCGGTGGCCGAATTCCGCGGCCATCCCGACGCGGTCCGCGCCGATGCCTACCTGCTCGATATGAAACTGCCCGATGGCAGCGGCATCGACCTGCTGAAGGCCGTCCGCCAGAACGGCGCGCCCGCGCCCGCCATCATGATCTCCGGCCACGGCACCATCGCCGATGCCGTCGAAGCCACCCGCGCCGGCGCTTTCGACTTCCTCGAAAAGCCCCTCAGCCGCGACCGCGTCCTGCTGGCCGTCAAGAACGCCCTCGAGCAATCCACCCTGCGCAAGGAGAACGAGCGCCTG
Organism: Terriglobia bacterium; assembly: GCA_020073145.1. Lineage (GTDB taxonomy): Bacteria > Acidobacteriota > Terriglobia > Bryobacterales > Bryobacteraceae > PSRJ01. The sequence continues at coordinate 35,410 of JAIQFS010000047.1, forward strand.
CGCGAGCTGGTGGGCGGCGCGCCCAAAATGATCGGCGACAGCCCCGCCTGGCTGCGCGCCGTCGAGCAGGCCTCCATGGCCGCGCGTTCCGACGCCCGGGTTTTGTTGATTGGCGAATCCGGCACCGGCAAGGAGCTGCTCGCCGCCTACATTCACAACCACAGCCCGTTCTCGGCCGGCCCCTTCGTCAAAGTGAACTGCGCCGCCATTCCCACCGAGCTGATCGAGACCGAGCTGTTCGGCCACGAAAAAGGCAGCTTCACCGGCGCCACCGCCTCCCGCCGCGGCAAATTCGAGCTGGCCGACGGCGGCACCATCTTCCTCGACGAAGTCGGCGACCTGCACGGCGCGTCCCAAGCCAAGCTCCTGCGCGTGCTCCAGGAAGGCGAATTCCACCGCGTCGGCGGCGAGCAGATCATCAAGGTGAATGTGCGCGTCGTCTCCGCCACCAACCGCGACCTCAACGCCATGGTCGCGCAGGAGAAATTCCGCGAAGATCTCTTCTATCGCTTGAGCGTGGTCCCCATCCGCGTCCCCGCCCTGCGCGAGCGCCCGCGCGATATCCCCGCGCTGGCCGCGTACTTCCTCGAAGAGTTCTGCGCCCGCAACAACTTCAAGCGCAAGGCCATCGACGAAGCGGTTTTCCCGCTGCTCGAAAACCACCCCTGGCCCGGCAACGCCCGGGAGTTGCGCAACGTGATCGAGCGCATGGCCATCCTGACCCAAGGCGAGCACCTGACCCGCGACTCGATCCCGGTGGAAATCCGCGTCCAACGCGAGACGGGCCCCAAGAGCACGATTCAAGAAGCCCGAGAGAGCGCCGAGCGCGAGCACATCCTTCGCGCCCTGGAAGAGAGCAAGTGGAACGTCAGCGGCGCCGCCAGAGCCCTCGGCATGGAGCGCACCAACCTCCATAAGCGCATTCGCGCGTTGGGGCTGAGCCGGGAGAAGTAAGACCGCGGCGCCGGCACCGTTTCCGGACAAAATGTCGGGGCGCGTCCCACAACCCCTTTGCCGTCAGTGTGGGTTTGGAGCTTCCCGGACACTTTGTCCGGAAAGCCCTACAAAGCGGGCTAACCAGCCGTCTTTCACATGACCCGCCTTTAGTCCCCTTCAATCCGACCGACCTGAAGGGTCTCTTTTTTCGGCATCGTGTCGCCTTTGAGGACGCAATCACTCTTCCTCTATCCGCGCGCAACCACCTTTCCGGACCCCGACCACGCGCCGGAGGAAGCGCGGGAAATCACCATCGGCTGTACGATAAAAAAGCGCGTGGTGTTTGTTTCCCACTGCGAACGCGAGGGGCGAATTCGGATCATCAGCGCTCGGCTTGCCACGCGAACCGAGCGAAAACCGTATGAAGAAGGCATCGGCGTTTAAACGGAGCGACGACTTGCGAAGGGAGTACGACCTCTCGCAATTGAAAGGCGGCGTGCGCGGCAAATACTATCAGCGTGCCACCGCCGGAATGAACCTCGTGCTCATTGAGCCCGACCTTCCCAGTCTATTTCCCGACCGCGAATCCGTCAACCGTGCCCTGCGCGTATTGGCCGACGCCGCGCCCGTATTGCGTAAACGCCTGCTGCATTGGCCCGAGTCAGTCAGGCTGGCAACGCTACCAAAGAAAAAAGACGTCAGCCTGACCCGCACCAATCCGATTTCGGGCGGGAATGGAGGGTGCCATTTGCCGCTACCGCGCAAACAGTACGACGCGGGCCCGGTGGCCCTTCCGTAATCTCTCATCGCAAGTGTAAAGGGTGGAGCCGGTGGCCTCCGCCAAAGCGATGTATGTGGCATCGTAGGCGGAGAAGTTGTGTCGTAATTCCCAAATGCGCTCGAGCAAGGGCGTGTGCGAATAGCGCTCCGCCGGCAGCGCCGCCAATCCCGCTAGAAATTGCGCGCCGCGGTGCGCATCGATTCCCTTGCCCGCCACCAGCCTTCGCATCGCACTCACGGCCTCCACGTCGATCAAATGCGGCGCAAGGAAAGGCTCGTCGCGCCCGGCGAGCTCGCTTCGGATGGACTCGGCCAAACCCCCGTTGGTCAGGAGTTCCACTACCACGGAGGCATCCAGAACGATCATCGCTCCTCGCGCAACTCGCGGATTACCTGCGCGGCGGTGTTCTTCGCCCGAATCGGCTTCGCCTGCTGCGTTCGTTCCAACCACTCCTGCATCGTCGGCCGCGCCGCCGCACGCTCCAATTCCCTCTTAATGAAATCAGAAAGGCTCATGCCTTCCCGAGCCGCGCGCGACTTGAGGGTGCCATGCACGGAATCCGGGACATCCCTCACTTGGATCATCTTCGACATGCTCTCAGCATAGAAACATGTGTGACGCATGTCAATTTCTGCGACCTGACTATCGTCACCCCGGCCCTGGCAGCCCTTGGGCAAGGCTCTCTTTGAACAGCGCAAGGCCAACAACCAGAAAGACAACCCGGAGGGGCAGTGCCTGCCGCGCGGCCTGCCCAAAGCTGAGGCCTTTGACATTCACAAGATCGTCCAGACCCCTGGCCTGATGGTGATTCTCTACGAATACGGCACCACCTTCCGCCAGATCTTCACCGATGGCCGCGTGCTTCCCAAGGATCCCAATCCCACGTGGATGGGCTACTCAGTGGGGCATTGGGAGGGAGACACGCTGGTGGTGGAGTCGAACGGCTTCAATGGGAAGGCCTGGCTTTCGTTCGAAGGAATCCCCATCAAAGATGCTCTGCATTTGACGGAGCGCATGCGCCGCCACGACTTCGGGCACATGGATATTCAGCTCACCCTCGACGACCCGAAAGCCTACACCAAGCCGTGGACCGCCGAGCTCCATCCCGAGCTGGTTCCGGACACCGAGCTGATCGAGTTCATCTGCAACGAGAACGAACGGGACGCGCAGCACCTGGTGGGAAAGTGAACCAGGCGGCGGGAGCCTATTGCTTCCGGCCCTGACGGGCGTCGCCTTTGCGCACGGCCTTCCGATCGTTGCCGCCGCCCTCGTGATAGATGAACCCCGTGACCGCGCCCTGGGCGTCGCGCGCAAATTCAACCGGGTCTCCGTTGGTGCGCGACACGAAGAGGGTCTCCGAATTGGGCGCCAGGGGCAGTTTCAGCGGGTTCCGGCCTTCCTGCAGAAATAGCAGATCGCCTTCGAACGTGATGGTGGCTTCACGCCCCGGCGCATACTCGTACACACCTGCGTATTTGGCCAGGACCTCCGCGGCCAGCCGGGTTCCCGTTCCGCCCAGCATGTGCAGGGGCGAGCGGTCATTCTCGCAGATGCTCTCCAGCAGATCGGTGTCCGGCGCGAGCGTCTTGGGAATCTTCAGGGAAAACGGCCGCGTAAACGTCTTCGGATCGTCGATGGTCATCTCCAGGTCCATGTGACCGAAGTCGCGGCGCCGGAAGCGTTCGGTGATGCGCAGGGCTTCGGTGTGCGGGTGTCCTTCGATATCGAGCCAGCTCCGGTCATTGAAGCCCGCGGTCTCCACCACCAGCGTGTCTCCGTCCCAATGCCCCACTGAATAGCCCATCCAGGCCGGAGTGGGATCGACGGGAAGCGGGCGCCCATCGGTAAAGATGGTTCGATGCACGCTGTTGGTAGTGCCCTGATACAGAACCACGATCAATCCCGGAGTCTGGACGAAGCGCGCCAGGTCGACCATGTGGTAGTACGGAAACGGATCGGGCAGGCAATTGGCGCGCGGCGCGTCCTTCCCCATGTTGCGGACGCGCTGCTGGTAGAGGGCCTCGGCCCACGGCTGAATGTCGCTAGGTTTCAGGTCTCGCGCTACATTGCGATCGTAACTGCCCGGCCCCGGCCCATTCCAGATGCCCGAGAGGTCCGGCTTTCCATCGGATGTCCGCGGCGCCGGCGCGGAGAGGTTCGGTTTGCCGTCCGCCGTGCGCGGCGTACCCGGAGTCGGGTAATTGAGCCACTGGGCGGCGGCGTTGATTGGCAGCAAAAGCACGGCGATCGCTGCCGCCAGCAGCGCCCTCCCTGTCCAGCGTTTCCGGCTGATGGTTCCCTTCTTCGCCATACCCGATCCACCCCTTTCAGAGTGTAACGCCGTCACTGGCCGGGGGCGCTGAGCCCCCGATTGATTCCGCCGGCGAATGCTGATTAGATCAGCGTGGGATTCCATCCGTGACCATCCTGGTGGCCAACATCGGCAGCACGTCGTTCAAGTACCGTCTGTACGACATGGAAGGGACCAAGGTGCTCGCCCGCGGCCTGGTCGAGCGGATCGGCCAACCCGGCGGCGCCTGCCCCGATTGCCAAACGGCACTGACGACTTGCCTGGCCGAGATCGCCGGCCCCGGTAAGCCGCTTTCCCGCCTCACGTCCCTCAGCGGGATCGCATTCAAGACCGTCCACGCCGGGCCGCTGAGCGGCGCCCGCCTCGTCGATGACGCCGTGCTGGCCGCCATGGAAGAGTTTTCGTTTCTGGCGCCGGCGCACAATCGCCCTTACCTCGCCGCCATACGCGCCTTTCGCAAGAGGCTGCCGGAACTCCCGCTGGTGGCGGTCTTCGAAACCGCGTTTTTCGATTCCTTGGACGAAGCCACCGTCACTTATGCGGTTCCGTACTCCTGGAGGCAAGACCACGGCATTCGCCGCTACGGTTTTCACGGGGCGAGCCATCAGGCCGCCAGCGAGTGCGCTCAGCAACATCTCGGCCGCACCGATCTGCGGCACATCTCGTGTCATCTGGGCGGAAGCGCGAGCCTGGCCGCCATTCGCAACGGGGTCGCCATCGACACCAGCTTCGGCATGTCTCCGCAGTCGGGCCTTCCGCAGAGCAACCGCACCGGCGACTTCGATGTTTTCGCAGCCCTGCACCTCATCCGGCAGCGTTCGCTTTCGGTGGAGGAGATGGGCCGCGTGCTGGCCTGTGAATCGGGCCTCGCGGGCATCTCGGGCGGCTCCGGCGACATCCGTGATCTCACGGCGGCGGCGGCCGCGGGCGACGCCCGGGCACGGCTGGCGCTCGACGTGTTCATCCGTTCCGTCCGCCACTACCTGGGCGCATTTCTAGTCGAACTGGGCGGCGTCGACGTGATCACGTTTTCCGGCGGCATCGGCGAAAACAGCCCGGAGATCCGCGCGGCGGTGTGCGCCGGGCTCGCGCCTTTGGGCCTGCAGTTGGACGGGTCGCGCAACCGGACCGCCGCCGGCGAAGTCCGCATCTCATCCGATGCCTCGCCCGCCGCCATCCTGGTGGCGCCCGCCGACGAAGAGCGCATCGTCGCTCGGGCCGCCGCCGCGGCGCTGGCAGCGGCCGGCCGCGGGTAAGTTACGGCCGCCCTTCGCTGGAGGGCGGCACGATCCCCTTGATCCGCAGAAACGCGCCGATGATCCCGTACATCTCGTTATCGTGCGAGATGTTCCAGTTCAGCAGCCCCAGCTTGCTCATGTTCCAGCGAGCCCATCGCACCTGAGCCGCCGCCGCCGCGTCCGTCATCGAGGCATACACCGGGTCGCAATAGTCGAAGGAAGCCTTGAGCGCCGCCACCAGATCCACCTTCGACTTCTTCGAACGCGCGTTCGCCGTGACGGTCTCGCCCTTCACCACGGCGCACATCAGCAATTGCCCGTCGGCCACGTGCGCAATCATCTCTCCGAATGTGCGCACTTCTGACACCGTGCGGAATGAGTAATTCTCTTCCGGCATCTTTTCGGCCGCCCGCATGAGGCTGGGCTTGATGAAGGCATAATGTTGCCGCGCGTCGTCACTGAACGGGTTCCCTTGGGCGCAAAGCCCTGCCGCCGAACAAAGCACCAGGACTACCGCTTTCTGCCGGTTCATCGCATCTCTCCTCTTCGCGAGCGCCTAATTCCCGCTCAAGCCGCCCGGCCACGCCGAGTTCAAGTGGTAGGTGGACGCCGGTCCGATCATTTCCACGCGCCGGATTTTGCCGTTCTCGATGAGAAACGCCTCCGACACCAGGATGCTGGACGGCCGGTTGAATCCCCGGAAGGTGTATTCTTGCCCAGTCGAGAGCACGCCCTTGTTCACCGTGCCCTGATCGAAAACCGCGTGCGACCACACCACGCCGTGCTCGGCGTCCACCAGTGGATACCGGCGATGGTGAATGCTCTGCACCACAAAGTAATAACCGAGCTTGAACTGCGCCATACAGTCCAGCGCAAACCCGTTGACCGCGTCCTTGGGTTCATTGGGCGGCCGCGGTACGTTGGTGGTGTGCGATCCGTTCTCGATGCGGTCGCAGTCGTTGGTAAACGGATACGTGCCGGTGCCGTTGACGCCCTTGCCGTCGTTCTTCTGCAGACCGCTGAAGTAGGCGTCGGCGACGGAGATCATCTCCTGCCGCGACGGCCGCTGCGCCGGAGGAATGGTCTTGAACCACAGGTCCTCGGGCTTGTATCCGGGCGCGTCCATGGCGGCGATGTTGTTCGGACCGCCCCCGCCAGGCTTGAAGTAGATGCTTTCGACTTCGGTGATGCGCCCCAGTTGCACGCGGAGCCGCAGGCTCATCAGGATGGGCCCGCCGGCTTCGCGCATGGTTCCCATGAACCCCACCTGACCGGCCTCGGGATCGGCGAAGATGTGCTTGTAGTTGCCGATGCCTTCCGCGGTCTTCCAGAACCCGTCGCCCAGATCGATCTTCTGATCGTTCTCGGTGTAGACCACGTCCGCCGACACCGGCAACCGTTTGGGATCGTGCGCGACCAATGCCGCCCGGTATTGATTGACCAGATCCTCCAGGCAGGCCCGGTTGCAGTTGAGCGGAATGGGCCCGGTGGACGCTTCCGCGTTCCGGACCAGCGACCCGGCAACGATGGCGGCGGCCACGAGGACGACGGCGCCAAGGGCGGCAAAGGCAGAGCGCATCAAGTTGGTTCTCCTATCAGGGAGATTCTATCGCGGCAGGGTTCCCAAAAGGGGACCGCTCGCGGCCGACGCATCGCCACTGCCACTGGACCGGAAGACGCTCGAGCGTTCGCTTTCCCCTTATCGCAGCCCCCACGTGAACAGCGCGCTACCAGCCTGGATGCTGACATACTGTTTGCCGTTCACCAGGTAGGTCATGGGGCCGGCCGATACCGAGGGGCCGAGATTCGTCTCCCACAGAAGCTTGCCGTTACGCGCGTCGAGCGCGTAGAAGGCGCCGTCGCGGCCGCCGCTGAAGAGCACATCGCTGTCGGTGGTGAGCACGCCGGCTTCGGTCGAGGGCGCCGACAAGCGATAGTCCCACTTCTTCTCGCCGGTTCCAGGGTCGACGGCGCGGATCGCGCTATAGACGTCTTCTTTGTCATTGCCCGGCCGGGGGAAGTCGCCGGAGAAGCTCTTGGTCACGTCGTACTCGGGCGGTTTGTCGCCCTTGGAATAAATGCTCGAGCTGTTCTCCCACGTGGGAATGTAAAACAGGCCGGTGTGGGGGCTAAAACTCGGGCTATACCAATTCGTCGCGCCCTGATTGCCCGGATACACCAGCGTGCCTTCTTTAGTAGGCTCGATGCCGGCCGCGCGGATGGGCCGGCCGCGCTCGTCGAAGCCGGTGGCCCAGTTCACCTTGGCGAAGGGTTTGCCGAGCAGGAACTGGCCGGTGGTCCGGTCGAGCACGTAGAACATCCCGTTGCGGTTGGCCCACAACATGACCTTGCGCGGGCGGCCTTGAAACTGGATGTTGGCCAGCACCGGAACCTGGGTCGAGTCCCAGTCGAATTCATTGTGCGGCGAAAACTGGTAATGCCACTTCAGCTTGCCGGTATCGGCGTCGAGCGCGACGACCGAAGAGCTATAGAGGTTGTCGCCCAGCCGTCCGTCGCCGTTCCAGTCGGGGCCGGCATTGCCGGTGCCCCAGAACGTGAGATTGGTTTCGGGATCGTAGGAGCCGGTGACCCAGATGGGCGCGCCGCCGTGCATCCACGAATCGCCCGACCAGGTTTCGTTGCCCGGCTCGCCGGGCCCGGGCACGGTATAGAAGCGCCACGCTTCCTTGCCGGTGTTTACGTCGAAGGCGGCGAGGAAGCCGCGGATGCCGAACTCACCGCCCGCCACGCCCGCGATCACCTTGTCCTTCACCACAATGGGCGCGTGCGTCATGGAGTAGCGCTGCTTGGGATCGGCCGCCTGCGTCTTCCAGATCTCCTTGCCGGTCTTAGAGTCGAGCGCGATCACCGTGGTGTCGAGCGCCGCCATAAAAATCTTGTTGCCCAGGATCGCCAGTCCGCGCGTCTCCTGCCCGCAGCAGTTCCGAGCGATCGGGTCCGGCTTGTAGAGGTAAGTCCAGATGGTTTTCCCGGTGGCCGCATCCAGGGCAAACACGTCGTTGATGCCCTGGACGGTGTACATGACGCCATCCACGACCAGCGGCGTCACCTCGTGCTTTTCGAGCGACCGGGACTGGAACACCCATTTGAGCGTGAGGTCCTTGGCATTGTCCGGCGTGATCTGGGTCAGCCCGCTATGGCGCTGGCTCATCACGCCGCCGGAGTACGTGAGCCAATTCTGGGGCTCCTGGCCGGCATTCAGGATGCGTTCGAAGGGAACGGGGGTGACGGGAGCCTCGCGGTTCACGGGTCCCCGGCCCTGACCCCACGCGAAGGACGCAAGGGCGGTCAGCAGCAATGCTCGAATCTTCATGGGAGGCAACAACCTTTCTTTCTCAAAACAGGCACCCCGCAAACGGTGCAACTCTCGGGGTATCTTATCGCTGTACAGCGGGCGAGCGCAAATCGGGCGGGCCTCGGTTGCCGCTCACCCAGCGCGGGGGGCGATATCCGACAATCAGAAGAGCATGGCAATCCACAATACCGTCGAGTTCAACGATATCTATAAGGGCACGCCTCCGTGGGACATCGGCCGGCCGCAGTCCGCGTTTCTAGCGCTGGCGGAGTCCGGCGCGCTCCGCGGCCGCGTTCTCGATGCCGGCTGCGGCACCGGCGAACACGCTCTCATGGCCGCGCGCCTCGGCTTGGAAGTCACCGGAATCGACACCTCGGCCAGAGCCATCGCGCTTGCGCAGGCCAAGGCGCGCGAGCGCCGCCTCACCGTCCCCTTCCTGATGTCGAACGCCCTAGATCTCGGCTCACTGGGCCAGCAATTCGATACGGTTCTCGATTGCGGGCTGTTCCACGTCTTCAGCGACGACGACCGCCGCGCTTTCGTCGACAGTCTCACCAGTGCGGTCGCGCCGGGCGGCCGCTATTTCATGCTGTGCTTCAGCGAACACCAGCCGGGAGACACGGGCCCCCGCCGCGTGACCCAAGCCGAGATCCGCGCCAGTTTCAGCCGCGGCTGGAGCGTGGATTCCATCGAGCCGGCCCGGCTCGAGACCACCATGGGGCCCGACGGCATCGCCGCCTGGCTGGCGTGCCTCACCCGGACCTGACCGGCGCGGAGAGCGCGCGGCCTTTAGCGCGGGAGCGCTGCGATCTCGACGATGCGCGCTTTCCGGCGCGCCTTTCATTCATAATGAAGGGGAAGGTCCCAAAGGAGAGCACGCCCCATCGCGTCCCAATATTCCACTCCGGAGATCGAAAGCCGCGCGGCGCAGACGATTCGGGAGGCCTTCGAGTCCGGCCGGCCGCTCACCTATATCCGCTCCTCGGAAGAGCAGCGCATCGGCCGTGTGCTGCGCGAGGTGGCCCGGAGGTTGCACAGCTCCAAGCCGGTGCCGGTCTGGACGTGGAGCCTGACCGAAGGGCTTGGCGGCGACGGCAAGCCTGCCGAGCCCGGCACTCACGCGCCGCGCGCCGCGCTGGATTTCATCGCGGCGCATCCCGGTCCGGCCATCTTTCACCTCAAGGATTTTCATGAGCCGCTGCGCGACTCGTCCGAGATCCGGCGGCGCCTGCGCGACGTTTACGAAAGTTGCACCGACCGGCACAAGTTCGTCGTTGTGACGTCTCCGGTGCGGTTCATTCCCGAGGAGATCGAGCGCAGCGTGTTGTTTTTGGAACTGCGGCCGCCGGACCCGGTCGAGTTGGTGGCGTTCCTGCGTGAAGAGACGCAGCGCGCCGGCCGTTCTCCGGGCGATGCGATCCTCGACCAATTCGCGGGCGTGTTGCAGGGGCTGACGCTCGACGAAGCGCGCTACGCCTTGCGCCGGGCGATGGCCGCGACCCCGCAGTTGGGGCCGGAGTCTCTCCCGGCGCTGCTCGAAGAAAAGCGCCTGCTGGTCAACCGCGGCGGCGTCATCGAATACATCGCCGAAGGCGGCAGCTTGGGGGAGATCGGGGGTCTCGACGGCCTCAAGAAGTGGCTGCTCGAGCGCCGGAAACTCTTTCAGATGCGCGACAGCCTCAACTCGGAGATTGTGCCCAAGGGCGTCCTGCTCATGGGCATTCCCGGCTGCGGCAAGAGCCTTTCGGTGAAGGCCATCGCGTCGTCTTTCCAACTTCCGCTGTACCGCATCGACATGATCGAAATCTTTTCGGGGCGGCACGGAAAGCCTGAAGGCGCGTTCGTGCAGGCGTGCCGCCAGATGGAAGACATGGCGCCGGCGGTGTTGTGGTTCGACGAAATCGAGATGGGCATCACCTCGACCGATTCCGGCGGCGAGCAAGGCCGCATCTTCGCGTTCTTCCTCACCTGGATGCAGGAAAAGGCCCGCGGCCTGTTTGTCGCCGCCACCGCCAACCGCATCGACCTGCTTCCCGCCGAGATGATTCGCAAGGGGCGTTTCGACGAAGTGTTCTTTGTCGACCTGCCGCTCGAGGACGAGCGCATCGAGATCTTCAAGATTCATCTCAGCCGCCGCGGCGTGGACCCGGCCGCGTTCGATCTGGCCCAGTTGAAGAGCTTTACCAATGGCTGGGCGGGCGCGGAGATCGAGCAGTGCGTGGTGGCGGCCGTGACCAAAGCGCGGCTATCAGGCCATGCCATGACCGAGGAAGATCTCATCGGCGTGGCCGCCAAGATGGTTCCGCTCTCGCGCACGATGAACGAGCAGATCAATCACATCCGAAGCTGGGCCTTCGAGCGCGCGGTCCGCGCGTCCAATCCGGCCGGGCGGTGAAGCGGCGCTCCTTCGCGCGTAAAAGATCGACGGCCGTCAGCCGCGCTTCCAGCAGCAGCGCAGTGTTCGGAAGAATTCAACCACCGCGGGTAAAGGATCGTCGAGACACCAGATCGACCGGGCGTTGGAGGCGGCGCTCGATACCGCGGACGGACCAGACCGGATTGCGGACGCCAGTGTGCGCAACCCCGGGGACCAAATCAAATCCCGGTGCGCGATTCGGGACCTCGGGACGTGCAGTTGATCGATAGCCATGCGATACCTCGATACGGCGCCAGTCACGACGCCATGCAAGCAGTGATGGAAATTTCACCAACGAGGTTTCACCTCTTGATTGGGATGATGTGTTTTCGCTCACGCCCAGAAGGGCTAGTCGGTCTATGGCCGCTAGGAGGAGCTGGACTGCCCGGAGGGGTGATTCGCTAGGCGTCTTTCCAGACCAGGCGCGCGGTGTCCACCACCAACTGCAGCTTGCGCCACTGCTGCTCTTCGGTTAACAGATTGCCTTCCATGGCGGAGGCAAAGCCGCATTGCGGGCTCAGCGACAGGTTCTCCAGAGGCACGTAACGGCTGGCCTCCTCGATGCGCCGCGCCAGTTGGTCCGGCTTTTCGAGTTCGGGAACCTTGCTGCTCACCAGGCCCAGGACGACCACTTTGCCGGGCGGCACAAAGCGCAACGGTTCGAAAGTTCCGGCGCGCTCGGATTCGTACTCTAATAAGAAGGCATCCACGTTGAGTTGGCCGAACAGTTTTTCGGCGATCGGGTCGTAACCGCCCTCGGCGTACCAATGGCTCTGGTTGTTGCCGCGGCATAAGTGCATCGCCACGGTGACGCCTTTCGTGTTGACGCCTTCGATGCAGGCGTTATCTACGCGGATCGCTTCCTCCAGCGCCTGGTTGGGATCCATCCCCATCTCATTCTGGATATACGCGCGCCATTTGGGGTCGATGTAATAGCTGTAGCGGGGCGCATCCACCTGCAGGTATTTCACGCCGTCCTGGACGAGCGCCTGCATCTCGGCCTTGAAGAGGGGCACAAGGTCCCACAAGAACTCGGAACGCGTGGGGTACGCTTTCTCACTGATCCCTTTTTTGTAGGCAATCGCCGGGAACTGGTTGGGTGTGGGGATGGTGACCTTGATGGCACCCGGGCTGTGCTGCTTGAGGAAATCGAGCTCATGCTTGGCCATGCGCTTCTTCTGCTGGATCTTGCCCGTGACCACGCCGGGATGGCCGCGGAGCCCCGCCGGTACGGCGCCGCCGTTCCACTGCCGGTTTACCGCGTCGGCGTTGTCGATACCGGTCACCGATTCGTAGAAGTCGCTCATGAACCCGCGGCGGCGCAGTTCGCCATCGGTGAAGATCCGGAAGCCCGCGTCTCTCTGGCGTTCCAGGATGCGCCGGATTTGCCGGTCTTCAATGGCGCGGAGTTGATCCTTGGTGACGGCCGGATTGACCCGGGCCTCCAAAATTTCCTGCGGCCGGAGCAGGCTGCCGACATGGTCGGCGCGATATGGGAAAGCCATCGAGTTCGTATCCTATCGAAACGCCAGCTTGGCTTTACGATCCTCTTCGGCCCGGATCCCCGGGCCGAACACCCTTTCGAAATAGCCCTCCTTCACCAGGCGGGCGACAATGCTGTTGTCGATGGTCTTGCGATAGTCGGCGCCCTTCATGAGCTCGATCAGCCGCGGGTCGGTCTGCTGCTCGATGACCGATTGGACCGCGCCCGCCAGCACGTACGGGACGCGTTGGAACAGGTTGCCTTGGTTGTGCGTGTCATAGAAGCGCCCGACGTCAGCGGGCGACTGGGCGTCGTAGGCCAAATACGCCTGGACGGCGAAATTTTTATCGGCATAGAAGCGCTGGATGGCTTCCGCATGCGCCTTGAGGAGCGCCTCGGCGAGCTTGGGATTGGCGGCTACGGTGCTCCTCTTCATCAGGTAGGTGGTGGCGGCGAAGATGTTGTCGTGGTCGGCGAGGTTGGTGAGAGCTTTGTAGCCGGCGGCCTCGAGCTTATAGTAGGCGGGCGCGGTGAGCATGGTGGCGTCGGCGCGGCCGCTTTCGAGAGCCGCGGCCCGGCCGTTGACGTCGGTCCCGACCGGCACCCACTCCACGTCGCGGCTGGTCATGCCGTAGTCGCGGAGCAGGGCGATGGCGTAATTGGAAGGCGCGTCGCCGATCTGGCTGACCGCGATCCGCTTGCCCTTGAGCGCCTGGACGCTGGCCAAATCCTTGCGCCCGACCAGCGCGAAATCGGCCTTGTTCAGCCAGCTTCCGACCACCACGAGCGAGGTGTCGCGCGCCATCGCCTGCATGGCGGACTCCAGCGAATAGTTGGTCATCTGCGCCTGCCCGCTGAGGACCATCGCCACGGGAGCCGGATGGACGCCAAAGACCACGGTGGCGTCGAGCCCGTACTTCTGGTAGTAGCCGCCTTCCTTGGCCATAAAGACAGGCCACGAAGAGGCGCTGCGAGTGGGATAGCCGATGGTGATTTTCTGCAGCGGGGCGGCGGCTGGGACACACCGCGCGGCTACCACGGCCGCGACGCCGCCGACAAAACGCCTGCGCGAGGTGTTCATGGTGAGCCAGTATACACCCCACTTCGGCGACCGACGTCAGGCGTCAGTTCTTTTTCAGCCCCACCCATTGGGCGACCCGATTCCCGATGCCATGCTGAGGCGGCAGACCGGCCTCGATGGGTCCATTGAGAAGATTGCCGCGTAACTTCAGATTCAGCGTCAACAGATAGGGACGGCTGTCGCCCTCTCCGATTCCGATATTGCCAACCATGCGCCCCGACAATGGTATCGTTCGCCCAGGTCACGCCATTGAGAAGCATCTTCAACTGGTATCGGAGTTGTACCGGGACCTCGCCGGAAGCGAGCGCATTCAGCACCAGCGGGAATGTCATTTTTGTGAGTTGACACCACACCGGTCCACGTTCCGACAAGCGCCGGAGGTGCGAGACGACGTCACCGAGGATTCCGTATCCGAGGTCGGAATACTCCCACTTCTCTCCCGGAATCGTCACCAGGTTTCCGAAGCGCCGGACGGTTTCTTCCATGGAAGGAGGACGCGCAGACCCGTCTGCAAGAAAGAACTGGCCGTGGGCGGGCAGGCCGGAGGAATGGTTGGCAAGGCGGCGAACGCTAGCATCGTCCGCGTTGCCGACGCGGGCGCGCACTTCGACGGTCGCGAGATAGTCATTCAGCGGACGATCCAGGTCGATGCGCTTTTTCTCGACCAGGGTCATGAGCGCGGTTGCGGTAAACGGTTTGGTGATTGAGGCGAGCGAGTAGAGCGTATGTTCGTTCGCGGCAACCCGGCTATCGCGATCCGCCCAACCGAATCCCTCTTCCCAGAGAATCTTCCCGTCGCGGGCCACGGCCACGGTGATCGAGGGCACCTGCCGTTCGGTCAGCCGGGCGCGAATGAAATCGCGGGCGGCGTCGCACGGATCGGCGAAGATCGGGGTGGAGAGAAGAATCCAGGCGAGCGCGAGCCGGAACGGCATGAACTATTTTTCACCGGGGCCTTCCGAAATGCAACGGCCCATTGGCCTGCGGGGAGGAACTGAGACCATGGTGCTGCGGCGGCGGGCATGAGCAAGCGAGGCCGGCGCTTGACGAGTAGTCGCGAACCGGAGTCTGCCCGTGTTCAGGTGTTTTCCTCGAGACGATCCGTGACCACCAGCCCCACCGCCCTGGCCGTACCGGTGCTGCTATCTCGTATATGCAGCAAAATTCCCTTGACTCAAAAACACCGCTGCTTCATACTGGCCGAACTTATGCAATGGAGAATGCGCCGCCTCCTCTGGGGTCACGGAATACAGACGCTAGTGTGCGCCGTTTTGGTGGTGCCCTCAGTTGCTTTAGCTGACACCTACACCTTCACCGCGCTTCCGAATGACGTCGCAGGCCCCGCTGGTTCCACTGTGGGTTGGGGTTATGCGATCGCCAACGAAAGCACCGTGGACTGGTTGGTGCTGACTGGACTCAGCGCTGGCATTTTTGAACACGGCAGTCCGAATAGTCTCTTTGATTTCCCGATTCTCGCGCCGGGCAGCACCGTCACTGTCGGATTTGATGCAATCAGTTCGACCGGCCTGTACGAACTAATCTGGGACGCTACGGCCCCAGCCGGTTTTGTTAACAGCGGAGTGTTCGATCTTAGCGGTGAATGGTGGGATGGCGATCCGCTGGCCGGCGGGAACTTCTTAAGCGCAGCGCTCGACGAGAGTGCGCCCTACTCGGCAACGGTGTCTGGGGCGCCAGCGACCGTGCCAGAACCGTCTGCCATCTTCCTTCTATTGTCAATGACTGTAGCGCTATCCCGCTTCGGCCGACAGCGTGGAAGACGGATTCGAGTCTATTAGGGAATAGGGTCAGACGGTAACCGCGAAGCTCTAAGTTACTGGTTCGACCCCTTTGAAGAGATTGCGGTCTTCCTTTTCTCTGAGAAAGCCCGTTCAATCGGTCAAGGGAATCGAGGAGATGGAGTCGTCAATATGGGCCTGTGGGCGTTTTTGTCGCTCGTTGTTTGGAAGCTGGCAAGCCGGAACGTGCAGTCCGAACAGGGCCTGTTGACATCGTATACCAAGTCCGCCCAGCAATTGGGTTCCCCCCTCCTTGCTCTGTTGCTGTTACTCAGCGCCGCGCCGGTCCCAATTTTCCCGCAGTCTACAGGCGGCCCCAGTCTCGCGGGTAGTATTGTTGCCCAGGCGTCACCAGCGATCGGGGTCTGGGAGATGGATTTGCAGTTAACGAACCATGGCAGCGGTACCGGCGAGAATATTGTTCTGAATACACTGCAACCGCGGACGTTGTCGGGTAGCGGCGCAGTGACCTACGACACCGTTCGCTCCCCGAGTTTGCCGCTCACAGTCGGAAGCCTGGCCTCCGGCGATTCGGCCCTAGTCCGGCTGTACTTCAACGCTCCAGTGACCGTGCTGCGGTTTTCCGTGACGGAGAACGGTGTGGTCCAAGATGCGACTGGCAAGAGTCTCTTGTTCTCGCTTTCCCAATCCTTGATCTCGACGACAACCCTCAGTTCAGTTCAGCCCAATGCCGGTCAGCAAGGCCAACAGAACCTGCAGGTGACGGTCACTGGTAGGTACACTCATTTCACTCAGGGCGCCACAGCGGCCAACTTCGGGCCCGGAATCACAATTCAGTCGCTGGCGGTGAACTCGCTGACGAGTGCCACGGCCGTACTGAACATCGATCCGGCGGCGGCACTCGGCACCCGCAGCGTCATGCTCACCACGGACGCCGAAGCGGTGGCGCTGAACAACGGGTTCACCGTGACGCCGGGAACGCCGGTGCTGACCACGGTCACCCCCAACACCGGCCAGCAGGGACAGCAGAACGAGAACGTGAGCCTGGTCGGCCAATTCACGCACTGGGTGCAGGGCACCACGACGGCCAGTTTCGGCGCCGGAATCACGGTGGCCAGCCTGACAGTCAATTCCGCAACCACCGCTACCGCCGTGCTGAACATTGACCCGGCAGCGGCACTCGGGGCGCGCACCGTCACGGTCACCACGGGCACGGAAGCGGTGGCGCTCAACGGGTTCACTGTGACTGCGGGCACGCCCGTGCTGACCACCGTCAACCCCAACACCGGCCAGCAGGGACAGCAGAGCGAGAACGTGAGCCTGGTCGGGCAGTACACGCACTGGGTCCAAGGAACCACGACGGCGAGTTTCGGCGCCGGAATCACCGTGGCAACCTTGACAGTAAACTCGGCGACCACGGCGACCGCGGTTTTGAACATTGACCCGGCAGCGGCGGTCGGGGCGCGCACCGTCGCGGTCACGACCGGCGCGGAAGCGGTGGCGCTCAACGGGTTCACTGTGACTGCGGGAACGCCCGTGCTGACCACGGTCACCCCCAACACCGGCCAGCAGGGACAGCAGAGCGAGAACGTGAGCTTGGTCGGGCAGTACACGCACTGGGTCCAAGGAACCACGACGGCGAGTTTCGGCGCCGGAATCACCGTGGCGACCTTGACAGTAAACTCGGCGACCACGGCGACCGCGGTTTTGAACATCGACCCGTCGGCCGCAATCGGGAGCCGGGACGTGACGGTAACCACCGGTGCGGAAGCCGTGACGCGGGACAATGGTTTTGCCGTAACGGGGCCCAACTCGCTCACATTCAGCATTCAACCCGGGACCGTCAACCTCAGACAGCACTTCACCCCCGCGGTGCAGGTCACGCTGCTGGATGCCAATGGTCAGGTGCTATCTGGAGCGAACATCCCCGTCACGCTTGCGCTGGGAACCGGCGCCAGTGGAGCCGCCCTGTCCGGCACCCTCACCCAGAATGCCGTGAACGGTGTGGCCACATTCCCCGACCTCAGCGTGAATAAGGCCGGAAAGGGGGACACACTTATTGCCTCGAGTGACGGCCTTAGCACCACCAGTTCGCCTTTCGACGTGGTGCTGAGCCCGGCGCAGGCTGGCGCCTGTGTGCCGGCGAATTCACAATCGCTGGTGATCCAAGGAGCGAACGTAAGCGCCTACCTGCCGAACGGGTCCTGGGGGGCAGGCCCCAAAAATGTGCAAATGGTGCCGATCGAGGGCACCGGGACCCGGGCCACAATTGTCACTCCGAACATAGTCAACTCCTGCGCATCGAACTCGGAAACCGGGGAAACGGTGTGTACAGCCAACAACACCGACGTGTACCTTATCCAGGGATCCACACTCACCAACACGCTGACGAGCGGGAGTGACGGCCGCGCGGGGGCTGGATCGATATCGGGAGGCAGTTGCAACAATTGTGGAGTAGCTATCAATGCGGCCGCCAACCAGGCGGTGATTTCCATGGGGCTCTCGCAGGGTGGAACAGGTATCCAGGTCCTTGATCTGAATACGAACACGTTCGCGACGCCGATTTCCAGCAATGGCATCGGGATTTCCGAGGCCATTGCCGTCGATCCCAACCTAAACCTGGTGCTTTCCGCCTCTGAGGGAAACCACTATGGATTGTTCGACCTGAGCAGCCGGAAGGTCTACGACTACAACATTTCCGGGCTAGTGTCCCGGGGATCTTCCGCGGATTCCGCCGGCGAAGATTGCACGACAGGCATTGCCCTCGCGACCGAGGAAGATGCGGAACCGCCGCAGATTTTTTTGGCTGACTTGACGCAGGCCACTTTCAACCCAACCTCTTCGACGTGGACGGCGCCTTCGCAGAGCCAGGTGTTGCCCGAGTTCAATTCCATGGACTTGGATGGAATTGCCATCGCTTCGAGTGCTCATCTGGGCCTGGTGACGGGCGAATTCGGGTACGCGAGCTTCGGCGTAATCCAATTGCCCTCGACTTCCGGCACCGGGATTCCCGCCATTCAGGATTACGTGGCTGTGAGAGCGCCGATCGACCCGAGCGGGGACCTATTTACCATCGGCGGCGACCCGCATACCCTAACCACCTACGTCAGCCCGAATGACGGCAAGGCGTACGGAGTGGTCCCGAGTTACAGTGCTTCCGGGGGCGACCACTATGTGGCGATCATAGATCTGCAGGGCGTCCTGAATGCGCCGCGCACCGGTGCGCACACTGTCTCGTCTAGCGTCGACCTGCTGGCGACTGGTCTGGTGCGGTTCGTGCCGGTTGGACCATCACCGACTCAGATGACATTCGTTTCGCAGCCGGTGGGTGCTGTGGCGGGGCAGGTTTTCTTCGTTCAAGTCGGCATTGAAGATGCCCAGGGGAATCTCGATAACAACAACGAATTCACCGTCACGCTGTCAGTGGCGGGAAGCGGCGTCCGCATCGGCTCGGTCCTGCCGGTGAACGGCATCGCCAGGTTCGCGATCGTCATCAACCAGACTGGGAGTTTCGCCCTCACCGCAAGCACTTCCCAACTGGGTGCGATCACCAGCAATACATTTACGATCACGCCGGCGGCGGCCGCGAGGCTTTCCTTTGTAACCCAGCCTTCCAACATCGTGGCCGGGCAATCGTTGGCTACGATTGAGGTTGGCTGGCAGGACCTATTCGGCAACCCAACTCCCAGCGCATCGCCAATTACCGTGGCGCTCAACACAAACTCGGAAGGCGCGACGTTGTCTGGAACCGCCAAAGCCATCCCGGTAAATGGAGTGGCGAGTTTCACGGGGCTAACCGTCCAGCGCACGGGTCCTTTTTCCCTGCTGGCGTCAGCAACTGCGGCGGGCGGCACCCAAGTCCAGGCGTCCAGCACATTCTTCCAGGTGACGAACGCCAGCGCAGCCCAGCTCATCTTTGTCACTCAACCGTCCACTGCCCCGGCCGGGCAGCAGATGAGCGTCTTCCAGGTCGCGGTCGCGGATGCGTTTGGCAACACCGCTTCTAACGCGAGCAACACAGTGACGGTTGCGCTTGGCGCCAATCCGACCGGCGCCGCCTTACAGGGTCCCGGCCCCACGTCGGAAAAAGCGACCGGCGGAATCGCGCCGTTCTTCAGCCTTACAGTCAACTTCGCCGGCGTAGGATACACGATCGTCGCATCGTCGCCGGGATTGCCCAACGCGACAAGCGCGCCCTTCAACATATCGGGGGCGGGCCCACCCCTAACCCTCACGCCAAGGAGCGTCTTACAAGGCCAAGGCGTGGCGGTGACGATTACAGCGCAAAACACGCATTTCCAGCAGGGAGTCACGGTCGCCAGTTTCGGCCCCGGCCTGATGGTCGGCAGCGGCCTGTCGGGCGGCTACGGTCCAGTCAATGTGACCAGTGCAACGACGGCGATCGCCCAAGTCAGCGCAGCAGCAAACGCAACACCCGGCTCGCGATCAGTGGTACTGCAGACCGGCAGTGAACAACAAACATTCTTCGACGCTTTTGCGGTGGCGGGAGCGCCGTTTCTCACCTCCTTCACGCCCTCCTCGGGAAACCCAGGCCAGACCCTATCGGTGACTATTCAGGGAGAGTTCACGAACTTTGTCCAAGGCACCACCCAGGCGAGTTTCGGGCCTGGGATTTCAGTTGGTGGCGCAACAGACGGCGGTTATGGTCCGGTGACCGTGGACACCGATCCTCGCGCAGACCGGCACCGAGACGGCTTCCTTCCCCAACGGCGGATTCCTGGTATTGGGGCCCATCACAGGGCCAGCGCCCGGGGCGAATTTGACCAGCTTGACCGAAGGGATGGAGATCACAGCACCCACGTCTGTGACGGGAACCATCACGAGTCCGAACCTATCCAGTTGGGCCTTGGACTACACGCCAGCCGGCGCAAACTCCTTCACCACGATCGCGACCGGGACCAGTCCGACGGTCAGCGGCACGCTGGATCCCACCGTGCTCCTCAACGGCATGATCGCGGTCCGTCTCACGGCGGTGGATCAGTCCGGTCAGACCACCAGTACCACCGTGGATGTGGTCATCACGCGAAAACTCAAAGTCGGGAACTTCACCCTGTCGTTTCTCGACATGAACATCCCGGTAGCAGGCATTCCGATTCAGATCATGCGGACCTACGACAGCCGAGACAAGACGGTGGGTGACTTCGGAGTCGGGTGGTCGCTGTCGGTCAAAAGCTTCCGTGTCGACGTGAACGGGACCCTGGGCGCGAACTGGATTGGCACCACAACCGGTGGACTCCTCCCGACCTACTGCGTCCAACCGGGGCAGCCCCATATAGTTAGTGTTCGTCTTCAGAACGGAGCGGTGTACCAATTCCAGGCGCTTCCGACTCCTGACACGCAGTGCGGGCTGGTTCTTCCGCCGGCAATGGTGGATTTGACGTTCGTACCGATTGGCTCAACTCCGCCATCGTACCAGCTCAGCCAGCCCAACTCGGGCGCCCTTCTGGTCAGCGGCGCGTTCCCCGGACTGTTACAACTCGTGGACTCGTCCAGCTTCGAAGGCTACGGCCTCGGCGGCGATACGGATCAGTGGATCTTGACCATGCCGAACGGGCAGACGGTACAGGTGAGCGCCACCTTCGGCGCGCAAGCCATCATCGATAGAAACGGCAACACGCTCACCATCGGGCCCAACGGAATCACCTCATCCAATGGCCCTGGAATCACTTTTACACGCGACTCCCTGAACCGCATCACAGGCATCCGGGATCCGAACCTCAATCTCCGGCAATATCAATACAGCAGCGGAGATCTCACTTTCGTTGTTGACCAGCGCAACAACGTGTCGAAGTTCTCCTATGACACAAACCATGACCTCATTACCTTTACCGACCCGAGCGGAGCACAGCCGATCCGGAATGTATACGATGATTCCGGCCGGCTGATTCAGCAGATCGACGCACTGGGCCACGTGCAGGACTTCACTCATGATCTCGTGGGACACACCGAGACGTTCACCGATTTTCTCGGGAATACCACTACATACACCTACGACGATCACGGGAACATCATTCGGGAGACGGACCCGCTTGGCAACATCACCTCGAAAACCTTCGATGCCAACGACAACCCCTTGACCGTCACCAACGCCCTCGGCAAAACGACGTCCTATACCTACGACGCCAACAACAACCGCCTATCGATGACCGATCCTCTTGGAAACACGACCCAGTCTACTTATAACCAGTTTGGTCAGGTCCTAAGCACCACGGATCCGAATGGCAATGCAACCAGGTTCACTTATGACTCTCGTGGTAATCTTCTGACGCGAACTGATCCTCTCGGCAATACGACCACAATTACATTCGCTCCCAACGGATTACCGGCAACGACGACGGACCCGCTCAAGAACATCACGAGCTATGGATACGATGCCAAAGGCAACCTGCTTACTGTCACGGATCCGCTCGGCGTCGTCACCACCTATGCCTACGACGCAAACGGCAACCGCACTTCCCAGGCACTTGTTCGCACAACCTCAACCGGGCCGCAGACGTTGACGACGAGATACCAATATGACGCGCAGAACCGCCTCACGAAGACCATCTTCCCCGACGGCTCGACAACTCAGGCGACGTTCAGCGTGATCGGACAGCAGTCGACGACCGTCGATGAGCTTGGTCGGCAGACCAGCTATAGCTACGATGCGGATCGACACCTGGTGGGCACGACCTACGCGGATGGGACGAGCGAAACGACCACCTATGACGCAGTAGGAAATAAGACGTCCTTCACGAATCGATCGGGATCAACGACTACATACACGTATGATCCTCTGCACCGAATACTGGCAACCACCGATCAACTGGCGGCCGCTGTAAGGTCGGCTTATGATGCCGCCGGGCAAGTGATATCGAGAGCGGATGCGCTCGGAAACACGACGCGCTTTGGTTATGATGACGCCGGCAGGCAAACTACCGTTACCGACGCGACTGGCGGAGTAACGCAGTTGACGTTCGATAAGGGTGGCTCGCTGATCTCCGAAAAAGATCCGGCTGGCAACGTTACTACTTTTGGACGGGACGCTGCAGGACGGGCGACGCGCGTCACCCGTCCCGATGGATCGATCGATACAATGACGATTGACGCCCGCGGCAGCATCGCTGCCTTGACGGATGCCGCCGGCAAGACAACGCAGTTCGCCTACGACGGTTCGCAGCGCCTGAAGTCGGTTACGGACGCGCTCGGCCACACGACAGAATACACGTATGACGAACTGGGCAATCGCGTGTCGATCAGCGACCCCAATAGTCACGTCACCCGATTTCAATACGATCAACGGGGACGCCGAATCAAACGCACACTACCCGGCGGCCAAAGCGAGACCTTCGCTTACGATGCGGCGGGCGAATTGATTTCGCACACCGATTTCAACGGGAAAACGACTGCTAGCACGTACGACTCAATGGGCAGGATTCTATCGAAAGACCCGGATCCGAGGTTCAATTCACTTCCCGTGAGCTATTCGTACACCGCGCTGGGTAAGCGAGCCTCTATGATTGACGCCGCTGGCACGACGACTTACAACTACGACGCGCTGGGCCGGCTGATCTCAAAACAGTCGCCGGCCGGCGCCATTACCTACGGCTATGACGCCAGTGGGAATGAGATTTCGATGCAATCGGACAGTCTGAGCATTACTTACGCTTATGATGCGCGGAACCGGCTGGCGTCCGTGACGGAGCCGGCCTCTGGAACGACATCCTACACGTACGATTCCATCGGAAATGTGCAGAGCGCGACTTACCCCAACGGGATGACCCACGCTTATGCCTATGACTCGCTGAACAGGCTGACCACCCTAAGCGTCAACAGGAGCGGTCTTCCAGCGGCTTCGTATTCTTATAAGCTGGACCCCACCGGTCACCAGCTCTCGGTCGCCGAGCTCGTGGGCCGGTCAGTTAGTTATACCTATGACGCGGCCTATCGCTTGACTGGTGAGAGCGTCGCCGGCGCGGTGGGCGGACCGGACGGTTCGGTCGGTTATGCCTATGATGCGTTTGGGAACCGCACGCAAACGACTTCGACTCTTGCCGGGGTCTCGCCGGGATCTTTCACCTATGACGTGGATGACCGCCTGACTGACGACACTTATGATGCCGACGGCAACACGGTGTCGTTTGGCGGCATTAGCAATGTCTACGACTTCGAGAACCGGTTGATCCAGCGCGGCTCGGCGTCGATCGTTTATGACGGCGATGGCAACCGGGTGTCCGAGACGGCCGGCGGTATAACGACGAAATACCTGGTCGATGACCAGAGCCTCACGGGCATTCCTCAAGTGATCGCCGAGACCGGCTCGGATGGGAGCGCGCGAACCTTTGTGTACGGCCTCCAGCGAATCAGCCAACAGCAGTTCATACCCGGTTCCAACAGCTCCACAACGAGTTTTTATCTTTACGACGGTCATGGCTCTGTGCGCGGCCTGGCGAGCGCGTCCGGCGCCATCACGGATACTTATGATTACGACGGATTTGGGAACCTGATCTATCGAACCGGCACCACGGTGAACAACTATTTGTTTGCCGGCGAGGCGTTTGATCCGGCGCTCGGGATTTACTACAACCGTGCGCGGTATTACGACGTGCGTCGAGGGCGCTTTTGGACCATGGACGCGCTGGAGGGGAAAGCCGGCGATCCGCTCAGTTTGCATAAATACCTTTATGCCCGAACGGATCCTGTGAACCGCCGCGATCCTTCCGGGAATCAAGACGATCTCATTGAAGAAGCTGCTACGGTTGACATCGCTGCCGAATTGTCATCCGTAGCGGTCGCAGACACAATTCCCGCGTTTGCTGCGGCACAGACAGTACCCGCACTCGCTGCCGCGGATACAGCACTGATCGCAACGGCGGAGACGGCGGCGGGCGGTGTGGCCGACTTAACAGCCCTGGGAGGCAGCAGCATAGGAGCAGGGACCGTCCTGACGTTAGGGGCCGAAGGACAGGCGTTTGGGCTCGCGGTCGAGCTTGAAAACCTTTTCGCGGTTTATGACGTTGAGGTATACACTGGATCCCTGTATTTAGAGATGTTTGGGGCTGGCGCTGGACCCGGGTGGGTTGCAGAGCTTTTAGGGGCGTTGGGGCTGTAGCCGGAACGGGATCACTCGTACCGCAGCGCTTCGATCGGGTTCAACCGCGCGGCGCGGATGGCGGGGAGCAGGCCGGCGATCAGGCCGACGACTTCCAGCATCGCGGTCGAGGTGACCACCGCGAACGTCGACACCTGCAGGTGGATGTCGCCCGCGCCGCTGGTGTTCTTGAAGAGGGGGCCGAGCAACGGAAGCGTGCCGATCAAGGAGGTGAGGCCCCAGCCCACCGCCACCCCGATCGCGCCGCCAAACGTGACAATCGCCAGGGCTTCCAGCAGGAATTGCGCCAGGATGGAGCGGCGGGTGGCGCCGAACGATTTCAAAACACCCATCTCGCGCGTGCGCTCGGTCACCGAAACCAGCATGATGTTGGCCAGCCCGACGCCGCCGATCGCCAGGGTCAAGGTGCCGATGAATCCGAGCAGCACCTGCAACGCCAGGCCCATAGTGTCCACCATGTGCATGAATTCATTGAAGACGATCACGCGCACGGCGCGTTCGTCGTTGGACGAGAAGTTGTGCTGCCGCCCCAGAGCCGCCCGTACCTGCCGGACGGCCTGCTCGCGGAACACGGGATTCGCGGGCATCCACACAATGGCGCTGGGGTAGCGCAGATCGCGATAGAGGGACGCGGTTTCAAACGGAATGAAGACACAGTCATTGTCGGGGGTGCTGTAATTGCTGATTTGCGTTTTGGTCTTCAGCACGCCCACCACCGTGAAGCGCAGGCCATTGATGGCGATCTCTTCGTCATCGGGCGGGATTTCGCCGAACAGCTTCTCGGCGGCTTTGCCTCCCAAGATGGCCACGCGGCGCTTCTGCAACTCGTCATCGGGCTGGAACCACCGGCCGGTGGCGATAGTTTCGTTGCGGACCCGGGCATAGGCCGTGCGGACGCCGCGCACCATGGTGGTGTTGGTGCGGTAGCCGCGGGTGACGGTCATATTGTTCATCATCATCTCGGGCGAGATGGCGGCGACCATGGGGACGGTTTCGCGGATGGCCTCCACATCGGCGAGTTCCAGGCGCACCTTGCGGCCCGCGCGCTCGCCGCCGGCCTGCCGGGAGGTCTGGCCGCCGAACATGAGGACCAGGTCCTGGCCCACCTGGCGGAAGGCCACATCCAGCGCAACGTGAAAACCGTCGCCGTAGGAATAGAGGATCACGAAGCAGGCCACGCCCCACGCCAGGCTGAAGGTGGTGAGGATGCTGCGCTGGCGGTTGAAGCGGAGGGCTTGGCCGGCTTCGCGGAAGATGGAGCGGATGGTCATGCTCGACCTCCGGCGGCGGCCGCGGCATCAGGCTCCCGCGTTGTGCACCGCGCGAAGCGCGGCTCTGGCGCAAGGGACTTCCCAGGCGTGATGAGCCCGCGCCAGCCAGAGCGGGTGGGAACGAATCGCAGGCCGGCCCTTAGCTCCGATTCCGCTTTGCCCGGAAGACTGGCCCCGGGAAAGGCGAGCCGGCAGGGCGGCTCGCTGGCGCACGGCGGAGCCTTAGGCCACTTTGACCGGCAGTGGAATCGGCGCCTATCGCTCATACGCCAGGGCCTCCACCGGAGTCAGGTTGGCCGCGCGCCAGGCCGGCCACAAGGCCGACGCCACCGCGATCACGGCCAGCGCGCCAAAGGCGATAGCCGTCGTGGTTCCGCTGACGGGCAAGCCGCTGAACATTTCCTGCCTGGGCAGGCGATTGACCGCGGCCGCCAGGCCATACGCCCCGAACCAGCCCATCATTCCGCTGCACCCGGCGAGCAGGACGCCTTCCAGCAAAAAGTCCGTCAGAATCCACCCGCGCGTGGCGCCGACGGCTTTGCGCAAGCCGATCTCGCGCGTCCGCTCCGTGACCGAAACCAGCATGATGTTCATGACGCCCACCCCGCCCAGGGTGAGGGTGACAATGGCGATGGCGCCCAGGAAGACGGTCATGGACGTAAAAATCTTGTCGACCAGCTCGGCGTCCTCCACCGTGTCCCAGATGAAGACGGCGCTGGGATCGTCAGCCTCAAACCGATGGTTGCGGGCAAGCACGCGCATGACCTGCGCGCGCGCCTCCTTCCACTGAGCCAGCGATGCCGGGCTGTAGATGAGGTCACTGACGATGCCGGGATGGAAGTTGGCATCGGGGAGCGGCACGTCCCGTACCATGGTGTTGTAGGGGATGAAGATCTTGTCGCTATCCAGGCCGTTGTAGCTGCTGCTCTGCGTCTTGGACGGCATCAGGCCGACAACGCGGAAGGGGAGCCCGTTGAGCGCTACGGTATCGCCGGGAACGACCGTGCGGTCGCCGAACAACTGCTTGCGGACGTTGTCGCCGATCACCGCGACGCGTTCCGCATTGGCGTTCTCGCGCTCGATCAAGAAGCGGCCGCTGCCAATCGGAGTGGTGCGGATCTCGGCGTACAGCGGCTCGACGCCCAGCAGCGAGAAGGTGCCGCTGTTGAACGCCGTGACCGCGCGGGCCTGGCCCTGCAACTCGGCGATTGTGCGGCTGACCAGCCAGCATTCGGAGCGGATGTCGCGCACATCCGCATAATCGAGCCGGATCAGGCGTCCGGCTCGGCGTCCGCCCACCTGCTTCTCCGTGCGGCCGTTGAAGACGATCACGATGTTTTCGCCGAGTTGGCGGAAGCGGTCGCGCTGTCCGGCTTTGAAACCGTCCCCCATGGCGACGATCAGCACGATCGAGGCCACGCCCCAGGCGATGCCCGCCATGGTAAGGAAACTCCGCAGCTTGTTGCGCAGCAGGCTGGAGGCGACTTGTCCGAGTAACTCGCGGAGATAGGTCATGCCCGCTCCGCTACTGCAGGATGACTTGCTGGCCTTCGGCCAGGCCTTTCACGATCTGAGTTTTCGAGCCGTTGCTGATACCGGTGACCACCGGGATGCGGCGGCGGCCCTTCTCACTGGTGACGTCGGGGACTTCGACTTCGGTCGAGCGGTCCTTCTTGTAAAGGATCGAGCCCTCGGGGACGGCCAGAATGCCTTTGCGCTCCTCGAGGAGGATTTCGGCGTTGGCTGTCATCGTGGCCATCAGCTTGCGCGACTCGTTGGAGATGGAGACGCGGACTTCGAAGGTGGTGACGTTGTCCTTCTCCACGCCCATGGGCGAGATTTTGGTCACCTTGCCGGCGAACTTGCGGTCCTTGTAGGATTCCACCGTAATGCGGGCGGGCTGCCCCAAGTAGACCTTGCCGATATCGCTCTCGTCCACCTTGCCTTTGACGTAGACCTCGCGCAAATCGCCCAGGGTCATGATGAGGGTTGCGCCGGAGCCCATGGTCAGGATGGAGCTGACGGCATCGCCCACCTCGCGGTCGCGGGAGAGGACCACGCCATCGATCGGGGAAACGATGGTGGCATTGCGCAGGTCCTCCTCGGACTGGGCCAGCTGCGCCTTGAATTGCTCCACCTGGGCTTCGGCTTTGGCGATGGCCGCCTGGGCCACCCCCAGATTGACGATGGCCTGCTGCTGCCGGTTGACGGCCAGCTGGTAGTTCTTCTCGGCGTCATCGCGTGCGGTCTGCGGCACCAACAGCTCTTGAAACATCGTGCGCGCGCGGTCCATGTCCTTCTTCAGAAAGGGAATATCGGGACCGGCGGCTTCCACCTGATCGCGCTCGTAGTCGGCGTGGGCGCTCTTGAGCTGGGCATCGGCCATGGCCAGGGCGGCCTGGGCCTGGCGCAGGCGAGGAAGCAGATCGTTCTGGTCCAGTTCGCAGATCACCTGCCCGGCGTGGACCGTATCGCCCACATTGACCGGCAGTTTCAGAATGATGCCGCTGGCTTTGGACTTGATTTCGACCTGGGTGGTGGGCTGGATCTTGCCGGTGGCCACCACCGAGCGGGCCAGATCCACCTTTTCCACGCGGGCGAGTTTATCGGAATCAATGGTGGTGGGCGTGCGGCTGAGAGCCCGCAGCGAAAAAAACGCAACACCGACAAACACCAGGACCGTGGCGGCGACGATCCACAAGACAGAACCCTTCTTGCGGCTGGCCATAGCGCTTCTCTATCTTTCTCATGGAACTACGACACGACCGACCGATTTGTTCCGTGGAGGGAGCGGGTCGAGCTCCATTTAAGATTATCTTATCCGATTTCCAGTCCGGGCCGGCTGGCGCCTGGATGGGAGACCTCTATCGCTATACAGCGCCACCAGATGTTGCACCGTGGAGGAGCCGAGAATCGTTCCTGGCGATTTCGTCCGGCCGGCGCGGCCGCGCAGTTGATTGTCAATCCGCTGGCTCTCGTGGCGGTTGGTGCCGATGACGTAAAGCCCGCAATCCGGCCCTTGAATTCGTCTACCATCTCGATCGCGCCGTTCTTCTCAGATAGTCCACGTCGCGCCGGAGCCGCGCGTGCGCGTGCAGCGCGTCCTGCACGGCGGTGTGAAGCCGGAGGTTGCGCTCCTCGAAGAGATTGCCGCAGACAAACGCGTTTTCCACCGCCCGGATTCCGGCATCGGTGAGCACGGCATGGTGGCCGCCCACGTCGACGGTGTAGTGCGCCGCTGGCTGGAAAAGGCGCACCACGCGATCGGCGGCGTACGCCAGAGCGCTGGCGTCGGTGTGGGAGCTGCGCCGTCTGGACTTACCTCACGACCGGCCAGCCGTTTGGCAGCTGGACGGAACTGATGCTGAATGGCCTTCGCCGGAAGCGCGAGCGGGGCGGAGAATAATCGGGTTCCGGAGGTGCTCTCGCGTCCGAGTGAAGCGCGACCGCTCACGCTACCTTGGAGTAGGTCCGCGTGTGCGCAGTTTTCGTGAGGCCGGTGTTGGCCGCCAGGCTCAACGGCGCTTCGCGCAAGTGCAGCGGATCGAGGCCGTGCGCCGGCCGCCGCTTCTCCCAGCCATTCTCGGTTGCCGGAAATACAACCCAGCCCGCTTCCGGAACGTACGCGGTCCAGCTGTGCGGCTGCTCCATGTTGCGATATAGCTTGATCATCGAACTTCTCCTTCGTCTACCAATACTCTTGCCACGTCAATTCCTGGGCCAGCCGGTCGGGGCGCACGGAGCTAGCAGGTCCGAGACGGAGAAAGATGGCAAATTCCGCGGCCGCCACTTGCGCCGCGTGCGCGCCGCCCCGGTGCGCCGTATACAGGGGTTGACTCTTCCCGGGTTCCTGCACCCGCAGCGTCCACTGGCTGGAATCGGTCTCCACCGAGAACGCCAGGTTGTTCCAGCGGGTGCGGTAGCCCCGGCGGATCTGCAGCAGGAGCGCACTCGGCGCTCGCTGAGGAATCCCGCTATGTCGGCAAGTCGCGCAAGCACTCATCGGTCATCCCTTCAACTGCACGATTTTTGGCGCAGGCGCAGGTTGTGGCTGGAAATTGCACAGGCGCATGCACCCTTTGTTTTTGCAAGTGAGACAGACACGCTTGTGAGTCATCTGGACTGAAAATATCCGATTCCAGTCATTGATTCAAATGGTCTTATGTGGGGACCTGCCGAATACCCCTACATGGGGGTGAATGGGGGGTAGCGGTCCCCCTGCCCCTTTTCGGCCCTCGGATTCGCGATAATGCAGGCATGCGCCTGATGAAACTCGCGGTTCCCGCCACCGTTCTGCTGGGTGGATTCTTGATTTGCACTTCTTCGGTATACGGCACGACAGACTACGCCAAGAAGGAAAAGAAATCCTGCACCTTCTGCCACACCAAAACGGTGGCCGAAAAAGCGGAGATGGCCAAGAATCTGAACGCGGCCGGAACCTGTTACAAGGACAACGACCACTCCTTGGCGAAGTGCGCGGCCCCGGCCAAGTAAGCCGGCTCCCCGGTCCACTGGTACTCCGATAGCCAGTCCAGGACTGTTCCTGGTGAACGCGAAGTGCGACAACAGCTTTAGGGAGCAGACGCAGCGGCTCCCCCGCCCCGCGGTCCCGTTGCGGACTGCCATCCGAAGACTCTCCGCGAGAGACTCGCATGACCGACTCCGTTGCTCCGATTCGCGCGACCGATACGGCCCCGCCTCCGCCGCCCCAAAAGAAGCCCTACCAGACTCCAGTGTTGATTGTGCACGGCCGAATCGACCAGATCACCAAAGCGCTGATCATGCACACTCGGCCCTAGCCGGCGGAGCCGTCCTCGCACCATTCCCGCCCGCCCGGTTACACTGAAGTTCTCACCATGGCCTATCGCGATCTGCGGGAGTTCATCCGCGCGCTGGAAAAGAACAAGGAGCTGAAGCGCGTCTCCTTGGAAGTCGATCCCATCCTCGAGATCACCGAATTCGCCGACCGCGCCGTCAAGCGCGGCGGCCCCGCGCTGCTGTTCGAAAAGCCCAAGGGCTACACCACGCCCGTGCTCATCAACGCCTTCGCGTCCATGCGCAAGATGGAGATCGCGCTCGAAGTGGACTCAGTGGAAGAGGTGGCCGCCCGCATCGTCGAGCTTCTGGAACTGCGCATGCCCGAAGGCCTCATCGGCAAGCTCAAAATGTTGCCCAAGCTGGCCGAAGTGGGCGCGTTCTTTCCCAAAGTGGTGGACAAAGGCGCCTGCCAGGAAGTCATTCGCAGCGACGGCTTTTCGCTGTTCGACTATCCCATCCTGAAGTGCTGGCCCGAGGACGGCGGCCGCTTCATCACCCTGCCTCTGGTCTTTTCCCGCAACCCCGACACCGGCAAGCGCAACTGCGGCATGTACCGCATGCAGGTCTTCGACGAGCGCACCGCCGGCATGCATTGGCAAACCCACAAGCAGGGCGCCGAGCATTACCGCCGCCTCGGACCGCATGGCCAGAAGCGCATGGATGTCGCCGTCGCCATCGGCGCCGACCCCGCCACGATGTACTCCGCTATTCTGCCGCTCCCGCCCGATCTGGATGAAATGATGATCGCCGGGTTCCTGCGCGGCAGCCCGGTCGAACTGGTGAAGTGCCAGACCTCGGACCTGGAAGTTCCCGCCAACGCCGAGATCGTCCTCGAAGGCTACGTCGAACTGGGCGAGCTGCGCACCGAAGGGCCCTTTGGCGACCACACCGGCTTCTATTCGCTGGCCGACGAATACCCCGTGTTCCACCTCACCTGCGTCACCCAGCGTAAAGACCCCATCTACGCGACCACAATCGTCGGTCCGCCGCCCATGGAGGATTACTACATGGGCAAAGGCATCGAGCGCATCTTTCTCCCTCTCATGCGCCTGCAACTCCCCGAAGTGCGAGACATCGCCATGCCCGCCGAGGGGATCTTCCACAACCTGATCCTGGTCTCGATCCGCAAATCTTATCCCGGCCACGCGCGCAAAGTGATGCACTCGATCTGGGGCACCGGCCAAGCCATGTTTTCCAAATGCATCGTGGTGGTGGATGAAGACGTGGATGTACAGAACGTGCGGGAAGTGGCCTGGAAAGCGCTCAACCACATCGACCCCGAGCGCGACATTCAATTCGTGCTCGGCCCGGTCGATTCGCTCGACCATTCCAGCCGCCTGCCGAACTACGGCTCGAAGATGGGCATCGACGCCACCAAGAAATGGCCCGGCGAAGGCTTCACCCGCCCTTGGCCGGGTGTGATCGAAATGTCCCCCGACGTGAAGCGGCGCGTCGACGAACTCTGGTTGAAAGCGGGCCTGTAGCGGCTGCAGCCGAGGACGACAAGAGCCTGTTGGCGGTCTTCATCGACTCACGGTGCCGTCGAGTGGCCCATCGGGAATCGGCCCCACATGCCTAACGTCGGTTAGCGAAAATCTAGCCATTCTGCAACTTTATCTTCGCAGCCGCGGGTCTCATCATGAGGAGAGGATGAGGCTCCAACCGCTCGTCTTTCTCCTGGCTGCGGCCGCGCTGTCCAATGCGCAGCCTCCGCTCATCGGGACCTGCGGCGTCTTTCCCGCCGACAACATCTGGAACACACCCGTGGACACGCTGCCGGTGTCGTCCCAGTCCGCCACCTACGTCAACACCATCGGCGCGACTTCCCCCACGCACCCCGATTTCGGCTCGGGCACCTATGCCGGCGCCTCCATCGGCATTCCCTGGATCACGGTGCCGGGAACCCAAACCAAATACCCGGCCACCTTTCAATACGCCGATGAAAGCGATCCCGGTCCTTATCCCATTCCGCTGACCGCACCCATCGAAGGCGGCAGCAGCAGCACCGGCGATCGCCACGCCATCGCCGTCGACACCACCAACTGCGTTCTGTACGAGCTTTACAGCGCCTACCCGCAGACGGCTTCCTGGCAAGCGGGCTCGGGCGCCATCTTCGATCTGAAATCGAATGCTCTACGCCCCGACACCTGGACCTCCGCCGACGCCGCGGGCCTGCCCATCGTACCCGGCCTCGCACGCTATGACGAAGTGGCCGCCGGCGAGATCCGCCATGCGCTCCGCTTTACCGTGCCCAAAA
This sequence comes from Terriglobia bacterium, assembly GCA_020073145.1. GTDB lineage: Bacteria > Acidobacteriota > Terriglobia > Bryobacterales > Bryobacteraceae > PSRJ01. The sequence goes on from JAIQFS010000047.1 coordinate 68,187, forward strand.
CCCGGAAGGCCTACGTCTGGCCGGCCCGCCACTACGCGTCGAGCCTCACCGGCACGCAGTATCCGCCCATGGGCCAGCGCTTCCGGCTCAAGGCCAGCTTCGATATCTCGCCCTTTCCGGCCGACGTGCAGGTGATCCTGCGCGCGCTCAAGAAATACGGAATGATCCTCGCCGACAACGGCTCCGCCTGGTACATTTCCGGAACGCCCGATCCGGGCTGGAACAATGACGACCTCTCCACGCTGCGGAACGTTCCGGGGTCCGCCTATGAAGCCGTCGACGTCTCTTCTCTGATGATCGATCCCAACTCCGGGCAGGCGAAGCAGACCGCCGTGTCGGTCACGGTGACCCCTACTTCCGCGATGATGTTTCTGGGCGACACGCGGCAGTTCACCGCCACCGTGCAGAACGCGGCGGACGCCTCGGTGACGTGGTCGGTGAACGGCCTGATCGGCGGCAGTTTGACGATGGGAACGATCGATGCCAGCGGGATGTACACAGCGCCGCCCGTGGTGCCGGCCGCCGGAGCCATTTCGGTGGAAGCCACCTCGGTCGCAACGCCCTCGGCCCGCGGCTCAGCGACGGTCAGTCTGCGGGCTCGACCGCGTCCGGGCCGCGCACCCGTCTGCTCCGCGGGCGCAACCTGCGCCTCCCGGTTTGCCCCGCGCGAAACCGCCTTGCTACACTAAGAGCGTTCCACACACGGTGGGTGTAGCTCAGCTGGTAGAGCGCTGGATTGTGGTTCCAGTGGCCGTGGGTTCAAATCCCACCACCCACCCCACTCCAAAAAGGGGGCTCTACGGGCCAAAAAAGAGCTTAGTGTGCGGCAAGCGCCTTCGGGTCGGCCTCGCTGACGAGGCTCTGGTGGCGGGCTAGTAGCTGATCTGAAAGGACCGATCCCAGTCCAGACGATTGATTGCGCCTTCGATGACATCTCGGGGAGCACGTAGGATGCCCAAAATCTCGCGCAACCCTGCGTCCGACCGCACCACCTCGGTAGCGATGTCTCCATCGAGATCCGTGATGGCGTATCCTGCCCCGATGCTGCAGTCGATTTGGAGACGCATGGGTGCCAGGCCTCCTATTGGATACTACCCAGGTAAGCGCGGAGGCCGCGCTGCATCCGAATCAGGCCGCGGTGCCGGCGGTAGCTGTTGAGGGCGGGCGCCAGCATGGCACCGAGCAAAGCCGGAGGGTAGAGGACCAAGTGCTTCATGAGCCAATTGTGCGATGGCTCTGGCTCTTGCGCCAGTTCGGTCCGTACCGAGGCAGGTCAGGCCCCCCCCATCGGTACTTACCAAAGTTAGCGCCGGTGTGATCCAGGCGGCCAGACCGATTCCCCGGTCCTCCCTCCCGCACGCACGGCAGGCCTGGTCTCGACACCTTCGACCTTTGGCGGCAAGTCGCGTGCCAGCCGGGATCGTGTCAACTCATTTAACGATGTAACCCAGACCGGTCTCGGTTGGGTCAAATGAGAGTGTAACCCAAGGGCGCGATAGCCACCCGAACAGCGTGTATGGTCCGGGCCCGACCAACGGGAGGAAGAAGATGACACGT
>JAIQFS010000010.1 GCA_020073145.1 Terriglobia bacterium
ATCGCCAGCATGGTCATGGTCCTGCTGTTCTGCTTTCTTTGGGATAGAATAAGGGATAAAAAAAGGCCAGGGAAGCTGGGCCAAATATTCTTGACAGATTAATTCTTCCTTCATATAATCTTAATTACGTATTTACAGAATACGTAATTACCTTGGAAAAATAGAGAATACTATGCCCCTGGTTAAAATTCTTCGACATGGACAGATAACCTTGCCCAAAGAGATAAGGAAGATTCTGGGCGTCGAGGAGGGAGACCTGCTGGAGGTAGGATTGGAAGATGCCAGGGTTTTTCTGCAGCCAAAAGTTTTGGTAGATAAGCAAACCGTACTTTCGGAGGCCGGCGAGCGCACGGGGAGGGCGACGATGTCGGCGATTTCCATGGCTTCTTTGACGATGAAGGGCTCGCCGTAGCGGACGCCGATCAGGTTGCCGTAGAACCGTGCGATGGCGGCCAGGCGTTCGCGGATTTCCTGCTCCTGCGGGAATAGGTCGCTGCCGGCGTCGCCGGCGCCGTATTGGGACGTGTAGCTCAGGAGCGCCGACATGCGGCGTTCGAATTGCGCGCTGATGTCCACGACAAACGAAGGTTTGATGTTGGTATACAGGCCAGAGTAGAGGATCTTGAAGGGGCGGTGGGGCTCGGTGTACGGGTCTAACTTCTCCAGGCCCGACAGGAAGCAGGCTTCGTAGCCGAGCTCGCAACAACGGTAATGGTCGGGGTGCCGGCCTTCCCAATAGGGCAGGATGACGACGCGCGGCTGGAGCTCGCGGATCTTGGCGGCCAGGGTCATGCGGGCGGCGATGTTGTTTTCCAGACGGGCGTCGGGCATGCGCAGGTTTCCCCGAAACTGAAGCCGCAGGTGCTTGCCGGCGGCTTCGGATTCGGCGATGCGCTCTTCCGGGGTGCCGCGGGTACCCATATCGCCGGCGGTGAGATCGAGGACTCCGGTTTTGTAGCCGGCTTCGGCCATGCGGATGAGGGTGCCGCCACAGGTCTGCTCCACATCATCGGGATGGGCGGCGATGGCGAGAACGTCGAGGCTCATTTACCAGGTGAGGTCCTTCCGTTTCCAATAGCGCTCTTTGGGCCGCATGAGGAAGATCAGGCCGATGCCCGCGATGAAGCCTCCAATGTGCGCGAAGAAGGCGGTTCCACCCTGGGAGATCTGCGAAGTGCCGATGCTGCCCACGCCGCTGACCAACTGGATGAAGAACCAGTAGATGAGCATGACCCAGGCGGGGACTTCAATGGTGGTGATGAAGATATAGAAGATGAGGGTGTGGATGCGCGACTGCGGGAACTTGACCATGTAGGCGCCCATGACGCCGGCGATGGCGCCGCTGGCGCCGACCATGGGGACGCGCGAGCCGGGACTCAGGATGACCTGGCTCATGCCGGCGGCCACGCCGCAGGCCAGATAGAACAGCAGGTACTTGCCGTGCCCCAGGATGTCTTCGATGTTGTCGCCGAAGATCCAGAGGAACCACATGTTGCCGAGCACGTGCAACCAGCCGCCGTGCAGAAACATGGACGTGAAGACGTTGGCAAGATGAAACTGGTCGGGCACCAGCCCCCAGGTAAAGATGAAGGCATTTTGCGAATACGGGTCGAGGGAGAATTCAAACAAGAAGATGAGGATATTGATGACGATCAAGACCACGGTGACAACGGGCTTGGAGTAGCTCGGCTGTGTATCGCGTAGGGGAAACATTCAATTGGCGGAGAGCGACTGGGCGGCGCGCGCGGCGAATTCAGGATGAGCGCGGCGCTCGGCCCGCGCCATCAACGCGCGAACTTCCGCCACTCCCGCGATGCCGCCGCGGGCTCCGATGGCGGTACAGTTCAGCGCCGCCATGGCGTTCGAAAATTCCAGAGCATCAGCCATGGACATCGCCTGCAACACAGCATAACAAAACGCTCCGTGAAAGACGTCGCCGGCGCCGGTGGTGTCCCGGCAATTGACCACGAAGGCGGGGGAATAGAGGAACCGGCCGTTCTCGCGGGCGAGGGCCCCTTGCGCGCCCAGGGTCATGGCGGCGACCTTCATGCCGAAGCGGTCCTGCAGCGCTTGCAGGGCCTGGAAGGGATCGCGCAGGCCGGTGAAGGCGGCGGGAAAGTCGGAAGAGGCCACCAGATAGTCCGTGCACGCCAGAAGCGGATCGAGGCCGGGATAGAGGGTGTCGAGGTCGAGCACCACGGGGATGCCGAGGTCGCGGGCGATGGCGGCGGCGCGCGCCATGGCGGGGGTGTCGTGGCCATCGGTCAACAGCAGGCGGGTCCGAGCGATCTGGGCCGGATCGATCTCTTCGGGGCGCAGGCGGAGGCAGTCGTCGCGACGCCAGAAGACGGTGCGCTCGCCGGTGGAGCGGTCAATCACGATATAGGCGGACTGGTTGGGGCAGCCGGGGCGGAGCTGGACATGTTCGAGGTCGATGCCGGAAGCGCGCAGGCTCTGCATCTGGACCCGGCCACGTTCATCGTCGCCCACGGTTCCGATGTACTTGACGCGGAGTCCGAGGCGGGCGGAGGCCACCAGCGCGCTAGCGATCTGGCCACCGGGGCTGAGGAGTTCTTCCGTCACCCGCACCTTGCCGGCGTAAGCGGGAAATTGGGGGACCATGAGCAAGGTGTCGGTGGCGTTCAAGCCGACGCCGAGCACGTCGAAATCAGGCATCGTGGGGGACCGCGACCGCACCGCGCTGGGCGCGATCGCGAAGCTCGCCGAGATTCAGGCCGGTGAGCGCGGTGGCGACTGCGCCGCCGATGAGGAGAGGCGCGGTCAGCGCGAAGAACATGACGAAGGAGAAGCTCTTGGCGTCGTTGCGTTCGACGTCGAAGAGGCCCAAGGCGAGGACGCAGGCCACCTGAAACAAGCCGACGTTGCCGGGAGCATTGGGCACGACGGTGGCGAAGCGAACGATGGCCAGGACGCCCCCCGCCACCCAGAAGCCCAGATCGAGCCCATAGGCTTTCATGAGCGCCCAGACAGAAACGACTTGCAGCGCGAGGAGGACTCCGCTGATTAAGATAGTGAACCCGATGGTGCGACGATTGCCCATCAGGTGCAGGCCTTCGACGACATGGCGCAGGGTGGAGGCCCAGCGGCTCTCGCGGATCAGCAGGTGCACATGCTGCTTGTGATGAACCACCCAGACCAGGATGCCGGCGCCGGCGAACAGCAGCAGTCCGATCAATTGGACGACGATGATGAGGTCGCGCGGGATGGCGCGGACGAAGGCCGCGGTAATCAGGAAGGTGGCGAGCATCCAGAAACCATCGATGAGGCGCTCGACGGCCGCGGAAGCGAAGCTGAGGGAGATGCGGAAGTCATTCCAGTGGGCCAGCAGATAACAGCGAATCAATTCGCCGGTGCGGAGCGGGAGGACTTCATTGGCAAAGAGTCCGATGTAGATGGCCTGGACGGTGCGCCAGTAGCGCAGGCGCACGACGGGGCCGAGGACGGTATTCCAGCGCCAGCCATGGGCGAGGTAGACCGAGAGATCGGCGGCCACGGCGAGCAGGACCCAGCGCCAGTCGAGCGAGCGGATGGTGGGAATGAGATCGCCGATGGGGTAGCCGTGGAGCACCCAAAGCAGGCACGCCGCCGAAACGGTATAGCCCAGGAGTTGGGGCAACCAGGAAGGGATCCAGCGGGCTGACACTCGGGCGCGTGAGGTCTCCAATACCTCATCATAGCGTCACACCATGAGGCGCACGTCGTGAAGGCAAATCTGTTTCCGCAGAGTAACGCCGCCGTAACGGGCGGGAGGGAAAGCGGTGCGGGCCAGATCGGTGGCGAGGGCGCCCGCGCCCTTACGGGACGCAGGTGAAAGGAATGCCAACAGCCGCATGGGGATTCGCGTTACCCTCTTCCATAGGAAACTTCTTGATGAAGCCACTTCGCCGGGTCGGCGTGTTGGGCGCCGGGACCATGGGGTCGCGCATCGCGGCTCATTTCGCCAACGCCGGTTTTCCGGTGGATTTGTTGGATCTCGTGATTCCGGGGCAGGCGCAGCGCAATGCCGCCGCGCTGGCGGGAATCGAAGCGGCCGCCAAACAGAAGCCGGCGGCGTTCTTCACCGAGAGCGCGCGCGGGTTGATCGCGCCGGGCAATTTCGAAGACGATCTGGGCCGGCTGAGCGGCTGCGACTGGATCGTGGAGGCGGTCACCGAGCAAATGGACCTCAAGCGGACGCTGCTGGCCCGAGTGGCGGCGGTGCGCAGCAAGGGATCGATCCTTTCGACCAACACCAGCGGCATCCCGTTAGCGCGCATTTCCGAGGGATGGGACGGCGATCTGCAGCGGCATTTTCTGGGAACGCACTTCTTCAATCCGCCGCGGTATCTCCACCTGGTGGAGATCATTCCCGGGCCGCAGACCACGCCAGAGGTGCTGGAGTGGGTTTCGACGTTTTGCGATCTGCACCTGGGCAAGGGAGTGGTGCCGTGCAAGGACACGCCGAACTTCATCGCCAACCGGATCGGCACCTTTTTCGCGGCCACTCTGTTCCAGCTGACGGTGGAGGGCGGATACACGGTGGAAGAAGTGGATGCGCTGACGGGCTCACTGATCGGACTGCCGAACAGCGCGACGTTTCGGCTGGCGGACATTATCGGGCTGGACGTGTGGGCGCACGTGCTGAACAACCTGCGGACGCTGGCTCCGGACGATCCGGGGCACAACCGGTACGCGCCGCCGGAGTTCATGACGAGGATGATGGAACGCGGCTGGCTGGGGGAGAAACGCGGCCAGGGTTTCTACAAGCGAGTGGGGCCGCAGAAGGAAATCCACGCCATCGACCTGAAGACGCTGGAATATCACCCGGCGCAGAAACCGCGGTGGCCTTCGGTGGATGCCGCGCGCAACATCGACGGACTGGGGCAGCGCGTGCGGACGCTGGTGGCGGCGCCGGACCGGCCGGGGCAATTTCTGTGGAGCTTATTTCGCGACCTGTTCACGTACTCGGCTTCGATGGCGCCGGAGATATCCGACCGGGTGGTGGAGATCGATCGCGCGATGCGCTGGGGCTACGCCAACAAACTCGGACCGTTCGAGATGTGGGACGCAGTGGGCGTGCCGGAGACCGTGACTCGCATGCGCGCCGAAGGACATGCGGTGCCGGTCAACATCGAACAGATGCTGACTGCCGGCGCGACTTCTTTCTATCAGACCGCGGACCGGGGCGGTGCTCCCGGCAGGCGCTACTTCGACTGGAGCGCGGCCGGGTATCGGGAGCTGGAAGAGCGGCCGGGCGTGGCGGTGTTGAGCGATCTTCGGAGGGCGCGCGGGGTAGTGAAGAAGAACCCGGGGGCCTCACTGGTGGATCTGGGCGACGGGGTGCTGTGCCTGGAATTCCACACCAAGATGAACGCCATCGGCGACGACATTCTGCAGATGATCCGCGACGGCATCGACGAAACGAGCCGCGGGTTTGAAGCGCTGGTGATTGCCAACCAGGGCGACCATTTCAGCGCGGGCGCCAACCTGGTGCTGATTCTGCTGGCCGCCCAAGAAGGCGAGTGGGACGAGCTGAACGCGGTGATCCGCAGATTCCAGCAAGCCACCATGGCGATCAAGTACGCGCCCAAGCCGGTGGTGGCAGCGCCCTTCGGGCTGGCGCTGGGCGGAGGCTGCGAGGTGGTGCTGCACGCGGCCCGCGCGCAGGCTTCGGCGGAGACTTATCTCGGGCTCGTAGAGACGGGAGTGGGACTGATTCCCGCCGGCGGCGGCTGCAAGGAAATGTTGCTGCGGTTGGGTAACGCGAAAGCGGCCTTCGAATTAATCGGCTACGCCAAAACTTCGACCAGCGCGGCGAACGCGCGCGAGCTGGGGCTGCTGCGAGCGCAAGACGGAATCTCGATGAATCCCGAACGCTTAATCGGCGACGCCAAGGCGGCCGCGCTGGCACTGGTCCCAGTGTATGCGCCGGGACTGCCTCATGAACGCATTCCGGTGGACGGCGATGGGGCATACGCGCTGCTGAAGATGGGCCTCTACCTGGCGCGCGAGGGCGGGTTCCTTTCCGAGCACGATGTCGTGGTGGGGGAGAAACTGGCGCACGTGTTGAGCGGCGGGCGGCTGACCGGGAAGCAGACGGTGTCGGAGCAGTATCTGCTGGATTTGGAGCGGGAGGCGTTTCTCAGCCTGTGCGGGCAGCCCAAGACCCAGGAGCGCATCCAGCACACGCTAAAGACCGGAAAGCCGCTGCGGAATTGAGGACAGGGGCCGGGGGGAAGAGGGAATATGGCGGAAGCGGTCATCATCGATTGTCTGCGAACGGCGGTGGGCCGGGCTCCGCGCGGCGCGCTGCGCCATACGCGGCCGGACGACCTGGCGGCAGTGGTGATCCGCGCGCTGGTGGAACGGTACCCGCAGGCCCAGGCGGTGGAAGACGTGATCCTGGGCTGCGCCATGCCGGAAGGAGAAGCGGGGCTGAATATGGCGCGGCAGGCGCTGCTGCGGGCCGGGTTGCCGGACAGCGTGCCGGGGATGACGATCAACCGGTTTTGCAGCTCCGGGCTGCAAGCGATCGCGTTGGCCGCGGACCGCATCCGAGCGGGCGACGCGGAGATGCTGGTTGCGGGGGGCGCCGAATCGATGAGCCTGATTCCCTTCGGCGGCGCCAAGCCGGCCCCGAATCCGTGGTTTGTGGACCACTGGCCGGAAGTCTACATGAGCATGGGGCTGACGGCCGAGCGGGTGCAGAAGAAATACGGCATCTCGCGCGAGGAGGCCGACGCCTTCGCACTGGGCAGCCATCAGAAGGCGATTCGTGCGCAGCGGGAAGGCAAGTTCGACGAAGAGATCGTGCCGGTGGATGTGGAATCGGTGGCGCCGGGAAAGACGGCCACCGAGGTGTTCCGCAAAGATGAGGGGCCGCGCGCCGACACGAATGCGGAAGCGCTGGCGAAACTGAAGCCGGCGTTTCACGCGCAGGGCACGGTGACGGCGGGCAACTCATCGCAGACCAGCGATGGCGCGGCGGCGGCGCTGGTGATGTCCGAGAGCAAGGCGCGGGAGCTCGGCTTGAAACCGAAAGCCCGCTTCGTGAGTTTTGCGACGGCGGGCGTACCCCCGGAGATCATGGGGATCGGGCCGGTAGTGGCGATCCCCAAGGCTCTCGCGAAGGCGGGGCTGAAGCGGGAGGACCTGGGCGTGGTCGAACTGAACGAGGCCTTCGCGGTGCAAGCGTTGGCGGTGATTCGAGAAACCGGCCTGGATCCGGGGCGGGTCAATCCAAACGGCGGTGCGATCGCGCTGGGGCATCCGCTGGGATGCACGGGCGCGAAGCTGACCGCGACGATCCTGCGCGAACTAGAGCGGACGCAGGCCCGCTACGGCATGGTGACGATGTGCATTGGCGGCGGGCAGGGCGCGGCCGGCATTTTTGAGCGGATGGGATAAGCAGCAGACCGCGCGCTCGGGGCAGACCACACCAACCGATGGTCTGCCCCATAATTGCGTTCGCGCTTTTCCGGGCGTGGCTGAAAACCAGACAGCCGTTAGTAGCCGCTGGCGTTCTGCTCGGTGCCGAGAGCAATGCCGTTGCGTTTGGTGTTGAGGCAGAGCGGGTGGGTGAATGGCGAAGCCCCGTCCGCCCCGCTGTAGGTGATGTCGTCCACCAGTTTGCCGCCCGGCGGGTTGAAACCGGCGGCATCCCGAACGCCCTTGGCGATTTCGTGATCGGCGCAGGACGTATCGCCGCTGACGCCTAAGCCTCCGATGATCTTGCCGCTGGTGTTATAGAGCGGCACGCCACCACCGAAGAAGATGAGGCCCCCTTGGATCTGGCCGTCACCGGAATTGGGGGAGTCGGGAGAATTCAAGAATCTCGCACCGAAGGGATTCGATTGGCCCAGGCTCCAGAGCGAATGTCCCGGCTGGGTGAAGGTATAGAGCCGAGCCGTGGAGAGAGCGAGCGAATCGAGACTAAAGGCGTTGGCGGTGTAGGCCTTCGCTTTGGCGATGGCCTGGCTTCCCGGCCAGACCTGCGTGGGGTCGGATTGCGAGGCGGCGGCGGCGCAGACTTCGCCGGCGCGGTTCACCACGGCGGCCCACATGCGGGTTCCGTTGAACAGGCCGCCGATTGACGGACCGCCGGCGGCCTGCAGCAGGGTGGTGAGTTGGGCCGCGGTGGGCAATCCGTCGCAGGCGTGTTTTTGGTGACCATTGTCATCGGCGAGCACGGCAGAGGCGCCGGCCAGAAAAATCGCGCAGAGTGTCATCGATCGGAACATGAGTTAGCTCCTCGTTGGACGTGGATGGCGCGTATCGTCGAGACCTGTTCTCAGGGGAGGCGAAACGCGACGACCGCAGCAAAATACTGACATGCGGCGGGTTAGGTGTCAACGACTGCGGCCAGGCTGTAACATGCCGCCAGTGCGGAGTCACACAAAGCGCGCGCGAAGGCGGGGAAACTCCCGATTGGCCAGGCTCGATTTTCTCACCCCTACTTCTTGAGTTCGTCGCAAGACAGCGCGGGAACGTGGATTTGCCGGATCGGGAAACGCCTGGCTGCGGGCGGCTTCACTTGCGGCATGGGCTCGGGTTCGGCCCGTCGCAGGAAATTGAGCAGCGGGATGGCACAGAACCGGGGAGGCGTCGCCAGGACCGCCTTCGCGGCCGGGGAAGGCCGGATAGTTGGTTCGGAGGACTCTTTTGGAGGCGGTGACGGGTCAGACTGCGCTTGAGGCGCGGCGGGGGTCTGGCCCGCAAGGGCGACGCCGCACAACAATGCTACGCACAGAATTCGAAACCTCATGGCAACCATGGAATGCCGCGAGACGCAGAGACCTTTCACTCGGGTTGAGCGAGACGCCGAAACAGATCGGCGAACTGCCCGAGGGAGAGCTGCTCGGCCCGGAGCTTGCCCTCGGGCCAGGCTTCCACGCGATCTTTGCCGTACACCTCGGCCAGATTGTTGCGGAGGGTCTTGCGCTTGTGGCGAAAGCAGTGGCCGACGAATTCCAGAAATCGGGTGGGGTCGGCGATGTCGAGATCCAGGCGCCGCGGCTGGAGCAGCACCACGGCCGAATCCACCTTTGGGGGCGGGTGGAAGGCCGAAGGCTTGACTTGGAAGCACAGGCGGGTCTCGGCGAAGACCGCCATACGCACGGTGAGAAAGCCGTAATCGCGAGTGCCGGGCCGGGCTACGAGACGGTCGGCCACTTCCTTCTGAATGAGAAACACGGCCCGAGGCAGGTCGAGCGCGGCGGTCATCTCCAGAATCGGCGAGGTGATGTAGTACGGCAGGTTGCCCACCACGGGGGCGCGGCCCCATTGGGCCAGGCCGGCTTCGAGCACGTCGGCGTGGACCACCTGCAAGCGCGGGTCACCGGCGAAGCGGGCGCGGAGATGAGCGACCAGGTAAGGGTCCACTTCCACGGCCACCACCCGGTCGGCGCGCTGGAGCAGCCTTTCGGTGAGCGCGCCGCGGCCGGGGCCGATCTCGATGACGAGGTTCTCGCGGGAAGGACACGCGGCGGCGGCGATGCGCTCAAGAATCGCCCCCTTGACGAGGAAGTGTTGGCCGAGTTTGGGTCGCAGCACGCGGAAGGAGCGGTCAGCCCCTCACATTGCGGCGGCGGGCATGGAAGGACAACTGGGTCTTGCCCCAGGTGTTCTTGCCGTTAAAGGTGGCCGGAGTGAAGCGGGAGAACAGGATAATGCTCTGCATTTCGGGCGTGAGCCGGCCCCGACTGACCTGGTAATCCGCCACGCGGCCGGTTTCATCGATGGTCAACTCGAGCACGGTCTCATCGCCGGACCCGACGAAATCAGCAGACTCCATGCGGGGGGAATCGCCGGTCCAGAGCCAGGTCGGGGAGCCCGGCCCGGGCAAGCTTTCCACCAGCCGTCCATCGGGATCGCTAGCAATCGAGAGCCGCAGATCGTCGTGGAAGTTGTGGCGGAAGCTGAGGCTCGGAACGAGCATGCCGAACAGGAGCAGGGCGGAAAGCAATCCTCCCGCAAAGGGCAAAGCCAGAGGCCGCATCAAGTTTTCAAAGAGCAGTTCAGAGCGTTCGGCCCAGAAACGGAAACGGGCGGAGTAACTGGCTCGCGCCAGCTGGCGGGAGCGCTCGTGAGAAGCAAGCACACGCAATTGCATCGCGAGTCCGGCGGGCATGGGCACCCGGTCGATGCTGCGCAGCGCCGCACGCGTCGATTGCAGAGACTGGAAGCGGGCGTTGCAGGCCGGGCATGTTTCCAAGTGCGCCGACACGCCATCCCGCTCCGGGTCCGCCAGAATCCGGTCGAGGAACAAAGAAATTTGTTCTTGCACGCTTTGACAACTCATAGCCCTACTCTGCCGTGTTCGGCACCAATCGCAAAGGCCGTCTGCGTATCAGGTCGCCTTTGAGTTCTTCCCGCAGAGCCTCCCGGCCCCGCAGGATTCTAGACTTCACCGTTCCCAGAGACACCCCCAGAATCTCCGCGATTTCTTCATAGCTCAGGTCCGTAATGTCCCGAAGCACAACGGCCGATCGAAACACCGGATTGATGCGGTCTAACGCCGCCTGGATCATCCCCGCTTGCTCGTGATCCGACGTCACCTCGAACGGCGTGCGGCTGGAGTCGGGAATGGTTTCCTGCCAGGTGCGCGCATCGTACGGATCGGTATCCAACTCCACTTCACGGCGGCGGTGGCGAAAGAACCAACGCCGGGCATTGTGCGCTTCATTCACCGAGATTCGGTAAATCCACGTCTTGAGAGTGCTCTGGCCGCGAAAGTTGCCGATGTTCCGAAAGACCTTGAGGAAGACTTCCTGGACTACATCGGAGGCCTCGCCCTCATCATTGAGGAGACGCAGGCAGAGCGTATAGACCGGTTGCTGAAAGCGCGCCAGCAGTTCTTCATAAGCGCGCTCGTGCCCGGCGCGGAGCGATTCGATCAGGCGCTGATCGTCAGCGTCCGCTCCCGCATCGTGCTCCGAATTCAATTCCAGGATCGCGGTGGCCACGGCCAGCCCTCACATTCGGCCCGATTTAAAGCTATCAGGATTCCGATCCTCTTGCAAAAGGATTTGACCCCGGATGGAGGGGGAAAGTTCCAGCGGATGGGAAGTGCAACGAGATCAATGAGTTGTACACTGGGAAGAGTGCTGGTTTCAATCACCCCCCGGCTTCCCCGCCCCACGTGGCTGCGCGCCCCGGCCCCGGCCGGCGAGAACTATCAGGAATTAAAGGACTTGATCGGCCGATTGCGGCTGCACACGGTGTGCGAAAGCGCGGCCTGCCCGAATGTGGGGGAATGCTGGAACCAGCGGACGGCCACGTTCATGATCCTGGGGAACGTTTGCACGCGCCGCTGCGGTTTTTGCGCGGTGGAAAAAGGCGCGCCGCTGCCGGTGGACTACGACGAGCCCCAGCGCGTGGCGGAGGCGGTGGCGGCGATGGGGCTGCGCTTCGCGGTGGTGACGAGCGTCAACCGGGACGACCGGGCGGACGGAGGGGCCGAATTGTTTGCGCACACGATTCGGGCGATCCGCGCGCGGGTACCGGGCTGCGGCGTGGAGGTGCTGATTCCCGACTTTCAGGGCAACCGGACCGCGGTGGCAACGGTGATGGAAGCGGCACCGGACGTGCTCAACCACAACACCGAAACGGTGCCGCGACTCTATCGACAAGTGCGGCTGGGCGCGCGCTATGAGCGCTCACTGGAGGTACTGCGGTACGCCAAGGAACTGGGGCCCGATTGCCCAACCAAGTCGGGGCTGATGCTCGGGCTGGGCGAAACCGCGGAAGAAGTGCTGGAAGTGATGCGCGATCTGCGCGCCCAGGGGGTCGACATTCTGACGCTTGGCCAGTATCTGCGACCGTCGGCCAAGCACCTGCCGATCGTGCGCTACGTGCCGCCGGAGGAATTCGAGGACTTGCGCCGGGCGGGCGTAGAGATGGGGTTCGGGCACGTGGAATCGGGCCCGCTGGTGCGCAGCTCGTATCACGCATCGAACGCCGTCAAGTAGCGGTTTCTGGAAATGCAATCGTCCCCTGTGCGCAACCGGCTGATGCTGGCGGCCGCGGCGCTGCTGTTTTCCACCGGCGGGGCGGCCATCAAAGCGGCGACGCTAACGAGTTGGCAGGTGGCCAGCTTTCGGTCGGCTGTGGCCGCGATCTTCTTGTTGGCCGCGATGCCAGAAGCGCGGCGCGGCTGGCGCTGGCGGATGACGCCGGTGGCCGCGGCGTACGCGGCCACGCTGGTGCTGTTTGTGCTGGCAACCCGGCTAACGACGGCGGCGAATGCGATTTTCCTGCAAGACACGGCGCCGCTGTACGTGCTGCTGCTGGGACCGTGGCTGCTACGCGAGCGCGTGCGGTTGGCGGACTTCGCGTACATGCTGGCCGTGGCGGCGGGGATGTCGTTGTTCTTCTTGGGCAGTCAATCAGCGGCGGCGACCGCGCCTGACCCGGCGCGCGGCAATCTCATCGCCCTGGCCTGCGGGATCACCTGGGCGCTGACCATTACCGGCCTTCGGTGGCTGGGACGCGGCGGCGCAAGCGACTCGGCCATGGCCACGGTCGCAGCCGGCAACGTGATGGCCGCGCTGGCCGCGCTTCCGATGGCCTTACCGGCGCCAGCCGCCGGACCGGCCAATGTCTCGGTGATCCTTTATTTGGGCGTGGTGCAAATCGGCGTGGCGTATGTTCTGGTGACGCGCGCGATTCGCCACGTGCCGGCGTTTGAAGCCACCACCGTGCTGCTGCTCGAGCCCGCTTTGAATCCCGTCTGGGCCTGGCTGGTACATGGGGAAAAACCGGGGCCATGGGCGCTGACGGGCGGCGCGGTGATTCTGGCGGCGACGCTGGTGAATGCGTGGCGGCAGGGGGCGAGGGGCGCGGTAGCGTAACGCTGGATTGCACCGGCCCACGGTCATTTGGGAGGTCCGACAGGGGATGTTATGCAAAAGACTCAGGCTGGGGGTGCCACTCCATGATGCGCTGAACCGGCAGCCACTCATCGTGGAGGCTTCGAACGATCCCATACTCGCCAGGCTTCTGACCGTACTTCACCATGACGAAGTCGAACAATCTGCCGAGCACAGGTGATGACGGCAACTGCGGACGCCGGCATTCGATACTGCTTTCTGATAACAGCGATGGCCGTCATTCACAGATCCAACACCATCCGAAGACCGGCGTCTACGGACGTTTGGAGGCGCTTTGGAAGCGTGCCTGCCGGCTCGGAAAGGAATTCGCGATCGAGCGTGAACAGCTGTGACACGTTGACCACGGAGTCTCGGGGCAAACCGGAGGTTTTCGCCATCAGGAGCACATTACCGGGGGCGTCGGCGAGTTGGAGATTTCCCGTAATCACGGCGACCACCAGCGTTTGGATCCGGCTTTGGTTAAAGGAATCGGCTTGAACGACCAGAACGGGCCGCCGAAAGCCTGGTTCCGAGCGCCGAGGCTCGGGCAGGTCAGCCCACCAGATCTCCCCGCGCTGGACAGTGGCGCGGCTCACCAGGAGTCCTTGTCAAACGATTTCAACTGGGCCCGGAGAAACGCAGGATCGAGCTTGGCGGGCTGGCGGCCATAGACCTCATCCAGGCGCTTTCTGATCGCGTCTCCCTGGCGGCGTTCGAGATACTCCGCGATGGCCGCGGCATACAGCTTGCTGCGGGAGAGACTGAGTTTCCTGGCAGCCGTTTCCGCCAATTCGAAAAGCTCATCGGGAAGGGACACGGCCGTTTTCATACTCTGAGTATAACACAGGTTATACCCAGCCAACCGGCCGTTTGTGGAAGGAGCATGGATTGTCCGGATCGCTCGCCCTGATGGGGATTTCGAGCGCGCATGCGGGATCGGCGCTGGCGCCGGGCGGGACAGACCCGGCTGGACAGATGGATTGACGCTGTAGGCATTACCGTGCCGTCCAACCTGTTGCCGGAGTTGCTCATGTTCACCGGCGCGGCGTGGCTGGCGCGCGCCTGGTACCGGTATCACGGGGAATTCGAACCGGCGCAGATCGGGCGCCTGATCCGGGACGAAGCAGTTTCGCAGATGCGCCCCAGAGCGGTGCGACTGACCGGCGAAATTCTGGGCCACGGAACCCCGGGATTGATCTGGAGTCCCGACCTGGTCCTGCGCGATTCGAGCGGGATGGTCTTCGTGCTGTACCGGCAATCGATCCCTCTCGCGAGACTGATTTTTGCGGTGAGCACTCCGGAATCGTTAACTGGGAAGACGGTGGAACTGGAATGCTGGTTCCGGCGCGGGCTGCGGCCATATGTGGAGATGTCCAAGCTCACCACCGCCGACGGGCAGACCTACCGGGCGTATCCGCGCTGGGTGCAACAGGTGATTGCCGCAGCGGCGATCGTGATTGGATACTTCTGGCTCACTGCCTGATGGTTGCGATCAGCGCCCCGCAGGTCTACTAGAAGGATAGCTACAATCGAAATACCCGATGCCGCAGTGGGACGCCGACCTCTATCTGAAATACGGAAACCAGCGGACGCAGCCGGTGATCGATCTGGTAAACCGTATCCAATTGGAGAATCCGCGGCGGACTGCGGATCTCGGATGCGGCCCCGGGAACAGCACCGAGGTGCTACGCCGGCGCTGGCCGGACAGCCTGCTGGTAGGAGTGGATCACTCGCCGGAGATGATCGCGAAGGCCCGGAAGTCCTTTCCGGACGGCCGGTGGGAGTTGGGCGACGCCGCCACGTGGAACGCGGGCGAACCCGTCGACCTAGTGTTTTCCAATGCCATGCTGCACTGGATCCCCAACCATGCCGCGGTGTGCCGCCATCTGTTCGATCAAGTGGCGGCGCGGGGGGCGCTGGCGGTGCAGGTGCCGGCTCATTACGATTCGCCGCTCCATCGGGAAATCCTGGAAGTCTCCCGGGACGCTGAGTGGGTGGAGCGGATGGAGGGCGCTCGACAGGCGCTGACGCACGAGTCTCCGGCGTTCTACTACGATCTCCTGGCGCCGCGCGCGGCTCATATGGACGTGTGGGAGACAACCTACCACCACGCGCTCCCAGGCCCGGAAGCGGTATTGGAGTGGTTTCGCGGAACCGGTCTGCGGCCCTTCCTGGAGGCCCTGGAGAGCGTCGAGCAGCGCGGCCGATTTGATATTCCCCTTCCGCAGGCTGTTCTTCGTTGCCTACCGTTAACAGGGCGGTGCTGTACGTAATGGACGTGACCGATCCGGCGCTTCATGCTACAACGAAGGTAGCGGTGGGATCGGGGAAGTAAAGGTAGCGCGAGGTTCCGCCGATTGAGTGGAATGATGAATTCTATTGGTTGGTTGTTCACCTTCGGATTGGTGGCGTCCAGCGGCTATGTCATCAACTTCGACAACGCCCCGCTGGGCAAGACTCCGTTGGGATGGACGATCCCGGCGACCAATCATGGGACGTCACCGCGATGGGAGATCCGGAAAGATCCGTCCGCCCGCACTCAGCCCTATGTGTTCGCGCCGGTTGGCAGCGACCCGCACGAACAAGGATTTTCGCTGGCCATCCTAAACGCCATGTCGCTGCGTGACGGCGACATCAGCGTACGGTTTAAACCGGTTTCGGGCCAGGACGATCAAGGCGGCGGGCTGGTGTTTCGCTATCGGGACGAGAGGAACTATTATCTGGTCCGAGCCGACGCGCGGAACCGCCAGGTCAGCGTGTACCGCGTGGAAAACGGGCGAACCATCCCGATTCAGCCGCGCGGCCTGCCTGCTTCCACGTTTGGGGTGAAGCACAACATCCTGCCGAATACGTGGAGCATTTTGAAGATCTCGGTGCGAGGCAGCCGGTTCCAGGTGTACGTCAATCACCGCCGCATCCTGCAGGCCGACGACTCGGCTTCGCCCTCCTCCGGCAAGGTCGGTCTGCTGACCGTGAACGACTCCGTCACTTATTTCGACGATTTCCGCGTGTACCCCAAGTAGGCCTTCTCGAGGGCGCTGCCGCCCCAAAATGCGGGTGGCGACTTCTGCCCGCCCAGCCCTACCGGGAGAACCGGATGGAATTCACGATCTGCTGAAACACACTCTGCAACTGGGGGAATGTGCTTCGAGGCGCGGCGCACAGGAGATAAAAGAGTCCCTCCGGCCGGACGACGGTGAGCAGAATGTCCGCTTCCGGAGCTCCATAAGGAGACTGGTTGCCGAGGGCAGTCAGCATGGCCTCTGCGCCATCTACGCGGACGCGCTGTTGGGGAGCCGCGCTCAATTGCAGCTTAGGGCGGTCATCGTGCAAATGGCCCACCAGCTCCAGTGTGGCCGTACCGAGATCGGCACGCCCCAGGGTGGGACTAAAGTAGCCGGCAATCGCTCCGTAAGCGAGCTGCGGCGATCCATTCGAGCGGGGCACCAGGCCGTCTTTGGGGGCGATGGTCCATTGGGACAGACGGACGTCCTCGTTTGCCGTCCAATTGCTGGGGAAAGCCAGGACAAAACGCGCGGATTGCAGTTGTTGCAAGGAGGCCGCCGGAACAACGGGCAGGGGCACGGGAACGGCAGAACCGCGCCCCCGTTCGCCTCCCGCCAGGATCAGCAGAGCTTCGGAACGGGCGCGCGCGAAATCCCCGGTCTGATACGCATACTCCCGCTGGGGAAGCGCACGGATTTCAGTTTCGAGGGCGCGCTCCCGGTTGTCGGGATTGGGATGATCGGAGAAAAACTGCAGGCCCTGGTTTCCGGTGGCGGCCAGTTTCTCGAAAAAGCGAGCCATCTCAATGGGGTTGTATCCGGCTTCGGCCAGGAGGTGAGAGCCGAGCAAATCGGCTTCACTCTCGGCCTCGCGCGAGAAATGCAGGATGAACGAGTTGGCGCCAAACCCAAGACCGAGGCGGGCCAACTGCTCAGCGGCGGCTCCTTTCGCCGCCGCGGCTGCGCCCAGCAGAGTGGTGACCAACTGCACGCCCACCGCCTTGCTGGCTTCATGGGTGCCGTGGCGAAGGATGACATGAGACATCTCGTGCGCCATGACACCAGCCAGCTGCGCTTCATTTTCCGTGGCGTTCATGACGCCGGTGAAGACGAACATCGGGCCCCCAGGCAGCGCGAATGCGTTGACTTGCGGCACGTTCAACAGGGTGAAGCTGTAGAGAAAACCACTCTGGCGCGCCTCGGGAGTGGCCGCCAGACGTTCCCCGATGCGCCGGATGTACTCCTGCAGGAACGGATCCTGGACGACCGGGTATCGCTGCCGCACCTGCAGGGCGGCCGCTTCTCCAATTCGAATATCGTGATACGTGGAGAAGAGGTTGCGGCCGGGCTTGATGGGATCGCCGGGCTTGCGGGCCCAAGCGGCGGATGCCAGCATGAACCCGCAAAGAACCACCACGCCGTGTCGCTGGAGCCGCATTGGAGTGTCCGTGTCGTGAGGCCTTATACCGTCATTATGCTACGTTATAATGAAGCATGTTGACGCCCACTGACAAAATCTGGCATAACGGCCGCTTGATTCGATGGGACGAGGCGACCATCCATGTGCTCTCTCACGTGGTGAGCTATGGGACCTCGGTGTTCGAGGGGATCCGGTGTTACGCGACGCCCTCGGGCCCGGCCGTGTTCCGACTGCGGGAGCACGTGCGCCGCCTGGTGGACTCGGCGCGGATCTACCGCATGGAGAACGTGGGCTTTTCGGCCGACCAACTAGCGGAAGGGATGCTGGAGCTGGTGCGGGTCAACAAGATGGAGTCGTGCTACATCCGACCGATCGTGTTCCGTGGATATGGCGAGATGGGAGTCAATCCCGTCAAGAATCCCATCGAAGTGTACCTGGCCTGCTGGTCGTGGGGGAAATACCTGGGAGAGGAAGCATTGGCTGAAGGCGTGGACGTGTGCGTTTCGAGTTGGACGCGCATCGCACCGAACACGCTGCCGGCCCTGGCCAAGGCAGGCGCCAACTACATGAACTCGCAGTTGGTGAAGATGGAAGCGCTGGCCAATGGGTACTCCGAAGGCATCGCGCTGGACGCCAACGGCTACGTGAGCGAGGGATCGGGCGAAAACATTTTCGTGGTGCGGGACGGCAAGATCCACACACCGCCGCTGGGCGCCTCGGTGCTGCCGGGCATCACCCGCGACAGCGTGCTGATTCTGGCGCGCGACCTCGGCATTCCGGTGGTGGAAACGCTGGTTCCGCGAGAGATGCTGTACATCGCGGATGAGGTGTTTTTCTCTGGGACGGCGGCAGAAATTACGCCGATTCGCAGCGTGGATCGGATCGCGGTGGGCAAAGGACGGCGTGGGCCGATCGCGGAAAAGCTGCAGAAGGAGTTCTTTGCGGTGATCAACGGCACCAGGCCGGATCAGTACGGCTGGCTTTCACCCGTCCATGCCGTGCAGCCAGCGGCAGCACGGTAGGACACGCCCACGACGCCTGCGCGACCGGATGACCACCTCCCCCGAGATTTGCCATCCGGACCGCGCAGCCGCCTAATGGACTCTCCTTTTGTAACTCGATCGTCGCGAGGAAGCCAGCACGATTTCTAACGTGCTGTGTCCTTTTCAACAAATTTATTGGAGCGCGTCTGCTTACACTTAGGGCGGACCGGATGTGGCAAAGTTGTGCATAAAACAGGGGCGGGTTGACCTGTTCAAGAAACCGGACGGCGTTCAACGAAACAACGCTTCGGCGCCGCGCTGCAACACGGCCGCGCCGGCCACGCCGGTCAAGGCCGGAACGAAAGCGGGGCCGGGACCGCGCAATTTCCATTCACTATGCAGTGCGTGGAAGGCGAGATACAGGATCCACCCGGCAGTGAGTCCGAGCGGATACAGGATCCACCGGGTGCCGAGGTGAGGGGCCATGAGCAAGCCGGCCGCGCCGCCCACGAGCGTGGTTCCTTCGGCGACTACGCTCCATGCGAGCGCCGCCGAGCGGGAGCTCATGGCGGCGCGCAGGATGCCGCCGAGCGCGATCCCTTCGGGAATCTTGTGGAGCGCGACCGCCAGAGGCACGGCCAGGCGCAAGCCGAGGGGCGCGGCAAACTGCGCGGTGGAAACGCTCCACCCGTCCAGAAAGCTGTGCAGGGCCGCCGCTCCGATCAGAGGCACGGCTAAGCCATGCAATTCAGCGGCGCAGGAGTGATGGTCGTGATCGTGGGCGCAGGTGGGACAAATGGGATAGGCGTAGCGGTCGATGGCGATCAGCAATCCATAGCCGACCACGGAGAGAGTCAGGCTGGCGGCCCATCCAGCCTCCAGCGCCAATTCGGGCAGCAACCCAAAGGCCGCCACTCCCAGCAGCACGCCGGCGCTGAACGGAACGACCACCCGCGCGCGGCGTTGCACACCGGTGAGCCACAGACCGAGGGCCGCGCCGACGATACCCACAGCGGCAGCTAGAGCCGGCGCCAGGATTCCACGCGCTTCGATGAACGTTGACAAGTCTCTACTGTAGCAACTGGGACCGCCGGGCCACTGTCCAACGGAAGGGCCTGGTCATCCCGGGAGACTGAGGAGGCTGGCGACGCGTAGGGCGGCACGGAGCACCCGGGCATCCTCGCCGTGCGCGGCGGCGAGTTGAAGTCCCAGAGGCAGCCCGGCTGGCGCCGGCATGGGAAAGGCGATCGCCGGAAGGCCTAAGGCGGTCCAAGGGGCGTTGAGGCGAGGGTCTCCGGTGGAGGTCAGGCCGCGCGGCGGAGGTCCAGTCGCGGCGGGCGCCAAAATCACCGGGGTGGCTTTACAAAGCGCCGCCATCTGCTGCTTGGCGCTTGCGATGGACGCTTGGGCTTCCTGGTAGCGGTGGTCCGGGATCTCGAGGCCTTCGCGAACCAGGTCGGCAAGATCGAGCAAGAGATCGCCGTATTCGCGGAAGCGCGGCTCGTGGAAGCGCGCGCCTTCGTAGTACATCACGATACGGGTTTCCCCGGCGAGTTTCTCGAGCAGGGGAGCGATGGGAAGGGGTTGCACGGCAAGGCCGCGCCCGCGAAGGAGAGAGACGGCTGCGCGAAACGCGCCGGCCATCGGGGCTTCGACTTCGGGAAGGGGCTCGACGGCGCCGAGCGCGACGTTCTCCGCATCCCCGCACGGATACCGCAGCGCTTCCCAAAGCCGCAGCATATCGGACGGCGTATGAGTGAAGAAACCAAGCGTGTCCAGGCTGGGCGACATGGAGAGGACGCCTTCCATGGAAATGAGTCCGTGGCTGGGCTTGAACCCGGTGATCCCGCAGAACGAGGCCGGGCGCACCACCGAACCCAGAGTCTGGGTGCCCAGCGCGAAGGGGATCATGCCGGCCGCCACAGCGGCGGCCGAGCCACTGGAGCTACCGCCGGGGGTGTGGTCGAGATTCCGGGGATTCCGAGTGGGTGGAGGAGTGCGGTGGGCGAACGCGGCGGTCTGCGTCTTCCCCATGAGGACGGCCCCCGCGCTGTGCAACTGGCGGACGATGGCTGCGTCCTCCGCGCCGCGATGGCCCCGATACAGGGGTGAGCCGAATTCGGTGACCAGGTCCTTGGCGTCGATTACGTCTTTGGCGCCGTACGGAATGCCGGCCAGGCGGCCTGCTTCGGTATGGGGCTGCGGGTTCACTTCGACCCAGGCGTGAAGGGTGGGGTCGAGGGTGCGGATGCGCTCCAGGGAGAAGGCGACGGCTTCTTCGCGGGCGGCCGGGCAGGCTTCCAACCATTGCTCCAAACGTTCGAGCCGGATTCCGGAAGCGGGAACGGGATGGGCGGTGAGGGCCATGCGGATCCGGAAGATTCAGTATACGTCGTGAGGGAACGGCCCGGACCCTCGCTTCGGATTCGGCAGACCGGCCGCGTTCATTTGACAACACTTGCCCGCCGTTCATATGATGAAATCTCAACCGAAAGACTGTTGTGGCGCTCATTTTTGAGCGTTCTCTCGTACCCAAATGGCAACGACCGCGTCTGTTTTGTCTGGGAAACACCAATATGATTAAAGTTGAAGGCCTGACCAAGCGATACGCTCGAACCGTCGCTGTGGACAATATTTCCTTCGAAGTGGAGAAAGGTCAAATCGTAGGGTTTTTGGGGCCGAATGGCGCCGGGAAGACCACCACGATGCGAGTTTTGACCTGTTTCCTTCCGCCCACCTCCGGCACCGCGACCGTGGCCGGTTTCGATGTGCTCGAAAACCCCATGGAGGTCAAGAAGCGCATCGGCTACCTGCCGGAGACCCCCCCGCTCTACCCTGAAATGGAGGTCATTGAGTACCTCAAGTTTGTCGGCAAGCTAAAGGGCATCGCCTCGCGCGACGTTCCGGGCCGCGTGGATGAAGTCATGAAGCGGTGCGCCGTGGATGACGTCCGCGACAAGCTGATCGGCAAGCTTTCCAAAGGCTACCGGCAGCGCGTGGGCCTGGCCCAAGCGATCTTGCACAACCCGGACGTGCTGATTCTGGACGAGCCCACGTCGGGCCTGGATCCCAAGCAGATCATCGAGACACGCGAACTGATCAACTCGCTGGCCGGGGATCACACCATCATCTTGAGCACCCACATCCTGTCGGAAGTGGAGCACTCCTGTGAGCGGGTGATCATCATCAGCCACGGCAAGCTGGTAGCGATCGACTCGGTGGCCAACCTGACGAACCGGCTGCGCGGCTCCGAAGCGGTGGCCCTGGAACTCGATGCGGCCGGAGGACGTCCGAACCCCACGGAGGTGCAGCAGCGCCTCGAAACGGTTGCCGGCGTGAGCCGGGTGATGATGAAAGATTCCAAGAACGGAAAGCTCATCTTTGAAATTGAGAGCTTGCAAGGGAAGCAAATCCGCGCCGATCTGGCGCGCACGGTGGTCAATTCCGGCTGGAATCTGAACGAATTGCGTTCGGTGGGCCTGAGCCTGGAAGATATTTTCCTGCAGCTCACGGCCGCCGAGCAGAAAGACACCGAGCCCGAAACCCAAGGAGTCCAAGCATGAGAAGCGTGATCCTGATCTGCCGCAAGGAACTCAACGCCTATTTCACGTCCCCCATCGCCTACATGCTGATGGCGTTCTTCGCGCTGATTTTCGGGTTTGTCCTGTTTAACGCGACGCGCGATTTCATCCGCTTCAGCTTCCAGATGCAGGCGCAGGGGGGCGGCGCTCCCATGAGCATCAACGACCAGATCATTACCCCGCTGCTGGGTTTCGCCAGCACCATCACGCTGTTCCTGGTTCCGATGATCACCATGCGGCTGTTCGCCGAAGAAAAGCGCTCGGGGACGATCGAACTGCTGCTCACTTCGCCCGTGACCGACCTCGAAATCATCCTCGGCAAATGGCTGGGAGCCATGCTGCTGTTCCTCTGCATCCTGGCGATGTCGATGATCAACGTGGCGCTGTTGTTTGCGTGGGGCAAGCCGGACCTGAAGCCCGTGCTGGTAGCCTACCTGGGCCTGATCTTGCAAGGCGGGTGCCTGCTGGCCATCGGCGCTTTCATATCCACCACCACCAAGAACCAGATCATTGCGGGCGGCGTCACGTTTTTTGTGTGTCTGATGCTCTGGCTGTTGAACTGGTTCACGGCCAACGATACCGGGGCGGTATACCAAGTGATCAACTATCTGTCCATCGTCACGCATTTCGATAACTTTTCGAAGGGCGTGGTGGAATCCAAGGACGTCATCTTTTACCTTTCCATGATCTTCTTCGCGCTGTTCAGCACGTCGCGAGCCATGGAATCGCTGCGGTGGAGGTCATAAATGGCGAACTGGATGAAAGCCCGACAGACCAAGTACGCGGCCTACGCCAGCGTCTACATCCTGGTGATCCTGGCGGTGCTGGGCGCTGCCAATTTCCTGGCCAACCGCTACGATAAGACCTACGATTCCACGGCCAACAAGCAGTTCAGTCTCTCGGACCAATCCATCAAAGTGGTGAAGGGCCTCAAGGGCGATGTCCACATCACGTACTTCGACAGGGACTCCCAGTTTGCCGGCGCGCACGGGCTGCTGGACCGCTATTCCAACCTGTCACCGAAAGTACACGTGGCGTACATCGATCCAGTGAAGCGCCCGCAGGAGGCGCGCGCCGCGGGGTTCAGCCGCGACACCACCATCCTGGTGGATAGCGGCACACGCAAGGAGCCGGCCAAGAGCCTGACGGAGGAAGAAATCACGGGCGCGCTGATCCGTTCCCTAAAGTCGGGAGAGCGGAACGCCTGCTTCGTTAGTGGCAGCGGTGAGCACAGCCTGGATGACACCACTGGTGGTGACGGGTACGGCGCGGTCAAGGCCGCGCTGGAGAGCAGCAACTTCAAGACCCGCACCATCTCCCTGCTCAACGCCGCCGGGCAGACGCCGGCCGCGGGGGGCGAGAAGGCCACACCCGCCGCGGGCGCTTCCCCGGACGCCACCGCCAAGCCGGAAGTGCCGAAGGATTGCACAGTGCTGATGATCGGCGGCCCGCGGTTCGCCTACATCCAACCGGCCGTGGACGCCATCAAAGCCTACGTGGAAAACGGCGGCAAGGCGATGATTATGCTGGACCCCTCCATCAAACTCGGCAAGGATGACACCCAGGAGAATACGGCGCTGGATGCGTTGCTGGAAAGCTGGGGCGTCACGCTCGACAAGGATCTGGCACTCGACACCAGCGGGATCGGACGCGTTTTCGGCCTCGGGCCAGAAGTGGCGTTGGTGGCCAGCTATGAACCGCACCAGATCGTGAATCCGATGAAAGAGATTGCCACGGCGTTTCCGCTGTCGCGGACTCTGGAGGTGAAGAACACGGACAAGACTACCGTCGACAAACTGTTCTCCACGGGCGAAAACAGCTTCGCCACCACCAACCTGAGCTCGGGGCGCATCACCATCGACCCCAAGAACGACAAGAAGGGTCCCCTGCTGCTCGCCGCCGCCGGCACCTACAATAAGGCCGGCCGGTTCGTGGTGGTGGGGACTTCGACCTGGGTGGGGAACTCGCTCATCCGGTTCAACGGCAACCGCGATTTGTTCCTCAACATGATCAACTGGCTCTCGGCCGACGAAGACCTGATCTCAATCCGTCCCAAGGAACCTTCCAATCAGGCTCTCAACGTGACCGGCCAGCGATTCAACATGATGTTCTGGCTGAGCGTGGTATTCTTCCCGCTGGCAGTGGTGGGCATCGGGCTCGGCACCTGGTGGAAGCGGAGGTAAGGATGAAACCGAAGGGACTGCTGATCGCCGTCGGGGTTTTGGCTGTCCTCGGCGGCCTGACCTGGTGGTCGAACAAGAAGCAGGCGTCGGCCAGCAAGTCCACCGATACCACGGTCAAGATCCTCTCCATGCCGACCGATCAGATTCAGGAGATCCGTCTCAAAAATCCCGCGCAAACCATAGACCTGAAGAAGGAGAACGGGAAGTGGCAGATCCTTCAGCCGGAAGCCCTGCCCGCGGACCCGGAGCCGGTGGGCGGAATGATCACCACTCTTTCGGCGCTGAATGCCGATAGCGTGGTGGCAGACAAGGCATCGGACCTGACGCCGTTCGGGCTGAAGACGCCGACGCTCGACGTCGAAGTGATCAAGAAAGACGGCAAGAGCGATCAATTGCTGATCGGCGATGACACGCCGACGGGATCCGGCAGCTACGCTAAGCTGGCGAACGATCCGCGGATCTTCACCATCGCCACGTTTACCAAGACGAGCCTGGATAAACCGGTCAACGACCTGCGCGACAAGCGTCTTCTGACCTTCGATAGCGACAAACTGACGCGCGTGGAGCTGGCCGCCAAGGGCGCGCCGGTGGAATTCGGCAAGAACAATCAGAACGAGTGGCAGATTCTCAAACCGGGCCCACTGCGAGCCGATGGATCGCAGGTGGATACCCTGATCAGCAACCTCAAGGGCGCCACGATGGACTTGAGCGAGGACGAGAAGACCGCCGCCGCCGCGTTCGGTTCGGGAACCAAATCGGCCACGGCCACGGTCACCGACGCGAGCGGGAACCAGACCCTCGAGGTGCGCAAAAAAGGTGAAACCTACTACGCCAAGAGCTCCGCGGTTTCAGGCGTTTTTAAGGTAGCGGGGGACACTGGGAAGAACCTGGACAAAAGCCTCGACGATTTCCGCAACAAGAAACTGTTCGATTTTGGCTTTAGCGATCCGTCGTACATGATGGTACAGGGGGTGGCGTACACCAGGAACGGGGACAAATGGATGTCCGGGGCGAAGACCATGGACAATACCAGCGTCCAGAATCTGATCGACAAACTCCGCGACTGGACGGCCACCAAGTTCGCCGAAACCGGCGGCGGCAGCGCGGTTTTCGAGGCCGCGGTGACGTCCAATGGCGGCAAGCGCATCGAAAAAGTGACGGTCACTCAGCAGGGAAATCAATATTTCGCGAAGCGCGAGAACGAGTCGGGCATCTATGTATTGGACAGCCAGACAGTGGATGATATACAAAAAGCCGCATCCGGCGTGAAAGAGGCGGCCGCGCCCGCGCCGGCCAAGAAGAAATAGCTCGTGAATGGTCTCCTTACCGACCTTTATGAGTTAACCATGGCGGCCGGCTACTTTGAAGCCGGCAAAGCCGCGGAACGGGCGACGTTTGAGTTTGCCATTCGCCGCCTTCCGGCCGGCCGTAATTTCGTGTTGATGGCCGGTCTGCCGCAGGTGGTGGAGTACCTGCTCCAGCTCAGCTTCGCCGAGGAGGAGATTGAGTACCTGCGCGGCCTTCCGCAGTTTCACAGGGTCTCCTCCGGGTTTTTCGACTACCTCCGGCGGTTCCGTTTTACGGGCGATTTGTTCGCCGCGCCGGAAGGCACTCCTCTGTTTGCCGGCCAGCCTGTCCTCACCATCCGAGCGCCGATTGTGGAGGCGCAGCTTCCGGAAACTTTTGTTTTGTCGGCCATCACGTTTCCCGCGTTGGTCGCGAGCAAGGCGGCCCGCTGCGTGGCCGCGGCCGGCGGCCGGGCTGTGGTGGAGTTCGGAACCCGCCGGGCCCACACGGCCGAGGCCGGCGTGCTAGGGGCGCGCGCTGCCTACCTGGGCGGATGCGCTGGGACCAGTAACACGCTCGCCGGCTTCCGCTTCGGCATCCCAGTGAAGGGAACGGCGGCGCATTCGTGGGTGATGTCGTTCTCGAGCGAGACCGAATCCTTCCGCCAACTCCAGAACGTTCTGGGCGAGCACACCGTGCAACTCATCGATACCTATGACACGATCGAGGGCGCGCGGCGGGCGGCTCAGCTGGGAAAGCCCCTCTGGGGCGTGCGCATCGACAGCGGCGACTCGCTGGCGCTGTCGCGGCACGTCCGCGCGGTGCTCGATGAGGCCGGTTTGCGCGAGGCCCAGATTATGGTGAGCGGCGATCTGGATGAGTACAAGATTCGCGAACTGGCCCGCGCCGGCGCGCCCATTGACGCCTTCGGGGTCGGGACGCAGTTGGCCACTTCCGGCGACGCGCCGTTTATGAACGCCACTTATAAAATGGTGGAACTGGACATCGGCGGCATCAACCGCTTCACGGCCAAACTCAGCGAGGACAAGATTTCGCTGCCCGGCGCGAAGCAGGTGTTCCGCGAACTTGAGCGGGACGTCGTCGCGCGCTCCGGCGAATGCGGGAAAGGCGAGGCCTTGCTGCGGCCGGTTCTGATCGGCGGCCGCCTGGTCGAGCCGCTCCCCACCCTGGAGCAGGCCCGCTGCCGCGCGGCTGAGTCGCTCGGCCGGATGCCGCAGGCCCTGCGCGAATTGGAAGTCGCGGACCCCTGGCCGATCGTCCACAGCCGAGAACTGCGCGAGTTGATCGACCGGACCCATCGGAACCTGTCGCCATGAGCACGGTGTTTGTCGACGTCGACACGCAGCTCGATTTTCTCTACCCCGGCGGTGGCCTCTACGTGCCCGGGGCGGAGCGCATCGTGCCCGCGATTGAACGCCTGAACCGCTACGCGGCGGCGCACGGGATGACCGTTCTCTCGACGACCGACGCGCACACCGAAAACGATCCCGAATTCACCAAGTGGCCTCCGCACTGCGTGGCCGGCGCCATCGGCCAGCACAAGCCGGCGGCTACGCTGCTCGATCGGAGAGCGGTGGTGCCCAACCTGGACTGCGGGCTGTCGCTCGAGGGAGCGCAGCAGATCATTTTGGAGAAGCAAACTGTCGACGTATTTGAGGCCCGCCAGCTCCGGCGGGTCCTCGAGACCCTCAACGCTAAGGATTTCGTGGTGTATGGCGTCGCAACCGAGATCTGCGTCTGGAACGCGGTCCGCGGCCTGCTGGCTCTGAAAAGACCGGTGACCGTGGTAGCGGAAGCCGTCAAAGAGCTCGCCGCCGCTGACGGCGCGCGCGTATTCGACCAGATCCGCGCGCTAGGCGGAGTGATCTCCACGCTCGACGGCGTTTGCCGGAACTAGCGCGCCACCGGCGGGCTGTGGCGGCGTCCGGAGCCCTCCGGGACGTCGGAATGACAGGATGGTCAACAGGAGCGCACCCGCCAGCAGCGATCCATCGCGCAGCAGAGTCAGCGGCGAAATCGCTTCGCCGGGTCCGAAACAACCGCAGTCGATAGTCTGTCCGCGGATGTACGCGCGCACCATGAGGCTGAAAAACAGCATCAGCAACGCCGACGCCGCGACTGAGGAGAGGCGGCGCCAGCGGCCCGCGAATAAGAGTATTCCCAGTGCCAGCTCCAGCCACGGCAGGGTCCGCGCCACCGTCAGCACGGCCCACTGGGGCAGCACCTGGTAGGCGTCGATGGACATGGCGAAAAGCAGCCAGGGCTCTCGCAACTTCACCCACGCGGCGTAGACGAACACGGCACCCAGCGCCAACCGCACCAGCAGCAGGAGGGCGCTGACGACCTTACTTCGAAATGAGTTCATCCAGAAAACGCTTCAGCAAATCGTAGTTGAGCATGCCGCCAATGGGATACTTCTTTCCGTTGCGGATGATCAACATGGTCGGCGTCTGATTGACGCGCTCCAGTTGACCTTCTTGCATGTCGCGCTCCACCTCGCTGAGGACACTAGGATCCTTGGCCAGCGTCTGAACCTTCTTCTGATCCGCCGGCGACAGAACGCTGGCGACGGCCTGGAACACGTTGCCCTTTTCTTCCCAAACCGGCTGGCTTTGGAACAGCGCGTCAGCCACCTGTTCGTACTTGCCGATGCGCGCCGAGGCGCAGGCATAGGCCGCGGCTTCCCGGGCGTGTTGATGCATGGGTAGCGGAAATTCTTTGTAGATCAGATACGCCTTGCCGGGGGTCACGTAGTCGCGCATGATGGAGGGCAACTGCTGCATATGCAGCGCGCGGCAGGAGGGACACTGGAAGTCGCTGAAGAGTTCGATGGTCAGCGGAGCCGACGGATTCCCAAATGCCTTCGCCCGATCGACCTCGGCGGCAGAAACCAGGCACGGCAACAACGATAGGAGTAAATAGACAGGCAGCCTCATACGTTTTCTATTGTACTCCCACCTCGGTTTTCACCGGTCCCGCCGCGCTCTACCGGCCCAAATGGCGGTCCAGGAACTGAGAGGCCGCTTCCAACGCTTCCCGCCAATGGCGGTACAGGAGGAATTCATGGGCTTCGCCAGGAAAAACCAGCTCCTGGAATTCCACCTTGCGCGCGCGCAAAACATCGGCCAGGACCACGGTCTGCGCGAACTTCACCGTGCGGTCATCGTCACCCTGCACCAAGAGCACTGGCGAGCGCCATCCATCGACGAAGGAAATGGGGGAGGACGCGAGTGCCGTCTTCGCGGCCGGGTCGGCGGGAGGGAGATCGTATTCCAACGTCCAGTCATAGATGCCCGCCAGACTGACGCCGGCGCGAAACACACTGGACTCGCGCGCCAGGGCCATGGCGGTCAGATAGCCGCCCCACGAACCACCCCAGATGCCAATTCGCGCGGGATCGACATCGGGACGAGACCGCAAGTATTCGCCGGCCGCCCGAACGTCCTGGTAGTCGCTGGCGCCGGAGGCCCCAAAGTTCGAGGCTTCTCGAAAGCTCAACCCGTACCCGGTTCCGCCGCGATAATTCACGGATAGAACCACATATCCGCGATTCGCCAGGTATTGATTGAACGCATAAGCGTTGTGGTAATACGAGCGGGAATTCCATCCCAGGAGCATCTGGCGGCTCGGGCCGCCATGGACAAAGATGACGGCGGGGCTGCGGACTGCTCCCGGGGCGGACGATTCGAAGAGCTGCGCGTGGAGCAGGATGCCATCCGCGCTGGAGAAACTGACGGCCTGCGGCGCCACCATGCGCTGAACCGGGAAATCGGAAGGGAGCGCGGCAGGATCCAAATCGCGAATGTCGTTGCCTACCAGGACGGCGGCATGCGCCGGGCGCTGCGCGTCGGAGCGTAGGAAGGCGACAGCCTGGGCGCCGCGGGCCGGAACCGGCGACCACTCGATTCCCTGCCCTGAAGTCAGCGCCGTTGGAGCGCCGCCGGCAGCCGCGACTTTCCAGAGATGCCGGCGGTCGAGATCGGCTTGATTCGAACTGAAGACGATCTCGCGACGGTCGGGGGTGAGTTCAAAAGACTCCACTTCAGACGCGCCGGGCGTGAGCCGAGACGCTATTTTGCTCTTGAGGTTCAGGCTGTAGAGGTGGGTCCAGCCGTCCGCTTCCCAGGGGAAAAGGAGGCGATCGGCGCCAGCCCACACGAGCTGGTTTTCCACGCGCATGGCGTGAAACGCGCTGCCGGGGCCCTCGTTCGCCGTCCACACCTGGCGGCCCATTCCAGAGGATGGGTCGGCCAAGCGAATCGACCAAGGCTGGTCAGTGGGACGCGGCACCCAATCCCGCCGGTTCCGGCTGGGCTCGCGGATGAAGGCGATGGACCGGCCATCGGGCGACCAGGCGGGTTCGCTGTCCAGATCGGCGCTAGGGTCGAGATAGCGCAGCGCGCGGCTCGCGACCTCGAAGACTCCAATCAACCGGTGATCGCCGCGGTCGCTTACAAAACTGAGGCGCGCGCCGTCGGGCGACCAGACAGGCCGCTGGGCACGGCCGCGATCTTCAAACATCAGGGCCGGCGCGGATGGGCCATCGAGAGCAGCCCCCCACACCTGACCGCTCCGGACAAAGGCAACGCGGTCGCCTCGTGGCGAGACCGAAGGTCGATCGCCATCAGCGATCCTTCGCGCAGCCGAGCCATTCAGCTTTACGATCCACACCGCCTGCTCCGCTCCGCGTGGGTCGGCCGCGGGATTGGCGCTCCCGCCGCGCACGTAGACGAGGGCGGCGCCGTCGGGCGTCCAGCGGAGGACGCTCAATTCCTGGCCGTCATCTTCGGTGTAGCTGGTGATTTGGTGCGCGACATAGCCAGGCGGCCCGGCGACCAGAATGTTCCGCACGCCCCGTGCGTTGGAAACCCAGGCCACTCTCCCGCCCGCGGGCGCGGCCGTCAATTCCGTGGGGAACGCCGCGCCGAGGACCTGATCGATGGTGAAGGGAGCCTGCTGGGCCGCAGCGCACAGCGCCACCAACAGTGCCGCGGAGAGTCGCCCCATGTCCTTACTATACAGGGAGGCCCTACTCGTCGCGGAGGATTTCGAGCGGCTTGCGGCTGAGGGCGGGAAAGCTGGCCGCCCAGCCGGCCGCGGCGGCAATCAGCGCGGCCAGCAGCACGGCGATGGAATTCGAGACCACATCGAAGTGAAACTCGATTTGCATCAGAACTTTCAGGGCCAGCGCGGCGAAGGCCGAGGCCAGCAGGCTGCCCATCGTGCCGGCCACCACGCCGAGGACCAGAAACTCGACTGAGAAAATTCCGGCGATGCGGCGGCGCGTGGCGCCCAGGGTTTTCAGGATTACCACTTCGCGCATGCGGCGGAACCGCGTCCCGGCCACGCTCGACGCCACCATCACCGCGCCGGCCAGAATCGTGAACAACGAAATGAACCGGATTACGAGCGAGATGCAGTCCACCACGTCCTCCACGATTTCCATGACGTCGGCCACGTTGATGACGGTCACGGTGGGAAAGCGCTGGTACATGATGCGCTGCAAGGAGGCAACCGCGGCCGGCCGGACGCGCGCGCTGCCGTAGTACACAGCGGGCAGGCCGTCCAAGTGGCCGGGACTGAAGATGAACTCGAAGCGCGCCGCCATGCGCAGCGATTCGGTGCGCTCCACACAGGAGACGCGAACGCGGAGGTTGCGGTTCCAGATGGCCCAGTCGATAGTCGAACCGGGCTGAAGGTTCAGGATGTGGGCGGTATCCTCGGTGACGCAGACGCGGGGCTCGCGGGCGCCGGGCTGCCACCATGCGCCGTTGAGGATCTGCATGTCCTCCGGTTTGGCCGCCAGTTCCGTGACGGAACGAGTGCGCAGGAAGCGGCGGCCCCACTCGCGCAACGCCAATTGGTCGATGGGCACGCCGTTCACCGCGGTAATCCGCGCCGCCACCGCTCCGGTCACGTCGGGAGCGGTGGCGACGCCGGGCTGGCTTCGCGCCAGATCGGCCACGGCCTGGCGCTGCGCTCCGGGGATGTCCATGAAAAACACGTTGGGCATGCCGGGCGGCGCACTGCCGCGAATCTGGCGCACCAGGGCGGTCTGAATCAGAAAGACCGTGAGTGTAAACATCACTCCAACACCCAACGCCACCACGGCGGCCTGCGCCTGATTCCCGGGACGGTACAGGTTGGCGATACCGTGCCGCACGACTCCCGGCACGCCGGGGGGAACGTGGCGGAGAAACCAGCGCACCCCGCGCAGGAGCAGCCAAGCACTGAGGGCCAACGCCGCGATGCCGAACGCCAGAGCCACCGTGAAGTACATGCCGGTACGAACGGCCAGGCGCAGGCCGCCGTCGGTCAGGGTAGCGGCGACCGCCCCGGTGCCGAGAAGAATCGCCAGACCCGCCAGCAGCGCCGGCCGCGCGTCCTTCGACAACCAGCGACGCCGGCTCGCGGCGGCTTCCGGCTCCATGTCGCGGCGGAAAATCTGAGCCGGCTTGATGCCGCGGATTCCCAGCAGCGGAGGCAGCGTGAACAGTAGCGTGATCAGGCAGGCGATGGCGATGCCCTGCAGCGCCGGCCCCCATTCCATTGTGGGTGTGGCTTCCATCGTGAAGTAACGGGCGAGCATGCTGGGAAACACGGCGGAAACGGCCGTCCCCACCATCACGCCGAGCAGCCCGCCTCCCAATCCCAGCAGGAGAGTCTGCGCGGTGTAAATGCGGATGATCTGTCCGGAGCGCGCGCCCACGCACTTCATGACCGCGATGGAATCGAGGCGCTGCTGCAAATGGCCATGCATGGCGGTGGCCACCCCCAACGCGCCGATGACGAGCGCGATCAGCCCGATCAGGCTGAGGAAGGTGGTGGCACGGTCCAAGCCGCGAGTGATGATGGGATGGGTTTCGGTGTAATCGGCCAGCGTGGCCTCCGGAAAAGCGCCTTTCAAAATGAGCCGCACCTGGTTCACACCCGGGGTTCCCGAAGCGGGCAAGCGGAACAGATAGCGCTCCGACGCGCGGCTGCCGAGACTGATGAGACCGGTGCGGTCGAGGCCCTCGCGCGAGATCATCACGCGCGGCCCGACGTTCAAGGTGCCGGTCATCCGGTCGGGTTCGGACGCCACCACGCCGGCGATGCGGAAGTTCTGGCCGCCGATGCGCAGCGTATCGCCGGTTTTGACGTTGAGGCGCAACAGCAGATCGTCGGACACGACCACCGATTGCGCGTCCAGGGCGTCGCGGAACGGGCGATCGGGCTCCAGCTTTACGGTTCCATAGTAGGGATAGGCGTGGGGATCGACGGCCTTCACGGAGATGAGTACGGGATCGGGAGCGTGTTCCGAGGACGCCATGGTGACGGTTTCGGTGATCCAGGTGCGCCGCACACCGCGCTGCAGGAGGCCGTTCAGCACGGCATCCTGTTCCGGCGTCGGCAGGGCGAAAACGCGGGCGGAAAGATCACCCGCCATCAGGGTGCGCGCGTCGCGCAACAGGATCTTGCGGAAGGATCGGCTGAAACCGCGGACGCCGGTCAGGGAACCGACACCCACCGCGACCGCCAGGATCACAAAGAGAAACTTGGCGTGGGAGGCGCGCATCTCGCGCCAGGCGATGCGCAACGCGACCCGCCAGGGAAGCGGCGTAGTCACTGGTTCACGACCAGGCCATCGCGCAGAACGATGCGGCGGTCGGCACAATCGGCGATGGAGAGTTCATGCGTGACCAGCACCATGGTGGCGCCCTGCTCGCGGTTCAAGGCTAAGAGCAGATCGAGCACCACATTCCCGGTAGCCGTGTCCAAGTTGCCGGTGGGCTCGTCAGCCAGCAGAATAGGAGGTTGCAGGGCAAACGCGCGAGCCAGCGCCACGCGCTGCTGCTCGCCGCCGGAGAGTTGGACGGGATAATGATCGCGGCGGCCGCCGAGACCCACGCGGTCGAGCAGTTCGCGAGCCCAGGACCGGCCGTCGTGGCCGTTGCCGGCGAGTTCCATGGGGAGCAGGACGTTTTCTTCGGCGGTGAGGGTGGGGATCAGGTGGTAGGACTGAAACACGAATCCGATCGTGCGGCCGCGCAGCAAGGCCATCTGGTCTTCGCCGAGGCGCGTAATGTCCTCGCCGGCAAGCAAAATCTGGCCGGTGGTGGGCGAATCGAGGCCCGCAATCAGTCCCAGCAGCGTGCTCTTGCCGCTACCCGAAGGCCCCATAATGGCCGCGAACTGGCCTTTGGGGATTTCCAGGTCGATTCCCTTGAGAATGTCCACCCGGTGCGTTCCCGTGTGAATCGATTTCGTGAGACCGACGACCTGAATCAAACTTTATTATGGCATTGAGATGAAGAACATTTGGTGGATTGTCTTGTTGGCGGTGCTGTATGGCTGCAAGGAGGAGACCGGACCCCACCGGCCGGAGGCTTCGAGGGTCTCCACGCCGCTTCCCGCTGCTGTTGCGGACACGCGCCCCGCGATCGTATGCTTCGGCGACAGCCTGACGGCGGGGCTCGGCCTCGATCCCGGGCAGAGCTACCCGGACCTGCTCCAGCAGGAATTGGATCGCCGCGGTGATCGCTATCGCGTGGTCAATCTGGGGGTGAGCGGCGACACCACGCAAGACGGCCTGGAGCGCCTGCCTCTGGTCACCTCCGAAAAGCCGCGCATCGTGATCGTGGAATTCGGAGCCAACGATGGTCTGCGCGGCCAGCCGGTTTCCAACACCGAGAACAACCTGGCACAGATCATCGCAGCGCTGCAGAAAGCCGGGGCGCGGGTGGTTCTGGCCGGGATTACGCTGCCGCCCAACTACGGACCGGACTACATCCGTCAGTTCGACGGTATGTACCCCGCGCTCGCCAGGCGTTTCCAAACGCCGCTGCTCCCGTTCCTGCTGGCGGGAGTGGCCGGGCATGCCGACCTCATGCAACGCGACGGACTGCACCCGAATGCCGCAGGTGCGCGCCTGGTGGTGGGAAACGTCCTGCGGACGCTCGAGCCGCTTCTCCAGCGAGAATAGAGTTTGCCACCGCGCACCTTTTCGGGCTGGGCGTCGGCCGCCCTCGTGGTCTTTTGCTGGCTCGCCCTGGCGACCGCGCTGGATCAGACGCTGCTGTTCGACATCGCGATCCGCGACATGATTCACTCGTGGGCCGGACCGCCGCTCACCAGCGCGATGCGGGCCGTGACGTGGCTGGGCGAGCCGGACGCTCTGGCTCTGTTGATGATTGTGGCGGCCTGGTGGATGGTGAAGGCGGGCCGGCGTCGCGACGCCTTCTGGCTGGCGATCGCGACCCTTGGAGCACTGGCAATCAGCGAACTTCTGAAACTGGTCTTCCACCGAGCGCGCCCGGCGGCTTTCTTCGGCTATGTGGATCCCTCCACCTACAGCTTTCCCAGCGGCCACGCTACGGTGTCGTGCTGCTTCTACGGGCTGCTGGCAGCCTTCCTCACCGCGCGCATGAAATCGCATGCGGTCCGGATCGCCTTGTGGATCGGCTCGGCCGCGCTAGTGCTCGCGATCGGCTTCTCGCGAATCTATTTGGGCGTTCACTACGCCAGTGACGTCGTGGGCGGCTATGCGTTGGGCATATTCTGGGTTGTGGTCGCCCGCAAGGTGTCGTTTCGGGCTGGGATCGAATAGAATCACGAGGAGGGGCTCCCGCCATGCCGAACGCAGACTGCCGCTCTGTTTGGCTCGTTTCGGCGCTACTCACGTCGGGTGTACTCGCACTCGCTCAGTACCCCTCCCAATATCCACCAGGCCAATATCCGCCGGGCCAATATCCGCCGGGCCAATATCCACCAGGCCAGTATCCGCCCAACTCGTATCCGGGCGGGGGGATGCCGGGGATTCAGATACCGCAGATTAAGCTTCCCAAGCGAAAGTCGAGGGATGAGAAGGAAGCGACTGGTTCGTCGCACGATGCCGCAAAAATGACGGTGGTTTCGGTCGACGGCAGTCTCCGCAAGATGGGGGAGAAGGACCTGTTTCTGCAGTCGACTCGCGCCTCTGTTCTGCGCTTCCGGCTGCTGGCGAAAACACAATTCCGCAACAAGGCCGGCGACGCGATCCGGGACTCGCTGCTCCACGCCGGCGACGCGCTCGCAGTGGAAGTCAGTCCGGACGATGTGGAGACGGCCGTGCGCGTGATTCTGCTGCGGGAAGGCACCGCCGCAGAGCGGACGACTGCCGGCAGGGCCTTGGAGGAAGCGACCGTACGCGCGCCCGGGGCCGATGATTTTGGCAAGCCCCACGCGATTGCTACGCGAGAAGGGGGAGAAGCCCCGAGCCTCGAGCCGGCTCCGGAAGGAGGCGCGGGCGCGCCGTCCGAGAGCGGTTCCAACGAGCCCATTTCCCCGCCCAGCGATCCTCAGTCTCCCCAATTCAACACGGATGAGCAGATTCTGGCGGACGCTCGATCGGTAGCGGCGTCCTTCACCGAGAGTCTTCCGAGTTACCTGGCGCAGCAAGTAACCAGCCGTTATTTTGGCTCCGGCGGACTGGGGAACTGGCAGTCCATTGACGTGGTCACGGCCGACCTTGCCTATGTCGGTGGCAAGGAGCAGTACCGAAACTTCCAGATTGACGGCAAAGCGATCGACCAGCCGGTCGAACAGTCCGGGGCATGGTCCACGGGCGAGTTCGGCACAACTCTCGAAGACCTTTTGTCGCCGGCCACGAATGCCTCGTTCCGGCGGCGGGGCGAAGAGAAGATAGCCTCGCGCACCGCCGTGGTCTTTGACTTCACCGTGGCCCAACCCAACTCCCACTGGGTGCTGGTCTCCCCGGATCAACACCGCTACAGCGCGCCCTATGACGGCGCCCTGTGGGTCGACAAACAGAGCCGCCGCGTGTTGCGGATCGAACAACGAACCACCGGCACACCCCGGGATTTCGCTATCAGCCATGCCGAGGCGGTTCTCAACTATGCGTTCGTCCGCATCGACCAGCGCACGTACCTGCTGCCGGCTACGGGTGAAAACGTCGGTTGCATGAGCGGCAGCGGGACCTGCAGCCGCAACGTGATCGAATTCCGCGATTACCGCAAGTTCACGGCCGACTCGAGCGTGAAGTTCTGACGAGCGAAGGCAGGTCCAGAGCATTGCGGAACCAGCATGGGGCGGACCTTGTCAGGGGCAATGGTAAAATCGAAATTTCCCCTGGAGGATCTCGAATGGCCGTGAAATCCCGCCGCCAGGCGGTTGTGGTGGACGTGGGAGGTGTGAAGGTCGGCGGCAATCATCCGATTGTCGTGCAGTCCATGACCAATACGGACACCGTCGACGTGCCTTCGACCGTCAATCAGGTGATGGCGTTGGCCCGGGCCGGCTCGGAACTGGTTCGCGTCACAGTCAACACCGAGCAGGCGGCCGCGGCGGTGCCCAAGGTCGCCGACACGCTCGACAAGTTCGGCATGCGCGTGCCCATCATCGGGGACTTTCACTATAACGGCCACATCTTGCTCAAGAAATATCCCGAGTGCGCGCGCGCGCTGGCTAAGTACCGGATCAATCCCGGCAATGCCAACATCGGGCGCAAAACCGACGACAACTTCCGGACCATGATCGAGGTCGCGCTCGCCAACAACAAACCGGTGCGCATCGGAGTCAATTGGGGCTCACTCGATTCCGCGCTGCTCACCCGCATGATGGATGAGAATTCCAAGTTGGCCGAGCCGAAGGACGCGCGCGAGGTGACGCTGGACGCGATCGTGGCGAGCGCCATTCAATCCGCAAAGGCGGCCGAGTCTTACGGGATGGGGCCGGACAAGATCATTCTGAGCGCCAAAGTGAGCGGCGTGCAGGATCTCATCGATGTCTACCGTGCGCTGGCGGATCAGTGCCAGTACGCGCTGCACCTGGGACTGACCGAAGCCGGTATGGGCAACAAGGGCGTGGTGGCCTCGACGGCGGCCCTGGCCCCGCTCCTGCAGGAAGGGATCGGTGACACCATCCGCACGTCGCTCACCCCCGCGCCCAACGGCGACCGCACGGAGGAAGTCCTCGTCTCGCAGCAGATTCTGCAGTCACTCGGCATCCGCAGTTTCACCCCGCAAGTGACCGCCTGTCCGGGGTGCGGCCGCACCACCAGCACCTTCTTCCAGGAAATGGCCGATGAAATCCAGACCTATCTGCGCGAGCAGATGCCCAAGTGGAAGTCCGGCCATCCCGGTGTGGAGACCATGAAGGTGGCGGTGATGGGATGCGTGGTCAACGGCCCCGGCGAATCCAAACACTCCAATATCGGCATCTCGCTGCCCGGAACGTTTGAGGAGCCCAAAGCGCCCGTTTATGTGGACGGCCGCCTCATGACTACATTAAAAGGCAACCAAATTGTAGCGGAATTCATCCAAATCCTGAACGAATACGTGACCGCACACTACGCGACGGCGAATTAAAAGTGGCCCGAGGGACTCCCGCCGCCTTGGTATAATCGATAGAAAGTTATCGAACGGCGCCAGGCAAATGCCTCGAAGCCGGTCCAAAGATCTGAGGAGCGTACATGAATTCAGCGAAAGGGAAAGTAGCGGAGATCGAGTTAGCGCCGGAGAGCCATTCCCCCGCGGCGTACAAGATGTTCAACCGTATTGTGGACTGGATTACCAGCGACCGCATGCAGTTGATCAACGTCACCGACCGTATTAACGAAATCGTTCGGAAAAGCGGCGTCCGTGAGGGAATCGTGCACTTGCAGTCTCTGCACACCACGACCGCTGTCTTCTTGAACGAATGGCAGGACGCCCTGCTGCACGACGTCCGCGGCTTCCTCGATGACCTGGTCAGCCGTGACAGTCCCTGGCGGCACAACGACCCCCAGTTTTCCGATTGTGAGCGCAAGAATGCGGACTCGCACCTGCGGGGAATGATCATGGGACAGAGCCTGTCCCTGCAGGTCCGCAACTCGGCGGTTCTGCTGGGCACCTGGCAGAGCATCATTCTGGCCGAGTTTGACGGGCCGCGCAGCCGCTCGATGTCCGTACAAGTCTCCGGCATCTGACGCGCCACGCGATGCCCAAACGGTTCACCCTGGAGGAAGCGGAACGCCTGATTCCCAGCGTGGACCGTCTGTTGCGGGAGGCAATCGAACTCAAATCCGGATACGCCAGCGCCGAGCGCTGCGTGGATTCCTTCCAGGAGCGTATTGTGATGATGGGCGGGATGGCGGTGGACCGGGCCAAGGTGCGGGAAGACCGGGACCGTCGCGATCACGCCGCGGCCAGCTTGCGCAGCACCATCGAACGGGTTCAGGAGTTGGGCTGTGTGATCAAGGACCTGGACATCGGCCTGGTGGACTTCCCTACCCTGTTTCACGGGCGCGAGGTCTATCTCTGTTGGAAACTGGGCGAGCCCTCGATCGCCTTCTGGCACGGAACCGACGAAGGCTTTGCGGGCCGCAAGGCCATCGACCAGGATTTCCGCGAACACCACGAAGGCGACCGCGCGCACTAGAAAGGTTCCGCGCGGACCGGCCGAAACAGCGGCTCGATGCCCGGTGCACGCTATATTGAGTGCATGGCGCGTGACGACCCAGGGGCTCCCTCACAGAGCGGCGAGGCGGCGAGCCACCGCGCCGGTCCGCTCGATCGCGCCAACGCCCTCTGCGCCCGCTACGGTCTCAAGCTTCCAATGCTGATGGCTCCCATGGCGGGGGCGTGCCCGGCGAGTCTGGCGGCCGCAGTGGCCAATGCCGGCGGGATGGGAGCGATGGGCGCCCTGATGACACCGCCCGAGGGCATTCGGGCCTGGGCCCGCGAGTTCAGGACTCACAGCAGCGGTCCCTTCCAGCTCAATCTATGGATACCGGATCCACAGCCGCGAAGAGATCCCACCGCGGAGGGGCTGGTCCGGAAGTTCTTGGAAGCGTGGGGATCCCCCGTGCCTGCATCGGCGGGGGATGCGGTGCTGCCTGATTTCAGTGAACAGTGTGAAGCCCTGCTGGAAGCGACGCCAACGGCCGTCTCATCCATCATGGGCGTGTTCCCGGCCCCGTTCGTGAACCGGCTGAAGGAGCGCGGCATCGCGTGGTTCGCCACCGCAACGACGCTCGCGGAAGCCAAGATGGCGCGCGACACGGGGGCGGACGCGATCATCGCGCAGGGATACGAAGCCGGCGGGCACCGCGGTTCGTTTGAAGCAGCGGCGGCCGAGCGGCAAGGAATCGGCCTGGTCGCGCTGCTGCCCCGCCTGGCCGATCACATCGACCTGCCGATCATCGCCGCCGGCGGGATCGCGGATGGGCGCGGTGTTGCCGCCGCGTTGACTCTGGGGGCGAGCCTGGCGATGCTCGGCACGGCCTTTCTGCGGTGCCCGGAGGCGGGCACCCATCCTGCATGGGCCAATGCGCTCGAACATCTCGAGCCCGAACGCACCACGCTGACACGATCCTTCACCGGACGATTGGGACGCGCCATCGCCACCGACTATGTCCGGGCCGCCGGATCGCCCGATGCGCCTCCGCCAGCGCCCTATCCGGTACAACGAGGGCTCACCGCCTCGATGAAGAAAGAGGGCGCGGCCGCCGGCGACTACCACCGGATGCAGGTATGGGCGGGCCAGTCAGCGGCGATGGCGAAGCCGATCCCCGCCGGAAAACTGGTGATGCAGATTTGGGATCAGGCGCGGCGGCTTCTCAGCCCGGACCCTGCGGTGAAGCCGTAGAACCCGCCGAACCGCTCAACAGGTATACCGCGACTTCCGCCAGCACATTCGGGAGAAAATGCACCTTATGGCGGCCGGACAGGAAGTAGCGCCGCTCCACGACCAGACCCTGTAAGGCCATCAGCGCCTCGAAATCGCGCACGGTGAGGAAGTGAATGTTGGGGGAGTCATACCAGTTGTAGGGGAACAGCTTGGTTTTCGGCGCGCCCCCGCCCACCGCCATGGAAAGCCGCACCGCCCAGTGCCCGAAATTCGGAAAGGCGACGATGACACGCCGTCCGACGCGCAGCATCTCACGCAGCACCTTGAGCGGCTTGTGCGTCTGCTGGAGCGTCTGGCTAAGAATCACGTAATCGAACGCGCCTTTGGGATAGTCGGCGAGTCCTTCGTCGATATCGCCCTGGTACACCGAAACGCCCCGGGCAATGGCGCGCTGCACTTTAGCCCCGGAAATCTCGACGCCGCGCGCATCCACTCCCTTGTTCTCGGCCAGCCACTGCAGCAACTCGCCCTCACCGCAGCCGAGGTCTAGCACCTTGGTGTTGGGCTCGACGATTTCGCCGATGATGGCGTAATCGCTGCGCCCCAGCAACTCGGGGACAAACGCCTGCTTATGAGAGGATTCCGCGGTCATTGCGTCTTTTCGTACGTACTGGCCAGGAAGCCGCGAATCAGATCGGTCTGTTCGGCGACATCCACCAGAAAGGCATCGTGGCCGTAGTTGGATTGTAATTCGACGTAAGCCACATCGCAATTCCGGGTACGGAGCGCCCGCACGATCTCCTGCGACTGGTAGCTGGGGTAGAGCCAATCGGAGCTAAAACTGATCACCAGGAACCGGGCCTGGCTCGAGGCGAAGGCCGAGGCCAGGGTCCCCTGGCCGTTGGTCAGGTCGAAATAGTCCATCGCCTTGGTGATGTAGAGATACGAGTTGGCGTCGAAGCGAGTGACGAACTCGCTGCCGCGGTAGCGCAGATAACTCTCCACTTCGAAATCCACATCGAAATCGAAGCCGAAGTTTTCTTTGCCCCGCAGGCGGCGGCCGA
Organism: Terriglobia bacterium; assembly: GCA_020073145.1. Classification (GTDB taxonomy): domain Bacteria; phylum Acidobacteriota; class Terriglobia; order Bryobacterales; family Bryobacteraceae; genus PSRJ01. The sequence goes on from JAIQFS010000010.1 coordinate 41,003, forward strand.
ACTTCTCACGCATGGAATCGTCGCTCATGTACGTGATGTGGCCGACCATGCGCGCCACCGCCAGCCCGCGTGCCGGCGGTTTGTGGCTGTAGTAATTGCCCTCGTTCCAGTCCGGATCCGCCATAATGGCCTGGCGGCCTACTTCATTAAAGGCGATCTGCTGCGCGCTATGCCGGGTGGTGCACGCAATCGGAATGGCACTGACCACGCGGTCGGGAAAGGCGACGGCCCATTCGAGCGCCTGCATTCCGCCCATGGAGCCGCCGGAGACCGACAGCAGCCGCTCAATCCCAAACCAGTCGATCAGCATTTTTTGCAGACGCACCATGTCGGAAACTGTGATCACCGGAAACGACATGGCGTAGGGGCAGCCTGTGGCCGGATTCACGGAAGAGGGCCCGGTGGTGCCGCGGCACCCCCCCAGGATGTTCGAGCAGATGACGAAGTACTTGTTGGTATCGAACGCCTTTCCCGGCCCGATGCAATTGTCCCACCAGCCCGGTTTTCCGGTTTCGTGGCTGATTCCGGCAGCGTGGGCATCGCCCGAAAACGCGTGCAGGATCAGGATGGCGTTCGTTTTTTTGCTGTTCAGCTCCCCGTAGGTCTCGTAGGCCACGTCGACCGGAGCCAAGGACGCCCCGTTGTCCAAGGATAGGGAATCAAACCGAACACTGTTGGCTTCAACGATCATTTGCCGAGGGTTTCTTCATCATATCAGAGCCGCTCTCAGCGTCTGAAATATCTCGAAAGCACTATTGAAAGCCCCCTCAGACTATGCCACCATGGCAAGTCAGTTGCGGGGGCTGAGTCGCTCTCGGATCGAAGTGCACCGCATGCACGGTAAGCGAAGACGTTCTGTCTGGGTCGGGTTGGTGCTGGTCTTGCAAGGGGCGGCGGACCTGCGTGCGGCAACACTCCTGACGGCTCGCCTGCTGACGCCTCTCTCTTCGTACCGTTCGAAGCCCGGCGACCTGGTCCAAGCTCTGGTCAATCAGGCGCCTTGTTCCGAGCGCACCAACGCCCTCCCCGAAGGAACCACGCTCTCTGGGCTGGTCCGCAACGTGCGCAAAGTCGGTCTGGGGTTGACCCATGAGACCGCAGGCCTGCGGCTAGACTTTTACGAACTGCGCACCCCCGACGGGCGCACTTACGGGGTGGAAACGCGGCTGGTCGGGGTCGACAACGCGCGCGAGCGCATCGATCGCAGAGGCGCCATCCACGGCATTCGCGCCACCGCCAGCCTGTCCAGCCGTGTGGGTTCGCGCTTGGCCATGGAAACCCTGGAGCATCCACTATTGCTCGGACCCGCGTTGATTCTCGAATCCAGCCTTTTTCGTTTCCCCAATCCGGAGATCGAGTACGGCCGGGGCACGGACCTGAACCTCGAGGTCGGGATTCCGGAACCCTTCGCCAATCCAAGCGCATGCTCCGAATCCAGCGTGCCGGCGGAATTGCGCGGTCTGGTGGCGGATCTGCCCTCCTGGAGCTACTCCAAGCGCCAGCCGCAACCCATGGACCTGGTCAACCTGATGTTCGCCGGATCGCGTCGCGCACTCGATGCCGCCTTCGCGGCCGCCGGATGGACCGGCTCGCAGCCTAATTCGGTAGCCGCCGGGATCCACGTGGTTCGCGCCCTCGCCGAAGAACATGAATATGCGGACGCTCCCATGCGGATGCTGCTACTGAGCGGAGACCAGCCGGACTTGACTCTTCAGACAGCTTTGAACACGTTTGAAAAGCGCGACCATCTGCGCATCTGGAAGCAGGCCGCGGAGTGGCAAGGACAGCCGACCTGGGCCTCCGCGGCCACGCGGGATCTCGGCGCCACCTTCTCCATGGGGCACCCGTTTGGCTTTACGCATGAAATTCAAGGCGACGTGGATCTGGAGCGCGACAAGGTAGTAAGCGATCTGCAATCGACGGGCTGCGTCGATTCGGTCGAATACGTTGAGCGGCCGCGGCCCGTACACACTCCCGGAAGCGAGTCCCGAAAAGAAATCCATAGCGATTCCCGCGTGGCTGTGGTGGTGCTCAACGAGTGCGCCGCGCCGCGCCAGGACTTCGCCGAAGCCGGACCCGATTCGCGGCCTCCGCTGGCAATCCGCTTGTTCCGCCGGGTGAGCCTGACGGCCCGCAATCACATCATTCGCGACAACATCTTCTACCGCAGCGGCGACGCGGCCCGCCTGGGCGTGCTGGCGGTGCGAAGCTCGTACATACACCGGCGCGACGAACGCCGCGCTGAAGAGGAAGACGCCCGCCGTGCGAGTCCGCCGCCGGCAGCCCTGGCCGCAGCGACGCCCAATGCTGAATAATTGAACGTGGGGCGACGTCGTCTGCCCACCAACACCGATGGCCGGCCTCTCGAATCCTCATTTCCCGCGAATCGCGGCGGTGCTCGCGCTGGCCGCTTCTCTGTTTGGAGCCGGGACCGGCTATCGCCAGGCTGTCCCGGGCTACCACTTCCAGTTCCCGCGCGATCATTTCGATCATCCCGAGTTCCGCACCGAGTGGTGGTATTACACCGGGAACGTGCATGCGGGCAATGGACACCGCTACGGATTCGAGCTGGTCTTTTTCCGTCAGGGCCAGCGGCGCGGGCCGAGCGATAACCCATCCGCGTGGCGCGTGGACGATCTCTACCTCGCGCACCTGGCGCTCACCGATATCGACGGGAAGCGCTTCCACTCCCATCAGCGTCTCAACCGCGCCGGCCCGGGCATCGCCGGCGCCAGCCTCGCGCAAACCCGCATCTGGAATGGCAATTGGGAATCGAAGTGGGACCCGAACTCTGGCAGGCAGACGCTCTCCGCGGTAGCCGAGGATCTCCGCTTCACCCTCCGTCTGACGCCCCGCAAGCCGCCCATCCTCAACGGCGAAAACGGCCTCAGCCAAAAGGCCGAGGGCGTGGGCAAGGCGTCATACTACGTCTCATTTCCTCTACTGGCAGTGGAGGGTAGTGTCAACAACATGGACGTCACCGGCACGGCGTGGATGGACCACGAATGGTTCACCCACCAACTCGAATCGTTTCAAGCCGGCTGGGACTGGTTCAGTGTGCAGCTGGAAAACAACACGGAATTTATGCTGTTCCAACTTCGGCACCTGGATGGCACGGTCGACCCGTACTCCTCCGGAACGTACATAGACCCCAATGGCCGCGCCACGCACTTGCGCCGCAGTGATTTTCAATTGCAGCCTTTGGAGTTCTGGACCAGCCCCTCGACCCACGCCCGCTATCCGATCCGCTGGCGCATCTCGATCCCTTCTTTGAGAGTTGCGATGGAATGCGCGGCCGCGATTCCCGATCAGGAGTTGGTCTCCGAAGACACCACTGCCCCCACATACTGGGAAGGCGCAGTTGCTTATCGGGGTTCGGCCGCCGGTGTTGGCTATATGGAGCTCACCGGTTACGCAAAACCGATGCGGCTGGATTGACGCGTCTGCTACGGCACGGTGACGGCCGAATCCAGATAAACGTCTTGAATCGCGTTCAGCAACGAGACGCCTTCTTGAAGAGGACGCTGGAACGCTTTGCGGCCGGAAATCAAGCCCATGCCGCCTGCCCGTTTGTTGATCACGGCGGTGATGACGGCTTCGGTGAAATCATTCGCTCCGGAAGCGCCGCCGCTATTGATCAATCCGATCCGCCCCATGTAGCAGTTGGCCACCTGGTAGCGGCATAGATCGATGGGATGATCCGAAGCCAGTTCGGTATACATCCGCTTGTCCAGTTTTCCATAGCTGGAATCCCCGGAATTCAGAGCGGTAAAACCGCCATTGTTCTCCGGCAGCTTCTGTTTAATGATGTCCGCCTGGATAGTGACTCCCAGGTGGTTGGCCTGACCCGTGAGGTCAGCGGAGACATGGTAGTCTTTGTCCTTCTTGAAGGCGGAATTCCTCAAATAGCACCAGAGGATCGTGGCCATTCCCATCTCGTGTGCCAGCGCGAAGGCCTGACCGATCTCCACGATCTGGCGGGTGCTTTCGGCGGACCCGAAGTAGATGGTGGCGCCCACCGCGGCGGCTCCCATCTCCGCGGCTTCCTTAACGGTGCCGAACAAAACCTGATCGAAGCGGTTGGGGTAGGTCAGCAGCTCATTGTGATTGATCTTTACAATGAACGGGATTTTGTGGGCGTATTTCCGGGACATGGCCCCGAGAACGCCGAACGTCGACGCCACTCCATTGCAGCCGCCTTCGATGGCCAGCCGGACGATGCCTTCGGGATCGAAGTAATCCGGGTTCTTGGCGAAACTGGCTCCGGCCGAATGCTCAATGCCTTGATCGACCGGCAGGATCGACACATACCCCGTCCCGGCCAGGCGGCCATGGCCGAAGAGCCGTTGCAGATTCACCAGGACGCGGTTGTTCCGGTCGGTGATCGAGAAAATCCGGTCCACGGTATCGGGCCCGGGGAGATGGAGACGTTCCTTGGAAATTCTCGGAGCGTTGAACCCCAAGAGGTAATCGGCCTTGTCGCCCAAAAGCCGTTCCACTGCTGCGACGTTGGTTGCCATGCTGGCTTCCTTTCTGTGATCCCGCCGTGCGCTCTCTTTCTCTAAAGTACTAAAAGAGGGCGGATGATGAGTGTCTGTTGGGTGGTTCGTTAACCCTAGCTAGCGGAAACGGCCCAGAATCAGGGGGAGCGACGCGGCCCCCCGGGGTCCCTGCGGCGAGGCCCGTATCTAACCTTTTCAACACAGAGCACAAATCAAATTCAACACGTAACACAAATCAAACTCGGACGGCACTTCTCCCTCTTCGGATGGTTCAACGAACTTTTGACGCGGGCGGCACCAGATAGGGCGACCGTCCGGCAGATTGACGGATCTCCAGCGGTCGCGTCGTGGTGGCGCAATCCGGCAATGGCCTCACGGAATAGTAATTGAGCCCGTACCGCCAATTCCTCTGGATGTCTCCCACGCACGCATGGCCGGCGCGGGCTTCCACCTTGCGCCACAATCCGCGAGCGGACGCCGCGCGGTCGACCTCGGGCATCGCCAGCACCTTGAGATAGACCACCCCGGCGGTCGCTGAGATCGCCACCAACGCGGTTGCCGCCAGACGGCGCGTCTTCAAAACCCAGACGGCGGCGGCCACCCCGAGGGGCACCAGCCAGATCCACTCGAACCGGGGCCTGGCGGCGCGCGAAAGCCCAGACGCCACCGCGGCCGGCAAAACCTGCGCGGCCACCGGAAAGGCCACCAGCAACACCGCGCACGCGGCCAACCAGCGGCGGGCGTTGGGAGTCTCTTCCAGCTCCAGGGCCATGAGCGCAGCCGCTGCCGGAACGACGGGCAGAATATAACCGGCCAGCTTGTTGGCGATCGCCGAGAAAAACACAAAGCCCCAGACCAACCAGACCAGGAGAAAAAGCCGGCGCGGATCGCTCCACCGGCGGCGCCGCGCCACCAACAGAACCAGCGGGGTCCAGGGCAACAGGCCCCCCGCCAGCACCGGCAAGTAATACCACCAGGACTGCGGGTGAAACAGCATATTGGCCGTCAATCGCTCGAAGTGGTGCTGCCAGAAGAACACCTTGATGAATTCGATTCCATTGCGCTGATAACACAACAGATACCAAGGCAGCGCGATCACCAGAAACGGGGCGATCACGCGCAGGCGGAGAAGATCCCGAATTCGGCCGCGAAGCAGCAGCGGCAGCGCCAGAACCAGCGGCACCAAACCCTTGGCCAGCACCGCAACGCCGAGCATGGCGGCGACCGCGGGCAAGCGCCTCGTATCGCGCTTGGCGATCCACGGCAGGGCCAGCAACATCGCAGCCGAAAACGCGGCGGTCACCAGAAGATCGGTGACGGCGATCTGGCTGAAGCCGACCCAGCCACAGCAGGTTGCCAGGATCAACGTGGCACTTCCCGCGGCCTCACCTCCGTACTCTCGCCACAGGACCCAGGCGAACAGAGCCAGAAACGCGACGGCCGTCAGGGCGATCGGAAGCCGTGGCGCCCACTCCGGACCCAGGCCGAGCCGAAATCCGGACGCGGTCACCCAGTACAACAGGGCCGGCTTCTCGAACCACGGCTCGCCCCATAAGCGAGGAGTCACCCAGTCGCCGGACTGAGCCATCTCGCGGCCGATGGAAGCGTAGCGGGGTTCGTCCGGACCCAGCAGGCCGGCAGCGTCCAGGTTGTAGAAGTAAAGGAAGTAGACCAGCGGTATGGCCAGCCACACCCAGCGCGGAATGCTCCGTGGCACTTCCCCCATTATAGGCCGCGGGTTCCCTGTGCCCCGGTATAATTGGAGCAGTGCTCCTGGATATTGCACGACGGCCCACGGCAGAAAACTCCGCGATCCACCTCCATCCCACCGACAACGTGGCGGTGGCCCGCGTACCGCTTTCGACCGGAACGGAACTGCGGGTAGACGGCGTCCGGGTAGTGACGCTCGATGCGATCCCGGCAGGACACAAAGTCGCGCTGCAGGCGATCGCGCCGGGCGAAATCGTGCGGCGATACGGCCAGTCGATCGGCCGGGCGGGGATGGCGATCGAGGCCGGGCGGCACGTTCACACCCACAATCTCAGCTTTGCAGAACTGCCGTTACACTACGAGTTCCCTGCCAGTGAGACACCGCTGCCGGAGCCCGCGCGCAACGTCCCGAGCTTCCTCGGCTATGCGCGCGAGGACGGCCGTGTGGGCACGCGCAACTACATCGCGGTGGTGGCGGCCAGCAATTGCGCCGCGCATACGGCCGAGTTGATCGCCCGCAGCTACGCCGGCGAGACGCTGCCTGCGAACGTGGACGGCGTGGTGGCGTTTCCCCATGGCGAAGGCTGCGGCCACGCCTTCGGGCCGGATGTGGATCAACTGCGCCGCACCCTGAGCGGTGTGTTGATGCATCCCAACGTGTCGGCGGCCGTCATCCTGGGGCTGGGGTGCGAGGTCAACCAGATCGACCATTACCTCGGCTCGGGAAGTCCGCGCAGCGGACGGCTGGCAGGCCTGACGTTGCAATCGAGCGGCGGCACACGCGGCGCCACTGACGCAGCGCGCCGCGAGATCGCCCGCTTCATGGAGCAAGCCGCCGCCGAATCCCGCACCGCCGCGCCCGTGTCCAAGATCGTGCTGGGGCTGAATTGCGGCGGTTCGGATTCGTTTTCGGGCATCACGGCCAATCCCGCACTCGGCCACTGTTCCGACCTGTTGGCCGGCTATCGGGGCGCGCCGGTGCTCGCTGAAACCACCGAGATCTTCGGTGCCGAGTACCTGCTTGTGAAACGCTCCAAGAATCGACAGGTTGCTGAAAAACTATTGAGTTGCATCGAACATTACAAGCGATACTTGAAGCGGTTCGAAGGCAGCTTTGACGACAACCCCACGCCCGGAAACAAGGCCGGCGGCCTGAGCAACATTCTCGAAAAATCGCTAGGGGCAGTGGCCAAGGGCGGTGCCTCGCCGCTGGTGGATGTCTACGAATACGCCGAGCGCATCACGGCTCCCGGCTTCTGTTTCATGAACACACCCGGGTACGATCCGGTATCGCTCACCGGCCTGGCGGCCGGCGGCTGCAACCTGATCGCGTTCACCACCGGCCGCGGGAGCGCCATCGGCTTCCCAACCGTTCCGGTGATCAAGATCGCGACCAATAGCGCCACCTTCCGCCAGATGTCCGACAACATGGACGTCAACGCCGGCGCCATCGCCGACGGCGAAAAGACCGTGCCGGAAGTCGGCCGCGCCATTTTCGATCTGTTACTGGAAGTAGCCTCGGGCCGCCGCACCGGCGCGGAGCGCCTGGGCCATCAGGAATTCGTCCCGTGGCGGATTGGGCCGGTGATGTGAGGCTGCCCCCGACGGGCACTACTGCGCGGTGAAGTAGCCGTTCAGGTCCAACACCACCTGCGCATCGTCGGTGACGTACACGCTGACAGCGCCGTTCTGTCCCGCGGGGACGATCGCCGCGTTCGCCGCCACTCGTCCATCCCAGGAATTCAGCGTCGACACAAACGGCTGGGGTTGACCCGCCGGCCAGATCGTCAGGTAACCCAGCGACTTCGCCGGCACTACCGTGACGTTCAGGGAACAGGCCTGCACACCCGATGGGATGTTGCACGGGCTCGAAGGAACCGCAAAGTCGCGCGAAGTTCCCCCGCCCAGGATCGGGCCTCCAAAAGGCCCGGCCGACCCGCGGGTATCGACCACCCGGCAGGGAGTCACCGGATGCAGTTCAAGCCCGTGGGGAAACCATTCGCCCGGGATGGCACTGCCGGAACAGTGGCACCAATCAGGTGCGTGGCGGCGGTTGCTCGATGCGTTCGCCGATGCGCATTTGCTTCCAGTCGTAAGTGAACTGCTCGCCGCAATCCAAGCAGACCACATACATGTCGGTGCGCGGCCCGCCGGGTTGGCTCGATGGTGTGATGGGGCGAGAGAGGCGTCTGTGGGAACAACCGAACACCTGCTTGATCAGCGCGCGGATCATGCTTCCCGATTGCCGGCCCGCAGCCGCCTTGAGCGGCGGTCCCAGCCTGCTGGATTCGTCAAAAATCTCCATCGTTGTCACCGGCACGATGCTCCGCCCTGACCTGAATCGATGCCCGGCTCAAGACGTCGTGGCGCGCCACGGCATTACGCCTGGAAAGTGAGCTCAAGTCGACCGAGAATGCCTGGTTGGGATCTCGCGGCGGACTCTCCACAATTTCAAGGGAGACCGGCACTACGCCCTGCCGGGTCATGCCCAGGCGAGCCGCGGCCGCGCGCGATAGATCGATGATGCGGGACGCGATGAACGGCCCGCGATCGTTAATCCGGACCACGACGCTCGTCCGTTCGTCGACACGGTGCACTCGCACCCTGGTCCCGAAAGGAAGGGTACGGTGCGCAGCCGTCAACTCATCCTGGTTGTAGATTTCACCGCTGGCCGCGCTTCGCCCGCTGTACGGGGCTCCGTACCAGCTGGCCAGCCCGCGCTCCCGCGCTGGAGCGATGGATCGGGCTTGGCCGAAGGCGCCGGCGCAGAGGCCGAACAGACAGCAGAAAGAACAGACAACTCGCCGGACCACGGTTTCCCTCCTCGTGTCTGTGTCTGTTGCAGGTGTCCTGCCGAAGCAGGTATGAGGCTGAGAACTCAGGCTGTGGCTGGTTTCGTACAGTCGAGAACGTGGGTAAGAATTACGCGCCCATCGAAGGAGTGCAGTCTACTGCCCGGCTTTTTTCTCATCGGCGCGCGCGCCGCGGAGCATGTCCGCCATGGCGTAGTTGCCTTCGTGGCAGGCGTATTCGAAGATTGGGCCTTCGGCACGATTCATCGGAATTTGCGCGGTAAACGGCTTGGTGAAGGCGGTGGGATCGTCGACGGTAAATTCGTACCGAATCGTATCGGAGTCGGTGCGCGTGAAGCGTTCGATCAATCGCAGGTTCTCGTCGGAGCCGTGGAAGTTGGTTTTATCCGTGAAATTGGTGGTTTCCACCACCAAGGCATCGCCTTCCCAGTGGCCGCGCGGGTCGCCCATCCACTGCCGGATGTTCTTGGGCAGGTGAGGACTGCCGTCGGTCGGGATCATTCGCACGTCGTGAATCATCTCCACCAGGATAGCCACGTAACCGGGACCCTGCACAATCTGGTAGTTGTTGTTATAAAAACTCGGCATCATGGGAGGACCGGCGGTCGGCCACAAGAGACAACGCTCGGCCAACGAACGGTCCTCGGGGCCATCGGTGGGGTGCTGCCGCGCTCCGGCGCGGGAGGCCTGGAGCCGCTGTGCCGCCTGCGGCGTCAACGCCGGCACGAGTCCGTCGGGCGGATCGACGATCAGCGACGTGCGCCGGGTCTTCACCACTTTCGTGCCGCGGTCATACCACGCGTTGTTGTAAGCTAGTCCGACATCGGCTTCCGGCGACAGGTTGCTGCGGTTGTCCACGTTGTTCCGAGCCACGGTCTGCTTTTCGTACTGCGCGGCCTCCGCCTCGGTGAGGAATGCCTTGCCCGCCAGGTCGGCCGGCCGCTCCAGCGGCGTGATGGTGACATTAGTCCAGGTGCCCTGCAAGTCGGGATGCCCATCGGCGGTGCGGGGCGCCGTCCCTTTTTTGGGCGTCTGGCCCGACGCGGCCAGCGCCAGCGTCAGCACCACTGTCGCTCCACCCAGCCTTCGCATGCGTGCTCCTTATCTTTGCTTCGATTCTTTTTCTTGTGCGCGGGCTCCGCGCAGAATATCGGTTAGCGCGTAGTTGCCCTCGTTGCAGGCGTACTCAAACACCGGGCCGTCGCTGCGCGTCATCGGAATCTGCGCGGTCCAGGGATGTGTGAATGCGGTCGGATCGTCCACCGTGAACTGGTAGTTGATGGTGTCGGCGTTGACACGCGTGAACCGCTCGACCAGGTGCAGGTTCTCATCGGCGCCGCGAAACCGCGTCCGATCCGTGAAGTTGGCGGTGTCCACCACCAGGGTGTCGCCTTCCCAGTGCCCGCGCGGGTCGCCCATCCACTGCCGGATGTTTTTGGACAGGTGAGGGCTGCCGTCGGCCGGGATCATACGCGCGTCGTGGATCATCTCCACCAGGATGGCCACCGTTCCCGGGCTCTGCACGATCTGATAGTTGTTGTTATACGGTCCCGGCACCATGGGCGGCCCGGCGGTTCCCCACAGAATGCAGCGTTCCTGCAGCGACCGGTCTTCGGGACCATCCGCAGGATGGGCCGCCGCGTACGCCCTCGCCTCATCCTGCTGCTTCTGCGCCGCCGCGGTTAACGCCGGAACGCGGCCGTCTGGCGGATCGATCACCAGCGAGCTCTGCCTGGTGGGCACCACCTTGGTTCCGCGATCGAACCAGAACTGGTTGTAGTTGCCCGGGTCTCCGGCGCGCGGGGGACGGTCCACTCTTCCTTCCGCGGCCTGCTCTTCCAGCGCCGCCACTTCCGCGTCGCTCAGCACCTTCTGGCTCGAGAACTGGGTGGGGCGCTCGAAAGGCGTCACCGTCGCGTTGGTCCAGGTTCCCTGCAGATCCGGATGGCCGTCCGGTGTGCGCGGCACGGTCCAAGCCGGGGCGGGCGTCCTAGCCGCCGGTTTCGAAGCCTGTCCAACCAGCAGCCCTGCCGCCAGCAAGAACGGGGGTAATGCGCCAGGGAGGAACCGGCTGGACATCCAGCCGATCCTGCCGCTCCGTGGTTGCCACCGCAACCACGCGGCGTTTGGTATCACTTCTTGTCCGGCGCCGCTTCCGGAGCGCCTTCGCCCGGGTTGTTCGAGCCGAGGAACAGCTTGCGGCCATCGGTGAACGTGATGTCTCGTCCGTTGGCGCGGTTCGAGCCGTCCTTGGACTGGTAGCCATCCACCACGATCTCCGTGCCCACGGCTAGGGAATCCTTGGTGAAGCCGCGCCGGAGCAATGTGTTGGGCGTGCCGCCTTCGACCATCCAGTTGGTGACCGTGCCGTCCGGGTTCTTCACGTCAATGTGGATCCAGGCGTGAGGATTGATCCATTCCATCTTCGTGACCTTGCCCTCGATCTTGACCGGTTTTTTGGCGTCAAATTCCGCGGCGAACGCGTGGTGCGCCCACACCGGCACAGCGGCCAGCAGCAGCGCAGCGCCCGTCATCACAACCGCTAACCTGATTCGCATGGCGTCTCTCCTTACTCCTTCAATTTCGTTGCCGCGTCTTGAGCGGCTCTCTTTTCGTCGGCGCGGGCCCCACGAAGGATGTCCGCCAACGCATAATTTCCCTCATGACAAGCGTACTCGAAAATCTGGCCCTCGGCCGGAATCATGGGGATTTCCGCCTTCCACGGCTTCGTGAAGGTTGTCGGATCGTCCACCGTAAACTCGTACCGGATCTCCTCGGGTCCGACGCGGGTGAAGCGCTCGATCAGGTGCAGGTTCTCGCTTGATCCGCGGAAATTGTCCTTCTCCGAGAAGTTCGTGCTGTCGACCACCAGGGTATCGCCCTCCCAGTGTCCGCGCGGGTCGCCCAGCCACTGCCGGATACCCGGCGAAACATGCGGACGTCCATCGAGCGGGATGATGCGCGCATCGTGGATCATCTCATGCAGAATGGCGACATAGCCGGGGCCCTGGACAATCTGAAAATCGTTATTGTAGGGGCCGGGCAGCATCGGAAGGCCGCGCGTGAGGCAGCGCTCCCACAGATTGCGGTTCTCGGGGCCGTCGGTGGCATGACCCTGAGCCTGCTCACGGGCATCGGCCAGTCTTTTCTGTGCGGCTGGCGTGAGAGCCGGAATTTTTCCGTCCGGCGGATCGACGATCAGCGACGTGCGCCGGCTTCCGATCACCTTGCTGCCGCGGTCGCGCCAGAATTCGTTATACGAGCGGCCGACATCAACCTCCGGACCACCGTCGCGCCGATCGCCGGTCTGTTGAGCCACCGTCTGCTTCTCATACGCGGCGGCTTCCTGCTCGGTCAAAAAGGGCTTGTTCGCCAGGGCGGCCGGCCGCTCGAGCGGCGTGATGGTGGTGTTGGTCCAGGTACCCTGGAGATCGGGCTGGCCATCGGGCGTCCGCGGGGGAGTCCAGGCCTTTCCCGAGGCCTTCACTTTGGCCGCGGCAGTCTGCGGTTGCGCGCTCGCGGGGCGTGGGATCAGCAACGCAAAGGCGGCGAGCGCGCTCACGGACGCAAGCAATCGATGGCCCATGGCTGGCCTCCTTTCGCGGCGGCTACTTGCCTTCGTCGGAACCCGGAGTGGCGCCCGGAGCGGATCCGCCCAGGAACAACCGTTTGCCGTTGGTGAACGTGAGGCTCGCGCCGACCGCCCGATTCGCTCCATCTTTAGCCTGGTAGCCTTCGACGACAATCTCGGTGCCCACGGGCAGCGAGTCCTTGGTGAAACCGAGCCGGAACAGAGCGTTGGGGCTGCCGCCTTCCACCATCCACTGCACCACTTTGCCGTCCGCGCCTTTGACATCGAGGTGTATCCAGGAATGGGGATTGACCAACTCCCACTTGGACACCGTGCCCTGCAATTTCAGCGGCCGGGTTGCATCGAACTCCGCAGCGAAAGCGTGATGCGCCCATGCCGGAGCCACGGCCATCAGCAGGCCGGCACCGGCAAACAGGACGGCGAGTTTCGTTCGCATCGAGATCTCCTTGCTTATTTCTTAGCGGCTTCCGCAGCCCTCTGTTCCAGAGCCCGCTCGCCGCTGAGATTGTTCCGCATGCCGTAGTTGCCCTCCTGGCAGGCGTATTCATAGATGGGGCTGTCGGTCTTGGCCCAGGTGACTTCCGCCGACCAGGGCGTCGCCCACGTATGCGGATCGTCCACCGTGAACTCGTACTTCAACGTGTCGGCGCTGGTTCGGGTGATGCGCTCGACCACGTGCAACGATTCGCTGGAACGCTGCCACGCCGTCTTATCCGTAAAGTTGGTGGTGTCGATTACCAGCGTGTTGCCCTCCCAGTGGCCGCGGGAATCGCCCATCCACTGGTGGATATCGGAGGGCAGGTGCGGCCGGCCGTCGGTCGGAATAATGCGCACGTCGTGGATCATCTCCTGCAGGATCGCCACGTAACCCACGCCCTGTACGATCTGCACATCACTGTTGTAACCGGGGGAAAGCATGGGCGGTCCTTCATTCGGCCACAAAATGCATCGCTCGCCCAGCGGTCGCGTTTCCGGGCCGTCCCACTGATGCTCGCGCTGGAAGGCGGCGCGGTCCGCGGCTCGTTTCTGCGCTTCCGGCAGCACCGCCGGAATCCGGCCATCGGGTGTCGTCACCAGCGATGTGCGCGTGTCTTCGGCGACTTTGGCGTGGCTGCGATCGAGCCCGAACTGGCTGACGTCATAATGCACCTGCAACTGGCCTTCGGGCTGAGCCGCTGCCCGCGCGGGACCTGCGCCACGACCGCCCCGTCCCTGGCCGGGCCGCTCCAACGGCACGTTGGTGGCGTTGGACCAGACTCCCGAGAGATCCGGCTGCCCGTCGGCCGTCTTGGGCGGCGTCCACGGCTTGGCCGATTCCGCGGCTTTCGCCGCCGCGGCGGTCTTCACTACCGAGGAAGGCGCCTGGCCAAAAGAAGGCACGGCCGACAGGAATGCGACCGCGGGAACGGCCGCCATCAGACTGAGGGAACGAATGGGATGACGCATCGGAACGCTCCTTAGTTTACGGGTTCACCCGCGGATGCTTGCGCAACGGTCCATACAGCAGCTCTTCGACGAACTCCACGCACTTGAATTCCAGAAGCTGTGCATTCTTCTCCACGTGGCGATAGAGCGGCATGCTGATCTTCCACGGCCGCGAAAAGGTCTTGGAGTCCTCAATGGTGGCTTCGTACATCAACGTGTCGGCGCTGCGGGGCGTGTAGCGCTCCACCACGTGGAGGGCATCGCTATGGAAATCGCCGGCGCGGTCGAACCAGGTGTCCTCGTTGAAGCCGGTCGCGTCCACCACCAGCGTGTCGCCTTCCCAATGCCCGTTGGACCACCCCATCCAGCTGTCGGCCGGAGGCTTGGTGGGTTTGTCCATGTTGATCACGCGGACTCCGCCGGCGTATTCGTAGCTGAACATGATGTTCTTCGAGCCTTGCACGATCTGAAAGGGATACGGCATATAAGTGGCGCGCGGCACGCCCGGCAGGTAACACTTGACCTCAGGATCCAGCTTCAGCCGGTCGGCAAAGTTCTGCTTCCTCTTCTCCAAGGCGGCCGGTAGGTAGGGGATGACATCACCCTCGACCACGCCGATCCCGGGAGGAATGGCATCTTCCGCACCCAGCGCCGGCAGACGGCCCATGCCCGCGGCATGCCCGACCAGATCCCAGTTGGCGGTATTGAGGGCCTGCCAGATGCCGTTGAGATTCGGGTGGCCTTCCCCCGCGCGCGGTGCGCGGTAGGCGGGCGCTTGCGCCGCGGCCGGCAGCACGGCCAGCACCAACGCGGCAGCCAAGCCTGCCATCTTCCAGCTTTTCATTCCATTTCGCATCGGATTCGAACCCTCCAGCCCTCTGCCAGCGTGCCTTTTCCCCGGGCCGCACTCCCCGAGACGCCATTCAGGACCCAGTAGATCGGTTAACAGATTACATTTAAACGGTTTTGATGTCAAGGAAGGGGTGGCTCCGGGTGTGATGGCAAACCGCTTGTGGGAAGACCGGGAGGGTGCGGGTTTCGCCATTCCAACTGAAGCAAAAGAGCGCTCCGTCCCATCCGTCGCTCGCAGGCTCCGGTGAGCCAGACTGTAGAACGAGAGCAACTGCCGAAGGGTCCCACAAGTATCGAGATCACATTGCCTCTGGTCCACTCCTCTTGACGAATGAGAACGGAGCCTGTAATCTCTCAATTAATTAGAAGCATAGTTAGAATCCTTGGATTTCGACTGTATCCCTGGGTCGATGGAAGGCTGTGATGGGCCTGAACTCAATGTCTCGGTTGTCGATAGCCGGATTCTGGATCGCGCTGAACCTCTCCGCTCAGCCCGCTCCCGTGAAGGTCAGCGGCTCGGTGGTGAACTCGTCGGGCGGCGCCTTGCGCGGAGTTCGCCTCTCCCTCGTTGGGGCAGATCCTAGTCACTTTGAGCCGCCCGCCGCCGTCACGGAGACGCGCGCCGACGGGACCTTCGTTTTCGAGACGGTTCGGCCGGGCCGGTACCTATTGGAAAAATTGAAAGTCGGATTTGTCTCGGGTTACTTCGGTGACGAGCAGGGACGGGACGCCATCGTCCTCCAGGTTCGGCCTGGGGCCGAGATTGCCAACCTGCGCGTCTCCATGGAGGCACTGGCGGAGGCGGCTTCGGTCTCAGGCCGGGTCACGGACACGAACGGCGTGCCGATTCCGCGACTGTCTGTCCAGCTATTGAAAGACGACTTTTCTCCAGAGGGCGAACAGCGCAGGTCCTTGGTGAATGGAGCGTCGGCATCCACGGACACCGAAGGATTGTTCCGGCTCGGCGGGATTCCGGCCGGAACGTATTATCTTTCGGCAAAACCGATTACCCCCTACATGCAACCGGTGACTTCGGAAACCTGGATCGGGGCCTACTACGGAGGCACGTCTCAGATCGAGGACGCTCGACGGATTTCGATAAGCGCCGGCGAGAACGTGCAGGGTCTGGATCTGCAACTGGTTCGGACTCCCTTGGTCCCTGTCGAAGGCCGGCTCTTGGGCGCTCGTTCCGTGACGACTCTGCGGATCAACGCGCTGAATGGGGACATCTCCTCGTGGCAAGGTTCGGCGAAAACGGCCGACGATGGTTCGTTCCGTCTGATGACTCCGCCCGGCAGTTACATACTCAGTGCGTTCGAGGAGGTTAGCGGGAAAATCGTCATCGCCGTTCCTCCCGGAGGCATTACCGGCGTCAGCGTTCCAGTTCAGCCGGTCCGGCCGCTCTCGGGACGGGTGAGTACGGAAGATGCCCGTATCGCGGGGATCAGCTTTTCTCTGCAGTCCGCTCCACCCGGCGCCACCAAGAAGAATTCCGGGATTCTCGATTCCGCGAATACGTTTTCGATTCCTGGCGTGGGGGCGTGGACCTATTCCCTGATTCCGAACGACTTTCCCGATGGGTGGTACATGGAGAGCGCGCGCCTGGGAAGCCGGGATGTGCTCGAAAACGGCGTGGATGGCGCTTCGCTTTCTGGAAAAGAATCGCTGGTGGTCACGGTCAAACGCGCGGACAACGAGCTTGCGGGAACGGTGTTCAGCAATTCACAAGAACCGTTGGCTGGAGCCACGGTAACCATGATTCCCGATTCGCCGCGGCCGCGCCAGCTCTACCTTTACCAGCGGGTGAGCACCGATCCCAAGGGCCGGTTCGTCTTTGAGAATCTGGCTCCCGGAGCGTACCGCATTCACGCCTGGCAGAGCTTGCCTCGATTCGCCGAGCGCAATGAGGAATTCATCGGACCCTACCGGGCTCGTGGAACGCGCGTCGAGGTGGTAAATGGCAGGAAGCAGGACGTCCGCTTGAAGGTGACACCTCGATGAATGCGTCGCTCCACTTCACCCTGATTCTGTTCCTGGGCAGCGGGCTCCTGAACGCACAGGCACCTCCGGACGATGGCATCGTGGCGGGAATCGTTACCGATCCTAGCGGGCAGCCTCTTCCGCAAGCAACGGTCACCTTAATGGGGGAAGCCACGCCAGGAAGGTCTCCGATGTCAATGCAGTCGGACCCGCAGGGACACTTCCAGTTCGAAAAGGTTGCGCCCGGGGGGTATCGACTCACCGGCCAGCGAGCCGGCTATGTGCGGACCCAGTCATGGCGCACACCCGGCGGCGGGGAAGCCGCCAGCCTTCAGGTCAGCACGAATCGGCCGGTCACGGGTCTCCGAATCGTTCTGATCCGCGCAGCCAGCGTGTCGGGCCGAGTGGTCGATGAATTTGGCGATCCGCGGACCGCACTGGTTTCGATCATCATGAAGGCGAACCGATATGGCCGCACGGAGCTTCGCAGAATGGGTAGCGTGCGGTCGGATGACCATGGGGAGTTCCTGATCGCCGATGCGCCACCCGGGAAATATTATGTCCTGGTGGCGCCGGGTGAACAGGCGGGTACCGCCAGGACGGAAATGTACCTTTCGACGTTCTTAGGAAACACCACTACGCTGGAGCAGGCCGCTACCGTTGATTTGGATCCGGGCTCGCCGGTCGAGGGACTCACGATCAAGTTGGTGAAGAGTGCTGTGACCACCGTACACGGGAAAATGAGAGATGCGCGACTGGGCCAGATGGTGTCGCTGTCGCCCATCGGTCCTCTTGGGGACATCAGCGGCTGGACGGCGCAGACGCAAAGCGATGGTTCCTTTGTCATCAGTGCGCCACCCGGAGACTATCATTTGGCTGCTGGTCTCCGGATAGGCAATGACTTCCGCGGCTGGATGGACTATCGAGTGGACCCTGCCGACCATCGGTCCATCGAACTTGCGTTGGATCCTCCGTTCGCGATGAAAGCGCGCGTGGTGTTGGAGAAAGAAAGCCCGAATGAAGATCCGCAGCCGCCGGAATTCCCGGCGGTTCGGGTGACCTTGACGCCTCCGGACTTTCCGTTCGCTCGCGTGGCGGCGCGATCCAATGCGAAAGGTGAGATCGAGTTCCCAAGGCTGCTTCGCACGAAGTATCGGATGGATATTTCCGGGCTGCCGGACGGCGTCTATTTCGCCGGCGTGCGCCCGAATCCGGGGGCGGACATCTCGGATGCGCTGGATCTGACCGCCGGCGCGCCAGCCGCGGCGGTTCCAGTGATCGTCCGGGATTCCCCGGGAGCTCTTGCCGGCCGCGTCACCGCCGATGACAAACCTTATCCGGCGGCTGTGGTCACGTTGCTTCCGGAACCGGAAAGGCCGGATCAATCGTATTTCTATCGGCGGGTGATCGCCGATGACCACGGGCAATTCACAATTCCGAACCTGGCTCCAGGGGACTACGTTGCGTACGCCTGGGACGATCTGCCTGCAGATGGAGAAACCGACTCAGAGATCCAGAAACGGTATCGGGATCAGGCCTCCCCGATCTCGATCAGGAAG
Source organism: Terriglobia bacterium (assembly GCA_020073145.1). Taxonomy (GTDB): domain Bacteria; phylum Acidobacteriota; class Terriglobia; order Bryobacterales; family Bryobacteraceae; genus PSRJ01. Next base: position 59,436 of record JAIQFS010000010.1, read on the forward strand.
AATTCTTCCTCAAGTGTGACGCTTCCGTTGATTCATTCTGGCGAATAACCTAGGCGAACCTTCGATATCAGGCGGCGGGATTCGCGCGGTCATCCGCGGCCCCGGGTGATCACGGTCAACGTAACGGTTCTTACCCGAAGGTGATCGCGGAGCCTCAAGCGGGAGCGGAAGCTAAGGCGCGTCGGAACCATCGGAGTGACCACTCACCGCGTGTCAACGGCGATGTAACGCCAATGCTATCGCCCTCGTTCACCATACGGCCATCAATGGTGCACGACGGCGGGTATCCAGCACCACCGGTAGGGAATTTGCAAGTGGCGGGCGCGGCGCCCTCCAACCCCACGGAGGCCGGATGCTAGAATAGTTCGCTGGCCGCCACGGCGAGCACCTATTCAGACGCCCGCCTCAACGCTCCAACTCGCACGTGCGCTTGGCGTAAATCGGCCAGAGCAACACCTAAAATTATCAAAACGGCTCCGAGCGACAATATCACTGCCACGTATCTGTTCGGTAGTGCCCGCACACTTGGGAGAAGGAAACACACGAATGATATATTCCGGACCCAGAGTTGCCATCCAATTCGGTCGTTTCCCCCAAACAGTTTGCAACCGCATTTAGCATTCGCATGCCCACGCATCACGGCCAATAGACCGGCAAGAGAGAAGGCAAACAGCATTCCGACCGCCATCACACCACTGAGTCGTGGAAGCCAACCGAGAATAAGCGCGCCTCCGAGGACGCATTCCGCAGACACCACTATCGCCGCCACGATGCTACTCGCCGCACGACGACCGACCAGCCCATAGCCGCGGACGGCCAGACAAAAGCCGCCGAAATCCACAGCCTTAAATAGACCGCTGCTCAGCAACAACAGTCCCACGAGCATCCGCACCGCCACCACCACGTCCATCATCCTCAAATGCAATTACCACCGCAGCAATAGGAATCAGCACAACACAGGTTCCTATAAAAGTACTCAATAACGCCACAGCAATAGCCCGCGCACGTTATTTGAAACACATCACAACACGAACAGCCTAGTACACAGAACTGACAGGAGCCCGTGCCTTGAGCATAGCAAGCCGGCGCGTTGAAATCGTCTGCAGCAAAAAACCCAGCATAGCCGTCGCAATTGGGCGTGTCGTAGTTTGGCAATCAATGTAAACGTTAAAGCAGCATTGCGCTTTGGCTACTCTAGGTACCAGAAAAACCGCAAGCCAGAACCTTTCGATCAGGTCTTTAAACTTTCGCCGTGTCATCTGATCGATCAGAAATTTTTTCATGATGATTGCACCTAACGCGTTCGGAAAAGACCCTAGCCCTGATACCAAGAGACAGAACCGTCCGCAAGGGCGACGCCCACCTCTCCAGGCAGCAGAAACAATTTCAGCGCCGGCACTCGAGAAGCAAGTTGCAGAGACTTCCAGAGGGATCCGACCCCGGTGTTGCTGAGCTTGAAGATTGGCACCGCAGACGGAGCCGCCGGTACTACGAGGCCATAGAGAGACCCCGCCCCATCCGCGCCGGTCGCCACAATGACCCCGGCGTGGCCCATTGCGGGATTTGCAGCACGATTCTGATAGAACGCGACCGCTGATTTTATGGCGGAAACAGTGATGTCATGCTCCGCCACGGCCCCTGATGACAGATTGACTGTCGTGATCCTGCTTCCGTCGATCCGGGTCAACGTGAGCGTATCTTTCGACAGGAGGTCTACGTTCGGGAGAACAGTCCAGGGCTGGATCGCGTTCGTGGGGAAGCCCTGTGTCAGAGAGCCACTTAGGCGCCAGACGTCGACGGATGCCGAATCCAAGCGTACGAACGTAGAGTCGCCAGCGAACAAGAGAGATCCTTTGAATCCAGCGCCCAAAGACTGCAGCACCGCGATAGAACCGGTTTGGTCCAACTGAAGTAGGCAGTTAGGATGGTCGAGGCCAGAAGAATCGACGAAGGTAACCGCCGTGAGGAGGACATTGCCGTTCTGAATTCCGATCCTCAGATATTTTGCGGCCGGGAGACCGCAACTCCACAATGGTCTGCCGTCGGTGTTCGTAACGGTAAAGCCCCATGACCGGCTAGCGAGAGAGGATCCGGTGGATCGGGTGGAATAGAGGCAGTAGACCAAGTTGCCCCACGTAACAACATCCTGCACCTGTGCCCTCTGGCCGTCAGTGCTAAGGCCGGTGAGCTGAGATGTTCGGGAAACGGCGAGCGCAGCGGTCTGAGCGTTAGCACCGGATGCCGACAGTATCTCGCTAGCGACGATACCCGCGGCGCCGGACACAAACCTACGACGTTTCATAAGGCTGATTCCTCCAACTCGGCGTTCGCAGAATGCGAAGACAGGCCGATAGGCCTTCCTATACGCCGGTAGAATATCCAAGTCAAGCATATTCTAATTTTCCTATGTATGTATAGATACGCCTCCACTGGTGAAAGGGGTAGGCGCCAGTGAGCCAAAAACAGTCAGGTGGGGTTTAGCCGGGATTTCCAATTCGCCCTTCTTCGATTGGTCGGGTATGTCCCCGCCCCGGCTTTCGACGAAATTGGATCTGGAGAATTCTGGCGCACTCAATTGCGATGCAAATCGACGCCGGCCGAGCTTCGTCCTGGCCCTGCGGAAGACCACCAGGTCCGTGGGCGACAAGAGAACCACGGAAAGTCCCGACAGCCAACCGCAGCGTCGCAGTCGTTGTTTGAAAGAACTGATGACAGCGACCACGTTGGTTCCGGAACCGGAAAGGCCGGATCAATCGTATTTCTATCGGCGGGTGATTGCTGACGACAACGGGCAATTCACGATTCCGAACCTGGCTCCAGGGGACTACGTTGCGTACGCCTGGGACGATCTGCCTGCAGATGGAGAAACCGACTCAGAGATCCAGAAACGATATCGGGATCAGGCCTCCCCGATCTCGATCAAGAAGAATTCCACCTCAAGTGTGACGCTGCCGTTGATTCATTCTGGCGAATAACCGAAGCGAAACCTCGACACCAGCCGCTGGGATGCACAACAAGCGCGCATCCCTTCTGGAGCCGGCTGATTTTTTTGAGGGGGGACTACCAGGAACTACTCGGAGGGGGAGATCTGCCGCATGACGGACTTCACTCTTTCCGCATACTCGGCATTGGGATTGTAGGTTGCCAGGATCCCGTCCACGTCCTTATCCCGGTACAGGTGAGAGTGACCGAGGCGATAGCCTACGGTATGGATGCTGGCCACGGCCGACGGAAACTCCGCGCGCCCCGAATCCCAGCCAAACATGTTGTTGTTGGGGGCTGCTTTCCCGCCCGTCGACTCGATAAACGAAATGCTGGGCAGCAGGCGCCAATCCAGGTCGTTCCGATCGGCCGCTTCCAGAAACACAGCAGAATACTTTTGGGCCGGACAACCTGCTTTTCGAAAGAATTTCTGCAGGGTTTTCAATCTGGAATCTTGTTGATAAGACGGCTCCGGAGTGCTTTGCGTCTGGTGCTTGGATACGCTAGCCGGCAAACAAACCATTCCCGCGAAGACTGCCATTCCACTGGTCAACAGTTTTCTCATACAAAATCCTCCTTGTGTTTTGAATATGTTGGGCCAGCAGCTACGCCGCTGCCTGAGGCCGTCCTGGCCTCGGAAGGGATGGGAGAGTCTTCTCCCTCAGACGGGGGTTACGGAACTGACATAGGATTCGATTGTACCACCAACGTCAGCACGCGCCAGAGGAGTACTGGCTATTTCGCTTGAAATGGGGTTACATATCCAGGGATTTACCCAATCTCTTTGGTGATAAAAATAAGGCTGCCACCAAGCCGCAAATTGCCGCGAAAGACAGCCAAACTCCTGGGATGGCACGGTTTCCCGTGACGTGGATGAGGTACGTACAGAGGGCCGGGGTGAAACCCCCGAATAAGGCCGTGGCCAGGCTGTACGCCAGGGAAAAACCGGAGATCCGCACTTCGACCGGCATAATTTCGGTGAGGAATACCGCCATGGCCCCGTTGTAAGTGGCGTAGAGGGAGGCCAGCCACAGCTCCGCCACCAGCAGCCGGGCGAACGACGGCGCGGCCACCAGCCAGGATAAGGCCGGGTAGGCGGTGAGCAGGGTGAGTCCTGTGCAGACGAACAAGATCGGCCGGCGCCCGACGCGATCGGACAAGGCTCCCGAGAGCGGCAAGAGCACAAAATTGCAGGCGCCGACGCAGAGGGTCACGGCCAGATTCCCCGTGGCAGCCAGGTGGAGCACGGTGCTGCCGAAGGTGGGAGTGTAGGCCGTGATCATATAGAAGCTGACCGTGGTCATGGTGGACATCATCATGCCCAGCAGAACCAGCTTCCAATTGGCAAACAGCGTCCGCACGATGATCCTCATGCTCGGGCGATGGCGGCGCGCGCGGAACGCCTCGGTTTCTACCAGCGACCGCCGCAGCAGGAACAGCAGCGGCAGCAGGGTGCAGCCAGCGAGCAACGGCACACGCCAGCCCCAGGCCGTCATCTGGCTGGCCGATAGCGAAACGCTCAGGATCAGCCCGAGCAGGGCGGCAAACATGACAGCGACCTGCTGGCTGCCCGATTGCCAGGCGACGTAAAATCCCTTGCGGCCGGGGCTGGCGATCTCCGAAAGATAGACGGAAACGCCGCCGAGTTCGACACCGGCAGAGAGCCCCTGCACCAGGCGGCCCGCCACCACCAGCAGCGGCGCGGCCAGTCCGATGGCGGCATACCCGGGCACCACTGCAATCGAGAGGGTCCCGACGGCCATCATCCCCAGCGTCACCAGAAGTCCGGCGCGCCGGCCGTGGTGATCGATGTACGCTCCCAGCAGCACCGCGCCCAGCGGACGCATCAGGAAGCCGGCGCCAAACGTCATGAACGAGAGCATCAACCCGGCGAACTCGCTGCCGCCGGGGAAGAACGTGAGGGCGATGGCCGGCGCGTAGTAGCCGAAGATCTGGAAATCATACATCTCCAGCGCATTGCCTACCGCGACGCGCACCACCGCGCCGAGCTTCGATTGGCGGGCGGTCAGAGACGGCGCTGGCACTCGTCCAAGCATAGCGAACCGAGGTTGGGAGAGGGCCGGCCGGCGCAGCATTTGTCAAAAGCAGCTTGTGCTATCTTCGTCACGATGGAGAAACGACTCAACGGAAAAACGGCGATTGTGACAGGATCGAACCGCGGCATTGGCAAAGCGATCGCCGGGCGGCTGGCGGCGGAAGGCGCCCGGGTGGTGCTGTGCGCCCGCGACGAGAAGCTCTTGCAGCAAGCGGTCAGCGAGATCGGAAGCTCGGGCGGCGCCGCAGCGGCGGTGGCGGTGGACCTGAGAAAGCCCGACGCGGGCGCGCGCGTGGCGGACTTCGCCAAGAGCACCTACGGCCAGATCGATATCGTGGTGAATAATGCCGGAGCGACCAAGCGCGGCGAATTCGTGGAACTGAGCGACGCCGACTGGGAGGATGGGTTCGCGCTGAAGTTCTTCGGCGCCATGCGTCTGACCCGTGCCGCCTGGCCGCACTTGAAGGCGAGTTCCGGATCGCTGGTCAATATCTCCGGCGCCGGCGGCCGCATGCCCGGGCCCCATTTTGCCATCGGCGGTTCGGTGAACGCGGCTCTGCTTTCTTTCACGAAAGCAATGGCAGACGTGGGAATTCGGGACGGTGTCCAGGTGAACGCCATCAATCCTGGAAACGTGCGGACGGGCCGGTACATCCAAAGACTGGAACAGGTGGCGAAGGAGCACGGCATCGACACGGCTGCCGCGGAGAAGAAGATTGTTTCCGGGGCGAACGTGACGCGCATCGGCGAGCCGGACGAGATTGCGGCGCTGGTGGCGTTCGTGGTGAGCCCGGAAGGGCGATTCCTGCAAGGGGCGCTGATCGACATGGACGGTGGCGCCACCAAAGTGATTTAAAGCGATGGCACGATGAGCGAGACTCCACGCACGGTTTTGATTGTCGACGACGAACCGCAGGTGCTCCATCTGGTGGAGAAGATGCTACGCCCGCGGAATTTCCGTATTCAGGTGGCGCCCAAGCCCAGCGAGGCGCTGCGCATCGCGGAAGGCGAGCCCGTACACTTGTTGATTTCCGACATCTCGCTGCCGGAGATGGACGGGCACAAACTCACCGAAGAAGTGCTGAAGTTACACCCGGAGGCCGGCGTGCTCCTGATTTCGGGGCTGTATCAGGAGAAGCCTGGGCGCGCCAAATCCGGCCGGATCAAATTCTTGAGTAAGCCGTTTTTCCCCTCTGACTTGCTCCGGATGGTGCGGGAGTTGTTCCCGGACGTGTAGGCAAGGCCGGCATGGGCAGGCGAATCGCCCGCCCCGCGGAAACGCCCCTACTTGCCAACCAGGTGCGGGCCGGCTTTGTCGTTTTCCGTGCAGATGAACTCAATCAGATCCGTACCCACCATGATCTTCTGATTGACCCGAACCGTGAACGGCTTGGTGTAAACTTTAGGGTCTTCGATGGTGACGTCGATTTCCAGATTGCCGAAATTCGGGCGGCGAAAGCGCTCCGTCATTTTGCCCGAGTTCGTCAGCGGGCTGCCGTTCACGTCCAGCCAGACGTCGTCGCGAAAGCCGTTGGTCTCCACGACCAGCACGTCCCCGTCCCACTTTCCGGCCGAATAGCCATACCACCAGGGTTGCGGGTCGTCGTGGGGCACGGGCCGCCCATCGGTGAAAACCTGCCGGATGCCGGCCTGCGCCTCGTACAGGATGACGGTGACGTTCGGGCTCTGAATGATCTTGCGCGGCTGCGAATGCGTGTGCAGCTGCATGAGGCCGAGCGGCAGGCAGTGAGCATCCGGATTGTCCTTGCTGTTTTGGGCCATACGCTGCTTCAAGAAGTCGGCGCCGAACGGCGTGAGCGGCAAGCCGCCCTGGAAGCCCTGGCCGATGTTAAAGAAGGTGGCAGCGGGTGGCCCGGTGGCAGGCTCCGGCGTTTCAGGCTCGCGAAACGGACCTAACGCGCCGGGCGGCCCCAGGCCCGGCCCCCGGCCGATTCTCCCCACGTAATTCCAGATTCCAGAGAGATCCGGATGGCCATCGGCAGTGCGCGGCGCCGGCGCATCCAGTTTGGGCTTGCCATCGGGAGTCCGGGGAATGCCGGCCGCGGCGTAGTCCGGCCATTGGGCGCAGAGGATTCCTGGAATGGCGATGAGTGCCAGCGCGGCAGAGACCCACATCTTCGCTTGAGGCATCCGATTCCGCAGACCTCCCGTCCGGTGGGCGATGGCACCCGAAGGTTGTTCTCCTAGCTTACTTCACGATTCGCTGTGAGGCTCCATGGGAACCCGCAAGAGGGCCCGGTCCGTACCCCCTCGTGACCCTTGTCTCCCGACGGTGTAGGATGTGGCAACGGACCTGGAGGAGGCACGACCATGACACGGATTCTCGCGGTGCTGCTGGCGATCGGCGCTACGCTATCGGCGGCGGAATTGAAAGTGCTGACCATCGGAGCCATCAACCCCGGCTTCCGGACGATCGCCGACCAATACGGCCGCGAGACGGGCAACACGGTGACGATGCAAGCCGACACTGCGCCCGGACTCAGCCGGCGCATCGCCGCCGGGGAAGCCGCCGACCTGTTGATTGCGCCCGGCAACGTCATCGACGAAGCCGCCAAGCAAGGCAAAGCGATCGCCTCCACCAAGACGGCGGTGGCGCGGGTGGGCATCGGAGTTGAGGTGCGCGCCGGCGCGTCGGTTCCAAACGTCGCCAGCGTGGACGCGCTCCGGGAGGCGCTTCTGAACGCCGATTTCATCATCTACAACCAAGGCTCTTCGGGGCTCTACATGGAAAAACTCTTCGAGCAGATGGGCATCGCCGCCCGGATCCAAGCCAAGACAGTGCGCTTCGCGAATGCCGCCCAGGTGGCGGACCGGGTGATGGCCGACACGGGGAACGAGATCGGCTTCGGACCGCTCCCCGAGATTCTATCGAGCGATCCGAAGCGGCTGCACCTGGCGGGGCCGCTGCCCTCCGGTATTCAGCACTACACCGACTATGATGGCGCCGTCATGAGTTCGGGGCATTCCGACCTGGCGCAGCGCTTTTTGCGTTACCTCACCAGCCCGGCGGCAAGGCAAATGTTCGCGGCCGCGGGAGTCGACTAGCCGTCCCGGCGCGCATGGAGCCACCGGAAAAGCGATTCAGCCGAACAACTTCTAGCGGGTGGCCGGCGCGACCCGCCACGGTCACTTTCCGACCAGGTGCGGACCGGAGCGGTCGTTTTCCTGGCAGATGAACTCGATCAGTTCGGTGTCCGGCATCAGGCGCTGGTTCACTTGAACGGTAAACGGCTTGGTGTAGACTTTCGGATCGTCGATCGTCACCTGGATTTCAAGGCTCCCGAAATTCGTCCGGCGGAAGCGCTCGATCATTCTACCAGCATTGGTCAACGGGCTACCGTCGATGTCCAGCCACACGTCATCGCGGAAGCCGTTGGTCTCCACCACCAGGGTGTCCCCTTCCCACTTGCCAACCGAGTAGCCATACCACCAGGGCTGCGGATCATTGTTGGGCAAGGGACGGCCATCGGTGAAAATCTGCCGCACTCCCGCTTGGGCCTCATACAGAATCACGATGACGCCGGGGGTTTGAATGATCTTTCGGGGCTGCGGATGCTCATGGAGTTGCATGAGCCCCAGCGGCAGGCAATGTGCGTCGGGGTTATCCTTGCCGTTTTGCGCCTTGCGCTGCTTGAGGAGATCCGCGGCCCACGGTTGGATCGGCAGACCGTCCTTGAAGCCCGCGCCAATGTTGCGGAAGGTGGCTAGGGGAATCCCTTCGGCGGACACTGGCGGCGGAGGGGGAGGCGGAGGCCCGGAAGGCGGACCGGGTGTTCCTCCACGGCCCGCGCGGCCGCCGCGCCCCAGCGCGGGTCCTCGGGTCTCCCAGATTCCCGAGAGATCGGGATGGCCGTCGGCCGCCTTCGGCGCAGGCGCGTCCATCTTAATTTTGCCGTCGGGCGTTCGGGGGACACCCGCCGCGGGGTACGACGGCCACTGCGCAAGCAGAGGCGCTGCCAGCGCCCACATTCCGGCGAGCGCGGCCGCCGAACTTCTTACTGGGAGCATGCGATACAAGATCACCTCATGCAAGGCGCGAGAAACTCGCTCAGGGTTACCGGCGCTGGGTGAGAGTGACGGTGACTTCCAGCGGCTTTCCCGCGCGCATCACCTTCACGCGCACCGCGTCGCCCGGCATCTTGGCGCGCAAGGCGTAGGTGAAGTCGTACAGATTCTGAATCGGCTTGTGATCGAACTCCACCATGACGTCATCCGCCTTGAGGCCCGCCGTAGCCGCCGGAGACCCGGGAGTCACATCGGAGAACTTGACGCCCGTCACGCCCTCGCCAAAATCCGGCACGGAGCCAAAATAGGGGCCATAGCCCGAAGACCCGGCCGCCGACGTGCCGATGGCGCCTTCCGCATGCGTGGGCGGCGCCAGGCGCACGTATTGCGGCCTCCCGGCTTCGTCGCGCAGAGTATCCGTGACGTCGGCCACCAGGCGTAACAGCTTGGTCGCTTCGGGCGCGTCGATCTTATCCCAGGTATCGCTCGGTTTGTGGTAATCGCCGTGCAGACCCGAGAAGAAGAAGAGCACGGGCACTTCTTTGATGGCGAACGACATGTGATCGCTGGAGCCGTAGCCCGACGTGTCGGAGTAGTCCAGGTGCAGCCCGTACTTGGGAGTCACCTGATCGAGCAGCGCGCGCAGCGTGGAACCGGTGCCGACGCCGCCGACATACACCTTGTCGTTGCGCACGCGGCCGATCATGTCCAGGTTGATCATGGCGACGCCCTTGGCCAGCGGATAGTCGGGATGCGTGACATAGAAGCTCGACCCCAGCAGCCCCAGTTCTTCGCCCGCAAACGTCACAAACAGGACGCCGCGTTTCTGCTTGGGCTCGCTCGAGAGGAGGCGGGCCAGTTCGATCACGCCGGCGGTGCCGGAAGCGTTGTCGTCGGCGCCGGGATGCACCGTGCCGGTCATACTGGGCGCCAGGGAGAAGGGTCCGCCCAACCCGAGGTGGTCGTAGTGAGCGCCGATCACGACGTACTCGTCGGTCTCGCCCGGGAGGTATCCGGCCACGTTGTGCACGGTCTTGACCACGCGTTCCAGGTCCAGATTGGCGTCAACGCGAAGGGAATCCGGAAAGGCGAACGACTCCGGGTGCAGCGTACGGTCGATTCCCGCCATGATGGTATCGAGATCCTTACCCGCATCAGCGAACCAGGGCGCTACTTTGTCGGAGGTGACCTGAACAAACGGGATGCCGGCGTCGGCGGGGCCCTCGGTGGTGCCGAAGGTTTCCAGCTTCTCGGGCTCGTTGCGATGGTTGGCCCGGTCATCGATGAGAATCACGCCGGCGGCGCCGTGAATCTTGGCGTTACTGGCTTTGCTGGCGAACTGCGAATGCAAGGTGAAGCTCTTGCCTTCGAACACGCTTTTTTCGTCGAATTCCTGGGGTTCGTGCCGCAACAGCAGGACGACCTTGCCTTCGACGTCGATTCCGGCGTAGTCATCGTAGCCGTATTCGGGGGCGGTGATTCCGTAGCCAACGAAGACGACGGGGCCAGTCAGCTTGCCCGCCACGGAAAACCCGAAGGGCACGAAGTCGTACGGAAAGGTCAGCGCGGTCAAGCGGCCGTTCCGGGTGTAATGAAACCGATTGGCTTTGCCGAGCTTCGAGTCGGTCGTCACCTGGAAGGCCTGGAAAAAGCTCTTGCCATCCGCCGGCTTCAGGCCAAAGGACTGGAACTTGGACGCGATGAACGCCGCGGCCTTCTCGAGCTCGGGACTGCCGGTGGCCCGGCCCTTCATTTCCGGAGAAGCCAGAAACTTGATGTCATCCAGATATTGGTTGGGATCCAGCGGGGCGGAAGCGCCGAACGCCATCCACGCCGCGGAGCAAACCACAGGCAGCAGCCCGAGCTTCCAAATCTTCATTGTTCCCCCCCGAGTGCGCGAGCTTATTGGATCGCCGGCGGCCCCGGCGGCTCAGCGGCCTGCGTGAGGCCCGGCACGTTGAGTTTCACCGTGCATCCGCAGTCTTCGCCGGCGTTCTTGGCCGTCTTCTGATAGTCAATCTCGTAGTCGATAATGGAGCGCAACGTCGGCCAGTCCACCGCCGACGCTACACGCCGTCCGTTGATAAACAACGTCGGCGTGGAATCCACCTTCAGCGCGTGGCCGTCAGCAATGTCCTTGTCCACCTCGGCCGTGGTGGCCTTGCTATCCATGCAGCTCCCCAGTTGCGCCGAGTCCAGGTTCTTCTGGCTTTTGGCCCATTCGATGATCTTGGCCTTCACATTGTCCGGCGTGATGTCCGACTGCTTATCGAAGATCCAGTCGTGATAGGCCCAGAAGGCGTCGGCGTTCTGACGGTAGACGCAGCGCGAGGCAAGGGCCGCCGTGTGAGCCCAGGGGTGCAGGCTATCCAGCGGAAACTGCTTGTAGTAGAAGTGCACATCCTTGGGATAAGCGGCCAGCAGATTCTTGCGCAGGACTTCGGCTTCATTCTTGCAATAAGGGCACTCGAAGTCACTGAACTCGACGATCACCACCGGCGCTCCGGACGTTCCCGTGCTGGGCGCGCCATCGGTTTTGAGCTTGGCCAGTTCGTCATTGAACGGGTTCTGGTTGACGTCGAAAAACGTGAAATTGCCCTGCACAATTTTCGCTCCGTCCTTGGAAACCAAGAACGGGAAATCCTGGTGAGCCTGCCCCAAGGATGCCGACACCGTGACTTGAAGGTAGCCGGCGAAGGGCGACGGCTTGGGGTCGCTCACCTGGACTGTGATCTTCTTGTCCATGACGAACATGTGGCGCACGTAGGCCTCCATGGTCGCCTTATCCAGAGCCGATTTCGTCTGGGCCAAGCCGCTGGCGGCGCACAGCAGAAAGACCGCAACAGAACAGAACAGCGATCGAAACATATCCAACCATTGTACTGGAAAACCGCGAAGTGCGGCCCAAGACTGTCCAGAAACGGGCCCCATCAGGATCGCGGTGCCAGCGGGGTGAGCGAGAATGTAAGCCTGTGATCCAGCGATTTCTCTCCGTTGGCGACGCGGAGCGCCTAGGGCGCGCTTCGGAGAAGCTGGGCCGGCACGACACTTCGCCTTGGGCGCTCAGCGGCGGGCTGGCCATCGAGATTCACCGCCTCCGCCGGGGCTGCCGGCCCTCGATCCGCGCCTTAAACGATCTCGACTTCGTCGCCGATTCGTTCGCCTGCATCCCCGGGACGCTGGTGGACGATTTTCTGTTTCGTCACGTGCATCCCGCCGGCCCACCGGGCAAGCTCATGCTGCAGTTCGTCGATCCGCAGAACGCCCTTCGCGTCGATGTTTTCCGGGCCTCCGGCACCACCCTGAACCGAACCGCCCGCGTGGATCTTCCGTGGGGTCCGAACCAGGTTGTCTCCCTGGAGGACTTGACGGCCCGAGCAGCGAGGATTGTGCTCGACCTTGCCGAAGGAGTTCCGGTGCCATCCAAGCATGCCGATGATTATCTGCGATTGGCGGAACTGGCGGACCCGTCGATCATGGAGACGGCCTGGCAGGATCACCGAAAGCCGATGCATCCGACTACATTCGCCGAGGCTCTCAGGCTGATTCGGGAGTTGATTCCAGCGCGTTCCCACCTGCTGATCAATCCCGAATATTCGAAGGACACCCGGCAAAGGTGCTCCCGCTGCGCGCCGACCGCCGCCTTTCCATTGGCCGAGGCCAGCGTGGTTTTGTCCGTGCTGGGATATTGCTAGGCCGGTTCAAAGCCGATCCATCTCGGACAACCTTGGCTCCGTGCGCCCGAGTCATTGGTACAGCAGATATGGCTCGCGTTGCTTAACGAATTCCGCCAGTTCGTCCTGAAAGCTCTGCTGAATGGCGCGCGGGTCCTCGCCGGCGGCGAGGCGGCGGATCGCATCGCTGCTGCCGATCAGCTTGGAATCCGACGGCAAATCCACTTTCCCGGGATATAGCTTCTGCAGCGCCGCGGCCACTTCCAGCCCCAGGCGCGTGGAATCGAACCCGTCCCGGTTGGTGATGACGAAGCGGACTCCCCCGACAGTCCCAACCTTGGCCGGATAGGCGCGGACGCCCGGAATCTCGCGCTGGTTCAGATACGCCGCCAATTCCCTGCCCCCAATGAAGGGGGCGCCAATCTGCTCGAACGGCGCGTCGGTTCCCCGGCCTACCGAATACCCCCTGGAAGATTCCAGAAGACACAGCCCGGGATACAGCGTGGCGGCGGTGAGGCTGCGCATGTTGGGAGAGGGATCGACCCAAGGCAGACCGGTCGAGTCGAACCAGTCACCGCGGTGCCAGTCTTCCATGGGGATCACGGTGAGCGCGGCGCCGATCTTGTTTTCCGCGTTGAAGAGCCGGGCCAGTTCGCCCATGGTCATCCCGTGCCGGACCGGCAAGCCGGCGAAATAACCGGTGAACGAACGATTGCCGGCGTCCAGCAGTGGGCCTTCCACGTGCGCCCCGGTAATCGGGTTCGGCCGGTCGAGCACGTAGAACGGAAGACGCTCGCGGGCGGCGGCCTCCATGGCATAGGCCATGGTGGTCTCGTAGGTGTAGAAACGCGCTCCCACGTCCTGGATGTCGAAGACCAGGGCGTCCAGGCCGCGCAGCATCTCCGGCGTCGGCCGGTTGGTGGCGCCGTAGAGGCTGAACACTTTGATTCCGGTGGCGCGGTCGGTGGTATTGTTAATTCCCGGCTTGTCTTCCTGCCCCGCAATCCCGTGCTCGGGGGAAAACAAAGCGGAGACGTTGACTCCCGCCTGCACCATGAGGTCGACGTTGCGCCGGCCGGCGCGGTCAATGCCGGTTTGATTGGTGATCAGACCGATTCTCTTTCCTTGGAGCGGCTGGAATTTTTGATCCTCCAGAACATCGAGGCCGGTGCGCGTGGCTCCGTTGCGCGTCACGGCGCGGCGCGATCCAGCGCCAGCCAGCGTTTCGTTGTAGCCCGTGAGCGTTACGTTCTGGGCACTGATTCCCACAGCCGCGGCGACAATGGTCGCGACTTTACCCCGCAGTGGCGTCAACGCCGGCCGCGCCGTGGGGTGCACGCTGTTGGCCAGCAGAATGACGTATGTGTGGGTCGACGGATCGATCCACATCGAGGTGCCGGTGAAGCCCGTGTGGCCGTAAGAGCCGATGGGGAACAGCTCGCCGCGATTGCCCGACAGCGGAGAATCGATATCCCAGCCCAAGCCGCGCAGGATGGGCTGATCGGGCGGGCTCTGCGGCTCGGTAAACTTTTTCACGGTGAGTGGGCTGAACAGGCGGACGCCGTCGAGCTCCCCGGAGTTGAGCATCATCTGGGCGAAGCGTGCCAGGTCGTCTGCGGTGGAAAAGACGCCTGCGTGTCCGGCCACGCCGCCCATGTTGCGGGCCGTAGGGTCATGCACCACTCCGCGCAGCGGCGCTCCGCCGTTGAGCCGCTCGGTGGGCGCGATCCGCGGGATCAGGGAAGTTGGCGGCTGGAATAGGGTTTCCTTCATGCCCAACGGAAGGAAGATATTCTCGCGCGCGTAGTCCGAAAGCCCCTGGCCGCTCAGGCGTTGCACCAGGTCGCCCAGCAGGATGAAATCGATGTCGCTATAGACGAACCGCGCGCCCGCCGGGCCTTCCGGCGCGGTGGTCTCGGCCAGGCGAAGACCGGTTGGATAGCCAGTCCACGCCCGATCGAGCGGCACATCGGGCGCGAGCCCGGAAAAATGGGTGAACAGGTTGCGGATGGTCACGCTGCTCTTGCCACCCTGAAACTCAGGAATGTAGTCCGTGATCTGATCGTTCAGCCGGAACTTGCCCTGCTCGAAGAGTTTCATCAAGGCCGGGGTGGTGGCCACCACTTTGGTCAGCGACGCCACGTCGAAGATGGTGTCGACGGTCATCGCCTCCGGTTTGGGAACCAGCGCGCGCTTGCCGTAGGCTTGGCGATGGACGGTTTTTCCGTTGTGGCCGACGATCAGCACGGCGCCGGGGAGCCGGTTCTGTTCGATGGCCCGGTTGATGGCGTCGTCTAGGGCCTGCGAGCCCGCGAAGGTTTGCGCAGACAGCGTAGCCACCGCCACCGCGGTGCACGCAAGCAGCCTCATATACTTTCCATGATAGCGGGTGCATCCAGTTTCAAGCGCCACCCGCTTCCAGCCCCTCTGCCGAAATCGGGCTGCAGTTACGGCGCACAAGTCAAAAAAAACGCCCCCACGCGGGTGGGGGCGTAAGTTCGGGGAATGAGGTATGATGCCTACCGCCAGCGGCCGCGATAGAAACCGCCGCGGCCATAATAACCACCGCCGCCAATGATGACCCCGAAGCTCGGACCGTACGCAAACGGTCCGTAACCGTAGGGTCCGTAATACGGATACGGATAACCGTAGGCGTACGGATACGGAGCATAGTAAGGTGCAGGACGGTGCACGGGAGCCGCCGGCCGGTATTGCACGTTCGCGGCCTGCTGATAGTCGCTCGGATCTACCGTCCGGAACGCCTGCGGCGCCTTGTCCGTCGCAATGAGGACGGGCGCCTCCACGCGGAAAGTCAATGCGGACTCGGGATAGATCACGGCGGGAGCGCCGTGACTCAGAAGCACTCCGACCAGA
This sequence comes from Terriglobia bacterium, assembly GCA_020073145.1. Taxonomy (GTDB): domain Bacteria; phylum Acidobacteriota; class Terriglobia; order Bryobacterales; family Bryobacteraceae; genus PSRJ01. The sequence goes on from JAIQFS010000010.1 coordinate 75,048, forward strand.
CCAGCGGCCGCACCGGCGCCTGCGCCAATGGCCGCGCCCCGGCCCCAATCGGCGGCCGCGCCGATCACGGCGCCCACGCCTGTGGTGGTGGCGACGGTCGCCACGTCACGCCCCACCTCGGAATTGCCGCTTCGGCCGACGAACTGCGTCTGGATCGGCAGTTGCTGGCCATCCACGGCGGTCAATTCCGTCAACTGAATTCCCAACCGCGAGACACCCTTGATCCGTCCGCCTTTGTCCACTTCAGCCACGCGCCCAGCTACCGTCTGCCCGCGTTGGGCCACCACGATGCCATCCACCACCAGAGGCGCCGTCAGGGTTGCCGTAAACAGATCGCCGGCGTGGTTGCGGTCCGACGATAACAAATCGTTGGTGCGCACCGTCAAGTATGTGCCAGGCTTCAACGTCAGGGCGGACGGAAGTCCAATACTCGGCGGAGCGGCATTTTGTTCCACGGGCGCATCGGTGCGCGCCACGGGAGTGGAGGGATCGGCGGATGGATTGGGCCCCGGCTCATCGAACCGCCGCCAGCCGGTGTTTTGCGCGGAAGCCACGGCGGCACTCAACAGCAGCCCGGCTGCCAGCCACTTCGCGCTCGAACGAAACGGAGGATTCAAAACTTTCATGGCGTTGACCTCGTGCATTCGCTGCTATTTATGCATCTTTGTCGCCAACGCTAACCTCTGAAAAATCAGTGGCTCTCTCCTCGTTGGATGGCCCGGTTGCACCGAGGTTGGTGGATTTCGGCCACCGGCCGCCGCGATTGGTTCGAGCCCTCTTGTGGTGAGTCTGTAACGAAGCCGATGTACTCTGAGATGAGGTTCGGATTCCCATTCGTTTCCAAATCCAGTACGGAGGCCCAGGTGGGCGTGTGGCGCGGCGCGCGGGCGTGCTGCTGGCGTTGGCGGGCGCGCTCCGGCTGGTCGCGCAAGATGCGCCGAAGGCGGAGAAGTGGAGTCTCTATTTCCAGGCGACCTCCATCGCTCAGCAGCACGGTGCCGTCACTTCTCCCTATTCATCGGCCTTCAGTTTGGCCAGCCATCCGGAAGCGGAGGCGTCCCTCACTTCGACCTTGTTCTTCGGCCTCCGGCTCGCGTCCAATACCCAGTTCTATTGCAACCCCGAAGTGGCGGGTGGACGGGCCTTCAGCGCCACTAACGGAATCGCCAACTTCCCCAACGGAGAAATGCCGCGCGTGAGCACGGCCACTCCCAAACCGTACATCGCGCGGTTGTACGTCACTCAGGATTTCGGCTTCGGCGCCGAACGGGAAACCTTCACAAGCGATGAAAACCAGCTAGCCGGCAGCCGGCCCGTGACCCGATACTCGGTCACCGCGGGACGCTTCACTTTGACCGACTTCTTCGACAACAACCGTTACACCCACGACCCGCGAACCCAGTTCATGGGCTGGGCCATCATGTACAACGGCGCCTGGGACTACCCGGCCGACACCCGCGGCTACACCTGGGGATGGGTTCACGAGTTCCACGCCCGGCGCTGGTCCCTGCGCTACGCCAGCGCCGCGGAGCCGCGCACAGCCAACGGCCTCCGCTTCGACCGCCGCGTGCTGCGCGACCGCGGCGACGTGTTCGAAGGCGAGGTGCGCGCCAATCCCGGCGGTCACGCGGGCGCCATTCGCGTGCTGAGTTATCTGAACCACGCGGATGCCGGCTCCTATTCCGAAGCGCTGCAACACGCCGCCGTCACGGAAACCGCTCCTGACGTCACTTTGACCCGCCACCCGGGCACGCTCAAGTACGGATTCGGGGTCAATGGGGAGCAGGAGATTCGCAAGGATATTGGCGTGTTCGGACGCCTGGGATGGAACGACGGCAAGACCGAGAGTTTTGCCTTCGCCGTCATCGACCGGCTGGCCACCGGCGGCGTCTCCTTCAACGGCAACCGCTGGAAGCGGCCCTCCGACACCGTCGCCACGGCCCTCACCGTGACCGGGCTCGCGGGTGTGCACGCCCTCTATCTGGCACGGGGCGGACTGGACTTTATGATGGGCGATGGCCGGCTCCGTTACGGGCCGGAGTACGTTTCCGAAACCTACTACAGCGCGCGCGTCATCGAGGGATTGTTTGCAACAGTGGATCTGCAGCACGTCACCAGTCCGGCATATAACCGCGACCGCGGTCCCGTGTGGATCGGGTCCCTGCGCCTGCACCTGGAGTGGGGCAAAGGGCGTTGAGCGTGCCCGCCTATTGGGCCAGCACCACGCGGGTAGCGCCGGGCTCTGGGGCTTCTTCGGCGTGGATCCGGACGCGGTCCACCACGGCCAGCGCCGCGACATAGAACAGGCCGCCGATGAGCAGGGTCTGGATCAAGCCCAGATAGATGGTGCAGACCAGAGCGCCCACCGATCCAAGCACGCTGGCCGCAGCATTGAGCGCCCAGGCCCATCGAATCGAGGGCGCATGCCAGCGCTCCAGGCGCTCCAGACCCGCCGGGAACGGCATCCCCATGAGGAACCCCAGCGGCGCGATCAACACCACGGTCAGCGCCATCTTCACCGGCAGAGGCAGCCACACCAGCGCCGTCAGCAAGCTCGAGAGCACCGGGGCCAGCAATGCGGCCAATAGCGCCACGCATCCCAGCACCTTGATCAGCCGCCGTTCCTGGGCCCCCGCGCCGCGGCTCCAGTAGCTTCCCCATCCGCTAGAAATCAGCATGGAAAAGATCACCACGGTGAGGGCGTAAGTAGGGTGCCCCAAAAACAAGACAAATTTCTGGATCAACCCGACCTCGATCAGAATGTAGCCGCAGCCAATGAACAGGAAGTAGAACAGAAAGCCGAGCACGCCGCGCTGGCGGGGCAATCGCGTGCCCAGCACCAGGGGCGGCAGCAGGAGGATCACCAGCGTAGCCACCAGGCTCACGGCCATCAGGGCGAACAGCAACGGCACCGCCTTGTTGACCTTGTAGTCCGCCGTTTTGTCCGAGGCGGATTTCACGAAATTCCACAGGTCGCGGGGCTGCACGGTGTAAAAGAAAAATGGCCGGTTGTCGTTGACCGGCGTGATGTCGAAGGTATAGTTTCGCTCGTATTGACCGGGATCGGAGCTGTGTAACAAATCGTAGAACGGGTTGCGCACATCCACGCCGGGCACATAGACCGTCTGCATGCCGGCCGCCGCCATCATGGCGCGAGCGCGATCCAGATCTTCGCCGCGGAAAGGTCTGCGCGCAATCAGAACGGTATCGCGCGCGCCCCAGCCCTCCACCGACCCCTCCCGTCCCACGATCAGGTGCCGCCAGGCATCTTTCTCGCCAACCTGCGTCAGGGCTTCAATCGCGAGGGAGATCAAGCGCAGCGATTCGCGCGGTGGGTCGAACCCCCAGCGCGTAAACGCCACCACGCCATCATCGGTAAGGTGCTCCAGATAATCGCGAAAGGCATCCGTGGTGTACAGGTTGTTCTCGGATAGCGCAAACGCGCCGGCTGCGGTAGAGGCCCAGGTGTCGACAAGCGTGGCCTGTATCACCTGGAATTTGTCGCTGCTCCGGCGCACGAAACTTCGCCCGTCTTCTTTGAAGATATGAACGTCGGGCCGCAGATAAAGGCCGTTGCTCAAATTGGGGAACCGCTCCTGCATGATGGTTGTGGCGATGATCGGGTTGATTTCCACCCCGGTGATGTCGTGGCTGCCGGACGCAAGCGCGCGCGCCACATCCCAGCCGCCACCGGGACCGATGATCAACGTCCGGGCTCCGGGCCGCACGGCGTAAGGCAGCGCTGGCCCCTGTTCCAGCAAGTCGTGGCGGTTTCGCGCGGTCAGATGGTCGAAATCGAAGTCGGCAATCGCCGTGGACGCGTCGGCGTCAATGAAGATGGTGGGCGTGCCCGACCCCTTCTCCGGCGCGATGGCGATCCTCGAAAAACTGTTCCACTTCTCGAAGGACTCGTGCTCGATCTTCTGATTCTTGGCGTAGCGAATGGCCAGCACGTGAATCTTGGTGTTGAACGCCAGAAACGCCACCAGCAAAAGCGCGAGAGCCACGCTGCCGGCGCGCCCGGTGACCGCGCCGTCCATGCTGTGCCAGATCGCCGCCGCCACCGCGAACAGGATCCCGGCCGCCAGCACCGTGCTCAGCCCGCCTTGGGGCAGGTTGAGCAGGGGCAGCAGGAGCATGCAGCCGCCCGCGGCGCCCAGCAGATCGAAAAAGTAGACGCGATGCACGCGCTCGATGGTCTCGGAGATCGCCAGCGACACAATCGTGCCCGCCAGGAAGAACGGCAGGGCCGACGTGAAATACACCAGCGCCAGATCCCAGCCGCTGGGGTCCCTAGCCTCTCCCAGGAGTACGGCCAGCGCTACGATCACCAGCAGGCTGTTGAGGGCGCTGAGTCTTCCCAGCCGCGTAAACAGTGGCGTCTTCCAACCCGCCGCCACGTATGAAAAGACTCCGCCCACGCCCAGTCCAAACAGGGCGATCGAGATGGCCAAGAACGCGAAGTGGTAGTAGAAGACCACCGAGAAGACGCGCGTGAGCGAAAGCTCCAGCAGCAGGGCTGCCATGGTGGTGAGTGAAATACAGAGATAGAACTGGGGCCAGGGGGTGGAGGAGGATTTCACGAGTTTAGTTTCTATCGTAGTACGAACCGCAGCCCTTCAGACCCACTCCAGCGCGCCCTTCTTGTAGGCCCAGATGTACCCCACGATAAGGATCGCCAGGAAAACGGCCACTTCCGCGACGCCGAACCAGCCGAGGGAATGGTAGCGCACGGCCCAGGGGAACAGGAAGATGGTCTCTACGTCGAAGATCACGAACAGAATGGCGATGATGTAGAACCGCACCGTGTATCGTCCGCGCGAATCCGACGCGGCCTTGATGCCGCATTCGTAGGCTTCAAGCTTGGTGAGAAACGGCGCCGACGGCCGGAAAAGCTTCGCCAGCAGGATGGCCACGATCGGAAACAGAATGGCCAGCGCCAGAAAAAAGAAGATCGGGAGATACCCGCTCGGCACGACTCCACTGTATCACCGTGCGGAACGGGCCGGAAACCGGAGACAATGAATGAGCCGATGCAGAGTCCCCGCCTCATCTACTCCCAGTTATTGGAAGAACGCCGTCATGAAGGCGCCGCCCGGGAAGCGCGGCACCGGGCGCTCGGCTACGCCAAGATGATCGCCATCCTGGCCGGGCTGGCGGTCGTCGGGCTCGCGCTCTTCGATCGCCCGTTATGGATTCTTTGGGTGATTGCGCCTGCGGCGGTCTTTGCCGCCCTGGTGGTGCTTCACGAGCGAATCCTCCAGCGGCTCGAACTGAGCCGCCGCGCAGTCCGATATTTCGAGCGCGCCTTGGCTCGCCTGGATGGCAACTGGGCCGGCACGGGCGAAACCGGCCAATCCTACCTCGATCCCGCCCATCCCTATGCGCAAGATCTGGATCTGTTCGGCAAGGGTTCGCTGTTCGAATTCCTGTCCACGGCACGAACCCACATCGGCGAAGAAACGCTGGCGCGTTGGCTGCTCCACCCGGCCCCGCCCGAGACGGTTCGTGCCCGCCACGAAGCCATCGACGAACTGCGCCCCCGCGTCGATCTGCGGGAAGATCTGGCCGTTTTGGCGGAAGAGGCGCGCACCGGAGTGAATCCCACGTCTCTCGCGGCCTGGGGCGAAGCGCCGCCGCAGCTGAATTCCGGCGGTCTGAAACTCGCGGCTGCCGTCCTCACCGGCTTGGGCATTGTGGGATTGGCCTTCTTCATCACGTTCGGCCTCGATCGAGTCTCGATCATTCGAATCTCGGAACGGACTTCGGTCCTGTTGCGGGACTTCTTCCTGGTCGTTCTCCTCGGCAACAGCCTCTTCTGGTATCGCACGCGCGAACGCGTGGAAGCCGTGCTCCAAGCCGTCGAAGAATCGGCTCACGAGCTCAGGCTCCTCTCGCAGGTCCTGCTGCGGATCGAGCGCGAGCAATTCCGTTCTCCCCTGCTTTCCCGGTTACGGGCGCTGCTCGATGTCGGCGGCGAACCTGTCTCCAAGCGGCTGGCCCGCCTGAATCGCGTCATGGAGCATCTGGATTCCCGGGACCACGTGATCGTCCGCGCGATGGAGCCCTTTGTGTTCTGGGCTCTTCACGGCGCGATCGGCGTTGAGCAATGGCGACGGCATTCGGGTCCGTCGGTGCGGCGCTGGCTGGTGGCCGTGGGCGAAATCGAAGCCCTCTGCTCGCTGGCCAGCCACGCCTTCGACCATCCGGACGACCCGTTCCCGGAGTTCTCCGAGACTTCGCCTTGCCTCCAGGCCGAGGCCATCGGCCACCCGCTGCTCCCGGAGAACCAGATGGTGCGCAATGATGTCCAGTTCGGCGGCGACCTGCGGCTCCTCGTGGTCAGCGGGTCGAATATGTCGGGCAAGAGCACGCTGCTGCGCACCCTCGGAGTGAACGCCGTCCTGGCGCAGGCCGGCGCTCCCGTGCGGGCCAAGCGGCTGGTTCTCTCGCCCCTGGCCGTGGGCGCCTCAATCCAGGTGGTGGATTCGCTGCACAGCGGCGTCTCACGATTCTATGCCGAGATTCTGCGTATCCGCCAGATTCTCGATCAGACTTCGGGGCCGCTCCCCGTGCTCTTCTTGATCGACGAGTTTCTGCACGGCACCAACTCGCACGATCGACGCATCGGCGCCGAAGCGCTGGCGCGCGGGCTGGTGGACCGCGGCGGCCTCGGTTTGATTACCACGCACGATCTGGCTCTGGCGCATATTGCCGACGTCCTCGCGCCGCGCGCCGCCAACGTGCACTTCGAGGATCACCTGGAAGACGGCCACATGCGCTTCGATTACCGGATGCGCCCCGGTGTGGTGCGCAAGAGCAATGCTCTGGAGCTCATGCGTTCGGTGGGACTCGAGATTTGACCTCCGCTGAAATTCGCGACCTGGCCTGCCAGTGCGGCTTCGAGCTTGCCGGCGTGGCCCGAGCCGAACCGGTCGATGATCGCTACGGCTATCACCAGTGGGCGGCGGCGGGGTTTGCGGGCGAGATGAACTATCTCACCGACCGCCGCGCCGCCGTGCGCGACGACCCGCGCTCTCTCCTGCCCTCGGCCCGTTCCGTCATCTGCGTCGGAAAACTCTATCACACGCCATGGCCGCACTCGACGGGCTTGGACGACCCAGAGCGCGGCTGGATCTCCCGCTACGCCTGGGGTGAAGACTACCACCTGGTGGTCCGCCGGGGCCTGGCGCGGCTGGAAGCTCTTCTACGCGAACGCTGCGGCGCCGGCTTCGAATCCAGGATCTGCGTCGACACCGTGCCGTTGCTCGAGCGTTCGTACGCACGGCAGGCCGGCCTCGGTTGGATCGGCAAGAATACCTGCCTGATCAATCAGCCGCAAGGCTCTTGGTTCTTTCTGGGCGAACTGCTGACGTCGCTCGAGATCGCCCCCGATGCTCCCCCGCCCGACCGCTGCGGCACGTGCACCCGCTGCATCGATGCCTGTCCCACCGCCGCTCTGGTCCCGAGGGACAACGGGTACTCGCTCGATGCCCGGCTCTGCATTTCCTATCTCACCATCGAACTGCGCGGCAGTACCCCCGGAGAGACCCGCGCCGGAATCGGGCCGCACATTTTTGGCTGCGACATCTGCCAGGACGTTTGCCCCTGGAACCGCCGCGCGCCGGTGACCATCGAGCCCGAGTTTCAACCGCGCCACTTCGCGCCGCCGCTGGAAGACCTGGCTGCACTCACGGAAGAGGAATTCCGCGCCATGTTTCACGAATCTCCCATGGTGCGGCCGCGCTATGCCGGCTTTCTCCGAAACGTGGCCCTCGCCATGGGCAACCGCGGCCTGGACCGTTTCCGCACTCCCTTGGAGCGGCTGGCCGCCTGCGGTCACGATACCGTGGCGGAAGCTGCGCGCTGGGCGCTGGAGCAACTACGATAGTGATTGTGAGACTCTGGTTGCCGGCCTTGCTGGCCTTGGCCTCGTGTGTGGCGTCGCTTTCCGCAGCCGAGTCCCTGGTTGACCAGGGTTTCGATCATTTCTATAACCTGGAGTACGAACGCGCAATTGCCGCCTTCGAGCAGGCCATCGCGCAGTCCCCCGATTCCCCCGATCTGCACAATCACCTGGCCCAAACTCTGGTGTTCCGCGAGATGTTCCGCGACGGCGCGCTCGAAAGCGAGCTGGTTTCGGGAGACAATTCTTTCCTGCGCCGGCCCAAGCTGAATCCTTCGCCGGAAACCGAGCGCCGGTTTCTTGATGAGGTGGCCAAGGCCATGGCGCTTTCCCAGGCCCGGCTGAACCGCAACCCCAACGATACCGGCGCCATGTACTCGCTGGGCATCTCCTATGGACTGCGGGCGAACTACTACTGGGTCGTGAAGAAATCGTGGCGCGATTCGCTGCGCGACGCCACCGCCGCCCGCAAGCTGCATAACCGCATTACCGAACTCGAACCTGCCAACGTGGACGCCCGCCTGGTACAGGGCCTGCATGATTACATCGTCGGCAGCCTGCCGTTGGTCTACCGGATGCTCGGATTGGTGGCCGGCATTCATGGCGACAAGGAGAAAGGCATTCGGACCATCCAGGATGTCGCGCACCACGGCCGCCTCAACCGCGTGGACGCCGAGATCTTTCTCTGCGCCCTCTATCGCCGCGAGAATCAACCGCTGACGGCGGTGCCGCTGATCGAAGATTTGATTCGCCGCTTCCCCCGAAATTTCCTGCTGCGCCTGGAACTTTCGCAGATGTATAGCCTGGCAGGTGACGGAGTGCGCGCCCTGGCAGTGGTCGACGAGCTCAAGAAACTCAAGACCAGTCAGGCCCCCGGATATGACCGGCTTCCGTGGGAGAAGATCTACTTCCAACAAGGCACCATCGAATTCTGGTACCGGGACCTGGACGGCGCGCTGGAGAACCTCCAGAAGGTGACGGCGTCGGCCCAAGAGATCGATCTCAATACCGGCGCCCTCGCCTATCTGCGGATTGGCCAGATTTACGATATGAAGGATCTCCGCGCCCAAGCCTTGCAAGCGTACAGGCAATGTATCGCCTTCGCTCCCGAGGCGGCCGCGGCGCAGGAATCCCGCAAGTATCTGACGGCGCCCTACCGCCGCCTCTGACCCACGAGCTCCGCTGGATTCACCCGGAATCGGCGGCCGCGGACCCCGGGCGGCCCGCCTACTGCTGGATCTCTATTTTGACGGGCTCTTCGAGATACTGCGGAGCGGCGCCGCCCGTCAGAATCAGTAAGGACACGCGCCCGGCATGAATTTTCTCCGGTATTTTGAATTTGATGGTCGTCGCGGTCTGTTCCGTCACTTCCACCGGTGTATCGTTCTTGCCGTCCGTGAGGAAGACCTTGGCGACTTGGTCTTTCTGCAGATTCTCACCGGTGACGGCAATCAGATCGCCTTGTTTTCCGCTGGGCGGGTCAACCGAAATCATGCGCGGAGAGGCCTGCTGAGCCCACACCATCAGGCTCGCAACCCCAGCCAAAACACAAATTACCGATAATCGCATCGGATCTGCCGTCCTTTGTAGCACTCAATCCTATGCCAAGGGAGAACCGAATACAAGCGCCCCGGGGCCCGCCGTACCGGGCATCCAACACCCCAGATGAATTCGGAATCGCTCTGGCGTATGATGCTCGCTATGTCCGCTTTCGCCACCGCACCCGTCCTGATCTCCGGCCGACGGCCGGGTTGGATTTACAAGCCTTCTTGGGATCTGCCTCTGCTCATCGGCAGCGCCATCCTGGTTCCCCTGCCCTTCCTGGTGGCCTGGGTGGTTCAGACCGCCGGATGGATGAAGCCCGAGCAAGCCATCGACTTAATCAACATCACGGTGGCGGCGTTAGTCGGCGGACCGCATCTGTTTTCCACTATCACGTACACCATTCTCGACGGCAACTTTCGCGGGCGGTACCCCTGGTATTCGAAGCTCGCCATTCTGTTGCCCATCGGCGTCGTGTACCTCGGAGTCAAGCAGTACACCCTCCTCATTACCTTTTTCTTCACGTGGGCTTCGCTGCATGTCCTGCATCAGATCATTTACTTGACCGATTGTTACCGAACCCGCAGCGGCCTCCGGGAGCCGGCTTGGTCTCGGGCTGTGGACTACGGCCTCATCTTGACCGGCCTCTATCCGATCGGGTTATACAAACTGTCGCTGCGTCAGTTCCGCGTTGGGGGCGTGCTGCTGCCATATCCCGAATGGGTGACACACCTTCACTTGCCGATCGTCGCTGGCGTGGTCTTCGGCTTGTTCTTGCTGGCTTGGATCGCCAAAACTGTCCTCGAATTTCGCGAGCGCCGGGCCAGCATCCCCAAGACCCTGTTGATCGGCATCACCACCGTGGTTTCCTTCTGTCTGCCCTTGGGATCAAACCTGGACGTCTTGTTTCAGGGATACAACACCTGGCATTCGTTTCAATACTTGTTCCTGCTCTGGTTGATCAACCGTCTCCGCGCCCAGCGCGGCGAGATCCATAGCGGTTTCGTCCAAACCCTGGTCCGCCGTGACAGCATGACGCTGTATTACCTCTGCTTTTTGGGGGCTACGGGCGTGCTGGTGATATTGACCTTAGTGGTACGCGCGGTCACTTCGCTGGCAGCGGATCAAAGCTATTTTGTGGTAGTCCTCAGCGCCCTGTTAATGCATTATTACTTCGATCACTTCCTGTTTTCGCATCCGAAGTTCATTGAATAGGAACCAGGATTGGGGTAAACTACCTCTTGGAGCGCGTCTGCAATGCAGGTGCCGGCTCGCCTATTTTGATCCTAACACTATCAAAATAGGGAGTCCGACTCGATTACAACGCGCTGGTGTGCAAGCTCCCGGCGGGGTTGCCTGTGGATCTCGCAAGGGAGAAGCCTGAAAGCGCTCGGAGGACGCCCACCCCGTTTACAAACGAGGGTCAATAACGGGGGTCGGCACGGCCGAGTGGTGCGCTCCAATACCTTCTCCCTTCCTGTTCCCGCTATCCTGGTCCTTGCGGTTTCTCTCCGTATTCATTTCGTCTGCTGCGGTTTCTCGTGCGCCAGGATCTCGCGGTGGTTCACGCGCGGATCTTTACCAGCCCGGATGCCGCCCCCAGCGCGGACGGCACCAGCAGCCTCTCCGATCAGGCTGCCCGACCGTATCCGGATACTCGGCCGGGGCCGCGCGGCCAAGCTCGCCGCGCAATTTGCCGATATATGCTCCCGAGCCTGGGACGGGGCCGGCCTCCAAGCCGACGTCGGCTATCTCCCCGATTACGAGCCAACGCTTGACGTTCAGCTCATGGCGCAGAGCGGGTTGAGTTTTGCCGGATCCTCACCTCGCTGCATTTCGGGCGGGCCGGATTCTGCATGCGGCTCTGCGGCGTTGAGCCCACATACTTATTCTTCGTTCGCCGGCCCTAGTAACCTTCGATAACCCAAGGTGGACATCTGCTGTTGCCAGAAGTTACTACAGCTTGTATATCTATCTGAAAATAATGGGATTTTTGTACTAACTTCGCGGAGAATGTCTTGCCATTCGGCACAGAATCGGATCTAATAATCGAGGAGGCACCAATGGCTCAATGGCTCGGTAGTTTTTGGGTTGAGGAGGACGGCCAGGACCTCATCGAATACTCTCTGCTGATCACCTTCATTGCGATCGCTTGCGCCGCACTGATCGGAAGCGGAAGATCTGCGGTAAACACAATCTGGCAAACTAGCAATTCGGACATTACTCAGGGTTACAGCGCGGCTACCGGCGGGAGTTAGACAAGCGAAGACCGCCGGACGACGTCTTCGCCGGCGGCCTTGAGCCCTGCGGGGATCCGTTTTACTTGGGCTGGACCTTCCCATTGTGCTTGTCCCGGTAGATCTTCCGGCTGAGCCGGTTTTGCTGCCTGTTGACTTGACTTTTCTCCTGTGGCGTTAGAGTCCCACTGTTGGCTTTTCGATCCTTGCGAACTTCCCGGTTGACTTTGGCTTCCTTGTGTTCAAGGTTTGCGGTTTCTCCGGCCGTCAATTGCCCGGACGAAACCCCCTGCGCAATCCGGTCCTGCTGGTTCTCTTTGCGCTTCTGGATACGCCCCTCCGCCGGTTGGGCTGCGGCCGGAGCCGGAGAGTCCTGAGCAGACAGTCCCAGTACGAAAGCCGCCGACATAGCGGCGCCGAATAGTAACTTCCTCATTGTGGTCTCCTTTCGTGGCTGTATCAACCACGTCTCTAGCCGTGTAAATGCAGATAGGGCGAGGAAGTTCTCCCGCATTTCGATAACTTCACGTTAAGATTCTTTTACTTCGTGTACTGGCTTACAGCACGTCGGCGAACCCGCGCTTCATGTGGCGGAAGAATAAGCCCCCCACCACGAAGGCAATGCCCCCATAGGCCGCGGCGATCGCTAGATCCCGGACACTCGGAACCCGGTGGCTGAGGAGCAGGTCGCGATAGCCTCGGACCACGTAGAACAGTGGATTGGCTAAAAGCAGGAAACGTGTCCCTGGGGGAAATCGTTGGTCGCTAATCATGATCGGTGTCAGCCAGAACCAGAAGGTCAGGATCACGCTGACCACTTGCGCGGTGTCCCGCAGGTACACATGCAATCCGGCAACGATCCAGCCAACCCCCACCGCGAACAAGCCGATGGCCAGCATATAGAGGGGCAGCAACAGCACAAATACGCTGACTTGCTTCAACGCCACCGCAGCCGCGCCCACCAGCAGCACCAGCGCCAGGAGGTGGCTGATCAGTGTGGAAAGGAACACCGAAATCGGGATCATCTCCGCCGGAAAGATGGTCTTGGTGATCAGATTGCCCTGTTCCAACACGCTCGAGGCCGAGCGTTGCACGGTGTCGCTGAACAGCAGCCATGGGAGCATGCCGGCAAACACGAACATCGGGTAGTTTTGCGTGACTTCGGTGGGGGGCAGTGTCACCTTCAGGGCAACTTGGAACACGAAATACCAGCTCACCAGGAGCACCAGGGGATGGATCAGACCCCAGACCCACCCGATGGCGGAACCAACGAACCGCTGCTCGAAGTCCCGGCGCACCAGTTGATAGAGCAGACCGCGCTTCTCCACCAAATTACGCAGAAAGAACTTGCCAGGAAGTCGACGGGGCACTGTTATCATCGGATAATATCAATTCTTTCAACTAGTTGCAAGGGTTGACAGGGCAGTGGGAAATTGTTACAGTCTGTAGTTCGCCGAGTATCGATCCCACGGGGTCAACACCCGTGAGCGATTTCTGAAACCACGGGAGTCCGGGGTAGAAACAGGATGAAAAAGCAGGAATACTTCGTGCTGGTGCTGGCCCACTCGTTGCACGGCCGGCTTCGGCGCATCCACGTCCCGCACCAGGCCGTGTATGCCGTGATGGCGCTGGCCCTCATCGGCAGCTTCTCGGTTTTCGGGTTTGTCGCGAGTTACGCGCGCATGGCGTGGAAGGTCGCCAACTACAACGCCCTCCGGCGCGAAGCCGATAACCTCCGGGTTCGCTATCAGAATCTGCAAAAGACCGTCAGCCAGACTAACGATCAGCTCGCCAGTCTGCAGCTTTATGCTCGCGAAGTGTCGGTTGCGTATGGGATCAAACAGAAACTGGAAGGGCCGCCCGATATCTCCGCCGAAGGTAAGCTGGTCCCCACGTTTGCCGAGAGCGTGGAGGACTACAACTTCCTCCGCAGCGTGAATTCGCTTTCCCTCCAAAGCCGGAAACAGCAGCAAGTGGTGTCGCAGCCGAGCCTGTGGCCCGTCAATGGCCGCCTGATGGGGCCGTTCGGCGAGCGCGACGACCCCTTCAATGGGGAAGGCGAGTTTCACACCGGCGTCGACATCAGCGCCCCGGCCGGCACTCCCGTTCGAGCCACCGCCGACGGCGTGGTCAGCTTCTCCGAGTGGAGAGGGGGCTACGGGCGCCTCGTGATCGTGGATCACGGCGGCGGCATTCAGACCTACTATGCCCACCTGTCGCGGTTTCTGGCCTACGTGGGCCAAGGTGTCCGCCGTGGGGAGGCCGTGGGAATGGTCGGGAGCACCGGCCGCGTCACCGCTCCTCACCTCCACTATGAAGTCCGCATCGCCGGGGCCCCCGTCAATCCCTATCGCTATCTGTCGAAGGCGGGCGTCTACCAGCAGGCTTCCACCCCGGACTTTCCCTTTTAAGCCGGCTTGTCGGGCCGGCCAAGCTCGCCATGAGCCCTGATTCGTGGCCCTCTCGCCCCGGCAAGCCGGTGCGGGCATCGGCGGCGATCAACGGAACTTTCCGGATTCAGAAGCGATGGAGTGATTTCAATGGATGAAGCTACACGTAGGCATCGGGCGGGAAGAAACTGAAGGGAAAGGGTGGGGCGGCTGGCTTGGTTGACCTGGCACCGCCCCGAGTGTGATTCCCACGAGGCTAGCTGGCGGACGAATTGGCAGCCGCGAGCTGGGTGTTGGTCACGGACCAGATGCCCTTGATGCTGTTTCCCGCGCCGATGAACAGGGCCGCGGAGGCTAGGGCCACGAACGCCATCAACAGCGTGTACTCAATCAGGTCTTGTCCTTGGTCGTCCTGCCAGAAGTTTCTGATAAATGTCATTGATCTGCTCCTTGGAGGGTTTGAGTTAGTGTTGAAATCGACAGCCCTTCGCCGGTCTTTGTGCCCACAGTTCACTGTTCGATTCAACGTACTAGAACTTATAGCACGTTTATCTGATGTGCAACAGTTGTTGGTGGTAGAGTGAATGGGGCTAACTTCGGTTAACCGAGGACTACCGTGCAGCCCAAGAAGCTGCTCTCCCAAGCTTCTCCTCTTTCACGGTACGCTAGACAGAGCGATGCGAATTCTGGTGGTGGTGGCGGTCTTGTCGGCAGCGGCCTGCGGGCCTGTCTCCCAGGCTAGCGGTATTCCGGAGTATGGCTATCAGGTCGTCCATGCGTATCCCCACGATCCCGACGCGTTTACCCAGGGCCTGTTCTATCTCAATGGGTTCCTGTATGAGGGTACCGGACTGAATGGCCGATCCTCCATCCGCAAGGTGCGCCTCGAAACCGGAGAGGTCCTCGACAAGCGAGACCTGCCGGAACAGTACTTCGGAGAGGGCATCATCAACTGGAAGGATCGTCTGCTGGAGATCACCTGGCAGACCCAGGCCGGCTTTGTCTATAACCTCGCTAGCTTCGACCTAAAGCGCCAGTTTACCTATCCCGGAGAGGGCTGGGGCCTTACCCAGGATGGCAACCGCATCATCATGAGTGACGGCACGGCTGATCTTCGTTTCTGGAATCCCGAGACGCTTCAGGAGACCGGCCGCCTGCGAGTCACCGACGACGGACGTCCCGTCACCGAGATCAACGAGTTGGAATGGGTCAACGGTGAGATCTACGCCAACATCTGGCAGACCGACCGTATCGCGCGCATTGATCCGGCATCCGGCAAAGTGGTCGGCTGGATTGATTTGACGGGAATCCTCGGCCCCGAGGATCGCCTCCGCCAGGTGGATGTTCTCAACGGGATCGCCTTTGACGCCCAAAGCGGCCGGTTATTCGTAACCGGTAAACTCTGGCCCAAGCTCTTCGAGATTCGCCTCGTGAAGAAAGCACCTTCGCCGTAGCGGGCCAGAACCGAATCAACGGAAGAAGGCCGTACGCGATCACTGCCGGCTAACCAGAGTTCTCAATGGTCGGTCGTATTTTTTCGTAGCTACAGATATGATACGGTTCTCGTTATCAGGTGGATAGCCTAGTCCGCGGAGGGAAAGAAAGAGCCGGTAGTGGGTGGTCCAAACCCACTACCTTGAGGGAGAAGGCGCCAAGAAAGAGCGCCGTGTCTCGGCCGTCACCGAGGCGATCATTCAACACTATCTGAGCAACGAAACGTCACGTCCTATGGACGTCGCCGCTTGACACACCCCCTGACTAATCAGCAAGGTCTTAGCTGGCTGACGAATTCGCGGCCGCGAGCTGGGTATTGGTGACGGACCAGATGCCTTTAATGCTGTTGCCGGCGCCAATGAACAGAGCCGCCGAAGCCAGGGCCACGAAGGCCATGAGCAGCGTGTATTCGATCAGATCCTGTCCCTGTTCGTCCCGAAAAAAGTTGGTGAAATACGTCATGGTGTTTGCTCCTAAAAATTGAATTGGTTGTCTCTTACCACCTATGCCCACTTCCGGATCCCGTGACCGATTCGGTCACGATCTGCATACTTTCAGTACTTTTAGCATAGGAAGCCCCTCAATAACAGTTCCTACAGGCCACTAGCCCTCTGTTACCGATAGTTATCAAACCGCTTATAAGTGGTATTGGTTTCTTCGCTGGAATGCGTGTTCACCAACTTCCACGGGCCGAAATATCGCTGCCGAAGACGGCAGCGATCGGACTCGGGGGAGCAGCCGGCGGCGTCGAAGCCCGAACGATTCAGGCCACGTCCGGAAGAAGGAATGTGGAAGGCTTCCCAGCCGCCCGCGCCACGGCTTCGGCCGCGGCGTATCCGCTCCGCACCGCGCCTTCCATGGTGGCCGGCCAGCCGGTGCGGGTCCAGTCTCCCGCTAGAAAAACGTTCGGGATCCCGCACACCGGATCCGGACGCAGCGCATCGGTCTCGGGGGCCGCCGAAAATGTGGCCCGCTGCTCCTTCACCACGTGCGCCTTCACCAGGTGAGCCTCTCGCACCCGCGGGAAGAACAGCCGCAGGTCGCCCACCGCAATATCGATGATCTCGTTCCGCGACAGATTCGTGAGATCGCGCGACGCGCTGACCACTAGTTGCAGATAGCGCCCTCCATTCTTGTTGAACATCCATTGAATGGTCCGGTCCAGCAGCGTGGCGTGCGGCAGCGTGGTGATTTCGCGGTCGAACCATAGGTGCACCCCGGTAATGGGCGAATGGCTGAACGGCGGCGCCGGCAGGCCCAGACTTTCCAGGCGCTCGAAAGGAACCGCGCATACGTAGTGATCCGCCGCATGCAGCCGGCCTCCCACCGTAAAGCCCGCCCCCGTGATCCGCTCCACCGGGCAACGAAAGTGGATGCTGACCCTGCCGAGACGCTGCCACGCCTCGGCCGAATACAGATCCCCCAGCGGCACCGCGGGCACGCCCATCTCATAGGAATCGGCCCGCGACAGAAAACTCAGCCAGAAGACTTGAAACCCATGGCGCGCGGCCATGCGGTCCAGATCTTCATTGACCGCGCTGACCAGGACCTGCCGCCAGAAGCGATCGATCGCCCGCGGTGTTTGGCGCTTTTGCAGCAGCCAGTCCAGCATGCTGATTCGGTCCAGATCCGTGCGCCGCGTGCGCTCGCGCCGCAGCGCCGCCAGGGCGCAGACGATACCGATCTTGTCCGCGCGCCCCAGACACTTCATTCGCAGGAATGCGCCCGTAAAATGAAGCGGCGCGGGCAGCCGGCCCCGCCGAAAAATGGAGATCCGGCCTCCCGGCTCGATGAAGTAGAACTCGCGGTAAAACCGAATGCGGTCGCGGATTCCCAACCGCTCGTAAAAATCCAGCAGGTTGACGCAGCAGCGCAGCAGGATGTGCTGGCAGTTGTCGATGGTTTCCGCCTCTTCGTCCGGCGACCCCGGCACCGGATAGGACGTTGCCCGGCCGCCCAGGTAGGCCCGAGATTCGAACAGCTCCACCTCGAACCCGGCGCCGCCCAGCGCCGCGGCTGCCGCCATCCCCGCCAGCCCGCCTCCTGCAATCAGAACCTTCGGCATCAATCCGCCAGTATGTCACGGACGGAGCTTGCCGTCGCGTAAATTCACTCCCGCCGCTCAGGCGCCTCCCACCAGAGCGTCGATGGTGGTCTGCGCGATCGGATGATAGCCGGCTCGCGCGCTCTGATAAATCCGGCGCGCCCGCTCCTTCCCTGCCGGAGTCTTCATCAGTTCCGTGTACAACGGCTTCAGAAATTTTCGTCGCCCTACGGTCTTGAGGAATTCCTCCATCCGGGGAAATGCCGGTTCGTATCCCGAGCGGACTGCCATGAGCAGCCATTGATGCAGAATCTCCGAGTTGGTGGCGTCCGTGAGATGAAACTCCCGGTCCA
The DNA here is from genome assembly GCA_020073145.1 of Terriglobia bacterium. Taxonomy (GTDB): domain Bacteria; phylum Acidobacteriota; class Terriglobia; order Bryobacterales; family Bryobacteraceae; genus PSRJ01. Next base: position 93,014 of record JAIQFS010000010.1, read on the forward strand.
GCCGCGCCTGATCGGGCGTGTCAAGCGTCCGCAGAAAATGCAGCCAGAGCTGCGTGCTCCAACCGCTGGTATCGATCGCCTGACCTTGCTGCCATCGGGCCGCCGCGGCCTCGATGCGTTGAAACGCGTCGGAGCGCGGCTCGGCGGCGTCCAACGGGACGCCCGGCCGGTAGATCCATTCATCCAGCGCGGTCGTCACCGGCAGTTCCCTCCGCAAGTAGTCTAAGAAATCGGCCGTGGTGATGCTCTGGAATGCGAAGTGGTCGAAGTAGGAACGCAGAAACGCGTCGAACCGGTCTCTTCCCACCTCCCGCTCGATGGTGCGCAGCAGCAGCGCGCCTTTCTCGTACGGAACCAGCGTGCATCCGTCATCCGGATCGCGGCCCGTCAATTCCAGGTGCAGCACGCGGTCGGGTTCCGGCAGGCCCGCCATTTCCCGGTCCAGCTCCCGCCGCCCCAGCACCGCTTCCATCTCCTCCCGATCCTGCCCGTAGACTTTCTCCAGAATGCGCCGCTCCAGATAGACGGTGAAGCCTTCGTTCAGCCAGAAGTCGCTCCAGGTCGCATTGGTCACAAGGTTCCCGGACCAGGAGTGCGCCAGCTCGTGCGCCACCAGCGACACCAGGCTCTTGTCACCAGCCAGGATGGTGGGCGTCGCGAAGGTGAGGCACGGGTTTTCCATGCCGCCAAATGGAAAGCTGGGAGGCAACACGAGTAGATCGTAGCGGCCCCATCGGTACGGACCATACATTCCTTCCACCGCGCGGACCATGGCCTCCGTGTCGGCAAACTCGCGCGCCGCCGTGTCGATGAGCTCCGCCTCGGCGAAAACGCCGCACCGCTCCCCCAGCGGCTTGAATTCCAATGCTCCCGCCGCCAGCGCGATCAAATACGATGGCACCGGCCGCTGCATCCGGAAGTGTTCCCCCGCCCGCTCCGCCGCCATCACCGCGTGTAGGCCGGCTGGCGCACGCACCCGCCCTTGAAACGTCACCCGGACTCCCGGCGTGTCCTGCAGCGGAATCCAACTGCGCGCATGAATGGCCTGCGACTGCGTATAGAGAAACGGATACCGTTTGCCGGCGGTCTGCGCCGGGTCGAGCCATTGCAGGCCGGAAGCATCCGGCGAAGTGGAATACCGCACCCGTACCCACGAACATCCCTGCGCCAGTTGGATGCGCAGCGGCGCGCCCAGAATCGCGTCCCGCGCGCCCAGCTCAAACCCCGCCGCGTTCTCCACCGAGTGAATCTCCAGGTCGCGCGTGTCCAGCACCAGCTCCGGCTCCGTCGTGGCGTCAAACCGCAAGGTTACCGAGCCCTCTAGAATCTTTCGGTCAAAGCGCACGTCGAGATTTAATTCGAGATGGCGCACGCGAATTCGTTCGGGTTGAGACCAGGAGTGGACATCCATGACTTCCATGGTAGAATCATTGCTTCCCTCCTCCTAGTACTCAGAGACAAGGATTTTTCGAAGTAGCCAAATTGCCATGCAGAATCAGGGATCGAAGAGAATCCTGGCGGTCGTCAGCGATCTGTTCTTCTCGGTGAAGCTCTCCGAAGCCGCCAAGCGCGCCAGCCTCGTGCTGGAGTTCGTTAAGGAGGGTCCGTCGGTCATCGAGAAGGCCCACCACGAAAAACCCGCGCTGATTATTTTCGATCTCAACTTCGAAAGCGTGGAGCCGCTCAACTTGATCACCCGGCTGAAGGGAGCGCCGGAAACCAAGGGCATCAACCTCATCGGCTATCTCTCACACATTCAGGCCGAACTCAAGCAGAGCGCCCAGGAAGCCGGTTGCGATATGGTGATGGCGCGCTCGGCGTTTTCGCAGAACCTGCCGCAGATCTTCAAGCGCTACTCGGGCATCGGATAGACGGGGTCAGGTGATCTTCCCCGCCATGATTTCATCCACGTAACACCAGATCCAATCCTCCCCGGGCTCGATCGAACGAATGAGGGCGTGCTTCGTCGCGTGGAAGTGCTTGGTCGCATGCTTGTTCTTCGAAGAGTCGCAGCAACCCACCTTGCCGCAGAACAGGCACAGCCGCAGGTGAACCCAGGTGTCGCCGGTCTTGACGCACTCTTCACAGACCTGCTTGCTGGTCCGCAGAATCTTGATCTGATCCTGGTGTTTACACTTTGCAGCCATGAGATCCTCCGATTACCCTGCGTGCGCTGATCCCGGTCGCGCCTGGTCCCAGCGCCCGGTCGTCGCGCCGGCCTGATAGGTGCTCTCCAGAAACTCCAATAGCGCCTCTCGCGGCGATGCTGATCGCCGCATCTCGTCATACATCAATAGATATTCGCGCAGTCCCGGATGATAGGACGCCGCCGCCGGCCGAACCAACTGCGTGGAATAACCCTCGGGCTCCGGCACGGTGTACGCATAAAACGCAGCGCCGTCCACTCCCCCGCCCCCCGGCCAGAATCCGGCGCTCGAGCATTCCTGCGAATACGCCTCTCGCGTCATTCGGTCCGCGCCCGGACGCTCCGGTGCCGGACGTCCCGAAAACCTCGTCACGGCCAGGTCAAAACTGCCCCAGAAGAAATGGACCGGGCTGCATTTTCCCTGAAACCGCCCGCGAAATTCCTTCAGAATCGAATCGGTCTGCGTCAGGATTCTCCAGAACCGATTCGCGTATTCCGCATCATACGCGGCATGCTGCTCATCTTGATCGAACCGGATCGGCTCCGGAACCTCCACCGGCATCGGCCAGATCTTCACTTCGATCCCCAGCGATGCCAGCGTCCGCAGGAATTCCCGATAGAAATCCGCGACGGATCGCGGATAGAGCGCGATCGATTTCGTTTGACCGTCGCTGACCCGGATCGAAACCTGATGGCCGACCAAATCGAATTCCACTTCGAAGATTCCCGGGCCATACGGAATCGGCGACGTGGTCAGCCCGCGCGCGCTCACGTAGAACGTGGCATGCCACCAATGATTGATGGGCGGACTGAGCGCCAGCCGCACCTTCCCCACGATCTGCGTCCACATGTGCAGCGTGGCGTAGGTTTCTTTCCACGCCGCCAGAGGCAGCTCGGGCCAGTTTTCACTCCGCACGGCAATCTTCTCCGGCCGCATTATCCCACGGCCGTAAAACGCGCCAGGGCGTCGGCCTTTTCTTTCGCGGCGCCGCTGTCCACGGAAGCCGCAGCCACGGACATCGCTTCCCGAAAGGACGCGGCCCGTCCCGCCGCTACCAGCCCCGCGCTGGCGTTCACCAGCACAATGTCGCGCTGCGGCCCGGGACAGCCGCTCAACACCTCCCGCGCGATCATCAGGTTCCGCGCGCGGTTGCCGCCGCGCAGAGCCTCCGCCTCCGCCACCGCCACGCCAAAGTCATCCGGCGTCACCGTGCGCTGCTCCACCTGACCGCCGCAGACCTCGAACACCAGCGTGGGCCCCGTGATGGTGATTTCATCCAGCCCGTCCGACCCGTGCACCACGAACCCGTGCTCTAGCCCCAGTGCCGCCAGCGCTCCCGCAATGAGTTCCGCCGCATGCGCCGACGGCGCCCCCGTCACCTGTGCATTCGCCCCCGCCGGATTCGTCAACGGACCCAGCAGATTGAACACCGTCCGCAGTTTGAGATCCACCCGCACCGGCTGCGCATGCTTCATGGCGGTGTGCATCGTCGGCGCGAACAAGAAACCGATCCCAATCTCGCGAATGGCGCGCCCTGCCTGCTCCGCTGTGACTGCCACCTGGATTCCCATCGATTCCAGCAGGTCTGCGCTGCCGCATTGGCTCGAGATCGACCGGTTGCCGTGTTTGGCCACGCGCACACCCGCCCCCGCCACCACAAACGCCGCCAGCGTCGAAATGTTGAACGTCCCGGAGCGGTCGCCGCCCGTGCCGCAGGTATCGAGCAGGGGTTCGCCGCCTACCTGCGCATCCACCGGCGTCGCCATCCGCCGCATGGCGCGCGCGAACCCCACCAACTCCTCCACCGTCTCGCCCTTCATGTGGAGTGCCACCAGAAACGCGGCGATCTGCGGCTGGCTGGCTTGCCCCGACAAGATGGTCTCCATGGCCGCCCGCGCCTCTTCGGCAGACAGGCTGCCTCGCGCAACCACACGCTCAAGGTAGGGCAGGAGGGACATATTCAATGGAATGCCGGGCTTGTCCGCCATGCTAGCACAAGCCAACCGGGAGTCAGCTTCTAGCGCCACCGGCGAGCTCTATTGGATCGCCGGCACCCGCCGCCGCACTTCTTCAACCCAGTTGAGGACCACGTGCACCTCGGTCTGCTGGTCGGGCGCGGCGACCGGCTTGAGTAACAAGAACCGCTTGCCGTCGGGCGCGACGTCGTAGAACCCGGGCTTGTCGAACAGCATCTTGGGCGTACCGGCGCGAAACACGGGGCCGGTTTGCTATCGCGCGGGCGATAGACCTCGCCCATCCCACCCTTGCCGACCGAGGTGAGAATCTCGTACGGTCCGAGCTGGTCGCCAGCCGCGAGCGACATCGAATTGCACCGATTCTACCAAAGCCCAACGCCCCTGCGCGTTGCGCCGCCCCGCGCCGAGGCCATGTTATAGTGAATTTTCGGCCCTGTTCGTCACCCGAACACCCGCAGATTTTCCATGAAAATTCACGAGTATCAAGCCAAGGCCATCCTGGCTCAATACCATGTTCCCGTGCCGCGGGGCGAGGTGGCCTTCACCGTCGAAGAGGCCGAAGCGGCCGCCAAAAAAATCGGCGGCAGCGTCGTGGTAAAGGCCCAGATTCATGCCGGAGGACGCGGCAAAGGCGGCGGAGTCAAAGTGGCCAAAGACGCCGCCGAGGCCGCAGCCATCGCCGACAAGATCCTCGGCATGACGCTCGTCACCCATCAGACCGGCCCCGAAGGCCGCGTTGTGCAGCGCCTGCTGGTGGAAGAAACCCTGCCCATCGAGCGTGAGCTCTACCTCGGCATCGTGCTCGACCGCGTGCAAGGCAAGCCGGTCTTCATGGCTTCCGCCTCCGGCGGCATGGAGATCGAAGAAGTCGCCGCTAAGACGCCCGACCTGATCCTCAAGGAAACCTTTGAGCCCGGCGACGGCCTTTCCCCCTACCAAGCCCGCAAGCTGGCCTTCGGCATCGGGATTCCCGCAGCCAGCGTCCCCGCCGCGGCCGCCGCCATGACCGCGCTCGTCAAAGCTTGCATCGCCACCGACGCGTCGCTCGCCGAGATCAATCCCTTCATCCTCACCCAGGACGGCCGGGTGGTCGCGCTCGACGCCAAGATCAACTTCGACGACAACGCCCTCTACCGTCACAAGAACCTGCTGGAGTTGCGCGACATTAACGAAGAGGATCCGCTCGAGGTCGAAGCCTCCAAGCACAGCCTGAATTACATCAAACTCGAGGGCACCGTCGGCTGCATGGTCAATGGCGCCGGCCTCGCCATGGCCACCATGGACATCATCAAGTACGCCGGAGGCAGCCCCGCCAACTTCCTCGATGTCGGCGGCGGCGCCAATGCCGAACAAGTCAAGAACGCGTTCCGGATTCTGCTCTCCGACAAGAATGTAAAAGCAGTTCTTATCAATATTTTCGGCGGCATTTTACGATGTGACACATTAGCTACCGGCGTGGTCGCCGCCGCGCGCGATCTCAACATCAAAGTCCCCATCGTGGTGCGCATGGAAGGTACCAACGTCGAGCAGGGCCGCAAGATCCTCCTCGAATCGGGATTCAATTTCACCGTGGGGCAGGACATGCGCGACGCTGCCGAAAAGGTCGTCAAGCTGGCGGCGCAATAGGGACAACGGATGAGCGTACTCGTAGATCAACACACGCGCCTGATCGTTCAGGGATTCACCGGCAAGGAAGGTACCTTTCACGCCCAGCAGGCCATCGCCTACGGCACCCAGGTGGTGGGCGGAGTCACACCCGGCAAGGGCGGCACGAAACATCTGGACCTGCCTGTCTTCGATACCGTGGCCCAGGCCGTGAAAAACACCTCCGCCAACGCTTCCGTCATCTTCGTTCCCCCGCCCTTTGCCGCGGACGCCATCATGGAAGCCGCCGACGCCGGCATTGCCCTGGTGGTCTGCATCACCGAAGGCATCCCGGCCTTAGATATGGTCCGCGCCTGGGAATTCTTACAAGGGAAGAAGACGCGCCTGATCGGCCCCAATTGCCCCGGCATTATCTCGCCCGGCAAATGCAAAATTGGAATCATGCCGGCGCATATTCATAAGCAGGGCCATGTCGGCGTCGTCTCGCGTTCCGGCACCCTCACCTATGAAGCCGTCGGCCAACTGAGCAAGCTCGGTATCGGACAATCCACCTGCATCGGCATCGGCGGCGACCCAATAATCGGCACCAATTTCGTCGATGCGCTCACGCTCTTCAATCAAGACCCGGACACCCACGCCATCATTATGATTGGCGAGATCGGCGGCAACGCCGAAGAAACCGCGGCCGCTTACGTCAAAGCCCATGTGAAGAAGCCGGTGGTGGGCTTCATTGCCGGCCAGACCGCCCCGCCGGGACGCCGCATGGGTCATGCCGGCGCCATCATCTCCGGCGGCTCCGGCAAGGCTTCCGACAAGATTCAGGCCATGAAGGAGGCAGGCATCACGGTTTGCGCCTCCCCGGCCGAACTAGGAGAGAAAGTACAAAGCCGTTTATGAGTGTCGAACGCACGTTTTCCGCCATCAAACCCGATGCCGTGGCCGCCGGCCAGGCCGGCGAGATCCTGGCCTTGATCCAAAAGGCCGGCTTTACGGTTCTGGGGTTACGGATGACCCGTCTTACCCTAGCGCAGGCCCGGGGATTTTATGCCGTTCACAAAGAACGCCCGTTCTATGAGAGCCTGGTGAAGTTCATGACCGAGGGTCCCGTCATCGTCATGGCTCTGGAGCGCGAGGACGCCATCGCCAAGCTTCGCGAGGTCATGGGCGCCACCAACCCAGCGAACGCCGCCGAAGGCACCATCCGCAAGCGGTTCGCCGCCAGCATCGAGCACAATTGCATCCACGGCTCCGATGCTCCCGAAACCGCCCGGCAGGAATTGGGCTTCTTCTTCTCCACCGCTGAGTTGCTCTAGGTTCGTGGGGCAGGCGATTCTGGCCTTTGTCCCAGTAGAGCCGCAAAAGCGCTCCGACGGAGCCCCTAGACCCCGTGTCCGCTCGGTCCTGAGCGGTCTCAGCCCGCGCGGTGCGCGCGCCGCTTGTGTCCCCTGACCAGCATTTCAATGACGTCCGCGCAATGGCTGATCCGCTCCGGACCCCGGTCTTCGGGATCCCGCAATTGCGCGGCCAGCCGGTCCGCGCATCGTCGGCAGCGGTGACGTTCGGAGATTATCCCCACAATCGGCACGCCGGGACGGTCTTGGGTCACCGCCTCGGCAAATCCGCAGGCGCCCGGGCGGCCGCAGTGCGTCACCAGAGCGTCCAGCTTCAACCGGAACTGCAATAGGAGAGATTGGGCCTCTTGCACCGTGCGGGCCGGAAAGCACGCGATCTGACGTTTGCTCAGCTCCTGGGAAAGAGCGAGCATGAAACCCAGCTCACTATCGAGCACCAGGACAGTGGGCGGGGATTGTGGCTGCGACATAGCATCGTGATCTATGCCGCGAAGGGAGTCGCCCGCTTCGGACGAATCCTAAAGTCGTATCGGATTATTCCGATCGCGCTTCCCGATTCATCGCTGCGGAGCACCTTTCCCGTGATCACCAGACGCAGTGGACACCGCTGATCCAGCAACGCGGGCCAGTCGATAAATACCTGGATTTGCTTGCTGACCGGCAGCACGCGGTCGGTCTTGAGGAAGACACCACCACTGCTAATGTCGGATGTTACGGCCTGCCCTCGGATTCCGGTGAGGATGTACTGGGTCTGCGCGTTGATGGGGAATCGCTGATGGTGCCGACGTTCGTACGGAGCTTTGCCGAACCTCAGGTTGGGAGCGGGGGACATTCTCCCTCCTTTTTAAATTACGGATTCTGCATGATTTCACACAGCCGCCATGGCTGTCAAGGTTCAATTTCCGCGTAATCGAAGATCTTCGCAAAGAACTGCCACACTATTTTTGCGGATTCCCCTCGAGTGCCGGCGTGCACGGAGTCCTTGTGTCAGCACGGTTCGCCGCGTCTCGCGCCGCGGTTCTTTCCAGTCTCCGCGCATTTCTTCCATTTTCTAAAATCACCGCGGCATTCTCCGCTCCAATTCAACGGAGCGCTCAGGCCGGTTTCAATTGCGTGAAATCCGCGGCGCTGATGCGCGGAGTCTATTTTTGCTTTTTGCCCTTTGCCTTTTGACTTTTGCTTCGGTCGGTTTTCACCAGATACTCCTCAAGCGCCAGACCCACCACAAGCACCGAATCCGGTTGCACTTCGATCCGGTTGACGCCAGGAAACTCTCCACGCAGCGTCGAGAAGTGTTCCAGCACCGCCGTCGCTGGAATCTCGCCGTGCACCGTCGCCAGATGGCGCCCCACGCTGTCCTCGGTCCATCCCTGTTGGAGCGTGAGGCCGCGTGCCAACAGGAACTCCAGGAGGAGCCGGGCCGCTTCGAAGCCCGGCGCCGCCGGCGGTTGCTGCGCGTGCAGGCCGAGCCAGTGCGTGATCACCCGGTAGGTGAAGCCCCACAGCGGAGTTCCGTTCAGCTCGATCGCTGGAAACGCCACTTCTTTTGGCAACCGCGGCACCGCCCGCAGACCATGCTCTGCCGGGTCGCGCAGCCGCCCGAGCGGGATCCACAGCGCCTCGGCAGCTTCCCTTGGATCGAGCACGGTCGGCTGCTCCCGGTCTACGCGGAACAGAAACGGCGCCACCAGGATCACCCGCCCCAAACGCCGGCCGGCATTGGTGGGAGCCAAGGCCTCTTCCATCTGTGCCCGCTCCAACCGGATGCCGCACTCCTCCGCCAGTTCCCGGATGGCCGTGTCGAGCAAATCCGCGTCCTCCGGCTCGCGCCGTCCCCCCGGGAAGGACCAGTGCCCCGACCACGGATCATCGGCGCGTTCGGCGCGCCGCATCAGCAGCACGGATTCCTCCGCCCCTCGGGCGTGCACAATGGCAACGGCGGCTTCCGGTTCCGGCATCTCCTTCCAGTATCGTCGGGCGGACCCCAGACTCTCAAATCGCCGCCAGGGCCCGCCAGATTCCGCCCTATTTCGGCTGGGGAACGATGCGCAGGTACGGCCGCGGCGCTTTCCAGCCACCGGGGTATTTCTGCTTCGCCTGTTCGTCCGATACCGAACCGGAGATGATCACGTCCTCGCCCGGCTTCCAGTTCACCGGCGTCGAGACCGCGTGCTTGGTTGTGAGCTGAATCGAATCCAGAACCCGCAGCACTTCGTCGAAGTTCCGGCCGGTGCTCATGGGATAGATCAGCATCAGCTTGATTTTCTTGTCCGGCCCGATCACAAACACGGTGCGCACTGTCGCATTGGTCGCCGGAGTCCGGCCTTCCGCTGTGCTCCCCGCGTCGGCCGGCAGCATGTCATACAGCTTGGCGACTTTCAGCTCCGGGTCGCCGATCATCGGGTAATTCACCTTGTGGCCTTGCGTCTCTTCGATATCCGCCTTCCACTTGCCGTGGCTGCCCACCGGATCCACGCTCAACCCGAGAATCTTGCAGTTTCGCTTGGCGAACTCGGGCTCGAGCCCCGCCATATAGCCCAACTCGGTCGTGCAAACCGGAGTAAAGTCTTTCGGGTGTGAGAATAAAATGGCCCAGCCATCCCCAATCCATTCATGAAAGTGAATCGTACCTTGCGTCGTTTCCGCCGTGAAATCGGGCGCTGTATCGTTAATCCGTAACGACATGTCTCATTTCTCCATTCGACGAAGATTGTAGGCCCCGCCTATCTCCCTTTGTCAAGCAGTGAGCCCTTTTGCCTTTTGCCTTTTGCCTTTTGCCTTTTGCCTTCTTCCCTACTTCACAGAAACCGTTCCCGCGGCTGAAATCTTCGCCGCCGCCTCCGCCGGTACTTTCCACGACCGGTCGAAGCGTCCCGAAGCCACGACATGCGCCATCGAACCTTTGAACACCACGAAGTCCCCCAGCGTCGACAGTTCCTGAAACAACCTAGGGCCAAACCGGTTCGAGGGGATTCCAGAGCCGTCCCAGCCGGTCCAAAACGGGAGCCCGGAGTTCACCAGAACGTAGTGTGCCCCCATTGGAGCAAGGAACAACAGCCCATAATCGGCCGCGCCCGGCGACAGCGCCAGCGGAAGCCGGTCGGCGAAGCGCGCAATCACGGAATTGGTTTCGCGGGTGCCGAACAGCACCAGATCGCCGTTCGCCAAGTCCTGCTCGGTGACGTCCAGATCGGCCTTCACCTTCAGCTTCAGCCGCAGCCTCTCCCGCGCCGTGGACCAACCCGCCGCCTCCTCCGCTACTTTGCGGCGCTCGTCCATTTCATCGCTCGACGAGGTTCCGCCCGTCCCGTAGACGTAGATGTGCCTGCCGGACACCGCTTCCGCAATCGGGCCTTCCGCCCCCGGCCCCTTGCCGCTTCGCGCAATCATCCCTTGTTGCCAGACGCCCCCCTGCTTACGAAAAGACACCGAAGCCGCCTTCGGAAATCGTAGTGCCGTATTGTCGATCGTGACTTCGGCGACTGGATGGTCGAGTGAAATCGTGAACCCATCCAGATTCTGAGTGTCCACCCGAACTGCGCCCGGCCCCGTCTGCCGCGCGTCGATCGACGCCGCCACCCCGGGGGTCAGCCCGTCCATCCGCACCCAGTATGCCGATCCATACCGGTACGAGTCCGAGGTCAGGCGCACCCGCTCCGGAAACCGGTTGCGCCGGAACTGGCGGAACCACTCGAAGACGGCGCCGCCTCGGTACGCAGAGTCCCAAGCATTGTGTCGCACCGCCGGGTATTCGATGTATTCCGTCGGCACCCCCGCGTCCAACAGCCGCCGTTGCCACTGGCGTGAGGACTCCGCCGGTACCAGCGGGTCCAGTTCGCCGTGAAACAACCGCACCGGCACATTCAGCGCGTTGCCTGCCAGGACCTCCAGCCCCGGCGTCGGTTCGCCGCACACCACCGCCACGGCCGCCCACACATCCGGCCGCGTCAGGGCGAGCCGCAAAGCCCCGCCGCCGCCCATCGAGATGCCCGTCAGGTAGACCCGGTCTTCATCCACCGGAAACCGGCGTTCCACGTCCGCCAGCACGTCATACACATCCCGCTCCGCGATCCCCTCGTATCCCATGGTTCCCCGCGCCAGCGGGCTCGCCACCAGGAACTCCACATCGCGCGGATGAAACAACCGCAACGGCGCCAGGCTCCCGTCCGCCACCCGGTTGGCCGATCCGAAAACCCTCATTAACCCGATCTCGGGGCTGGATTCTTCGGCATGCAGGCTGATGACCAGCGGGTATTTCCGGGCTGGATCAAAGTCCGGAGGCACGTAGAGGGCGTAGGGCTGGTCGGAATCATCCACTCGCGAAACAAAGCTAGCCACCTGGGGCCCGGTTGCCGCCCCTTGCGCCCATAGCAGCGCCAGAGCAGCAAAAGCAGCGGTTCCAGCTAAGATTCTCAACATCGCGGGAGGTCTGCGAGCCTGACCGAACTGTATCATAACCTTCGGGTGGGGAATCTTCCCGAGCGGCGGCCCAAAACTAGTTTCTCAGTACGCGGTTCGGTACCCGCACGGTACACTCAGCACTCGTGTCCGGGGGCCTTCTGCGGTGAAATGGGTCCAGGAAGAAGGAACCATCGCCATGACACAGATTCAGTCTCTCCTCTACGCCGCCGCGCTGTTCCTGGCGTTGACGTCGCTTCTGAAATGGAAGTACCGCCGGGAGATCAAGACTGTCCGCATGCAGCGGAGCCTGCGTCTGTATTCGCTGCGCGTGCTCACCGAACTCTCCGGCGGAATCGCGAACGGCTTGTCGGGCGCAAACCTGGGGACCGCCTGCTAATATGATCCTCGCGCTGCAAGCTCTCTACCCGATCGCGTTCCTGCTGATGCTCTCGTCGTTCCTGGTCTGGCTCCACGAGCAGCAGGATTAATCGGCGCTAGAGGTCGCGGCGGCGCAGCAGCTCCTGCTCCGCGCGGAACCAGTCTTCCCAGGGCGATCCGCCCTTTTCTCCGCGAGCTTCCCAATACGAATAGGCCAGCCGGGCGATGTCCGCTTCGGCAGGGGCGCTCAAATCGTCATCCGCGCCCATGGTGCGGACTATGGTGCGGCTGAGCCGGTCATCCAGCATTCTGCTCGGCTTCATCACGCCACCTCCAAATCTCATTGTAGATCCGCGCACTGCCGGCCGCCTCCGGCGTGGGGTCGCGTGGCAGGAGGCCGCGCCGTACCCCCGCCGCACGGTTTATCCTGTCCTTCATGAACCTTGCATTCCTTGGGCTTGGTAAGATGGGGGCCGGCATGGCGCGTAACCTGCTCCGCGCCGGCCACCGCGTGGCGGTGTACAACCGGTCGCGCGAAAAAGCCGAAGCCCTGGCTATCGATGGCGCGCGGGTAACCGAGACGCCCTCCCAGGCGTGCCTCGGCTGCGAAGTCGCGTTCACCATGCTGGGCGATGATGCTTCGGTAGCAGAGACCGTCTGGAGCGAAAACGGTCTGGCTCGCGGACTCGGCCGGGGGGCCATTCACGTCTCGTCCACCACCATCAGCACCGCCCTGGCCCGCCGTCTGGCGGCGGAGCACGCGCGCCGCGGCCAGCGGTTTCTCAGTGCTCCGGTCTTCGGACGTCCCGAAGCCGCCGAAGCGCAAAAGCTGCTCATCGTGACCGCCGGCCCCGAGGAGATCCGCGTGCGCTGCCAGCTTCTGTTCGACGCTCTCGGCCGCCAGACTTTCGTCGCCGGCAACGAGCCGTGGCAGGCCAACGCCGTCAAACTCTGCGGCAATTTCATGATCGCCAGCCTCATCGAATCCTTCGGCGAGTCGTTCGCGACCCTCCGCAAAGCCGGCGTCGTTCCGCGAGTATTTCTCGATGTCATGAACGCCCTGTTCGCCTCGCCCCTCTACGCCAACTACGGCAAGATGATCGCCACCGAGCAGTTCGAGCCTGCCGGCTTCTCCTTGGCGCTGGGTCTCAAAGACGTCCGCTTGGCCTGTGCCGCCGCGGACGAACTGGCCGCCCCCATGCCCCTGGCCAGCTTGTTGAAGGATCAATTCCTCGCCGCCCTGGCCGCCGGCCAAGCCGATCAGGATTGGTGCAGCATGTCCCGCGTGGCCGCGCGGAACGCCGGACTGTAACCGCGTCTCTCCAGTATCCTGAGCTCATGGACCAGCCCGCGAATCGAAAGCTCGGCCATGCCTGGCTCCTGCTCTGTCTGGGCCTCCTGTTCCACGTCATCGATGAAGCCGGCACCGGGTTCCTCTCGGTCTACAATCCCACCGTCCTCGCCATCCGAGAGCGAATTCCCTGGCTGCCCGTGCCGGCCTTCGAGTTTCGTTTCTGGCTGGCGGGGCTGCTGGCAGCTGTCGCGCTGTTGTTGGCGATGGCGCCGTTCGTCTATCGCGGCGCGGCGTGGACCCGGCCCATCGCCCACCTCTTCTCCGGCATCATGATTCTCAACGCCCTCGGCCACACGGCAGGCACCATTGCCGGCCGGACTTTCGCTTCCATCCATTTCCCGCGACCCATGCCGGGCTTCTATTCCTCACCGTTTCTGCTGGCCGCGGCGGTCTATCTCCTCGTCCGCCTCCGGAAGCCCCTGCCGGATCTTCGGACCTTGCGCGCCATGCGGAGCCAGTGGGATCGCCGCGCCGTCGAGAACGCCCGCCACTATGTCGCCACCGGCCAAACCGAGTGGACCGCCGGCGAGTTCTTCGCTTCCGGAGAGGAAACCATCCGCAACGTGATCCTCACCGACATGGAGAATATCTGCCAGGGGAAGGATCCACGGTCGATGCGCGTGCTCGAAATCGGCTGCGGCGCGGCCCGCGTCACCCGCGGACTGGCCGGGCTGTTTGGCGAAGTCCACGCGGTCGATGTGAGCGGTGAAATGGTCCGTCTCGCGCGCGAGGCCCTGGCCTCTTGTCCCAATGCGCACGTCTACCAGAACAACGGCATGGACCTCTCGATGCTACCCGATCTGCGCTTCGATTTTGCCTTCTCCACCATCGTCTTCCAGCACATCCCCACGCGCACCATCATCGAACACTACGTGCGCGAAACCGGCCGCTTTCTGCAGCCGGGCGCCTTGTTCAAGTTCGAGGTGCACGGCACGAAGGTCCGCCCTCCAGGCTTTCTGCGCCGCCAGGCGCGCAAAGTGCGCCGCCTTCTCTGGCCGAACGATAGAGACATTGACCTGGACACGCAAAGCTGGTTCGGTGTGAACCTGACGCCGCGCGACGCGCTGCGTATGGCCGAAGCCACCGGCTTTGAGCTTCGATACCAGCACGGGCACGACACGCAGAATTACTGGCTGTGGTTCTTCAAACAGCCGGTTCCGTAGAGCTTCAATCCGGCATCAACGCGAAGGTCCAGACCGAACCGCCGGCCGGCACTTTGCTCGCCGCATAACGGTTGGCCAGAGTGCCCCCGAGCCCCGACACAACGGTCACGTACTGGCGGCCTTTGAAGGTGTAGGTAATGGCCGTCGAGTTGATGCTCGATCCCGTCTTGAACTGCCACAGCGTTTGGCCCGTGTCCTGGTCGAGCGCGAGGAACTCGCCGGTCAATTTGCCGGTGAACACCAGGCCGCCGCCAGTCGCCAGCATTCCGGCCGAACTGGGCAAATCAGTCAACGCCACTTCCCATTTTTTCCCGCCGCTCAGCGGATCGATCGCCGCGAAATGTCCGAAGACATCGCTGGCCCGTGAGTCCGGAAAACGCGCGTTGACGCCGGTCGTCGTACCGCCCTTGACCGGCGGCCGCGGCGTCGCGAGCTGCTGGATGCGCGGCACGTTCCACGTGCTCGCGTAAATCAGGCCCGTATTCGGATTGAACGCGATCGGCACGGCGTTCGTTCCGCGCGACGGCCAGATCTCCACTTCTTCGCCGGCGGCGAACCTCTTGTAAATGTCCGTCAGCACCGGCCTCCCGCTGACCGGGTCGATGCCGCTCGCCCAATTGACCTTGACGTAAGGGTGCACGGCGATCAGCTTGCAGTTGGTGCGGTCCAGAACGTAGAGGAATCCGTTCTTATTCGCCTGGATCATCACCTTGCGGGGCCGGCCGTTCACCTGGAGGTCCGCCAGCACCTGCTCGTCAGTGGCGTCGACGTCATACACATCGTTGGGCGTGTATTGGAAGTAGCAAGCCACCTCGCCCGTCTTCGGGCGGATGGCGAGCACGCTATTGGTGAATAGGCTGTCCAGGCCCTCGCGAGACCTGGGATCGTAGGGCTCCGCGTTGCCCGTTCCCCAGTACACCAGATCCAGTTGCGGATCGTAGGAGCCGGAGCGCCACGTCGGACCTCCTCCCTGCGACCAGGCATCGGTATTCTTCGGCCATGTCTCGGAACCGGGCTCGCCAGGCGCCGGAATGGTGTAACGCCGCCACAGCTTTTTCCCGGTCTCCGGATCCCAGCCATCCAGAAAACCGCGCGTGGTCGACTCTCCGCCCGCCACTCCCGAAATCAGAACGCCGTTGGCCACAATCGGCCCGCCGGTGGCATAATAGCCCTCGCTCGCATCCGCGAATTTCTGGTTCCAGATCTGCTGGCCGGTCTTCATGTCAAGGGCCAGCACATGATTGTCCACCGTCACCCGAAAGAGCCTGCCGTTAAAGATGGTCGCCGCGCCCCGGTGAAACCCGATTCGCTTGATCCCTGGTTCGAGTTCCACCGGCGTCCGCCAGATTTGCCGGCCGGTTTCCACGTCGATGGCGAAGCTCCACTTGCCATTGATCGCGTACAGGACGCCGTTGTAGATGGTGGGCGCCGCCAATTCGCCCTGGTCGTTCATCAGGCTCGTGCTCCAGATGGGCACCAGCCGCTTTACATTCGATTGGTTGATTTGCGCAAGCGGGCTGTAGCTCTTTCGGTCATAGCCCATGCTCTCGGTGGTGACGTTGTCCGGATTTCTGCCATCGTGGACCAGTTCTTCCGTGGTTTGGGCCGTTCCCGGAACGCACCAAACTCCGAGCACCATCGTCAGCAGCCAGACCTTGTTCATGATCGGCCTCCCCCGCACCGCATCAGCCTATCAAAAAACAGAAGTGGCGGCGTAGGCGAGCGTCCGCCGGCGCTCGCCCATTCCGCGCTCTGTGACCCAAGATCGGCGCTGACCCTGATTACTTGCGCGGCCCGCGCGGCTCTGACGCTGGCGGCACGATATTCTTGATGCGCAGATACGTGACCATACTTCCGTAGATCTCGTTGTTGTGGCCGTAATTGAGCATCAGCAACGCCATCCGAAGATTCTTGGTCTGCCGCCCATTCTCCTGGGTGATGTCGATCGTCTCGGCGCCGGCAGCGTCGGTCAGCGCGCCGTACACGCCGTCACAGTAGGCGAATGCGTCGCTCAGCGCTTTCATGAATTCGGCTTTGCTGGCGAGCTTTTCCAGATTTTTCCCGGCGTTGGGATTCGGCTCGCCCTTGGCCTGAGAGCACCACAGAAAGTTGAAGTTCGCCACATGGCCCACCTGCTGGCCGAAGGTGCGCACTTCCTCCTGCGTCCCCGGGCGCAGCCCGTAGTTCTCCTCCGGCATCTTCTCGGCGGTTCGGGTAATCGTATTGTGATTGCGCGTATACGCGTCGCGAAGCCATGTGGACAGCGGGTTGGCCGAAGACGGCTGGCCGCTCTGCGCGAAGGCGGGAGCGGCCAGCAAGGACAAGGAAACGATGATGAAGAGCTTCATGACTCTCTCCTCCTGCGGGGAAGCCAGGCGCGATCCTATTGCGGCGGAGCGTGAAAACGCCCCACGTAGGCGGCCTTGCCAATGACGTGGCCATCCATCGCCTTGATCAGATCCTCACGCGTGGTATTGGCGGGCAGATTCAGCTTCGTATCCAGCGCGTAAAACTCGAACACGTAGTGATGGAACGGCCCCGGACCGGCGCCCGGTCCGAAATAAGCTCCGGGATTTCCGCCCCGATTCGCGATGCCGGGACCGTTTCGAGTCCCATCGGCCAAGTCGCCCGCGCCTAATGCCTCTGGCAATCCCTTGGCGCTGCCGGGGATGTTGAACGCAGACCAGTGCAACGTGTCGGTTGTGGTTTTGTTGGTGGAATTCTCAATGTCATGGAAAATCACGGCGTAGGTTTGCAGAGCCTCCGGCGCGGCGGCCGGTTCGGTGCCTTGCATCCAGTGAAACTCGAAGGCCGGGGACTTATTTCCGCCGCGGCCGGCATTCACCATGGGCACTTCGCCGCCATCCGGCCAGGCCGTCGAGGTGACCGAAAGCACGATCCGCGGCGGACCGCCTTTTCGCGCTCCGGGTCCTTGCGCCATGACCAGGGCGCTCGATGACAGGCCGACGATCGCGGACAGCAAAATTTGTTGCGTTCTCTTCATTGGCATTTCTCCTGAACTAAAGATCCACAGACTGCTCATGTTGTAGTGTATCCGAGACGCGTCTCCAATAGCGGCCGGCTTCTGTGCCAGAATATGGAAACGCCGATGAGACCGGTCCCTCGATCCGCAATCCGTGTGTTCGTTTTTCTCGCTGTGGCGCCAGGCACGCTCGTGGGACAGTGGCCGGCATACCCAACGCCTGGGGTTCCCAGGTTACCCGGCGGGCAGCCGAATCTGAACGGGCCCGCCCCGAGAACCGCATACGGCAAGCCGGATTTTTCCGGAATCTGGAGGTTCGTCGATAGCCCCGATTCGCGGCCGGGGCCGCCGCCTCCCGCGGGGGTGGGCACCATTGGCATCGGCCTGCGCGTTCCGGGATTGAATCAGTTCTTCGATATCGGCTCGATGCTCCAGGACGGCCTCCCCTTCCAACCGTGGGCGGCGACTCTTCGCAAAGAGCGGGCCGCGCAAAACAACAAGGACAATCCCGACGCGCATTGCCTGCCCCTCGGCCTGATGCAACTGCATACCCACCCCGAACCGAGAAAGATCATCCAGAGTCCCGGTGTGATGGTCATGCTGTACGAAGCGAACGGAGGGGTCCGGCAGATCTTTACCGATGGGCGGCCCTTGCCCAAGAACGATCCGCAGCCGTCGTGGTATGGCTACTCCACGGGAAAGTGGGAGGGCGACACGCTGGTGGTGGAGACCATCGGCTTCCGCGACGATGTCTGGCTGGATGTCGAAGGCAGCCCGCTCACCGAAGCCGCCAAAATGACCGAGCGCTTCCGGCGCGTGAATTACGGGAATCTGGAAATCGAAATTACCGTCGACGATCCGAAGGCCTATACCAAGCCGTGGACCGTCAAGGTGGGTCACCGCATCATGCTCGACACGGAGTTGATCGAATTCGTGTGCCAGGAAAATGAAAAGGACGCGGGACACTATGCCGGCAAGTAACGGGGCGCGGCGGAAAACCATTCCCGGCGTGCTTCTGGCAGCGCTCGCCGGTTGGTCGGTCTGGATTGCCGGCGCTCAGCAAGCGGGCGGCCCCGCGCGCAAGGAGCCGCCCCGAGGCGGCGTGGAAGGACGGCTGACCTGGTTCGACCGGCAAGGCAAGGTGCTCGGTAGAGCCGGAGAGCCGGGCTTGTATCGCACCCTCACCATCTCGCCGGACGGGAAGCGCGTGGCCTTTGAGCGCACCGATCCGCAGACTCAGAATCGCGACCTCTGGCTGCTCGATGTGGCGAGGGGAGCGACGGTTCGATTCACCTCGGACCCAGGCTGGGATGCCTTCCCCACCTGGTCTCCGGACGGAGGCCGCATTGTCTTCACCTCCAACCGGGCCGGCGCCTTCGACCTGTACCAGAAGGCATCGACGGGCCCCGGAGCCGAGCAGTTGCTGTATTCCTCGAGCGAAGGGAAAGGCCCCACCAGTTGGTCGCCCGACGAAAGATTTCTCCTGTATTACAGCATCGGCCAGCCGACCCACTTGCGTCTCCTGACCGTCACTGGTCCCGCCGATCGCAAACCGGTGCCTCTGGTCGATCCCCGGTTCAGCAGCATCACCGGCAGATTCTCACCGGACGGACATTGGATTGTTTACAACTCCAACGAATCCGGCCGCAGTGAGGTTTCCGTGCGGCCGTTCGACGCGGCCACGGGCGCCGCCGGCGACCCGATTGTCGTGACCCAGGGAGGCGGCGGAACCCCTCTGTGGCGCGGCGACGGCAAGGAGATCTTCTACATCGCCCCGGATGGCACCGCAACCGCGTTGGAAGTGACGACTGGAAGCGCGTTTCACGCGGGAGTTCCGAAGCCCTTGTTCCCGGTGCCCTCCGGCGTGCTCTTCTGGGACGTCTCTCCGGACGGCCAGCGGTTCCTGATGCCGGCGCCCGACCGGTAGGATAACGGCCTCGATCAGGATCCCGTTCTTGACAGACTCCCGTTCTTGATAAGATATTTTCACATCGTCCGCACTCGGAAGGAGATTGCATGGCTACCATTCTTGTCAACGGAGTCCGGCGCGAAGTGCAAGCGCCCGCCGACACTCCGCTCCTCTACGTTCTGCGCAATGATCTCGAGCTCTCCGGACCGCAGTTCGGGTGCGGGCTCGCGCAGTGCGGGGCCTGCTCGGTCCTGCTCGACGGCAAGGAAATCCGGTCCTGCATCACCCCGCTCTCGGCGGCCGGTAATAAAGAAATCACTACCCTCGAAGGGCTGCCGGCGCGGTGGGCGCAGCAAAAGGGACTCTCCGCGGCCAACGCCGCGAAGACCCTGCACCCCGTGCAGCAGGCGTGGATCGAAGAACAAACGCCCCTCTGCGGCTTCTGCCAGAACGGCATGATGATCAAGGCGACCGAGCTGCTGGAGCGTACGGCCACCCCGACCGTCGCCGAAATCAAGGAGGCGTTCACCACTTCCGGTCCCTCGCCGCATCTCTGCCGCTGCGGCAGCTACGCGGCCATTCTCGATGCCGTGCAACGCGCCGGCGCCTTGATGGCGAAAGGAGGCAAGTGATGGCGGAGCTCAACGAGAAAAATGCGAAATCCGTCCAAGTGTTTGGCGCCACCCTCACGCGGCGTCAGGTCGTCCAATCGGGCGGCGCCCTGCTCGTGGGCTTCGGCATGGCCGGCTCCGGCGTCTGGAGCAAAGCCGCTCGCGCGGCCGTCCCCGAGAACACGCTCGACCCCTCCCTGCCCGGTTCGTGGATTGAGATTCATCCCGATAACACCATCCTGATTCGCACGGGCAAGAGCGATTTCGGCCAGGGCACCACCTATACCGCCTACCGGCAGATTGTGGCCGAAGAGCTGAACGCGCGATTCGAGGCCATTACTACGGTGGTGATGGGAGACACCGACCGCACGCCCGATGGCAGCGGCGCTTTCGATTTTCTCGGCCGCGGAACACCGAACATCCGCAAAGCGGCGGCCTATACCTATCAAGCTCTGCTCGATCTGGCGTCAAAGCGGCTGGGCGTTCCCAAAGACCGGCTCGCCGCCAAAGACGGGGTGGTCTCGGGCGGCGGCAAACGCATGTCCTATGGGGAGCTCGTGAAGGGCCAGCAACTGCAGCTCACCATCCCGGTCTCTGGCGACCTTACCAGCCCCATGGGCCTGACCGTCACCGGCAACCCGCCGATGAAAGGCGTCAGCGACTACACCATCATCGGCAAGTCGCATCGGAACTCGGTGATCGCGTCCAAAGTCGCGGCGCGCGAGCAATGGGCTACGGATGTTCGCCTGCCCGGAATGTTGCACGCGCGCATGGTGCACCCCAAGACGCTGGGGTCGACGCTGGTTTCCGCCGGAGCAGTGGACAAGAAACGCTTTCCCAACGCGCAGGTCGTCGTGAAAGGCAATCTCGTGGGAGTCGTCGCTCCCACCGAATGGGAGGCCATCCGGGCCGCGGAACAGGTGGCCGGCGCCACAAAATGGTCGGACTGGAAAGGCCTGCCGGGTGATGGGAACCTGCTCGACCACTTACGCAAAGCCGACTGGACCACCACCGCCGTTACCAAGAGCGACAAGGCCCGCGGAGACGTGGCGCCGGCCTTGGCGGGCGCCGCCAAGAAACTCTCGGCCACCTACGAGTTTCCCTTTCTGAAGCACGCCCCGATCGGACCGACCATGGCTTTGGCGGATGCCCGTCCGGATGGGACCGTACACATCTACACACATAACCAAAACCCGCAGGCGCTTCGCGGCGAAATTGCAAAGATGCTCGGCGCACCGATCGACCAGATTGTGGTGCGCACCTTCTCCGGCGCAGGCCACTACGGAAGATCGAATGGCGGTAATGCCGGAGCCGAAGATGAAGCCGTCCTCTTGTCGAAAGCGGTGGGCCGGCCGGTGCGCGTGCAGTGGATGCGGCCGGAGGACTTCCAGTGGTCCACGCAGTCGCCCGCTGCCATCGCCGATATCGAAATCGGTCTGGATGCCAAGGGCAAGATGGTGGCGTATCAGGTGGACCACTACATGCCCGCGATGCAGGATGACCGGCCGGTTGGCGCGATCCTCGCCGGCCTGCCCACCATGGCGGCACCCAACGAGAAAGGGGATTTCATCGGCTCCACCGTCAACGGGCTTTCCGATCCCTGGATCTATGACGGCGTTGCGGTTCTGGCGGAGCGCGGCCATGGAACCTTCCAGATCGGCCAGAAGGAATCGCCGCTCGCCATCGGACTTCGCGATCACAGCATGCGGACTCCGGGACAGTTCCAGCAGAACTACCCGCGCGAACTGGCGGTCAGCGAAGCCGCCGCGCTGGCCGGCGCCGACGCCATCCAATTCCGCATCGACCACGCCACTGAAGATCGTGCCATCGGCGTGCTGAAGGCGGTCCGCGACGCATCGAAGTGGCAGACGCGCTCTTCGCCCATTGCCAGCCCGGTATCGACAGGCGACAAGCCGGCGCGCGGCCGTGGCGTCTCGGTGATGTTCCGCTCGGGAACCTATTGGGCGTGCGTCTGCGAAATCGCTGTGACTCCCGCGACGGGCGTGATTCAAGTCGAGAGGTACACCATCGCCGTGGACCCCGGTATCGTCGTCAACCCCATGCAGCTGAGGCGGCAGGTGCAAGGCGGAGCCGTGATGGGGATCAGCCATGCGCTGCTGGAAGAAGCGAAGTTCGACGAGAGCGGAATCACGGCCCGCGACTGGCGGACGTATCCGATTCTGACGATGGCCGATATTCCGGAGATCCAGGTCGTGCTCCTCCACAAGCCGGAGGTCGGTTCTTATGGCGGCGGATCGGAAGCCGCGAATGCGCTGGCCGCGCCCGCCATCGCCGCGGCGTTATTTGACGCCACTGGAAAAGTTGCCCGGCGGCTTCCCTTGAAGCCGGCGTATGTGCAGGCCCTGCTGAAGGCCTGAGCGGCGAGAGCTGAAACCGATTCGCGCGATCGAAGGCAGGTGTCGCCGGCCCTCGGAGACGGCCCGCTACTCGAGTTGCTCTTGCGCGCGGGTCTCGATCCGGGGCCGCAGAAATCCGAACAGAAGCGCCAGTAAACCCGCGACGCCGACAATCAGCATCAGCCAGCGCAGGCCGTGCGCCAGCAGCGCGGCGCTCAGCGTGGGCCACTGGAAAGGAAATTGGCGGAGACGGTCCCATCGCTCCGTCATCCAATGCCAGCCCGTGTGAGCGACCAGCGCCGAGAGAATGATCGTGCCCATGCGCTCGGCGACCGCATAGCGGAACAGGCCTTCCAGCAGCGGGATGGCCAGCAACAGCACCAGAAGTTGCCCCAGTTCGACTCCTACATTGAAAGACAACAGCGATGTCAGCAGATGCGAGCCCGCGAACTGCAGCGTCTGCCGCAGCGCGAATGAGAAGCCGAAGCCGTGGACCAGACCGAAGCCGAAGGCAATCATCCAGCGCCGGCCGACCGTGGCGCCCCCCACAATGTTCTCCAACGCCATGTAGAGGATGGAGGCGGCGATCAGCGTCTCGATGAGCGGAGGGAACCACAACGCATCCGGGCCGAGATCGTATGCCGAGGCGACGAGCGTGACGGAGTGCGCCACCGTGAATGCCGTGACGATCGGGAGGAGCCCCCGAAACCGCCGGAACGGAATGACCAGGCAGAACAGAAACAGCAGATGGTCGGTG
The DNA here is from genome assembly GCA_020073145.1 of Terriglobia bacterium. Lineage (GTDB taxonomy): Bacteria > Acidobacteriota > Terriglobia > Bryobacterales > Bryobacteraceae > PSRJ01. Next base: position 116,007 of record JAIQFS010000010.1, read on the forward strand.
CCGCCCAGAATGTGAAAGAACCCGGACCGCACGAATCGCAGGGCGGCTTGATACCAGCGCGGATCGAGGCGGACCAGGCCGGGGTCGCCCGTAAACTCGAAGGCGCGCACCACCCCGGTCGGTGGCAGAAAGCGGAGCACCGTGACCACGCGGAGGGCCAGCGTCGCCAGACCGGGATGGATGGAGAAATCAGATCGAGCCGATTGAATCGGATATTCGAACCAGACATCTAGGAACGCCTGGTTCCAGAAAACATCGGTGGCATTCGGCAGGCGCGGCCCGTTGAGATGCGCCAGGGCCTGGTCGTAGGAGGCGAACGAGCGGTCGGACTCCAGGGAGACGTTCGCCTCCACCACTCGCGGCTTCGGCAAACGAACGCTGCCTTCGTCGATCTCAAGCGAGTCGGAAATCCACTGGGTTGCGGCGTCCTGCAGAAAGGCGCCGGCTCTGTCTAGATCCAGATAGCCCGGCCCGCGCTTCGGAAAATCGATGTCGCGCATGGCCTTGAGCGGCACGCGCACCAGCAGATTCAGATGTGGTCCGGCGGGTTTAACGAACGCCTGGATGGTAATGGCATTAGGGATGTCGTGGGCGGCCGCCGGAAGAAGCGCGAAGAGAAAAGCGGCGAATGCCTGCTGCAACCGGTGAGTCATTCGATCCGAACCCGGGCCCTATTTCCTTTCGTCCAGTTTAGCCGCTTCGATCCGGATCTGCTTCAGCGCTTCGGTCTGATGATCGAGCTCCTGCGGACCTGCTGGAAACTGGTTCATGCTGAGAATGTGCGCGAGGATATCGGCGTTCTTTTCGCGATTGAGACTGCCTGGGCGATCCGCGGGCATCGACCGGCGGATCCGGTCAAACAGGTCCCCCACCGTGAGACCGTTCCAGTTGGATAAAAATTCGCCTCCCGTCAGAGCGGGCGCCATCTCGCCGCCATTCAAGGTAAGACCGTGGCATGCCGCACACTCGGTGCTGTACAGCGCTTCGCCGCGCTTGGCCTGGTCCCGGGTGTAGACGCCGTCCCAGACCGACCGTGACGTCTGAGCCAGGGCCGCCAGCGCAAGCAACCCTCCCACCGCAACGTCCTTCACAAATGCGCGTCTAATCGTTGGGCAGACTATACGCGATGTACTCACCCGAATAGGCTCCTCCGCTCACCGCCACCACGATGTACTGCTTTCCATCCACCGAATAGGTCATCGGAGAGCCGCTCTGGGGCGCCGGCATCCACACCGAGCCTACCTCTTTCCCGGTGGCCTTGTCGTAGGCCCGAAGCATCGCGCCGCGGGGATGGGACGAGGTGGTGGTGACCTGGCTATCACCCAGAATCACCAGGGTCTTGGTCACCACCAGCCCGACGCTGCCGGGCTGCCCGGTATTCGGGATGTCCTTGCCCTTGAGGGCCGGATGATTGCGGACCACGTCGGGAGTCTCCCCGTACGGCGTCTGCCACTGGATGTCTCCGCGGTCGAGATTGATCGCGGAGATCACCGCATAGGGCGGTTTGACTATCGACAGGCCTTGCACCGTTAGCCCGCCGGCCTGGACCGCGGGCGCCGCGGCCCGAGTTGTGGCTGGGCGGCGCAGACGCTGCGGGGCATCCGCGGCCGTCCCGAATCCGGGCCCTTCGGAAACCACGAAGTCGGTGTCGCTCCTCCCCATCACGTAGCGGATGTCTGAAAACCCGTTGGGCGGCGTGCGCAACGAGATCGGGAACACCGCCGATTGGTTCGCCTGCGCATAGACGACGTGCGTCTCCGGATCGTAGCCCGCTCCCGGCCAGTTGGTGCCGCCGCTGGCGGTGCCCAACGTAAGAGCGGCCAGCATGCCCTTGGAATCGCCGACGATCGGCGGCAGAAACAGGGGGCCGGTTTTGTAGCGCGACACGTTATCGCGCGCTTGGGCCCGCATCTCGGGCGTGAAATCGATGAGGTCGTCCGGGATGTTCAGGAAATTCCGGGCGTACGCGGGCGGCTTGGTGGGAAACGGCTGCGTCGGCGACGTCTTCTCGCCCGGCACATCCGACTGCGGCACCGGCCGCTCTTCAATCGGCCAGACCGGCTCGCCGGTGACGCGATCGAAGACGTACAGGAAGGCTTCCTTGCTGGGCAGCGCCACCGCCTTGATCGCCTTCCCGCCAACATTGATATCCGCAAGAATCGGCGCCGAAGACAGATCGTAGTCCCAAACGGGATGGTGCACGATCTGGAAATGCCACTTCCGTTTTCCGGTTTTCAAGTCGACGCACACCAGGCTTTCGGCGAACAGATTGTCTCCCGGCCGCTCGCCGCCGTAGAAATCGGAAGTGGGGGTCTCCACGGGCAGATAGACCAGGCCGACGTCTTCGTCTACGCTGATCTGGGTCCACACGCCGGTGTTGCCGTTGGTCGCCCAGGAATTGTTTTCCCAGGTCTCGTTGCCCAACTCCCCCGGCCGCGGGATGGTGTTGAACGTCCAGAGCAACTTGCCCGTCCGCACATCGAACGCGCGCACATTCCCCTTAGTGTTGTTGTGCGTCACAACCGTCATGCCTTCTTTGAACGAGGAGCCGACAATTACCACATCCTTGACAACGGCGGGCGTGGAATGGAGGCCGGCCTCGCCCGTCTCCGGATCGATCGGCTGCCCGGTTCCGGTGACCATCCCGACCTTCAAGTCCACCATGCCGTCTTTGCCGAACCCCAGGACCGGCGTGCCGGTGTGCGCATTGAGTTCTACCAGCCGGTAGCCGGTGGTGACGAAGACGATGCGGTCGTCGCCTTTGCCGTTGGTCCAATACGAAAGGCCCCGCCCGGAGAGCTGCCGCGGAGCGATGGCCGCGCGCTGGCCTTCGCGGAAGCTGTAGACCCACCGTTGCTCGCCGGTCCTGGCATCCAAGGCAAACACGGATCGCCGCGTGCCGCCCGTCGCGTACAGCATGCCTCTCACGACCAGGGGGGTTCCTTCCAGCTTGTACTCCGGGCGGGGGCCCAGATTATCGGTCTTGAAACGCCAGGCGGGCTCGAGTTGGCTAAAGTTCGAAGCGTTGATCTGGTCTAACGGAGAATACTTGGTCCCCTTCAGATCCGCGGTATAGTGCGGCCAGTCGCCGTTGCTGGTCGACGGCTGCCCGCTGCCCTGCCCCCAAGCGGCGGCAGCCCCACAGATCAGGACCGCGGCAAAGATCATCCGAAGCATCATCCCCTCCCGGCGCAAAACGAGTGGAGCCCGGTTCCTAGTTCTTCCCGACCGACACCTTGACGAGGGCGTTGGTCCAACAGCATTGGAAACCGCCGCCGCCCTTGCCCGTCCAATCGTTCGCCAATACATACAGAAGATATTCGCCCGGCTCGCTGAAGGTGGCGGTGGTGGTCGCCCGGCCCGCGAATGCCGCCGTGACATCTTCGGTCTTCTGGACTGGTGGCTTCGGAGGCGCGAACGTCACCACGCCCGGCCCGCGATATTTGCTCCACGTCAGGGTCACCGCGGGGGTTCGGGGCGCCCGCATGCCGGGAACCAACTTGGCATCGTCGGATGCGAACACGGTCACGGTGAGCGGCTGATTCACGGTGACGGTCAGCGCGACCTGCACGGGGCGCGGGCCCTGCACGGAAGCGCCGCCTTCAAAGCGGAGCACCGGCGGCGCATTGCCGGTCGCGTCTTTCAAAGGCTCCACCTCCCAAAGCGGAGCCAGGCTGACGGGCACGGCCGTCGTCTGCCCGTTTGCGGTCAGCGTCCAAGTGAGCTTGCGATCGCCGAAATCCTTCGGCACCGTGATGGTGAACACGCCCCATTGGCGGCCCGGAAGGAAGTGCGTCGGCTGACCCTGGTCCGGCCCGCCCGGTTCGATATGGTTTTGCGGACCGATGGGGATGTCGAGTTCCTGTTGCTGGTTGCGATTGTAATAACCGAGCAGAATGCTATAGGCGCCGTCCGGATTCGCAAACCATCCTTCAAACGCCGCGGTGACACCCTGGCCCGAGTTGTGGAACGGTTCCAGCGGCAGGTTCTGCGCGGGCGCCAGAGCCGCGGCCGCAAGAACGATCACTGCACAGAGAGGTAGATCCTTCAGCCGGCGCATCGACGCTTACTGGACCGCGAGGGCCGCAACCGCCGGCCTGGGCCGATGCTGCTCCTGCCATTGCTTGTAGTCGTCCTCGCTGAGGTACGTCACATTGACCCACGCATGCGCCATTTCATCGACGGTGCGGTCACCCCAGCCGACCCATTGGTTCGGATCCGGATTGTTGCGGTTGGCCGCGGTGTTGTCGTGCCATGCGGTAATGTGGAGCACCGTGCCTTTCGGCAACACCGGCGCGGCGTCGTCAGCGTAGATGTAGTTGATCATCCAGTTGAAGTTGAAATGATCGACGTAGCTCAACGTCTGCCTGCGGCCATCCGGCAGAATGGCTTCCAGCGCCATCGCTTTGCCGCGCAGGTGCATGTGAGGCTGGAAATTCTCCAGCCGCGCCGCCTGCCGGAGCATGAAGAAACCTTGCGTCTCGGCGATCGTGTTCGGAGCGATATCCAGAACCGCGCCGCCATCGGCCGTCGGCGTCGCATTGAAAATCATCAGGCGCGTCCGGTATTTCGGCTCCTCGCCCTTGGGATAAAGGTACACGCCCAGTTCGGCGTGATCGCGAATCTGCTCTCCGACGGCGTGCAGATGAAGTTCCCACCAAATGTTCGCGCCCGGTAGCAGCAGCTTGCCGGCATTGTTCCGATAGACATCGTAGTTCTTCCCGATCGCCCATTCCATGAGAAGGCCGGGGCCGACGTTTGCGACATCTTCAGCATTGGTGACCGGTTCGTCCTGCTGGAGGCGCGCCAGCACGTGATGCATGATCTTGCGCCCCGCGGGAGTCCCGGGACGGATCTCTACCGCCCGCACCCAGCGCGGCTCCGTAATCGGAATCGCCGTGAGCGGCTTGAACCAGACATCCTGGCCGTGCGCCGGCATGGTGTAGTCTTCGGACTTCAACACCAGATCCGGCTGCCCGAATTGCTTGGCCAACTGCCAGCCATCGTAGCTCGGCCACTCTTTCGCGGGAGGCATATCCTTGGGGTCGCCCATCGGAGCGCCCGTATCGACCCATCGCACAATGGTGGCGATCTGGTCGTCGGAGAGCGAAATGTCGTTCTGAAAATGCTGGATACCGACGGTCTTGTCGAGGTGCCACGGCGGCATCTGGCGGGTGAGCACGCGCTCGCGAATGGCTTTCGCCCAGGGACGCGTCTCCTGGTAGGTCATCAAGGACATCGGCGCCATGGAACCTTTGCGGTGGCACTCCTGGCACTTGGCTTGAAAGATGGGAGCCACATCCCTGGTGAACGTGACTGGTTTTTCGGATAAAGCCGCCGCCATCGAACACCCCGCGGCGATCATCAAACCACCTAAAACCGGGACCGCTACCCTCACTATTCCCCTCATGATCCGCTCCTCTCCGACTTCGGCCAGTTTACCTGTCAAGCGGTAGGTTGTCAATCCCCGGGGCGGCTAGGAATGTTTGGGCCAGACCACCCCTTGATCCTGCTTCGTCACCGTTCCGATTCCTCTGTAGACAAACTTTTGGACGCGCTGCCCGCGATAGGTTTCGGTGGTATAGATATTGCCCTTCGCATCGGTGGCGATGCTATGGACCGCATAGAATTGCCCGGGTTGCCGCCCCCCGTCCCCGAAGCTGGTCAACACCTGAAGCGAGTCTCGGTCGAGGACATGGATCTTCTCGTTCGAGCCATCCGCCAGGTAGATGTACTTCTGTTGCGGATCCTTGGAGAACGCGATGTCCCAGACAGAGCCGTCGCCCAGAGTGTTCTTGTAGAGGATCTGCTCTTTGACGAAGGTCCCATCCGGCCGGAACACCTGAATGCGGTCATTGACGCGATCGCAGACGTAGAGCAAGCCGTCGTTGGCAAGTTGGGCGCAGTGCACGGGATTGCGGAACTGCTGCGCCGGCGGATCGTTCGGATTGTACCGGCCGAGCGGCGTGTCGTCGGGCTTGTGGCCATAGGCGCCCCAATGCCGCTTGTACTTGCCGGTGTTGGCGTCAAACACGATCACGCGATGATTCCCGTAGCCGTCGGCAACGTATAACTCGTCGGTCTTCGGATCGACATAAAGTTTGGCCGGGCCCTTCAGGTTCTCGAGATCGTTGCTGCCTTTGCTCTGCCCCGGCTTGCCGATCTGCATGAGAAACTTACCGGACTGGGTGAACTTGAGGACCATGTTGTCGTTGTAGTAGCCGGGCGGCGTGTTCTGGCTTTCGGGCGCGGCGGCACCGCGTCCGGCGGCGTTCTGTCCCGGGCGCGGACGGCCGTTGCCGCCGATCCAGACGTTGCCCTTGTAATCGACGAAGACTCCGTGGTTGGTCTCGGGCCAATCGTAGCCTTCGCCCGGCCCGCCCCAGGAGCCGATGAGGTTGCCCTCCTGATCGAACTCGAGAACCGGCGGGGCCGGCGCGCAGCATTCGGCCTCGACCACGCCCGCCTGCCGCTTGGGGCCCGGCGGGTTGGGCGCCGCATATTCTTCCATGGCCTCGAGCGAAGCCTGACGGTGAATGATCCAGATGTGATCCTGGCCATCGACCGCGACGCCGATCGCGTTGCCGATGACCCAGTGGTTGGGCAGCGGCTTGGGCCACAGCGGGTCCACTTCAAAGCGCGGCGCTTGCATGCCGGCGGCTTCGACGGAGGCCCTTTTTTCGACCAGGATGGACGCGATGCCGAGCACGATCACCAAGCCCAGCCAGAGGACACCGAGGGATCGTCTGCGCTTCATCAATTCCCCTCCACGGTTCAGGTGAGTATACATCAGCAAGCAGACCGACGCAAAGAATTCCGCGTTGGATTTCCTGCCGATCGACCGGTCGCCGTGGTGTAAGATAAATCGCTGGCGAACAGGAGAGTGTCATGCTCAATCTGCTGAGATTGCTCATCGCGGTCGCCGTGCTGTCCGGGGCCAGCACGCAAGCGCAGCCGAATCCGTATCGCACCGTCGAAAATTGGTTCTGGCTTCCCGAGGGCCGGACCTGGGGGTCGACCAGCGCGGTGGACATCGATCGCGACGGCACCAGCATTTGGGTCGCCGAACGCTGCGGCGCCAACTCCTGCGCGGGCAAAACCGATCCGCCGATTCTCAAATTCGACGCATCCGGAAAACTGGTGACCAGCTTTGGATCCGGCCTGTTCCTTTTTCCGCACGGCATCTCGGTGGACCCAGACGGCAACGTCTGGATCACCGACGGTCAAGGCCGGGACGGCAAAGGACACCAAGTCTTTAAATTCAGTCCGGACGGAAAGGTGCTGATGACGCTCGGCAAGGCGGGCGTCGCCGGTGACGGACCGGATACGTTCAACCAGCCCGACGACGTCGCCATCTCTCCCAACGGCGATATCTTCGTGTCCGACGGCCACACGCCGGGAATGGGCAATGCCCGGGTAGTCAAGTTGTCCAAGGACGGAAAGTTTATTAAGCAGTGGGGCAAGCATGGATCCGGGCCGGGGGAGTTTGAAGTTCCGCACGCGCTGGCGTTCGATTCCCGAGGGCGGCTGTTTGTGGGAGATCGAGCCAACAACCGCATTCAGATCTTCGATCAGGACGGCGCCTACCTCGACCAGTGGAAACAATTCAGCCGGCCGAGCGGGATCTACATCGACAAGAACGATGTGATCTACGTGACCGACTCCGAGTCGACGGGCAAGCCGGGGTACGGATACAACCCCGGCTGGAGGCGCGGGATTCGAATCGGCAGCGCCAAGGATGGCTCGGTAACGGCGTTCATTCCCGACCCGCTCGCGCCCGACGCCGATGGCAAGCTGCCCGCGACGAGTATTTCCGAAGGCGTGGCGGCAGACGCGCAAGGGAATATTTTCGGCGCCGAGGTGGGGGCCAAAGGCGTCAAGAAATACGTCAGGCGGTGATGGTCGAGCGGCGCGGCCCACACTGGGGCGGACGCGGGCGTTACAATACCGCCATGAGGCCGCCACGACGTGAATTTCTTCAGACACTGGCCGGCGGCGCCGCCGCGCTGGGTTTGTCCCGCACCGCCTTCGCTCAGGCTGGCCCGGCCGCAGCCAAGCTCACCGATCGGGTCACGCTGATCACCGGAGCGGGAAACAACATCGTCTTGCTGGCGGGTGATGGCGGAAGTCTCCTGGTGGATTGCGGCGAGGCGGCGCACGCGCAGGACGTCCTCAAGCTGACCGGCGCCGTCAAGACAGTCATCAACACGCACTGGCACCTGGAATCAACCGGGGCGAACGACGCGATGGCCAAGGCCGGCGCGAAGCTGGTCTCTCACGTGAACACGGAATTGTGGATGACCCAGGAGATCATCCACGATTGGGAGAAGAAGGTCTTTCCGCCGCGCGCGAAGGAAGCGCTGCCGACCGAGACGTTTTACACCACCACGAAGACTACGTTCGGCAGCGAGCCAGTGGAATCCGGGATCCTGCCGATGGCACACACCGACGGGGACATTTATGTCTACTTCCGGCAGTCGAACATTCTGATGACCGGCGACGCGGTGCAACCCGGCAGGCTTCCGATGCTGGACTGGCGCTGCGATGGCTGGATCGGGGGAATGCAGCAGGCCCAGCGCACCTTGCTCGAGATGGCCAACGACACGACCAAGATCGTGCCGGGCAGCGGACCGGTAATGACCAAGGTGGAGTTGCAGGCAAATCTCGACACGGTGGCCAAGATTCGCGAGCACCTGGTGATGCTCATGAAGATGGGGATGGGAGCGAAGGACATGATCGAGGCCAAGGCGATGAAGGATTTCGAAGGCTTGGACGGCGATCCGGATGCCTTCCTCTATATCGCCTACCGCGGCCTGTGGGCGCATGCCCGCGAGCTCGGCGGGATCGTCTAAGTAAGCCGAAATCCCTGGTTTCTACCTCTCCCGCCGGCGTTTCCGAAAGGATCCTTTCGGAAATTCGGAGAGGTTTGTTCCAACCAAAGCAGTTAACTCGGGGTCTCCGATTGGATCCAATCGGAACTGTGCAGGTCGAGTTTTCGGCTGGAGCCCCAACGACAATTTCCGCTGCGTATCGACCCGCTCACGCCCTCATTATCTCGCGCGGCCCTGAGCGGACGCGGATGCGGGGAGGCCTATTTTTGAGCTTAAGTGGCTATTTCTGATCGGGATAAAAAACTTGTCCGGGCTGTCACCGAGGCTAGGTTCACTTCCGTAACCATTCGACTTCGGGTACCGCCCCTTATATAATATGGAGCGGTCCTTGTTGAAAATGCGGAACTTATTACTTGCTGCGTTGGCCGCGGGCGCGTTGAGCGCGGCGCCGCAACCCTCCGACCAAGCGGCTTCGGCGGCGAATCCCCATCAGGCGCTCGTGAACCGCTACTGCGTTACTTGCCACAATCAGAGACTCCGGACGGCGAAACTGGCGTTCGATACGCTCGATCTGACGCACCCGGAAAAGGACGCGTTGACGTGGGAACGGGCCATTCGCAAGCTGCGCGGGGGCATGATGCCGCCGCCGGGCGCGCCGCGGCCTCCGGGGGAAGCGGTGAATTCGTTTGCCACGTATCTGGAAGACTCACTGGACCAGGCGGCCGCGGCGAATCCGAACCCGGGGAGCGTGCGGATTCACCGGCTGAATCGCGCCGAGTATGCGAACGCAATGCGCGACCTGTTCGGCATCAACGTGGATGCGGCCGAACTGCTGCCCACCGATGACATCAGCGACGGGTTCGACAACATCGCGGACGTGCTGAAGGTGTCGCCGTCGTTCCTGGACCAATACATCATGGCAGCGCGGGCGGTGGTGAAGCAGGCGATTGGGACGCCGCTGACGAACAAGAACGTGAAGACGACATTTCGGGGGATGGATCCGACGGTGCCGCTGCCGCCGGGCGCGCGCAACGGAATCACAGCGGAGTTCATGGCGCCCTACGAAGGCGATTACGAACTGCGGGCGGCGGGCAATCCGGTGGTATTCACGGTGGATGGGGCGACGGTCGACACCAAGGGGCGCACGCACCTGAAGGCGGGGCGGCACACCGTCATTTCGGCGCTAGCGAGTCACAGCTTCGCCGAGAGCGAAGGCGAATTGTTCGGATTCCTTCCGGGCGCGGCGGGGACGGGCTATGCCAGCACCGGCACGGTGGCGGGAGGTGCGCTGCCGGTGAACGGCGGAGCGCAGAACCGGGTGCGGGGACCGGCGGTGAATGTTACTGTCGATGGCCCGTTCCATCCGACCGGCGACCCGGTGGATACGGTGAGCCGGACCCACATCTTTGTCTGTCGCGCGCCCGATCCGAAAGAAGAGACGGCGTGCGCGTCGCGCATTTTGTCGAACCTGGCGCGGAAGGCGTTCCGGCGTCCGGTGACGTCGAAAGACCTGGCGCCGCTGATGCAGTTCTACAGCGACGCGCGCCCGACGGGCACGTTTGAAGGCGCGATCGCGAACGCGGTGGTGGCGATGCTGGCAAGCGCCAAATTCCTCTATCGCGTGGAAGCGCCGCCGGCCGGCACAACCCCGGGGGGCGTGTACCGGCTCAACGACATGGAACTGGCGTCGCGGCTTTCGTTCTTCCTGTGGAGCAGCATTCCGGACGACGAACTGCTGGCCGAGGCCGAGCAAAACCGGCTGAACGATCCGAAGGTGCTGGACCACCAGATCCGGCGCATGCTGGCCGAACCGCGGGCGCAGACGCTGACCACCAACTTCGCGTTCGAGTGGCTGAAGGTGCGCGACATGGATGCGCTGGAGCCGGATCCGTACGTGTATCCCTCGTTCGACCGGCCGCTGCGCACGGCGCTGAAGCGCGAAATCGAGTTATTCATCGACAGTGTGTTCCGCGAGGACCGCAGCGTGGTGGACCTGCTCAACGCCAACTATACGTTTGTGAACGAGCGGCTGGCGGCGCACTACGGCATCGAGAACGTGCGCGGCGATCAGTTCCGGCGCGTGACGCTGACCGATCCGAGCCGGTTCGGGTTGCTGGGCAAAGGCGCGGTGCTGATGGTGACGGCGTATCCGAACCGCACGTCGCCCGTGTTGCGCGGCTCCTACATTTTGGAGAACATTCTGGGCACGCCGCCCTCGCCGCCTCCGCCGAATGTACCGCCGTTCAAAGAAAACAAGGATGGCGAGAAGGCGAAGACGGTGCGAGCGATTCTGGAAGAGCACCGGGCCAACCCGACCTGCAACGCCTGCCATGGCGTGATGGATCCGCTCGGCTTTGCGCTGGAGAATTTTGACACCATCGGCAGCTACCGGACGATGGACCGCTTCACGCGCACTCCGATCGATACCGGGGGGAAATTGGTGGATGGCACGGTGCTGAATGGCCCGGCCGATCTGCACGCGGCGCTGTTGAAGCGGCACGACCAGTTCGTCCAGACGATGACCGAAAAGCTGATGACCTATGCGCTGGGCCGCGGGGTGCAGTATTACGATCTGCCGAACGTGCGGAAAATTGTGAAGGACGCCGCGCGCGACAACTATCGGTTCTCGACCATCGTCAAAGGGATTATCACCGCGCCGGAATTCCGATCGAGCGCGGTGGAATCCGTAGAGGCGCCACAACCCGGGACTAAGGAAATCGCCGCCAGGTAGAGAAGGGGGTCCACGAAATGTTCGTGACGAAGAAGCACTTGACGCGCCGCACGGTATTGCGGGGAGCGGGGGCTGCTTTGGCGCTGCCGCTGCTCGATGCCATGATTCCGGCGCGGACCGCTCTGGCCGATACGGCGGCGAAAGCCACACCGCACCTTGGGTTCATTTACTTCCCGCACGGCGCGGTGCAGGACAAGTGGACGCCGAACGGGGTGGGCAAGATCGAATCGTTTAACGACATCCTGAAGCCGCTGGACGCCTACAAGTCGATGACCACGGTGTTCAGCAACATCGAGAACCAAGCGCCGGTGGGGCCGGTGCACGCGTTGTCGCCGGGAACGTGGCTGAACTGCGTGCATCCGGCGATCAGCCAGGACCCGCACGCGGGGACGACGGTGGACCAGATTGCGGCGGAACACATCGGGCAGGACACGCCGCTGCCTTCCCTCGAGGTGGCGACGGAGAACCACGGCGGCGGCGGCTTCTGCGACCGCGACTACGGCTGCTCGTACGCGGGGACGATTTCGTTCCGTTCGCCGACCACGCCTCTGCCCATGGAGACGGATCCGCGCAAGCTGTTTATGCGGCTATTCGGCCAGGGGGACAACGCGGCCGATCGCACGCGCTTGTCGCATCAATACGCGTCCCTGCTCGATATGGTGGGCAATGAAGCCAAGGACCTGCAGCGGGTGGTGGGACGGTCCGATCAAGCGATGTTGTCCGATTACCTGGAGAGCGTGCGCGAGATCGAGCGCCGCATTCAGAAAATGGAAGCGCGCGATTTGTCGAAGGTCAACATCCCCGATGCGCCCAAGGAAGGGACGGAGCCCTTCAACCAGCGCATCGAACTGATGTTCGACCTGGTGGCGCTGGCCTACCAGGCCAACATGACGCGCATCTTCACTTTTATGGTGGCGGCGGAAGTGAGCGGCCAGACTTATACCTTCATCGGGGTGCCGGACGCCTTCCATCCGCTATCGCATCACAACAACGAGGCCGGCAAGATGGAACGGCTGGCGAAGGTGCAGGCGTACCACACGCAGGTGTTCGCGAAGTTCCTGGACAAGCTGGCCAAGATGCCGGACGGGGACGGCACGATGCTGGAGCATTCGCTGTTTCTCTACGGCAGTAACATGGCGAACAGCAACGCGCACAACCACTATCCGCTGCCGACGTCGATGGTGGGCGGGTGGAAGACGGTGAAGGGCGGGCAGCACATTGTGCCGCCGGAGCACACGCCGCTGGCCAACGTGCTGCTGACCATGCTGGACCGCGTGGGTATTCCGCAGGACAAACTGGGAGACAGCACGGGAAAGCTGCTGGAGGTCTAGGGCCGCCATGAGAATGCTGCTTGTGGCCGCGCTGGCGGCGCTGCCGGTGGCGGCGGCTGAAGCTCCTACGGAGGGCTTCTCGCTGACGAACGCGATCAAGGCGGGCGACCGCGGGGCGGCGATCGCGGCCCTCGCCAAGAAAACGGCGGACGTCAACGTGGCGGAAGCCGACGGCTCGACGCCGCTGCTCTGGGCCGCGAATTTGAACGACGCGGACCTAGTGGTGCGTCTGCTCCAGGCGGGCGCCCGGCCCAACGCACGGAATCAGCTGGGCTCGACGCCGCTGGAAGAAGCGGCGTTCCACGCGAACACCGAAGCGATCCGCGCGCTGCTCGGCGCGGGGGCAGACCCCAACACGGCGGGAGCGGACGGGCAGACGCCGCTGATGGTGGTGGCACGGTCAGCGAATGTGGAAGCGGCCAAGCTGCTGCTCGACAAGGGCGCAAATCCCAACGCCCGGGAGACACAGCGCGGGCAGACGGCTCTGATGTGGTCGGCGGCCGGGAGCCAGGGCGCGATGATGCGCGAACTGCTGGCGCACGGCGCGGAAGTCGACGCGGCGTCCAACCCCGATTTGATGACGCCGCTGGTGAGCGGGGAACCGCGCGCGCAGCCGCGGCCGCCGGGGGGTATGACGGCGATGCTGTTCGCGACGCGCGAAGGCTGCATGGATTGCGTGAAGGCGCTGTCCGAGAAGGGCGCGAAGCTCAACCTGGCGGACCCCGAGGGAGTCACACCGTTGATCACGGCGGTGTTCAATGCGCATTTCGATGTCGCGAAGTACCTGGTGGAGCGGGGCGCCAACATCAACCAGTGGGACTGGTGGGGCCGCAGCCCGCTGTACCTGGCGGTGGATTACAATACCCTGCCGCATGGCGGGCGCGCGGACCAGCCTTCCCTCGATGAAACGCTGCCGATCGATCTGATTCGCGTCCTGCTGGAAAAAGGAGCGAATCCGAACCTTCAGCTCAAACTCTTCCCGCCGTACCGGGCCACGGGAAACGATCGCGGGCTGGATACCATGATCCAGGTGGGAACGACGCCGTTGTTGCGCGCGGCCAAGGCGCTGGACGCCCCGTCCATCCAACTGCTGCTGGAGCACGGCGCCCTTGTCGATTTGGCGAATAGCGTGGGCTGGACGCCGACGGTGGCCGCTTCGGGAATGGGATCGGTGGATGCCGACACCCGCGGCTACTACACGACTTCCGACGTGGAGGAGCGATCGATCGCGTCGCTGGAGCTGCTGCTCGCGCACGGGGGCGAGTTGAACGGAAGAGCCGGGCGCCTGCAGCAAGCTCCCTTGCACGGAGCGGCGTTCTGGGGCTGGAACAAAGTGGTGGAGTACCTGTTGAGCAAGGGCGCCGACATCAACCTGACCGACGGGCGCGGGTACACAGCCGTCGATTACGCGATGGGCCGCGCCGCCGGGAATAGCCGCGGCGGCCAGCGCAAGGATATCCACCAGGACACCGCCGACTTGCTGATGGCCAAGGGCGGGATCGCGGGAACACCGGTGCCGCAGCGCGGCGGCCGGGGCGGGCCGCGCGCGCGGTAAGACAAGTCGCTAGGGGACTGTCCGGGTCATTGTGAAAACGACTCGGGCGTTGGAGCATGGCTAAACGCATCCCTGGTCTTGCGGCGCTTGTCGTGTTCGCGGCGGCTCCGTTGGGGGCACACCATTCGGCGGCGGCTGAATACGATGCCTCCCGGCTGCTAGTCCTCACCGGCACCGTCACCAAGGTCGAGTGGGCGAACCCGCATGTTTTTTCCCATCTGGGCGTGCAGGGTCCCGGGGGGATCACGGTCGACTGGTACCTGGAAATGGGGAGCCCCAATGGGATGCGGCGCCAGGGCTGGGTGCCTCAGACCATGAAGCCCGGAGACCGGATCACCGTGGAAGCGTACGCCGCCAAGGATCACGCCACGGTCGCGAAAGCCCATCGGGTGAAGGTTGCAGATGGCCGCTGGCTGGTGGTCGATTCCAGCGGTCTCTAGCCTGGCGATCCGGCCTCCAAGAGATTTGACTGCATGGGCCATGCGATAGGATGCTTAGTATTCCTGGGATCGTCGAACGATGCCGGAGTCAAGGATGCTGCGCCAAGTAGGAGTGCTCTGTGGCGCCGCGATGAAAAGGAGGCCCCTCCGTGTTGAGAACCTGGAAGAGAGAGCTGATTGGGTTGTCGATCGTCATCCTGCTCGGCGGGGGATCGGCGGTCGTGGAGTCGAAGGCCGCGGCGAAACACGCCAAGGCACCAAAATCACTGCGTCTGTATCTCTTCGACTGCGGAACCATTCACACCATGAACGTGGATGCGTATTCGCTGAAGAAAGAAGAGGTGGGCTCCACGGAGATGGCGATCCCGTGCATCCTGGTTGCGCACCCGAAAGGAACGCTGATGTGGGACAACGGCGACATCCCCGATCGGGCGTTTCCGGCCGGCGGCGGGCCTGCGACCGCGGGAGTGGTTACGCAAGCCAAACCGCTACTGCCGCAACTGGCGGCTGTTGGGTATACGCCGGCGGACATCACGTATCTGGCCATGTCGCACTATCACGGGGACCACGTGGCGAACGCCAACGCCCTTGCGGGGTCGACCTGGCTAGTGCGGCAGGTGGAGCGCGACCGGATGTTCTCGGATGTGCCGATTCCGCGGTCGGATCCCGCCAACTACAGCGCGTTGAAGAACAGCAAAACCGTGATCATCGACCAAGACGAGTACGATGTGTTTGGCGATGGAACGGTGCTGATCGAGTCGACGCCGGGCCATACCCCGGGCCACCAGTCGCTGTTTCTCAAGCTGGCCAAAACGGGACCGGTGGTGCTGAGCGGCGATCTCTATCACTATCCGGAAGAGCGCGCGCTGAATCGTTTACCGGTGGCCGAATTCAACAAGGACCAGACGGCGGCGTCGAGAGCCAAGCTGGAGGGCTTCTTGAAGAAGACGGGAGCGCAGTTGTGGATCCAGCACGACTTCCTGGGCAACGCGAAGCTGAAGAAGGCTCCGGCGTATTACGAATAGAAGCCCGATTCGTGGCTCGGGAAAATGCGCGCCCGCCCGGCTATTCGCGGCGGGCCATATTGACGTCGGTGCAGGCGGCCATGACATCGACGAACTTCTGATAGTTCGCGGCTCCGACGACGAAAGGGTTCGGCTCACCTTCTTTTCGGGCCTTCAGTCGATCCAATTTTATCTGGATCGGGTCCATCAGCGGGTGATTCTGCAGTTCGACCTCCACCTTCGCCTTGCGGGTCTCCTGCTTGAAGTGCGCGACGGATTTGCGGTACGTCCGTAAGCCCTGGTCGGAGACGATCCCTGGCGTCAGGATCGTTCCGCCGTAGAGGGCGGCGACACGGGTCTTGCCGCGATCCTTGACGGAGAAGATGTAGCCCATGGATCCGGGCGTGTGCCCCGGGATGGCAATCGGGGTCATTCGGAAATCGCCGAGGACGATCGGCTCGCCTGCGACGACCACCTGATCGTGCTTAGGAAGCGGCGCCGACGCCTTCTTCTGGCCGGCTCGGCCGGCGGGAGGATGCCCCATCAGATCCCAATCGGCCGCAGAGATGTAGACCTTCGACCCGTAATGCTCCTGCATATAGGCCGACCCGCCAAAGTGGTCGGCATGGCCGTGGCCCATGACGATGACCTTCACGTTGGCAGGATTGAGACCGAGCTTCTGGAATCCGGGGAGAAGCTGCGAGTCGACCTGGTTAGCGGCCAGGGAATCAATCATCAGCAGGCCGTCGGAGGTGCCGATGACATAGGCGACCGTCCCCTGATTCCCGATCACGGACACGTTGTCAAAGATCCGAGTGGGCTCGATGGGCGGGTCGCTCGGACTGTTGGGCCGGGGCGCCTCGCAGAAGAAGTGAGCTTCCTCGGACCACATGGGCTCGCCGGTCTTCCTGGCCTTTTCGATGAGGGCCTTGACCTTCTCGGAGTCGGGCTTTGCCGGAACGGCCCCCGGTGCTTGCGCCTGGACGACGCACGGCAGAGCGACGGCGACGAGACAGAGGATCTTCGGTAAGACTCGTGGCCGGCGGTCGTCTTGCGAAGGCGTGATCATCCTGTTGATTCTATCCGAGGGAGAATGCCGCTGCTACCATGAATGGACGAATCTAGAAGAGAGGAAAGCGCTGATGAGGAAAATCGCGATGCTCGCAGCCATGATGGCACTCATCCAACTGGCGGCCGCGCAGAATGCGGACGACTACCGGGGAGGGTGGACAGCCGAGGTCAACGGCATTCCGCACACGATTGAGTTCTCGATTCGCGGGGATCGGGTGCGCGGGATTTCTTGCACCTATTGCAGCGATGCCACCACGCTGGCGTTTGTCGACGGTAAGCTCGGCGCAGGCGGGATTTCGTTTGTGGTGACGCACGTGAAGGCGGATGGGGCCACGGCCTCTGAAGACCACGCGACGGCGAAGTTCAACCGCGGTGAATTGGCCGTGACGGGGACGGCCGGTGGCGGCGGCAAGTTCCAGTGGACGCTGCACAAGGATTCCCGCGGGCCTGACCCGCTTCCTGTACCGGTATCGCGACTCCCGCCAGCGCCTGCCGTGCCGGCGGTAGCTTTCGCCGGCGGTGGAAGACCGCCAGCACCCTACGTACAGCCCGGGACGTGGGAGACGCTGACAGCGGAGAGACTGGTGGGCGTGTGGATCGGGTTTGGCGCCGGGATCAACAAGCAGTTTTTCATCATTCGCAGGGTGGGCACTGGACTGCGGGGTATGGTCTGCGGGCGCTGTGACAACCCCTACACCATGGCGGCCCTGGACGACTTCGAAATCCAAGGCGACACGCTGCAATTCAACATCCTTCACGAAGACTGGGGGCCGGGATCGCTCCCGTTTCACAACCAGGTGACCGCACATGTCTCATCGAACGAGATGCGGATCGACACAGCGCAAGACAACATGCCGCCGCAGCCGAGCCGGCCGGGCGCGGGAGCGTCGCTCATGGGCCCGATCGCGATCGAGGCGACTGCGGGGAACCGCTAACATTCAGCGATCTTAGCGCAGCGGATCGTCCGGCCAGGCATGTTTGGGATACCGGCGCGCCAGCTCGCGCCGGACCTGCGGATAGAGGCGCTGCCAGAAGCCGGCGAGGTCCGTGGTCATCTGCACCGGACGCTGATTGGGAGCGAGCAGGCGCACGACCAGCGGCACAGCGCCGCGCGCCACCGCCGGCGTCTCGCGCATTCCGAAGAAGTCCTGCAGGCGCGAGGCGATCCACGGCGGCTGGTTGGCCTCGTAGTGCACCTGGACGGTCCGGCCGCGCGCAAGCCGGATGCGCTCGGGGGCGATTTCGTCCAGAAGACGGCGGACGTGCGGCGGGAGCTCCTTCTCGAGAGCGCGCGCCAGTCCGCCCTCTCCCGCCGCCGCCTTCAGTTCGGAGAAGCTCTTGAGACCGCACGCCAGGGAACGCAGCGCGGCCTCGACATCGGGCGGCCCCAGCCGCGAAACCGGCCCGTGGTCGGCGGCAAAGGCGACGCGACACAAGATCGCTTCAAGGACTTCCGGGTCCGCGAAGCGCGCCAGCCCCGACTCGACCGCCTTCTGCGCCAGCAGCGCGGCGGCCGCTTCGGGATCGGCGTTCGCGCGCCGCTCTTCGAGCGCGATCTGGCCGAACATCAAGGCATTGACGGCCTCGACCCGCTCCGCCGCCCGGTTCCATTCGATGCTTGAGATTTCACGCACGCGCTCCGGAAACAGATCCAGCAACCACTCCGGCTCAATGGCGCTCGCCAGACGGACCAGCGGCGTCTTTTGATCGCGGCGGTCCTCGGCCTCCACCGCCACCAGAAATTCCGCTGCGGTCACGGTGCTGAAGGGCGCCAACTGCGCGGGCTGGCCGGTGGCCAGCTGCAATTCGACCCCTTGGCGCCGCCGGGCCACGCGATCGGGAAAGGCGGCCAGGATTGAGATCAACAGCGCATCCTCATCGCGCTTCGCCTGTCGCGGCGGATGGACCATGCGCCTTACCTGCCGCACCAACCGCTCGGTGCGGGGCTCCCACTGGGATTCCAGCAACACCAGCAAGTCGGAGCGGGTCGCGTGACTGGGGCGGGCGGCCAGGCGCTCTCCCGCACTCAGCAGGGCCGCGAGCGTGCAGCCATCTTCGGCGACGCCGCGCTTGCGCGCCTCCAGCGTCAGCCGCGCCAGCCGGGGATGCAGCGGGTACCGGGCCATTTCCCTGCCCTCGCGGCCGGTCGCCCCGAGTTGGCGGAGCAATTCGACGGCGTGCTCGACGTGCGCGGCCGGCGGCGCATCCAGCCATTCCAGCGCATCCAGGCCGCCGGTGTTCAGTGCTTCCAGCAGAAGCGCGGCCGGGGCCAGATCGGCGCGGGCGATTTCCGGCGTTTCGTGCGCGGGGCGGCGGACGAAATCCTCTTGGGGATAGAGACGGATCACTCGTCCGGGACCGGTCCGTCCGGCACGCCCGGCGCGCTGATTCGCGGAAGCCTGGCTGATGCGCGCCACCTGCAGCGTGGGCAAGCCCGACCACGGAGAATGCCCCGCCACGCGCGCCAGGCCACTGTCGATCACCGCGCCCACGCCTTCGATGGTGATGGAGCTTTCCGCGACATTCGTCGACAGAATCACCTTGCGCTGCGGCGACGGCAGGACAGCGCGGTCTTGCTCTTCGGGCGATTGATCCCCGTGAAGCGGCAGCAACAGCAGGCCGTGATGTTTGGCCGCGGCCGCGCAGGCGGATTGCGCGCGCCGGATCTCAGCCGCGCCGGGAAGAAACACCAGGACGTGCCCCTGCGCGCCACGGGCAGACAGCCGCTCCAGCCCTGCCACCACCTGTTCCTCCACTGGAGCGGCTGAATGCGGCGTATACTCGATTTCGAGCGGATATTGGCGGCCTTCCGAGCGCAGCACGCGGGCGCCGCCCAGATAGGCCGCCACCGGCGCGGCGTCCAGCGTTGCCGACATCACCACCAACTTCAAATCCGGACGCGTCGTGCGCTGCGAGCGGCGCAGCAAGGCCAAGGCCAGGTCGCCTTCCAGGTGACGCTCATGAAACTCATCGAGGACCACGCACCCGACATGCTCCAGAGCCGGATCGGAGAGCAACCGCCGTGTCAA
This sequence comes from Terriglobia bacterium, assembly GCA_020073145.1. Taxonomy (GTDB): domain Bacteria; phylum Acidobacteriota; class Terriglobia; order Bryobacterales; family Bryobacteraceae; genus PSRJ01. Next base: position 135,999 of record JAIQFS010000010.1, read on the forward strand.
TACGCCTTCGGTGAGGAAACGCAGGCGCGTCCGGGGGCCAGCGACTTCTTCAAACCGCACCTGGTAGCCGACCGTGCCACCGACGGCCTCACCCATTTCGCGCGAAACGAACCGGGCCGCTAGGCGCGCCGCCAGACGGCGCGGCTCCAAGACCAGCACTTCGCGCGCGTCCATGTCCAACAAGGCCGGCGGGACACGAGTGGTTTTGCCGGCGCCGGGCGGCGCTTCGAGCACCAAATTCGCCTGGGTCCGCAGGTGCCCAAGGATTTCAGGCAGAAGCAGGTCGACCGGCAGCCCCATTCAGCGAGACCGCAATTCCGCGATGATCTTGCGCGCCGCCAGGGCTTCCGGCCAGTCCGGATGGTGGGCCAGGAAATCGTCCAACGAATCGGCCGCCGCGACGGGGTCGCCCTCCGTCAGATGAATCCGATACAGGATGAGTTGCGGATAGGAAAAGTGGGCTGGATCGATCTCGCGAGCCCGCTCCAGATGTTTTTTCGCGAGTTCGAGATTCCCCACCAGAAAATACGTCATCCCGAGTTGCGATTGCGCCAGAGCGTCATTGGGACGCAACAAGGCCGCCTGGCCGTTGCGGTCCAGCGCTTCATCGAGCTTCCGCAGAGTGACCAGCACGCCGCCCAAATTGACCAGAGCTTCAAACGACTGCGGATCCTGCTCCACGGCTTCGCGGAAACATTCCTCGGCGCGCGCGTAATTCGCACCTTGATAGGCGATCGTCCCCAGATTGTTCCAGGCGGCGGAGAATTGCGGCGCACGATCGACGGCGTCTTCCAGCCGCGCGACGGCAGCCTCCACTTTCCGTTTCGCAAGATCGTTCTGGGCCTCGCGGAAGTCGCGCAGCGCCGCGGCAGGAATGGCCAGTTGTTTCGCGGAAACGGTGTGCCGGCGGAGCGCGCTGGACAATTCAAAGTCGGAATCCTTCAATTCCAAATCCAGGAACAGGCGCCCGCGGCGGCCCGCTGTGCTGGGTCCGACTTCCACGGTCTGGCGCGCCTCTCCCCGGTTGCGCATGAAAACCGTGAGCGTGTAGGCTCCTGGTGGGAGCTTCTTGAAGTGGAACGAGTATCCGGGATAGACGAAGGTGCTGGCCGAAAAGGGAGACGCAGTGCCGAAGAGCGAGACGGTGGCGCGACTCCTGGGATGAACAATCCTGCCTGACAACTCGTACACCGGAGCAGCCGCAAACACCGCCGATGCCGCCAGCAGCGGCAAGAGGTAGCGAAGCATAAACCGCTTTGATTGTAGCGCCGCCGGCAAGCGCCGGTGGGACTACACTAGAGGGCATGAAGCTTTCCGCATTGCTCTTGCTGCTGTTCTCGTCGGTTTGGCTGGTGGCACAGGGTCGCCCGCTGGCTTTCCTGCCCTACACACCGAGCTTAGACACCAAATTCGTGGACCGGTCCGCCAATCCCTGTGTGGATTTTTATAAGTTCGCATGCGGCAATTGGATCAAGCAGAACCCGATTCCCGACGACCAGCCGCGCTGGGACGTGTATGGCAAGCTCACGCAGGACAACCAGCAATACCTGTGGGGAATTCTCACCGAGGCGGCCAAGCCCGCGCCCGGGCGCACGCCGAACCAGCAGAAGATCGGGGACTATTTCAGCGCGTGCATGGATGAAAGTGCCGTGGACAAAACGGGTGCTGCGCCGCTGCGCCCGGATCTGGATGCCATCGCTGCTCTGAAGCGAGTCGCCGACCTGCCGCCCTTGTTGGCGCGTCTGCACCTGGAATCGTCCAACACGCCGCTGTTCGGCTTCGGGTCCAACCAGGATTTCGCGGACTCCAACCAAGTGATCGCGTTTGCCACCGCCAGCGGCCTCGGCCTGCCGGACCGCGACTACTACGTAAAGACCGACGCGAAGTCTCAGGAGACGCGGGCCAAGTACGTGGATCACGTAGCGCAGATTTTTGGATTACTGGGCGACAGCACCGCCACCGCCAAGACGGAAGCCCAGACGGTCATAGCGATTGAGACCGAGCTGGCCAAGGCCTCCCTTACGCGCGTGGAACTACGCGAGCCGCACAATTTGTTTCACAAACTGACGGCCGCGCAACTGGCGGCGCTGACGCCCTCATTCGCCTGGCCCGCGTACTGGAGCGCGTCCGGGATGCCGGCACAGTCGATCATCAACGTAACCGAGCCCAAGTTCTTTCAGGAAGTGGAGCACCAACTGAAAACGCGCAGCGTCGCCGATTGGAAGACCTACCTGCGCTGGCACCTGGTCCGCGAGCAGGCTCCGTATCTCTCGGCGCCGTTCGTGAAGGCGAATTTCGAGTTCTACCGCAAATACCTGCGCGGCGTCACCGAGATGCAGCCGCGCTGGAAGCGCTGCGTGCAGTACGTGGATCGCGATCTGGGCGAGGCCCTGGGACAGGTCTTCGCGCAAAAAACGTTCACGCCTGACACCAAGGCTCGCGCCCTAGCCATGACCAAAGAAATCGAAACGGCCATGGAGAACGATCTGCAGCAGCTCAGTTGGATGGGGCCGGAGACGCGGCAGCAGGCGCTAGCCAAGCTCCACGGCATGGTGAATAAGATCGGCTACCCCGATCAATGGCGCGACTATAGGGCACTCAACATCGTGCGCGGCGACTTTCTGGGAAACCGGGACCGCGCCGTGATCTTCGAATCGAAACGCCAGTTGGCCAAGATCGGCAAGCCGGTGGACCATTCGGAATGGCAGATGACGCCGCCGACCGTGAACGCGTATTACGATCCGCAAATGAACGACATCAATTTTCCGGCGGGCGTGCTGCAGCCGCCGTTATTCGACCCGAAGATGGACGATGCGCCGAATTACGGCAACACGGGGGCAACCATTGGGCACGAACTGACGCACGGTTTCGACGACGAAGGCCGCCAGTTCGACGCCAAGGGCAACCTGCGCGACTGGTGGACCAAAAGCGACGCGGAACAATTCGGGAAGCGTGCCGCCTGCGTGGTGAATCAATACGCGAAGTACACGGTGGTGGATGACATCAAGCTCAACAGCAAGCTGACCGAAGGCGAAGACGTAGCCGATTTGGGGGGAACGCTGCTGGCGTACATCGCCTGGAAGAACGCTACGCGCGGCCAAAGCTTGAAACCGGTGGAAGGCTTTACGCCCGAGCAGCGCTTCTTCATCGGCATGGCGCAATGGGCCTGCGGGGACGAGCGGCCGGAGAGCAAACGGGTGAACGCGATCACCAACCCGCACTCGCCGCTGGAGGACCGTATTAACGGGGTGGTTTCGAACATGCCGGAATTCCAGAAGGCGTTCTCGTGCAAGGCCGGGCAGCCAATGGTGCGGGCGCAGGCGTGTAGGGTGTGGTGAAGCGCAAGGGCCATCCTGTCGCCACCTCGATGGCGATCAGCCTCTTGGTGGTTAAGCCTCAGGAATCCCCCAAAGATGAGCTTTTCCCGAGAGGTCTCGTGCCGCCATCCACGTCCGAAAACGGCTAGTCCGCACTGCGCAAGCAAGCTATAGTCAAAACTGACGTGACGCTTGACCGCGAAACCTGCCGCAAAGCCCGATTGGCCCGGGATGCCCGCTTCGATGGACGCTTCTTCATCGGCGTGCGCACCACCAAGATCTTTTGCCGGCCCATTTGTCCGGCTCCTTCGCCACGCGAAGAAAATATCACGTACTATCCCTCGGCGGCGGCAGCCACGGCGGCCGGGCTGCGGCCTTGCCTGCGATGCCGGCCGGAATGCGCGCCGGGTACGCCGGCCTGGAACGGCTCCTCGACTACCGTGGCGCGCGCGCTGCGGGAGATTGCCGAGGGCGCTCTCGATCAAGCAGGGGTCGATGGCCTGGCGGACAGGCTCGGCGTGGGGGATCGGCACCTGCGGCGGTTGTTCGTCGAGCATCTTGGCGCGCCGCCCATCGCAGTCGCGCAAACCCATCGCCTGCTCTCCGCCAAACGGCTGCTGGATGACACGGATCTGCCGGTCACCGCGATCGCGATGGCGTCGGGTTTCGGGAGCGTACGGCGCTTCAATGACACGTTCCGCAAGACCTGGGGCCGCAGCCCGCGCGAACAGCGCAAGATGCGGCGCGCGCCCCGCGCCTCCGGCCTGCGATTCCACCTCCGGTACCGGCCGCCGTTTGACTGGGACGCCCTCCTGGCGTTCCTGGCTTCCCGCGCGATTCCCGGCGTCGAATGCGTCACCGATGGCGTTTATCGCCGGAGCATCGAAGTGGCGGGGGTTCCGGGATCGATCGAAGTCTCCCATGGCGCTGCCGGTGTTATGGTCGAGATCGAGCACCCCCGGCCGGAGAACCTGCTGTCGATGGTGTCGCGGGTGCGGCGCCTGTTCGACCTGGAGGCCGATCCGCTGGCGATCGAATCCTGCCTGGAAACCGATGACTTGCTTCGGCCCTTGGTGCGGGCGCGGCGCGGCCTCCGCGTGCCCGGCTGCTGGGATCCGTTGGAACTGGGAATCCGCGCCATTCTGGGGCAACAGATCAGCGTTCGGGGCGCTTCCACACTCGCGGGCCGGCTGGCCGCGCGATTCGGGCGGCCGTTCGAGTTCGCCCGCGCCGGCGTCACTCACCTGTTTCCGGGCGCCGAAGACCTGGCTGACGCCGACGTGGCCTCCATCGGAATCCCACGCCAGCGGGCCGAGACCGTGCGCGCTTTTTCGTCGGCGGTCGCTGACCGGCGGATCCTCCTGGACGGTGTGGCGGCTGCGGATGAGGTGCGCGAGCGGCTGCGATCGGTGGCGGGGATCGGCGCATGGACGGCGGGATACATCGCGTTGAGAGCGTTGGGAGATCCTGACGCGTTTCCCGCGGGCGATCTGGTCTTAGTCCGGGCGGCCGGAGCCGCGACTGCGCGCGAACTCGATCGCCGCTCCGAACGCTGGCGGCCATGGCGCGCTTATGCGACGCTGCATCTTTGGCAAGGAGTGACAGATGGACACTTGTTATCAGTGGATGGAAAGCCCCGTCGGAAAACTGCTGCTGGTCGGGGATGAGCGCGGCCTGCGCGAACTCCAGTTCGCGAAGGGGCGCACGCCGCCGGCGGTCGTCGCAACCTGGAAGAACGACGACGCTTTTCTCCGGGAGCCAGTCCGCCAGCTTCGCGCCTTCTTCGCGGGCGAGCTTCACCGTTTCGATCTAGCGCTCGAACCGGAAGGGACGGAGTTTCAGCAGCGAGTGTGGAGCGCTCTGCAGGAGATCCCCTTCGGCGAAACCGTCTCATACGGCGAATTGGCGCGGCGGATCGGGAACCCCTCGGCATCGCGCGCCGTGGGACTGGCCAACGGTTCCAATCCCATCGCTATTCTCATTCCCTGCCATCGCGTGATCGGCAGCGATGGCAAGCTCACCGGCTATGGGGGCGGCCTGGAAAATAAGCGCTGGCTGCTGGATTTCGAGCGCAGCCAGTTGCGGCTGGCATTCGGCGGCCGGCGGTGACCGCGGTCACAGGCCGTGACGCCGAAGGGGTGTACGCTGAAAGCAGGAGAACGAGTGCCGGTCACGATAGGCGCGAAACGCGAAAGTGATTTCACGGATCCGATGGGGATGCTGTCGGATTGCCACCGGCGGATCGAGCGGTTCCTGGAGGTTCTGATTGCGGTCACCGGCGAGGGCCGGGGCGCGCCGCTCTCCGACGAGCAGCGGACCGCCTTGGAGACCGGCCTGCGCTATTTTCGCGAGGCCGCTCCCAAGCACACGGCGGATGAGGAAGAGAGCCTGTTCCCGCGGCTGCAGCGCCTCGGTGGTCCCGAAGCGCAGGCGTTGCTGGCCCGGATCGAGGCCCTGCGGGAAGATCACGTCCGCGCCGAGATGCGCCATGTGGAGGTGAACGGCCTGGCACAAGCGTGGCTCGACCAGGGGCGGCTCAATCCCGAAGACTGGGCCCGGTTGGCGGATTTGCTGGCCGGGCTGCGGGAACTGTACCGCCAACACATCGGCTTCGAGGACCGCGAGGTGTTCCCTGCGGCCGAGCGTGTGCTTCCGGAAGCGGAGCGCCGGGCGGTGGGGGCGGAGATGGCCGCCCGGCGCGGCCTGATGGCTGCCCGCGGCGGCCCGGACGTGGGTTAACGCACAGTGTGACCCCTGCACGCGGTCCGCCGGCGGCCGGTGGGTGTACAATGCCGTGGGCTAGCAAAGCTAACTCACTTTCAAATTGGGGAGTCGCTATGGTTACCTTGGAAGACGCACGGAGAGTGATCGCGGCCGCGGAGAAGAAGGCCAAAGAGATCGGACAGCCGATGAATATCGCGGTGGCCGACGAGGGCGGCAACCTGGTGTCGCACGTCCGCATGGACGGGGCGTGGATCGGCAGCATCGACATTTCGATCAAGAAGGCCTACACCTCGCGCGCCTTCGACATTGCCACCAAAGACCTGGCGACGCATTCGCAGTCCGGCTCGCAGTTTTTTGGGATTCACGCTTCCAACAACGGCAGGATCATGATCTTCGCCGGGGGCATTCCGCTCAAGCGCGACGGCAAGGTGGTGGGCGCCATCGGGGTCAGCGGCGGATCGGGAGACCAGGATCACGCGGTTGCCGAAGCCGGCGCCAAGGCGTTTTAACCCGTTTCATCAAACACGCTTCTCCGCGCGGCTTCAAAGCGGCCTTGACCCGGCCTTCCGGACCCTGGGGAACAGGATGTTGTTCTCCAGATGAAAATGCCGGTGAAGGTCGATTTCCAGCTCATGCAACTCGCGGTAGAGCGCGTCAAACGTTACACAGGCGTCCGGAGGAGAGGTGTAGTTCGACGTCATCCGACGGACTTCCGCCAGCGCCGCGGCGGTGGCATCATGACCCTCCATCAGGATTTGGATCGAGCCGCCTGGATGACTCGCCGGTCCCCAGTCTCCGTCCAGAGCGCGAAGCAGCGGGAACAGCACGGTTTCCTGTTGCAGCAAACGCGCTTCTAGCTGCTCGCGCATGCCTCGGAAAGTCGCGAACAAGAGGCTGAGCACATCGCCGTGACGCGCCGAGTGCGCGCGAAGCACGCCTTCCAGCCGGGCCTGGAGAGACGGAAGGTGCGTCTTGAGGTAGGCGTGGTGTTGCTCGAGGATATGGTCGATCAAGCTGCCGGTGGACGCCGTCTGCCAGTTCGCTGGACCGTCTTCAGAGTGTTCGGCCTGTTCTAAATGGTGAACGATTTCGGCGGGATTGAGGCCTCGCGCCAGACACGCCTCCGTCACCGGGATCTGGCCGCTGCAACAAAAGTTAATGCCGTGGGTTTCGAACACGCGCGCCGATGCGGAAGACCGGGCAGCGATCTCCCCGACCGTCATTTCTTCCAGTGTCTGCATACTTCGATTGTGGCGGGCGCGGGGCGGCAGTTCAGTGACTGGGGTCACAGGGGGAAGCCGCGCCGCCCGCGCCGTGCGGGAGGCTAACCTTCCGCTTCCCAGCGGAAGCGCGCCACAGCCAGGCCGGCGAAGACGAGGGCGAAGGCGAGCAGTGCGGCGATGGGGGCGAGCGCGGCGCCCGCTCCGAGGCCGCGCCAGGTCATGGCTTCAAAACCATCCATGGCCCAGCGGGTGGGAACGACCACGGTCAGGTTCTGCAGCCATTGCGGGAAGAGGAAACTGGGGATCCATGCGCCGCCCAGCATGACCACGATGAGGGTGGCGAAAATGGAAAGGCCGCGCGTGGCTTCCGGCGTCTTGCCCAGGGTGGCGATTAGCATTCCGAAGCCCGCAGTCATCAACGCGAAGGCAGCGCTGACTCCCAGGAAGCCGGCCATGCTGCCTTCGACGCGGACACCGAACACTAGGCGGGCAAACAGAAAATTCACCAGCACCACAAAGAACGCCAATACGGAGGCGCTGACCGCGCGGCTGCCGAGCAGCACGCCGCGCGAGAGCGGAGCGGCGCGGAAGCGCTTCCACAGGCCGCGCTGGCGCTGCTGGAGCAACCCGATCCCGACGTCGATGCCGAGGAACAAAACGAACTGCACCACCATACCGGCAAAGGAATGGGCGTAGCCGTTGTACTTGACCCCGCGGTTCGCCGTCACGGCTTCCTCGCGCGTGGTGAAGGGCATGGTCAAACCGCCCGACAAGCCGGCCTGCGAGTCGCCGCTCCGACCGGACCGCGTATTCCAGCGTTCCACGCTGCCGAGCAGGTTTTCCAGGTCCTTCTTGTCATTCGGCGCCAGACTCTGGCTTTGCTCGACCTCGGCCAATGATTGACGGACCGCATCGCGCCCGCTAGGCCCGGCGAACATTTCCTTGCTGACGGCCTGCATCACATCGCCAGCCAGCATTCCCCGCACCATTCCGCTCTCGGCACTGTGAGACGGGTCGTAGAGCACGCCGATCTCGGGTTTCTGTTGTGGGCCGAAGAACGCGCGACCGGCTTGCTGACCGAAATTCGCGGGAATGACCACGGCCACGGTGGCGGAACCCTTGCGAACGGCGGCGCGCGCCCCGTCGGGAGTGGCGGGCTTCACTTCGAGCGATTTCTCGGCGGTGAGGCGGGTGACGATTTCACGGGAAATCGCGCTGCGATCCTGGTCGACCGCCAGGACCGCAATGCGGGCGGTGTCGGTCTGCCCCTGGCCTCCCAAGACGAATCCAAAGAACGAGCCGATGGCGATGGGGATGGCGAAGCTCATCAACAAAGCGCGACGGTCCACCAAGAAGAGGCGGATATCTTTCCGCACCAGGGCGCGAAACGGCACCATCATGCGTCGCGTAAGCTCCTTCCAGTCAGGTTCAGGAAGACCGTTTCCAGATCGGCGCGCTCGCTGACCACGTGTCGATAGGGGTGGCCTTGATCCACCAGCCACTGGAGCACGCGCGGGGTTTCGGCGGCCAAATCGCGCACGCCAACGCGCAGCGTTCCCCCGCGCCGTTCCGCTGAGCGAACGCCGGGCAGGGACTGGAGCGGCTCCAGGAGGAGGCCATCGTCGCCGTTCTCAAGCTCGATGGCCAGCAGATTGGTCACGGGCAGCAGGCGGTAGAGGCCCGGCAGAGTGTCGTCTGCGATGACCTTGCCATGGTCGATAATCACAACGCGGTCGCAAAGGCGCTCCGCCTCTTCCATGTAGTGAGTGGTGTAGAGCAGCGTTTTGCCGCGCTGTTTGAGTGTTTCGAGGTTGTCGAAGATGGCGTTGCGGCTTTGCGGATCGACGCCCACGGTGGGCTCGTCGAGAAGCAAAATGCGGGGGTCGTGCAGGAGCGCGGCGGCGAGATTGAGGCGCCGCTTCATACCGCCGCTGAAGTCCCTGACCTTGTCGCGGGCGCGGTCGGACAAACCGACCAGATCGAGCGCCTCGCCGATGGCGCGGCGGGCGGGAGCGCCGTCCAGGTCGTAAAGCGCCGCAAAGAGCTGGAGATTGGCCATCGCCGGCAGCTCGTCGAAGAGCGCGAGGTCCTGCGGCACGAGGCCGATCTGGCGCTTCACGGGATCGGCATCGCCGGCAAGCGGCCGTCCTTCGATGGTGACGACGCCGGAATCGGGACGGAGCAGGCCGGCGATGATGGAGACGGTCGTGGTTTTGCCCGCGCCGTTGGGGCCGAGCAAACCGATGTTTTCGCCCACGCCGGCACGGAGGGAGACGCCGTCCACGGCCACCACGTTGCCATAGCACTTTTTCAGGGCACGGACTTCGAGCATAGCCTCCGCCGACGCACTACCAGCATCTCACCCAGATACGGCGGCGGGGCCGAGGAAGTTCCTATTTTTTCTGGGCGGCGGGGACGTCAACCTTGGGGATGCCGAAGTGGCCGCCGAGGTCCGCGAGCGAGTTCAGGTCCAGGGATCCCACAATGTTGACCACGGTGAACTCCTTGGGTTCGGCGGCCAAAATGGCCAGGCCGGTCATTTTGTTGTTCTCGGAGCGAACGTAAACTTCCGCGGTTTCGCCGTCTTCGGTGCTGGTCACCCCGACGATGCGGGACCATTGCGGCGGGCGGAGCTGATTCCGCAGCCGTTCCAGATCGGCCTTCGACCACGCGCCCTCGGTTTTGAATTCGAAGGATTTGACGTAAATGCCTTCGATGCCGGCAAGCAGTTTCTTGACCTTGGCCTCTTCCGAATCTTTGCCATCCAGGAATTTAGCGGCGAACTGGAGGGTGGCGCCGTTCAGTGAAACATCGACGGTTTCGGAGGCTTTCGAAGCGAGTTGGTCCAGGTTGATCTGGAGCGGCTGAGCGCCGAGCGCCGCGGCCAGGCTGCTCCACAGCAGCAGTTTGGAAATCCTTTTCATTGCGTCACCTCCAGAACGTGCGTCTGCACCTGGTTCAATTTACCGGCGGCGATGCGCACGGCCAGCATGACCTGATTCTTGGCCTGGATGCCCGCATACCAGCGATAGCCGACGCCGCCGCCGGCCAGAACCACCACGGACGCCGCAATGGCGATCCAACGGCGAGCGGCGAGAGACGGCCTTCGGCGCGCGGCCGCCAACACGCGCGCGGTAAACTCCGGCGCGGGCTCCTTGCGCTCCAAGGCGCGTTTCAATTCCTGTTCCAACCAATCCATTAGGGTTCTCCTACGCCCCGCCGGGCCAATTTCTCGCGCAACAAGGCCAGCGACCGATGCAAATGACTTTTGACAGTGGCGAGCGGCATATCGAGCATCTGGGCAATATCCGGCGGGTCCAAATCTTCCTGATAGCGCAACACCATCACGCTGCGAGGCGCCTCGGGCAAGGACGCGATCAAGCGGCGCAGCACTTCGCCCAGCATGGGGTCGCGGTGAGACGCGCCAGCGCGCGGCTCGGGCACTTCTTCCAACGCCACCTGCGGGCGCCGGTGACGCCGGCGGGTCTCATCGAGGGAACGCCGGACGGTGGCCTGCCGCAGCCAGAACAGCGCATGCGCCGCGGACTCGACGCGGGCAAGGTTGCGATGCAGGCTCAAGAACACATCCTGGGCCACCTCCTCGGCGACGCCCCGGTCATGCAGAAAATGATAGGCGAGGCTAAAGACCATGGCCCGGTGCTGCCGCACCAGTCCGTCAAACTCCAAGCCGGCCTGTTCCGCGCGCGCCACAGCCGTCATGGTTGGCTGACTAGGTAGGTCACGCGGCTGTTCACGTCCGCGCGGTGAAAATCGCTGTTGGTCATCGAAATCGAGATCGTCCGCTTGTAGAAGAATAGCGCGCGCAGCTCAAATTCGCCTCCGTAGCTGACGGGAAACCAGGCGCCGTCGTCGAACTTCTGATAGGAGACCGAGAAGCCATACCCGCGGATATCGGTGCCGAGCAGCATTTTGACGGCCAAGGGCAGGCCATGCGCCACCCGGGTGGTGACGAATACGGGCTGGTATTCCTCAGCATCGATGAGGGCCTCGCCTTTCCAGTCGTAGCGGTGGCGAGGCTGGAACGCGACGCGGTAGACGCGCCGGCCGCGAACCGTCTCCTGGCCAAGCAGGCGGAAGTCATATTTCAACTGCTGCTGATCCGTGAGCGGAAACTGATTGTTCGAGATGCCGTCGCGGGAGTCGTGGTCGTCGGTCATGTCGTCGGAGAAGCCCTGGATGAGGCCGGCCTCGATGCCGATGACCGGCCCGGTGTCGCCCGTATCGGTCTTGTCGAAGAGGATATAGTCGCCGTTCTTTCGGTACCGCCCCTGGAGGGCGAGGAGCTTGCGATGCGAGCCGCGATCGGCCGGAGCGACCTCATATTCGCGGTGTTCTTCGCGGGAGACTTGGCCGCCGGCCCGGCGCATGGTGACGACCTGCTTCTGGCGGTAGACGAACTCGCGGCGCGCCTCCTGGGTCTTGGCTTGGTTGACGGCCACGCGCAACATGATTTCGTGAATGCCGGGGGTCTCCGCGCGGGCGCAGAAGAGAGCGCAAGTCAGCAGCAGAACCTTCATACCTACCGATACGCCGGGAAGCCGAGGGACGGTTGCAGGATTTGAGCGAGGCCGAGCCCCTAGGCGCCTAAAAGCGGAACAGATAGCTGAGTTTGGCGAAGAACTGGCGGCCGACCGTGGTGGAGGGAAAGGGGATGCGGTTCACGGTGGGAGGCGAGCCGGGAAGTAACGCCAAGTTCTCCAGTTGGTCGGTGTAGCCGACGTAGAAGGCGGTGCCGGGGTGGATCAGGTAAGTAAGCAGGACATCGCCCGTGAAGGCCTTCTGGCGGTCGAGAGCGATGAGGCCCGGATTCTGCAGGGTGGCGTTGTAGTCGAAGATGACGCGCAGGGAAAGTTCGCGCGTGAACTGATAGTTGAGGCGCGAGCGGATGAGGTGGTTGACGAACACGGCGGTGGGCCGGGAGACCGGCGGGGCGGGGCTCGCGGCGAAGGAGTCGGCCCGCGTCCAGAATTGCGTGAGGAAGTAGATTTCGTCGAGCTTCAGGCGGGCGGTGGGCCGGAAGGTGAAGGTGCCGTTGAATTCGCGGCCATCGCCGCGGAAGGCCGCGAGAGCGTCCGGCGGGTCGTAATTGGTACGGGTGCCCTGGTTGAAGTTCCAGTCGATCACGATGGGTTTGAAGAATTCGGAGTGAAATCCGATGCCGGTGTCCTGGCGCCGGAAGTTGATGTTGTTGAAACGCTCGAAAAGCTCGGCGTGATTGAACCCGAGATAAGTAGAGCGGGCGAACTCCAGATTGAAGCCGGGGCTGACGCGCCAGTCCTGCTGCACATTGCGATGGTCGTAGTCCCCGCTCATGAAGAGATTGGGACCCCAGGAAAGAAGAACCTTGCTCTTGGGATGAAAGCGGCGCTGGGCGAACTGGTTGAACTGGCGGATATTGACCCTGGGAATGAAGCCGAGATCGGCGGCAAAGCCTTCACCGCGATCGATGTACTGGAGGTCATACGAGTAATTGCGGCTCTGCTGGTGAAGGTCGACATTATACGCGTCGCCTCCGGAGCGGGCGCCGTCGAGCGCGCGCGACTGGCTGGCCAGGCCCTGGGCCGACAGGGTCCAGGTGGGATTGAGGCGGAGGCGGGTATCCAGAGCCTCGACGCGGTTGAAGCTGCCGGCGAATTCGCGGTCGCTGAGGAAGAGTCCGATGTTGGATTGTTCGCCGAACTCGCGGAGCGCGCGAACCACGCCGATGTGGGCGCGCTGGCCGGCGGCCGAGTCGGTGGGATCGAGATCGGCGCCGGCGGCGCGATCATCGATGGCCAGCAGGCCGAGGCTCCAGCGGCCCAGCTTGCCGGTGAGGCGGCCGCCAAATTCGGGATCGACGACGCGGCGGGAAAAGAACAGGGTTTCGGGCGTCAGGAAGTAGCCATTGTTCTCTAGAAAGAACGGGCGCTTCTCGGGGAAGCGAACTTCGAAGCGCTGGTTGACGGTGACCTGGGGATCGTCGGATTCCACCTGGCTGAAATCGGGGTTGACGGTAACGTCGAGCGCCAAGGAATCGTGGATCACGGCCTTGGCGTCCAGGCCCGGACGGGGCTCCGTCTTGGTCTGAAAGGACGGGACGCCGTTGGTTGGGTTATCCAGCTCATGCGAGCGGCCAAACGAGAAATACGGGATCAACTGCAGGTTGCGGCCGGGCGAGATGCTGTCGAGACCGTTGAGATTGCCGAGTTGCTGATTGAAGCCCGACTCCTTTTGGGTAACGTACGGCCAGAAGGAGTTTTCGTTGTGGGCGGGGATGCCCCGAAACAGCGCCAAGCCCCAGGTTTGCATGGCTTCGGCGGAAAAGCGGAGGCTCTTGAAGGGAATGTCGATTAAAGCCACGTACCCTTCCGGCGTGAGACGGCCTTCGGAATACCAGAGGGTGTCGAAGCTGAAATCGTCATTCTGGCCCTCGCTCTCGATGGCATCGGCCTGCACGCCGAGCGGGTTGACGAAGAACTCAAAGCCGCGCTGGCGGTCATGGTAGGTGTCGAGGATAACGCCGACGATGTCGTCGTTGAAGAGGTCTTCGCGTTTGGAGAGGCGGGCGCGGGTCTGGCCCCGCGGCGACGAGCACCGGAACACCACGTAAAAGCTCTTCTCGTCGTAACCGAGCCAGGCGGCGGTGGGGCTGCTGGACGGGACGCCGTCGCCGGGCTGGCGCTGGCGGAAATCGTCAACCCGTTTCATATCGGACCGCGACTGGCCGTTGAGGAATTGGTCCAGGCGCGGGCGGCTCTGAATGCGAGGGATCTCCAGCTCTTTGATTTGCGCAGTAGCGGTGGGGATGGGGGGCGGAGGCGAGACCGCCAGCGGGGGCGGGACCTGGGCGAGCAGGGCGCCAGTGTAGGAGGCAAGGCACAAGAGGGAGACATGGTGGCGCGACATGGAAAGGACTAAGACGCGTAAGTAGCTGATTTTGTTTCGAAAAAAGACGTTGACAGTCGATCACATATTGCAATATACTGATTACATATTGCAATATGACGCTCGGTGAAAAAATCCGCTATCTGCGCGAGGTCGAGGGCACGTTGCGCGGCCTGAACCGCGAGATTTCGCAGCAGGAACTGGCGCGGCTGATCGAGAAGGAGCAGAAGAAATCGATCAGCCAGAGCTACCTGTCGCAGATCGAGAGCGGGGCGCGGCCGCACCTGACGAATTCGACACGGATGCTGCTGGCCCGGTTCTTCAAGGTGCATCCGGGATACCTGGTGGACGATCCGGAAGGATTTCAGAACGAGCTGATATCGGACGTGGGGGCGCTGGAGGACAAGCTGGACCTGTGGCTGGTGTCGGGGGCGGAGCGATTCAGCCGCGACCCGGAACTGCACCACGCGCTGCTGGCGGTGGCGAAGCACGCCGATTCGCGGCTGTGCTTGATCCTGCTGGACGAGATTCTGGAAAACCCGGGGCTGGCGGAGCGGCTGACCGAGGTGCTCAAGGCCCCCGCCGCCAAAGGGAGGAAGAGGTCATGAGCTGGTCAGATTTCTACCTCATCTGTTTTCTGGTCGGATTCGGGCTGACCGCGCTGGCGCTGATCACGGGCAGCACGCACCTGCATTTGCCGCACCTCGATCACGGGCTGCACGTGCACCACGGGGAGCTGCCGTGGCTCAATTTCGGCACGATCGCGGCGTTTCTGGCGTGGTTCGGCGGCACGGGATACCTTCTGGAGCATTATTACGGCATCTGGTTTTTGGCGGCGCTGGGGATCGCGATTGTGAGCGGCCTGGCGGCGGCCTCGGTGGTGTTCTGGTTCCTGGCCCGGGTGTTGATCGCGAGGGAGGCGGCGCTCGACCCGGCGGACTACGACATGGTGGGGGTGCTCGGGCACCTCAGCATTCCTATTCGCGCGGGCGGGACCGGCGAACTGGTCTATTCGCAGGAAGGGACGCGCCGCGTCACGGGAGCGCGCAGCGACGATGGGATTGCGATTCCCAAAGGCGCGGAAGTGATCGTCACGCGCTACGCCAAAGGAATTGCCTATGTCCGTTTGTGGCAGGATCCGGCGGATGGTTTGGAAGAGAGATAACGCGAGGAGAGTTCGATTTTATGAGTGAAGCGACGTTCGTCATCGCCGGCTTGATGCTGCTGGTGCTGATTTTTCTGATGTCGATTTTTGCGCGGCTATTCCGGAAGGCGGGTCCGCACGAAGCCATCATCGTCTATGGTTTTCGCGGGACGCGGGTGGTCAAGGGGCGCGGCACGGTGATTTTTCCGATGGTGGAGAACTGCCGGTGGCTGTCGCTGGAGCTGATGTCGTTCGACGTGGCGCCGCAGCAGGACCTGTACACCAAGCAGGGCGTGGCGGTGACGGTGGAAGCAGTGGCGCAGATCAAGGTGAAGTCGGATCCGGAATCGATCCTGACGGCCGCGGAGCAGTTCCTGACCAAGCCGCCGCAGGAGCGCGAAGGGCTCATCCGGCTAGTGATGGAAGGCCACCTGCGCGGCATCATCGGGCAGCTGACGGTGGAAGAGATCGTGAAGCAGCCGGAGATGGTGGGGGAGCGGATGCGCTCAACCTGCGCGGAAGACATCAACAAGATGGGGCTGGAAGTCATTTCGTTCACCATCAAAGAAGTCCGCGACAAGAACGAATACATCAGCAACATGGGCCGGCCGGACGTAGCGCGCATCAAGCGCGACGCGGATGTGGCGGCCGCCGAAGCCGATCGCGACACGGCCATCAAACGGGCGCTGGCGGCGCGGGAATCGGCGATCGCCAAGGCACAGGCCGACCAGGAGCGGGTGCTGGCCGAGACGCTGTCGCAGGCCAAGCAGGCCGAAGCGCAGCGCGACCTGGAAGTGAAAAAGGCCGCCTACAACGAGATGGTCAAGAAGCAGCAGGCGCAGGCCGATAAGGCCTACGACATTCAGACCAACATCATGCTGCAGCAGGTGCGGGCCGAAGAAGTCACGATTCAGCAGGTGCAAAAAGAGCACGAAGTCAAAGTGCAGGACGCCGAAATCCAGCGCCGCGAACGCGAGTTGAACGCCACCGTGCTCAAGCCGGCCGAAGCCGAGCGCCAGCGGATCGAGACCCTGGCGGAAGCCGAGAAGCAACGCCTCATCATGGAAGCCGAAGGCCATGCCTCCGCCATCCGGGCGCAGGGCGAAGCTGAAGCCGAAATCATCTTCAAGAAGGGTGAAGCCGAAGCCAAGGCCATGAACGTGAAGGCTGAGGCGTACCAGGAATACAACCAGGCGGCGGTCATCGACAAGCTGATCAGCAGCATGCCGGAGATCGTGAAAGCGCTGGCGGCGCCCTTGGCCAACGTCGACAAGATCACGGTGATTTCCACGGGCGCCGACGGCGCCGCCGGGTTGAACAAGATCACCGGCGACCTGACCAAGATGGCGGCGCAGGTTCCCGCGCTTTTCGAAACGCTCTCGGGCATGCCGCTCCAGGAGCTGTTCGCGAAAGTGCGAATGATTGGCGACAAAACGCCGAAGCCCGACGACAACGGCAAGGCATCGGCAAAGTAAGACAGGAGGACAGACCCATGGCACTCTTAGAACGTGTTTCCACATTAGTCCGGGCGAATCTCAACGACCTGGTGGACAAGGCCGAAGACCCGGAAAAGCTGATCAAGCAGCTGATTCTCGACATGGAGAACCAGCTGCTGCAGGTCAAGACCCAGGTGGCGATTTCGATTGCCGACCAGCACGTGCTGGAGGGCAAGCTGAAGGAGAACGGCGAAAACGAAAAGCAATGGCTGCGGCGGGCGGAGCTGGCGGTGGACAAGAAGGACGACGCGCTGGCCCGCTCGGCGATCGAACGGTCCATGAGTTACAAAGGCATGACCGAGAGCTTCCGGCAGCAGGTGGAAGACCAGAAGACGCAGGTGGAGAACCTCAAGACGGCGCTGCTGAAGCTGCAGCAGAAGCTGGCGGAAGCGCAGGCGAAGAGTGACATGCTGATCGCGCAGCACCGGCGGTCGCGGGCGCTCGGCAAAGCGGTGGACGCGGGCATGACGATAGGCGACCAGTCCAAGGCGGCCGCGTTCGACCGGATGAAGAGCAAGGTCCGACACACGGAAGCCGCAGCGCAGGCCAAATCGGAGCTGGCGGCGGACAACGTGGAAGACCGCTTCGCGGCGCTGGAAAAGCAGGACGAGATCGACCGGCTGCTGGAGGAGATCAAGTCCAAACGGAAGGCCGGCTAAGTCGGCGGGTCGCAATGAGTTCGTCGGCTGTGCAAGACCACTCCCTCTGGTCGTGGCTCGGCACGGAGTATGGTGTTACCGATCCGCGAACAAAGGAAGCCGTACTGACGTTGTGTTTGCGACAGGCAGCGGCAAGCGATGTGGGTGAACAGGGGGAGGAGGGCTGGGAACGGCCCAAGGATCGATATGCGTCACGCAGCAAAAATCGAATGGTGGATGGTCCTGATCGCGCTGGCGGGGGTGCTGGCTCCGCTCGAGAGCCGGACTTACTGGGCCAGCGGGATTGTGGCGGGGGTGGCGCTCATCAGCGCGTTTCCGCAGTCCCACGAAACGACTCCGCGCGGCCTGAAGATTCGCACCGGACTGACCCGGCGGCTGATTCCGTACGGGGCGATCACGTTCATCGGCCCGAGCCCCGCGAGCGGCGGGGGAGCGGCGCTGGCGGCGCATCGGGTGAAAATCGGTTGGGGACGGGATTCGGAAGTGCTGATCGCGCCGGCGAATCCCAGCGCCTTCTTCGCCGACATGGCCGCGCGCACCCCCCACCTTTCCAAACGCGGACCGGATCTGGTAGGGTCCTACCTATGAGCAGCGCATCGACCGCAGCGATACAGGCACCGCCTCTGGCAAAGGTTTTTCATTTCGACTCGCCAAGGGAAGTCTATACGGCCGATGCCTGCGTCATCTCCTGCTTCGATGCGCGCTTCGACAGGGCGCTGCGCAAGTTTTTCAAGCGCCGCGGCATCCAGGTGTACGACCATGTGAAGATTCCAGCCTCGGTCAAGCCGTGGGCAATGCCCGACGGCGGCGCCGACTCGGATATTCTGCTGCGCGCGCTCGGCACGTCGCTCCGTCTGCATCATCCAGGGAAAGTGCTGCTGTTCGGGCATACCGACTGCGGAGGTTACCCGGATACGCCGAATGCCGTGGTGGTTCAGGATCTAGTTCTTTGACCGTGTGAAAGATTTCCTTTTGTACCCGAACTTTCGGCGAGCCGCTTTGCGATCGAACTCCCAATTGATTTTGACGCGTTCGCGATTCATCCGCCGATTCCAGGCACGCGTTTCTCGGCGGAGAGTC
>JAIQFS010000048.1 GCA_020073145.1 Terriglobia bacterium
TCTGGCGGCCCTCCCGGCGCCCATTTCCGTGCTCTACGAAACTCCTCCGCTCACACCTGACCGTTCCGGCACGCGCCGTTGGAATCCGCTCAAATCGCGCTCCGGCCGAAAATCGGGGTTCTGACACGGGCTGCTAGGGAACTAAATCGATTGTTTGGTGTCTAATCACTGGTGAAATGGTGCTTCAAGCCGCTAAGACCCGACTGTTCTCTGGACTTTTTCTGACAGCGTTACTGACAAACCTTGCGGGCTGCACCCATTCGACGCAAAGGCCGACTTGGGGGTAAATCGAGTGAGCGCCGCACATGACGAACATTTGATCCAGGACAGCCAGTGCAGGTTTTCCGCGGTCATGCTCGGGCTGGCGCATATCATAATGAAAGGAGTACAGCATGTCTCAGATAGGTGAACCACTAAGAATCATCGAAGTTGCGCCACGAGAAGAACCGGTACCGGAGAAAGAAGTACCATTCGAGCAGCCAGCCGATCCAGTCGCCGATCCAGTCAAGGAGCCAGCGTAGTGATCCTCCGAGAACCCATCATCGGCTGGCGACAATGGAACTTCCTGTATCCGCACTTCCTTGCCAATCTTGGCAACGACACGATCTACGTGCCTCGTGAGAAAATTGAAGCTCGCTGTGAACAGGAGGATCACAGCGAACAGCCGGCACCACACCTGACTTGTACGTGTGGCATCTATGCCTACAAAGAGAAGCCGAGACTTCTCAGTGACATTAGAAACATTTATGGGCGGCCCCTCGCGCGACTGGCCCCACCTGTTTCTGGACTCAGGCTCGTCTACGGCGAGATTAACCTATGGGGTAAGGTCATCGAGCATCAGGATGGCTATCGGGCGCAGTTCGGCTATCCCAAGCGACTCTGGTGCACACCGGCAATCGAGCCGCTGGCTGGCTGGATTGGTTATGTCTATGGCGTGCCATGCGAAGTAATGCCGTCGGGCGACGCCGAAGAAGTCACAGTCAAATCGACTATCATCCCGACATATCCTTGCGGGGAGAGGTACTACCACATAGGCTTTTGTCCGAAGTGTTTCTTGCTGAACATCAAAGCAAAAATCCATTGAGGTCTGACCGTCGTGGAATCGCTGAAACTGAACCCTTGCTGCCCGATGATGCTGGCGACGCAGTAGCGGAAACGGATGACGCTGTTTTTCGCGCCTCCACCAGCTTCCGTTCCCCCTCGGCATGGATCTCCTGTTGATAGCCCGGTAGTGCTTCCGTTGCTTCTTAGGTCTACACATCCTACTACGCCAACAGTGTCGGAATGGTCGGTGTCGGCACAGGAACGGTTAACGGAAATAACTGGACGTGGATGGTGGAAGACAAGTATGCGGGCATATCCATCAAAGGAAGGACCACAGTCACGGTGTTATCGCCCACTCAGCAGACAATCAAGTATGAAATGGTTGACGGAAAGGGCGGTTACGCAACCATCGTGGAAGGCAAAGTCACCAAAGACGAGCGTTAGAGATGATCGCTCGAGCGCGAAGTCCACTGGCGGGTTTCAGGCGGCGCTCCTCCTCATTCAAGCGACGAATCTCAACCGTTACTTGCGATATTCACTGCGGCCCGTCGAGCTCGATGAAAGCGCGGGCGCGATAGGGTTCCTCTCCTGACAGAGCCGTGCCTCGAGCTGCCGCGCGCCGTCAAGGCGTTTCGGGCCGCGATCGCGGACTCCCTTCTCTCGTTCCAGCCACTTCCTTTCCTCCTCTTCGGAGCCCAGAATCTCCTGCTGGAATCCAACAGCACGCCGGGCTGGCTACATACAGAGCCAGCCTGCATGCAAGAGGATTCGCGCTGCATGCAGCGCGTTGTATACTGGCAATCCAGGGAACCACGGAGTCTGCCGCGTCCCACGCGATGGAGAAGGCCTTGTCCTGCAGAAGTTGGATGCAACACCGAATGTCGAGGGTAGTGCTGGCGGCGTGGGCGCTGCTGGGTTTGGCCGGCCGGCTCGAGGCCCAGCCCAATCGCGGCGGTCCGCCCCAGAATTTCGACAACGTGGAACTGCACCTGATTCCCGTGCAGGGGAATGTCTACATGCTCATCGGCGCCGGCGGGAACATGACCGTGCAGGTGGGCAACGAGGGCGTGCTGCTGGTGGACACCATGTACGCGCCGCTGGCGCCGCGCATCGCCGCCGAAATTAAAAAACTCTCGCCGGGGATGATTCAGTACATCATCGACACGCACGTGCATGGCGACCACGTGGGCGGGAACGAAGCGCTGGCCAAGCTGGGCGCGCCCGGTGCGTCGCCCACCGATACCGGCGGCGCCACCATCATCGCGCACGAAAACGTGGTCAACCGGATGACCAAGCCCGCGACCGCCGGGCAGACGCCCACCGCCACCCCCGGGTTGCCCAACGACGAGTACTTCACCCCGACCAAGGATCTGTACTTCAACGGCGAGCCGATTTTCATCATCCACGAGCCCAACGCGCACACCGACGGCGACAGTATCGTGCTGTTCCGCCGCTCCGATGTCATCAGCACCGGCGATATTTTCACTCCAGAACGCTACCCGTTCATCGATCGGGAGCGCGGCGGCAGCGTCCAGGGATTGCTCGATGCCCTCAACCACATCATCCATCTGACCGTGCCGGCCCATTTGCAGGAGGGCGGCACGCGCGTGATTCCGGGACATGGCCGTTTGTGCGATGAAGCCGAAGTGGTGGAGTTCCGCAACATGATCACGATCGTCCGCGACCGCGTGCAGGACCTCATCAAAAAGGGAATGACGCTGGATCAGGTCAAGGCCGCCAAGCCCACGCTCGATTACGACACCGAATTCGGTTCCGGTGATACGTTTGTCGAAGCGGTGTACCAGAGCCTCAAGAATCCACCGGCCAAGGCCGCGAGCCCGCGATGAGGGTATCCATGCGAAGGGCGACCTTGTGGACCACCGCCGTTTTGGCCGGCGTGACTGCCCTGTCCGCGCAAGGCCCGCCACGGGGCCCGCAGCGCGCGCCGTCAACCGCCAAGGCCGCGGCCCCCGTCGATTTCACCGGCTATTGGGTATCTCCCGTGATGGAGGACTGGCGGTGGCGGATGGTGACGCCGATCAAGGGCGACTTCGCCAGCGTGCCGATCAACCGCGCGGCCTACGACTTGGGGCTGACCTGGGATCCGGCCAAGGACGAAGCCGCGGGCCTGCAGTGCAAGGCGTATGGCGCGCCGGCCCTCATGCGCATTCCCGGCCGTCTGCACATCACCTGGCAGGACGACAACACCCTGCAGGTCGAGACCGACGCCGGCACGCAGACGCGCGTGTTTCACTTCACCGGCAAGGCTCCCGGTAACGAAGCGGCGAGTTGGCAGGGATACTCGGAAGCCAATTGGGAGCGGCCGGTCCGCGGCGAAGGCGATCCGCGTAATGACGTCCCGCCCATTTTCTCCACTCGCACCGGCGCGCGCGGCAAGTCGCTCGAAGTGGTGACCACGCATCTCCGTGCCGGGTACCTGCGCAAGAACGGCGTCCCCTATAGCGAGAACACCACGCTGGAAGAATTCTACGATACCCGCAAGGCGCCGGATGGCAACGAGTGGTTCACCGTCACCACCGTTGTCCACGATCCCAAATATTTGACCGTGCCGTTCATCACCAGCACGGACTTCAAGAAACAGGCCGACGCCGCCGGCTGGCACCCGACGCCCTGCTCCGCCAGATGAGGGAAATCATGAATCCCGCCATTCGTATTTCAATCGGCGCCCTGGCGATCTCGCTCGCCACGCCCGCGTTTGCCCAGATCGATTTCAGCGGAGAGTGGGCTCCGGCCTATCACGAGGATGGGCCCGAGCGCGTGCCCGGCCCCGAAATCGGCGACTACCTGGGGATGCCCCTCAACGAGGCGGCGCGCCTGCAGGCCGACAGTTACGACGCCGACCGAATTTCCGTGGTGAACGAATACGAGTGCCGCCCGCATTCGGCCGATTACGGCATGCGCGGCTTGGGCGACCTGCGCGTGACGCGCGAAATCAACCCCACCACCCAGGACCTGATTGCGTTCCACACCTACATGCCGGCCTGGGGCAGCGTGCGCACCATTTATATGGATGGCCGCCCGCATCCGCCCGACTATGCCGAACACACCTGGCAGGGTTTTTCCACCGGCGTCTGGGACGGCAACACGCTCATCATCACCACCACACATCTGAAAGCCAACTACCTGCGGCGCAACGGGATCGCGAGCAGCGACAAGCGCACGCTCACCGAATACTGGGCGCGCCACCGCGACTATCTCACCGTGGTGACTCACGTGGTGGATCCGGTGATGCTCACCGAGCCCCTGGTGCGGAGCCAGAACTGGACGCTCGATCCCGGCCAGAAATCCCAGCGCATGTTCTGCGAGTACCAGCCGGAGGTGCCCGGCGCTCCCGGCGCGGTGCCGAATCATCTGCCCGGCGCCAATCCGTTCCTGCACGAAGTGGCCGACTGGTACGGCCTCCCCTACGAAGCCACCCGGGGCGGCGCGAACACTCTCTACCCCGAATACCAGCTGACCATGCCCAAGCCGGACAAACCGCCGCCGGCGAAGTGCGAGCGCTTCTGCGTATGCACGGTTCTGCAGGATTGCAATCTGCACGGCGCGCCGCCGCCGCGGTAACCAGCCCCGAACCTGGGTGATATAGTGGTCGGCGCCCCGCAACCGGACGGGCTTTCCAAGGAGGCGATCATGCGCCGGACTGTGCTTCTCTCATGGGTCCTCACCCTGGCTGTATTCTCCCCGCGTCTTGCCTTGGCGCAGCCACCAAACTCCAAAACGCTCGACGTGTACGTGATCGACGTTGAAGGCGGTAACGCCACCTTGTTCGTTTCCCCGTCCCACGAGTCGCTGCTGATCGATACCGGCAATGCGGGCGCTGCGGCGGCTCGCGATGCCGGCCGAATTCTCGATGCCATTCACGCTGCCGGCTTGCAGCAAGTCGATCACTTGATCACCACGCACTGGCATGGCGATCATTTCGGCGGCATGTCCGAATTAGCTTCGAAAATCACCATCCGGGAGTTCATCGATCACGGCCCGAACACCCAGCCGAGCGAGTTGGCGGACACCTTTCTTCAAAAGACGTACCCGCAGCTCTACGCCAAGGCGCAGCACACCGTGGTCAAGCCCGGCGACCGGATTTCCATGGCCGGCCTGGAGGTGCGCGTGGTGGCTTCCGCGGGCCAGACCATCCAGAAGCCGTTGCCCGGCGCCGGCAAACCGAATCCCTATTGCGCCGATTACAAGGCGGGACAGAGCAATGCCGAGGACCCTCAATCGGTCGGAGTTGTTCTGTCGTACGGAAAATTCCGCACGATTCACCTGGGGGACCTCACCAAGAACAAAGAATTCCAACTGATGTGCCCGAACAACCGGATCGGTACGGTGGATGTGCTGTTAGGTTTGCACCATGGCCAAGCCAGCTCGAATTCCGAAGTGCTGGTGCATGCGGTTCATCCGCGGGTCGCCATCATGAATGACGGCACGCGCAAGGGCGGCGAACCCGAGGTCATGAAAACCGTGCACTCGTCGCCGGGCCTGGAAGATCTCTGGCAGCTTCACTTCTCTCTGTTAAGCGGACAGGAGTACACCGTGCCGGGTATGTTCATCGCCAACACCATCGATGAGCCGCAGCCGACCATGCCGCTTGTGCCGATTCCCGCCCCGCAGCCTGGACCCGGCGCAGCGCCGGCGCCCGTCCATAATGGAACGGCTCATTGGATCAAGGTGTCGGCGCAACCCGACGGCTCTTTCACCGTGACGAACACCCGCAACGGTTTTAGCAAGATGTACCGACGGCGTTCGTAGACGCCCCGACGAATGGGCTACTGCGCCTTACACGCGAAGTTCGCCGCGTCGTCGATGCTGCCGCTGCCCTTGTACTGCGCCACTTGCGGATAGGGGCACAGCGGGCGCGTGCGGTCCACCTTGCCGTCTTTCACGCGCGATGCCGGAATCTGTTCGGGGGCTTGCCCTTTTTCCACCCAGCCTTCCACCGCCGTGAGCATGTCGAATTGCGAGGTGCCTTCCCCGCCCCCGCAGTGCGCCATGCCGGGCACCATGAAGAGGCGGTAGAAGCCTTGCACTTTGCCGGTGCCGCCCATGGTCTCGAGCACGTTCTTGTAATAATTCACGCTGCTTCCCGGCGCAATCTGCGGGTCGGCCCAACCGTGATATTGAATCATCTTTCCGCCGCGTTTGAGGAATGCCCCCAGATCGGGGTTCATCGCGTTCATGGTGCCGCCGTCGGCCTTTTCGGTCCGCGCCACATCGGTTGCGAAATGAAACGTCTTGTAATCCCAGTTGGCATCCTGGAAAACGATGTACTTGAACAGATCGGTCCCCGGTCCGAAGGCGTTCGGGCCCGCCATGGTGGTCCAACCCAGTTCGCTGCCGGGCTCAAAACCGGGAAACAGGTCCTGCTTGTTGCCCTGGTTCGGGTACGTGGCATAAATCGCGCGAGCTGTTTCCACCTGAGCCTTCGTAAGGCAGGTGGGGCCGTCGGCATCCTTGCACTCGAGTTGTTGGGGATCGAAGTTGCAGCGAGTGGGATCTTCGATGATCCCGTCTTTAGCGCCATCCCGCGCGTCGCATGCCTGAATCGCCGCATCGTGGATCACCGTGAATTTTTCCCGCGGAATGAAGCTGGCATCGTCTTTGTGCGTGGCCTGCGCGATCCACACGGCTTGCGTGGCCCGCCCGGTCCAGTTCAAACCCGGCGACCCGGCAACGATGCCGTCGAAGTCGGCGGGATATCGCTGCGCTTCCATGAGCGCCTGGCGTCCGCCGGCGGAGCAGCCGTTCCAGTACGACAGCTTGGGCCCGCGCCCATAGAATTTCGTGACGATGGCTTTCGCCGCCACCGCCGTCTCATGGCTGGCCCGGTAGCCCCAGTCGATCAGTTTCTCCGGATGGCCGAGCGCAAAACTGGCGCTGCCTCCTTCGTGACCCAGATCGCTCATGGCGGTGGCGTAGCCGCGCTGCAGCCCGGCCGCCAGACTGGCGGCGTTGATGGAGCCCGTCCAAGCGCCGTTCCCGTCCTCCTCCAGATTGCCGTTCCACCCCGACGCCGGCAGCCAGATCTCCATCTTGATGTCCGAGTCATTGGAGGGCTTCAGCGTGGCCGCCACGCGGCAGAACGCGGGGAGGTTGAGAGCCGGGCCGCCCCGGCCCCCGCGCCCCGGCTGCGTGAATGGACCGGCGGGTACGGCTTGCGACATCGTGATGGTGGTGTTCGGCAACGCCAGAGACGCCAGGCTTTCGCACGAACTCCCCTGAGCCAAAGCGGCACTGGCGAAGGCCGCGGCCAGCAGGATCGGACTGAATGTCGAAATTCGGATTTTCAAACGGTGACTCCTTCCCGACTATGCTACTCCAGACCGCGTCCTTGCGCACCCCGGCGCGTTTATGACAGAATCCCTCCGGGGGGCGTTCAGCATGGCCAAGCGCAGTGTCATCGTCACAGGAATCGCGATTGCGGCGGCGGCCGTTCTCGGGGCGCAGGCGCCGCCTCCCGCCTCGGGGCTCTTTCGCCAGCCGCCCACGGTCAAAGGACCCGCGCCGCATCTCGCCGATGGGACCCCGGACCTGTCGGGAGTCTGGATGGGCGGCGGCAGCAACTCCGGCGACATCACCAAGGGCCTCAAAGCCGGCGACTCCGTGGTGATGACGCCGTGGGCGGAGAAGGTCTTCCAGTCGCGCAAAGCGGAGGAGGATCCCGAGTCTCTGTGCCTGCCCTTCGGCATCCCGCGCAGCGCGCCGTACCCGTTCCGGATCGTGCAGACGCCGACGCACTACTTCATTCTGTTCGAAGGCAACATCCACAGCTACCGGCAAATCTTCATGGACGGCCGCAAGCATCCGGCCGACCTCGACCCCACCTGGTACGGCCATTCGATCGGACACTGGGAAGGCCAGACGCTGGTGGTCGACACCGTGGGCTTCAACGACCGCTTCTGGTTCGATTATCTGGGCCACCCGCACACCCTGCAGCTTCACACCGTCGAGCGCTACACGCGCACGGATTTGGGCAATCTGCAGATCGAGGTGACCATCGAAGATCCGGGCGCGTACACGCACCCGTTCACAACGGTGGGGCGGGCGCGGCTCACGCCGGGCGATGAGCTGATGGAGTACATCTGTAACGAGAACGACCAGGACCGCGGGCACTACTCCGGCCCGCCGCATCTTCCCACGGACGGGTTTGTGCCGGAACGGCCCGCGCCCGCGCGCCAATAGCTCCTTAGCCTTGGATCTGCGGCACCGAGATCTGCTCGGGTTTCAGACCCTCCACCATCACCAACCAGGCGCCCCGCGGGAGGTACGCGTGCAACGCGATGACTTCCACGATGGGCGGATTGGGCCATCGCGGCCACGTCTGCATGGGGCCATAGGTGAAACGGGCTTCTTGCAGGTCAAACGAAGCCGTTGCGGCCTCGGACTGAAAGCGGACCGTTCCGTTGGTGGCGGAGCTGAGAGTTCCGAAGGCGCCGAGGCGGCTGAGCTGGGAGATGTACCACATGCCGATCTCCTTGTGGCCGGTCCTCCAATCGGAGAACATGCGCCACACCTGGTCGGCCGCGATCTCGGCGCCCGGCAGTTCCTGCCACTCTTTCCGGTCCTGCATATCGTCAGGATACACTTGTTCCAGAGCCATGGATCTGGAACGCATTCAGCAGGAACTCCGCAGCCAGAAGCTGGACGGCTGGCTATTCTTCGACCACCATCAGCGCGACCCGCTGGCGTACCGCGTGCTTGGCCTTCCCACCAACCGGATGGCCACGCGCCGCTGGTATTACCTCATTCCGGCCGAAGGCCAGCCGGCCGGACTGGAACATCGCATCGAGCGCGGCATGCTGGCGGCGCTGCCGGGTGAGAAGGTTCCCTATTCCAGTTGGACCGAGCAGAGCGAAGGCCTGCGCACGCTCCTGAAGGGCCTCCATCGCGTGGCCATGCAGTATTCGCCCCAATGCGCCATCCCGTATGTTTCGATGGTGGACGCGGGAACCATCGAACTGGTGCGCGCCGTGGGGGTCGACGTCGTCAGCTCGGCCGAACTCATCCAGGCCTTCGAAGCGCGCTGGACTCCGGGCTCGCTCGAAACCCACATGGAAGCCGGCCGCCGCGTCGATCGCGTCCGCGCCGCGGCCTTCGCCTTGATCCGTGAGCGCACCCGCAACCATGCGCCCTTGCAGGAACTTGAGGTCAAACAGTTCGTGCTCGACGGCTTCGCCAAAGCAGGACTGTTCACCGACCACGGCCCCATCGTAGGCGCCAACGCCAACGCCTCCAATCCGCACTATGAGCCCAGTGAAGAGATCTCCTCCGCCATCCGGCCGGGCGATTTCGTTCTGCTCGACATGTGGGCCAAGCTCGACCAGCCCGGCGCGGTCTACTACGACATCACCTGGACCGGCTTCTGCGGCGACCGCCCCACCGATGAAATGCGCGATGTTTTTGGAGTCGTAACCGGCGCGCGCGATGCCGCCATTGAGCGGGTGCAGAGCGCCGTGGCGAGCCGCCAGCCGCTCCGCGGCTTCGAAGTGGATGATGCCGCGCGGAGCTTCATTCAGAGCCGCGGGTTCGGCGAATTCTTCACTCACCGGACCGGTCACTCCATCGGCCAGGAAGTGCACGGCAACGGGGCCAACATGGATAATCTGGAGACCCACGACGAACGCCGCGTCAGTCCGTGGACCTGTTTTTCCATCGAGCCGGGGGTTTATCTTCCGAAGTTCGGCATCCGTTCGGAAATCAACCTCTTCGTTGGCGACAACGACGCCCGCGTCACGGGAGAAATCCAGCGCGAGCTCTTGCTTTTATAGGCATCGCAGCGACTCGGTGTATCCTGGTTAGTTGGCCAGGAGGGGAAATGTCTAACGTCAATCGCTGCGGAATTGCGGCGGCCGCGCTGCTGCTCGTCGGCACGCCCGCATTTGCGCAGTTTTCCATGTCCTTCGCCCCGGCGGCCGCCCTCGACCTCTCCGGCAACTGGTCTCCTGTCCTCGATGAAGACGTCCCCGAGCGCATTCCCGGCCCCGAACTCGTGAACTACGCAGGTCTACCCATCACCGACGGCGCCCGCCTGTGGGCCGAGAGCTGGGACGCGTCTCGCCTCACGCTACCGGAACATCAGTGCCAGGTCCACGTGGCCCCTTACATTTACCGCGGTCCCCTCAACTTGCGGATCTGGGTTGAAAAAGACCCCCAGTCGCAGCGCGTCATCGCCATCAAGCAATACATCAGCACGTACGAACAGAACCGCACCATCTGGATGGATGACCGTCCGCATCCCTCCCCCAACGCGGCCCACACCTGGATGGGCTTTTCCACGGGAAAGTGGCAAGGCAACATCTTGACCGTCTACACCACCCACATCAAGCAGGGATGGGTGCGGCGCGACGGCCTGCCGGAAAGCGATCAGGCTACCCTGGTGGAGCATTTCATCCGGCACGACAACCACCTCACCCACGTGAGTATTGTCACGGATCCGGTCTATCTGACCGAGCCCCTGATCAAGACTCAGGATTTCCAGCTCAACCTGCAGGAAGGCCAGAATTGGCTCTACCCCTGTGAATACGTGGAGGAGGTATCCGGCCGGCCGCAGGGCGAGGTGCCGAATTACCTGCCGGGAAAAAATCCCTTCCTGCACGAGTACGCGGATCAGTATCATCTTC
This sequence comes from Terriglobia bacterium, assembly GCA_020073145.1. Lineage (GTDB taxonomy): Bacteria > Acidobacteriota > Terriglobia > Bryobacterales > Bryobacteraceae > PSRJ01. The sequence goes on from JAIQFS010000048.1 coordinate 10,683, forward strand.
CGTTGGACGCCGCCTTGGGCGGCGCGAAAACCATGTATCCCGAATACCAGCAGCGGCTCAAAGTGCTGATGGCCGCGCCCGCCAAGAAATAGCGTCAGGAGCGATCAAATGGTCACGAATGTATTCCAGTCTTGGAGTTGCTCGCGGTTCTTGCTCCTGTGTGCCGCGTTGGCAGCGCCGGCCGCCGCCCAGCCCGCCCCGGAGGCATTGGACGTACTGCCCGTGCAGGGGAACGTCTACATGATCGCCGGCGCCGGGGGCAACATCGCCGTGCAGATCGGCGAGTCGGGGGTCCTGGTGGTGGATACCGGCCTCGCCGGCCGAAGCGACGCCGTGATTGCGGCCATCCGGAAGCTGTCCAACAAGCCTCTGCAATACATCGTCAACACCCACTTTCATCCCGATCACACCGGCGGGAATGCGGCCATTCGCCAGGCCGGCACCACGATTACTGGCGCCAACGTCACCGGCAACCTCACCGATGCCCACGACGGCGCTGCGATCCTCGCGCACGAAAACGTCCTCAACCGGATGAGCGCCCCCACCGGCAAGGTCTCGCCCACACCTCCCGAAGCCTGGCCGACCGACACGTATGTCTCCGGAGAGAAGGAAGTCTTTTTTAATGAGGAGCCGGTGCAGATCATCTACCAAAAGGCCGCGCATACCGACGGCGACAGCATCGTCTTCTTCCGCCACTCCGATGTGATCGCCACCGGCGATATTTTTGTCACCACCAGTTTCCCGTTCATCGACGTCGACCACGGCGGCAGTATCCAGGGAGAGCTCGACGCGCTCAACCACCTGCTCGACATGGCCATTCCCAAGCACGAGGAAGAGGGCGGCACTTACCTGATTCCCGGCCACGGGCGCATTTGCGACGAGGCCGACCTGCTGGAATACCGGGACATGGTGACCATTGTCCGCGACCGCGTGCAGGACGCAATCAAGAGAGGCCTAACGCTCGATCAAGTGAAGGAAGCCGGCCTCACCAAGGACTACGATGCCCGCTACGACACCAAGACGGGGATCGGCAGCGCCTCGACCTTCCTCGAAGGTGTGTACAAGAGCCTGAGCAAGAAGAAGTAGGACGCTGTTTCTTAAGACCGCGCGCCCAATTCGGTTTGCGGGGCCGCGCCAAGCCCCAGCTTAGCCAGGCAGCATTGAAACCGCGGGTCCCCGCGCAGGCTGTCCCACTGTGGCCCGACGGCCAGATGCACCAGGCCTGGGTCGCGGCATTCGATGGCCTTGTCCAGATGTTCAAACGCCAGATCCAGGCACCCGGCGGCGCCGTATTGAACGGCTAACTGAAACGCGGGAACGGCCGCAGGTTGGCGTGCGATCCGGTCCAGCATCAGCTTAGCCACGCCGTTTGGCCCATCCGCGGCGTACGCCTGTCGCAACGGCTCAAAGGCCGCGGCCGGGACTCCGTGCGTCGCGGCATGCTGGATGTTTTCCTCGATGTACCGCCCAAAATCGCCCGTCTTCAGGGACGCGCCGGCCAGGAATTCGCGCGCGTGCGGGTGCTTCGGATCGATCTCCAGGGTCTTGTTGGCCCAGACGATGACGTCATCATAGCGGCGCTGGTGCCAATACGACATCGAAATCTGGAGGTGGACCAGGGGCGAATGCGGATCGCGCTCCAGCGCCTTCTGCTTCCACGCCAGCCCTTCGTCCAAGCGGCCCAGCGCTTCCAGGAGCTGCCCGGAGAGCAGGTACGCCTCGGTGTGATTGGGATTCAGTTCGAGCGCGCGCAGCAAACTCCGCTCGGCGCCCAGCCAGTTCCACTCGCTGAGAAACAGAACCTCGCCCAGCGCGGCCTGCGCGTCGGCACAGGCGGACTCCATGGCCAGGGCCCGCAGTGCCGAGGCTTTGGCCTGGCCGTAGGCGTCGGCTGGAGGGACGAGACGCGTCTTGGCTTGAGCGCAGTAGGCTAGAGCCAGGCCCGCGTGGGCTTCCGCGTAGGTTGGGTCCAGTTCGATGGCGGCGCGGAACGCCTCGATGGCTTTCGGCACTTCGAACATCGATGCTGCCAGGAGATGCGCCCGCCCGCGGCCGAACAGCTCGTACGCCTGGGCCGGGCGCACCGGCGCGGCGGTCTTCCCGTTTTGCCGCGTGACCGCGCCGTTGAACCGGTAGCCGGCACGCGACACGGTCTCGATCCACTGCTGCTCCCCTTCCCCGCCCCCGAGCGCCTTGCGCAAACCGGAGACATGGACCGCCAGAATCCCTTCCTCCACGTACGACTCCGGCCAGACTTGTTCCAGCAGCTCGCTCTTGGTGACCAGCCGGCCCGCCTGGCGAACCAGCGTCAGGAGGACGTCGTACGCCTTGGGCGCCAGGGGTAAGGCTTGCCCGCCGCGCGCGAAGCGCCGTTCCGCGGCGTCCAGCGTGAATTCCCCGAACTCGTAAACTTCCCGGCCGGCCATGAAGCTTAAGCGAATCTTAGCAGATCCTTCAGGACACTCCCGGCCGGTTCCGCTTACTGTACGGGGAAAGGAGACCGATGATGCCCGATCCATTCGTAGGCACCTGGAAGTTGAACGTCGAAAAGTCGGAGTTTGATGAGAACCACCGCCCCACTGCGGGAACGATGGTGCTGGAACTTGACCCGGAGGGTTGTTACCTGCTCACCGCCGAAGGCGCCAAGCCGAACGGCGAGAAGGTCGCCGAACGCCCCCAGAAAATGATTCCCGACGGAAAGCCACACCCGATTCCGGGAATGCCCGGCTTAAGCGCCATGGCCTCGCGGCCGGAGCCGAACACGCTCGCCGCGGAAGCGCGGAGGGAAGATGGATCGGTGGTCGGAGGCGGCAGCTACACCGTTTCGGCCGACGGGCGGTCATTGACTGCCACGACCTTCGGCTACGACACGCAACTCCGGCAATTCAAGGTGCGCACCGTCTGGGATCGTCGTTAGCTCACGCCGCGGGATCGGCCCGGTACGCCAGCGCCCTGCGGGCTCGCCGCGCCGCCCGCGATTTGCGCGCCTCCCTTGCCGGTGCGGAGTCTGTCGACGGAACCGCGCTCAGTTGAGGCGCCGCTTCCGCTCTGGCTCCGCCCGTCAGCAATTCCCGAATCAGTTGGTTTCGCGCCGACTGGTCTTCCAGGTAGTCCACGCCGGCCGGGGTCAAGCCGTAATCTGAATTGTCCTCGGCCGTCACGTACCCCTTCGATTTCAGGTACCACAGCGTGAATTGCAAGTATTCGCGCGGAAACGACATCAGCCGCTCCAGATCGAGCACCGAGATCCCCGGGTTGTCCTCGTTCATACGGCGGCGATTGTAGAGCAGCGAGAGCACCCCCAAGCGCCGGTTCATCTCGCCTTCCAGGCCTTCAACAAATTCCTTCTGGCTGAATGCCGCCAGCGCGCCGGTCTCCCGGGCGATCAGTCCGCGATCGTATTCCGCGCGCAGCGCCGGCTCCGAGAGCACCTGATAAGCTTCGCGCAGCGCCAGAAATTTCTCCACGTCTCCCGTTTCCGTGTTATCCGGGTGAAAGCGGGACGCCATGATCCGGTACACGCGATAGATGGTTTCGGGGTCGGCGGCGCGGCTGATCTGCAGAACCTCGTAATAGTCGGCGCATTGCGGCTTGGTGTCCATTTCGAATCGCTCCCCCACCACGTCCGGGCCCTGGTTGGTCGACGGCAATTCGACGCCTTCGGCCGCGCGCGACGGTTCCCGGAATTCCTGGACCGGCGGAACCGCCGGATCCGGAACGGGAGGCCCCGGTGCCGGCCCGGCCGCTACGCCTTTCCATTCCTGCTCGACTTCCGGCGGCTCGAAGATGAGAGGCCGCACTTGCCCCAAGTCCGTCTCCGCGCGCTCCTGGGCCCATCCCGAAAGAGCGGACTGGATCCGCTGATTGCTGCTTGAGCCCGAACCGCCAAACGAGATCCGCAGCCCCTGGCCGGCGGTGCCCGGCGAGCGCATGTGCCGATATTCGGAGCGAAGGACCTTGGCGATCACGGCCACCACGAGCGCCACGTAGAGAGCGAAGAGAGCGATCATCGTGTGCCTCCCTGCCCACGTCCTAGAACCACCCCGTAATCACCGTACTGAGTCTGGTGGGACCCGCTCATGATTGCTCTCTGAGAATGCAGCAGGAGATAGGCGACGGGAAAGTCCTAGCGGTAGGGGCCGCGTACCATCACTTTTGCGCGGATTCGGTACCGAAAGGCCGAATCCTTCCGGTCATCACCGGGCCAACGCGGTCACGCCCGGTAACTCGATGCCGGCCAGAAACTCGAGTGAAGCTCCCCCGCCCGTGGACACATGGGAGATTTTGTCGGTCACTCCGGCGGCCTTCACGGCCTTTTCCGAATCGCCGCCGCCCACCACGGAAGTCGCGCCCGACGCTGCCACCGCGCGCGCGACCGCCACGGTCCCTTGGTCGAACGGCGGTTTCTCGAAAATACCCATGGGGCCGTTCCAGATCACGGTCTTGGCCCCGGCAATCACGCGCGCATAGGCCGCGCTGGTCTGGGGGCCGATATCCACCGCGATCTTGCCCTCGGGGATTCGCTCGACGGCTTCGTGCGCCGCGCCCGCCGCGATCTCCGAGACCACAATGTGGTCCACCGGTAACATTAACTTTTCGCCGAGTTGGCCGATCAGTTTCCGGGCGAGCTCGATCTTATCGCCTTCCACTAGCGATTTTCCGGTGGGCTGGCCTTGGGCCTGCAGAAAGGTGTACGCCATGGCGCCTCCGATCAGCAAGCGGTCGACGATCTTCGCGAGGTTCTCAATGACTTCGATCTTGTCCGATACCTTGGCCCCGCCCAGAATCGCGACGCACGGCCGTTCCGGATGGCTGGTCGCCATGCCGAGATACTTCAGTTCCTGCTCCATCAGCAAACCCGCGGCAGCCTGCGGCACAAACTGGATCATCCCTTCGGTCGAGGCGTGCGCGCGGTGCGCCGAACCGAACGCGTCGTTCACGTAGATCTCGCACAGGGCCGCCAGTTGGCGCGCGAATTCGCGATCGTTCTTCTCCTCCTCCGGATGAAAGCGAAGATTCTCCAGCAACACAATCTCTCCCGGCGCCGGTTTCATGGCTTCCACTTCCGGTCCGATGCAATCGGGCGCCATCTTCACCGGACGGCCCAGCAGATCCTGCAACCGATGGGCCGCGGGCTTGAGGCTCATCTCCGGGTTCGGCTTGCCTTTGGGACGCCCCAGGTGCGACGCCAGGATCAGGCCCGCCCCCTTCTCCAACGCGTACCGGATGGTCGGCAGCGAGGCCTTGATGCGCTTGTCGCTGGTGATCTCCATGCGGCCTTCGGCGTTTTTCTCGAGAGGCACATTGAAATCCACGCGGACAAACACCCGCTTCCCCTTCAAATCGAGATCGCGAACCGACAAGAAAGACATATTCAGGCTCTCAAATGGAGGATTTAAAATCTGAGGGTAGCACGCAGCACCGGCTCGGAATCGGTCAGCCGCGGACGACGCTCAGTGAGCGTGTCGGGCCTGCGCCATGCTGACCTGCCGCAGCAGCAGGAACTCCGAGAGGTTCTCCGAAGTCAGCAGGCCGACCAGCTTGCCCTCGGGATCCAGGACCAGAGCGCACCCTCCCGGCGCCGAGACCCGCGGCAGAACTTCCTGCAGCGGCTGGTCGGGCGACAGCCGCGTGAACTCGCGGTCCATGGCTCCCGCCACGTACCCCTCCGGGCCTTCGGTCATCATGGCCCGCACCAGCGCCGAACGGCTCAGGAGTCCCACCACCGCCTCGCCGTGCATCACCGGAAAATCGTGTTGCGAGGTGGCCAGCAGCAGGTTGCCGGCATCGCGAATGGTGTCGCCGTGCTGTAGCGTACGAAAATCGGTGATCATGGCCGCATGCACCGGGAACCCCGTGGTCAGGATGCGCCCGCGCGCCGTCACACCGGTGTGCGCCGCCCCCAGGTACACAAAGAGCGCCACGAAGATCAGCATGAAGTTGCCCCACAAGAGCCCGGCCAGCCCCATCACGATCGCCAGACCCTGGCCGGCGCCCGCCGCGATGCGGGTGGCTTCTTCCTCCGGCTTGCGCAGCGCCAGGAACGACCGCAAAATGCGCCCGCCGTCCATCGGGTAGGCCGGGAGCAGGTTGAACATGCACAGTACCAGATTGCCCAACGCCACGCGCTCGGCAAGGTTGGCGTCGGTGGGCTCGCGCAATTGAGCGAGCGACACAAAGCCCTGCTGGGCCCCCAACCACGCCAGCAGCCCGGCCGCGATCAGCAGGTTCACCAGCGGCCCCGCCAGCGCAATCCACAATTCTTCGCGCGGTTTCGGCTCCCGCTCCAGCCGCGATACTCCGCCGATCGGAAACATCACAATCTCGACGGTGCGGATGCCGTACCGCCGCGCCACCAGCGTGTGTCCGAACTCGTGCAGGAGCACCGAGGCAAACAAGGCCAGCACGTAGAGCACGGTCATGAGGCCCGATTGCCGCTGCCCGACTCCAATGAACAGCAGGAAGACCAGCAGTAGGACGAACGTGAAATGCAGGCGAACCGGGACTCCGAGGACCCGGACCGTGATCACGCTCCCCGGAATCGGTTTGTGATTATCGTCGATCGGCACTCATTCCATTTTCACCGATACCGGGCGACCGTCGTGGCTCGGCTGTTTGATCGCCGACTTCAGCTCGTTGCCGGGCGCGAAGCGCGGCACCCGCTTGGCCGCAATCTCGATGGCCTTCCCGTTGGCGGGGTTTCGCACCTGGCGCGCTTTGCGGTGCAACACGCCAAAACTGCCGAACCCGGAAATTGTCACACGGTCGCCGCGGCTCAGCCCGGTGCGAATTCCCTCCAGAAACGCGTCCAGCGCCCGGGCGGCTTGCACCCGCGTGAGGCACGCATCCACTGCAATCTTGCCGATCAGGTCTCTCTTATTCACGAGGCACTCTCAATGCCCGCGAACGATATCAAGACCACGCGCCGGTGTCAATCCGGCTCTATCTGAAATTTCGATTCCGGCAAACGCGGTGAACGATATCGGAATTTCCCGGATCGTCACCGTATCGGCAGCACTTCGTTCAGCGATCCCTGCCGGTAGCCTTCCAGGTCGAGCGTGACGTACTGGAAGCCCAGGGCCTTGAAAATTGCGGTGAAGCGCCGCGCCATTTCCGGCGTCAGTGCCTGGGCCATTTCTTCGGGCGCCACTTCGAGGCGCACCATGGAGCCGTGAAAGCGAACCCGGAACTGACGGAAGCCCAGAGCCTTCATCTGCTCTTCCCCGCTCTCCACCGTCTTGAGATTTTCGATGGTCACGGGCGTTCCATACGGGATGCGCGAACTCAAACACGCGGACGCCGGGCGGTCCCACGTCGGCAGGCCCGCCTGCCGCGAGAGTTCGCGAATCTCGGCTTTGGTGAGCTGGGCATCGGCAAGCGGCGCGGCCACCTGGTGCTGCTGGGCGGCGTTCTGCCCAGGCCGGTAGTCGCCCAGATCGTCCAGGTTGACGCCGTAGAGGATGTGCTCGTATCCGCGCTCGCGCCCCACCTGTCCGAGGCGGGTGAACAGCTCGTCCTTGCAGTGAAAACAGCGGTCCGGATGGTTTTGGGTATAGGCCGGATTGTCGAACTCGCGGGTCTCAATGTACTCGTGCGCAATGCCGAAGCGTTTCACGAATGCCTCGGCGTCGCGCTTGTGCGACTCCGGAAACGAAGCTGAGTCCGCCGTAACCGCGAGAGCGTCGTTTCCGAGCATGTGGTGAGCGGCCCACGCTAGGTAGGCCGAATCCGCCCCGCCGGAGAACGCTACGATCACGCGGCCCATGCGGCTCAGGGATTCGAACAGCTGTTGCTCTTTCTCCTGCAAGCGTCCTTTCTACTGCACTGGCAGCGACTCCTGGTCGTTGTCAACCTCGGTATCGGGGATCACCGAGGCCGCCGCCACCTTATCGCCTTCTTCGAGTGTCACCAGCCTCACGCCCTGCGTGGAGCGTCCGGCCTGCCGGATGGTGGACGATTCGATGCGAATGATTTTGCCGTTCTGGCTCACAATCACCAGGTCCGAGTCTTCCTTCACCGAAAGAATCGCCACCACCTTCCCGGTCTTGCCGGTGGTCTTCATGTTGATAACGCCTTTGCCGCCGCGCGCCGTCAGCCGGTATTCCTCCAGCTCGGTCCGCTTGCCGTAGCCGTTTTCCGCGATGGAAAGGATCAGCCCGTCCTTCTCGACCACTTCCATGCCCACCAGGTAGTCGCCGTCAGCCAAGTCCATGGCGCGGACGCCGCGAGCCTGCCGGCCCATGTGCCGCACGTGGCTCTCCGCAAAGCGGATAGCTTGCCCTTCGTGCGAGCCGAGGAAGATGTAATTGTTGCCGTGCGTGATCTTCGCGCCGATCAGCTCATCTCCTTCATCCAACGTCACCGCGATGATGCCGCGCGCCATGGGGTTATCGAATTCCGTCAGCTCCGATTTCTTGATCACGCCGTGCTTGGTGACCATCACGATGTATTGGTCGGGAACGAAATCCTTCACCGAGAGGAACGCCTTGACGGTTTCATCCGGCTGCAGGTTGATGAGGTTCGAGATGTGCTTGCCCTTGCCCGTGGTGCTGGCGTCGGGAATCTCGTAGGCCTTCAGCCAGTGCAGGCGGCCGCGGCTGGTGAAACTCAGCAGATAGCTGTGCGTGGAAGCCACCAGCAGGTGCTCCACCACGTCTTCCGCGCGCGTGCCCATGCCGATGCGGCCTTTGCCGCCGCGCGTCTGCCGCCGGTAGGTGTCCACCGAAGTGCGCTTTAAGTAGCCGCCGCGCGTCACGGTGAGGGCCACGTCTTCCACCTGCACCAGATCTTCCAGCTTGATGTCGCCGGGATCTTCCACGATCTGGGTGCGGCGCTCGTCTCCGAACTCCTTCTGGACCTCCTTCAACTCCTTGACGATGAGGTCGCGCAGCACTTTGTCCGAGCCCAGGATTTCCAGGTACTCGGCGATCCGCCGCTGGATGTCGCCCAACTCGTCCAGAATCTTCTGCTGCTCCATCCCGGTGAGGCGCTGCAGTTGCAGCTCGATGATGGCCTGCGCCTGCTTCTCGGTGAACTGGAAATGCCCGATCAGCGAATCGCGGGCTTCTCTCGGCTGTTTGGCCGCGCGAATCAGCTTGATGATCTCGTCGATGTTCTGCAGCGCCTTCTGAAAGCCGAGCAACAGGTGCTCGCGCTCGCGGGCCTTGCGCAGCTCGTACTCGGTACGCCGCCGGACCACCTCGACGCGGTGCTCGATGAAGAACTTGATGACCGGGACGATTCCCAACTCGCGCGGCTGCCCGTTCACAATCGACAGCATGATGATGCCGAAACCGGTTTGCAGCTGGGTGTGCTTGTAGAGGTTGTTCAGGATGACTTCGGCCTGTTCGCCGCGCTTGATTTCGAAAACGATGCGCATGCCGTCTCGGTCGCTCTCGTCGCGAATGTCGCCGATCCCTTCGACCTTCTTCTCGTTGACCAGGGAGGAAGCGTGTTCGATCAGCTTCGACTTGTTCACCTGGTACGGAATCTCGGTGACGACGATCTGCTGCCGGTCCTTCCCGGTGGTCTCGATGGAGGCTTTGGCCCGGATTCGCAATTGCCCGCGCCCGGTGGTGTACGCATCCACAATGCCCTGCCGGCCCAGAATGAAGCCGCCCGTGGGAAAATCCGGCCCCGGCACCATCTCCAGGATTTTCGCCAGTGGCGCCTTGGGATTCTGGATGAGGTGAATGGTGGCGTTGATGATTTCCGTCAGGTTGTGCGGCGGAATGTTGGTCGCCATGCCCACCGCGATGCCGGCCGATCCGTTGACCAGCAGGTTGGGCACGCGCGTCGGCAGGACTTCCGGCTCGCTTTCGCTCTCGTCGTAGTTGGGGCGGAAGTCGACCGTCTCTTTGTCGATATCTTCCAGCAGTGCGGTCGCGATCCGGGAAAGCCGGGCTTCCGTGTATCGCTCGGCCGCGGGCGGGTCGCCATCCACTGAGCCGAAGTTGCCTTGCCCCTCCACCAGCGGATACCGCATGGAAAACGGCTGGGCCATACGCACCAGGGCGTCGTAGATCGGCGCGTTGCCGTGCGGGTGATATTTGCCCATCACGTCGCCGGTAATCTTGGCGCACTTGCGCGTCGGCCGGTTGGGCGCCAGCCCCAGCTCGTTCATGCCATGCAGAATGCGCCGGTGCACCGGCTTCAGGCCGTCGCGAATATCCGGCAGCGCGCGGCCCACGATCACGCTCATGGCGTAGTCGAGATACGACCGCCGCATCTCGTCTTCGATGTTGACCGGCACCTGATTGCGCCCGCCGTCTCCGCCTCCCATTCCGGGCAACGGAGGCTGGCCGCCAGCGGGTGGCGCGGGTGGACCTTGCGGTGGTATTTCTTGATCCGCCAAAAATGACTCCTTGTGAGGCTTAACTTCTATCCTAGCAAGAATTTAATCGTCCGGGAAGAGGTTTGGATCTTCGCCCTTTGTTCGGCGGTGGATTCTGCGGCGTCAACCCTTCGCTTGCGCTCCTCTCTATCTCTTTATAAGATTGATAGAGAAAGAGGTCTTTCCCTCAATGCCTATCACAAAAGCGCGAGGAGCCACCGATAAGGGTCAACCGGCGGAGGCAAATGACCCCGTACTCCGGATGCTCGGTGTGGGGAAGGAACTATGGGCCCACGATGAAGCCGACCATTTCGTCGACCGTCTTCGGTCCGAGGAATGGCTTGAGCTTCCGGATCAGAATGCGCTCGCCAGCCGGGCTGGAAATCTGCTCAAGGCGATCTGGTCTCGCATCGAGAAGAACCAGGGAGAACCGTTTCACACCAAGAAAGGGTTGCCCCTTACCTATGAGGTGGAGGGGAACGGAATTTGGTTCTTCCGGGACGGAAAGCGCATCGAGCGGAAGTTGACGCGGACCCAGGTGAACGTCGCCATTTCGCGGTGCCCCCTGAAAAGCACCACAGAGATCAAGGACCTGATGGATTACCCGTATTTGTTCGCGGTCCTGATGGATCCGCGGGTTCGCGGCCAGGCATGGTAAACCCATGGCCCGCATCTTTTGGGACACGAATCTTTTCATTTACCTGTTTGAGAACAACGCCGAATGGTCGCCGCGCGTGGTCGAGTTGCGAAGAAAGATGCTGACGCGGGGGGATACCCTCCTCACAAGTTGGCTGACCGTTGGCGAAGTTCTCACCAAGCCCAAACAATTGGGCAACGCGATCCTCGAAAAGAGCTATCTCAACCTCTTCTCGGGCGGACCGATCGAGATGGTTTCGTTCGAAGTGGAGGCCGCGAAACGCTACGGAGAAATCCGCAGCCGGGAGCGGGTCCGGCCGGCGGACGCCATGCAGCTGGCCTGCGCAGCCGCCGCAGGCACCGATCTGTTCGTGACCAATGACAGCCGTCTCTCGGATGTAGTCGTCTCGGGAATCACGTTCATCACCGGGATCGCGCGAATCCCGTACTGAACGGGAGCCTGGTAGCCGGCGCGGGTCGGAGTTGGGCCGCGCCGTGCGTCTCAAGGCATCGCTGACCAGGGGGCCCCCGTGACTCCAGTCACCGACTTCCACCCCCGCCTGAACCAGAATGAGCTCAGGAGACGAGCATGCATCCCACCGAGATTCTCAGCCAGGAACATCGCGCCATTGAAGTCCGGCTCAATGACCTGGAAGTCCGCATCCGCGCCCTCGAACCGGCCGCGATATTCCCGCGCGCGTTCTTCGACGAGGCCCTCGATTTCTTCCGCCATTTCGCCGACGGCTGTCACCACGCCAAGGAGGAGAACCTGCTCTTTCCGCTCCTGAAAGAGCGCGGCGTGCCGGAGCAGGGCGGCCCGATCGGCGTCATGCTGGCCGAGCATGACGAGGGGCGGGCCTACCTGAAAGCCGTGCGCGACAACCTGGATGCCGCCGAGCGAGGTTCCGCGACCGCCCGTGAGGCCGTCTGCGCCAGCGCCGAGGCCTACATCGACTTGCTCCGCCGGCACATCTATAAAGAGGACCACATTCTGTTCCGCATGGCCCAGATGGTGCTGCAGCCGGACGATGTGGCCGAGTTACAGAAGCAGTTCGCCGCCGTCGAGGTGCCGGAGCGCTTTCAAGAATTCGCGGCGATCCGAACGCAGACCGTGTGAGCGCGGTCGCGACCGCCGTGACCCGATCTGGCGGGACACGACGTTTCTACCCACGCGGCCGTACGTTCACCCGCAAGCGCACACGGTCCGAAGAGCGATGGACCGCGCGAGCAAGGCGCGGGGAGGGCACAGTGAAGATAGACTGCCTGAGGCTGCCAATGCAGGAAGTGTTGACAACGAAATGAATCGACAATAGATATTTGGTCGGGACCCTGCGTGGACCCTGGTTTTAGGTGGGAGTGTTTGTAAGTCTTCGAGGAATTTGGTCTGGGCGAGTGGATTCGAACCACCGACTTCGTGGTCCCGAATCAGGGATACCCCGCTATCTCCTTGAATACAGAGCCAATAGTTTCGCATAAAACTCCACTTTTAAGTACCAAAAGTACACTCGTGGGCGGAACTCATGCAATCAGCTTCCTTCGCAAATCGCGCCATCATGCGGCCCCGACCTATTCGCTGGTGAACACGCGGCAACTGGCTCATGGCCCGAGCGCATAAAAACAACTCACCCAACCTCTTCACGGATAGTGTGCACATCCGAGCATTTTATCCAGAAGGGCTACTTCGGCGGGCGAACTGGTGCGAGCGTAGGGCCCCCGGATATCACTCCAACACGTACAACCTCGCTTCTCGCGCGGACCTCGTCAATTGCCGAGATCAGAAACTGCGCAAGAGGAAATCTCTTGTTCCCGCCAGCACCTTCTCTCGCATTGCGCGATCTGGCAGAATTCGAGCAATGTTAACTGCCCCGATCATGGTTGAAAAGATCACAAAGAAGGCCCGCTCTTTATCCGCCGTTCGCTGGCCAGGCATGAACGGCAACATTCGGCTCTTGTAATTCACCAGCTCCGCCACAATCTGAGGCTTCATCCTCTTCTCTGCCCGCGCCAGATCCGGTGAAAGTGCCGCCAGGGGGCAGCCGCGCTCGGGATGTTCACAGAGTTCCAGGCTCAAGTAGGTTTTTACGATGGCCTTCCATGCCTCTCCAGGCTGGGAGTGTTCAGTAGCTTGAGCCAGAGTGTCCTCGATCTCACGGAAGCCCTCGCGAAGCGACTCCAGGAGCAGGTCGTCCTTGCTCCCAAAGTGCTTGTAAAAGCCCCCGTGGGTCAGGCCGGCGTCTTTCATCACGGCCGAAACAGCGGCGCCCGTTAAGCCTTCGGCTCGGACGCGGCGCGCGGCGTCTTGCACGATTTTCCGATGGGTCTCAAGTTTATGTTCCGGCCGGTAACGCATTGATTATAGGATGCTGCGAATCATCCAAGGATGCAAGCTCTGGCGCCGCTTTGCTTGGCCCAAGAAAAAGTCGCATCCATTGGATTATTAATATCATCCTATGGAGCGAAAGGAGAATATCGATGGCTCAACCAATCTTGGTAACCGGCGCGGCAGGTGGAACGCAGGGGTCAACCGGACGCCTGATCACAAGTCTTCTACTGGAACAAGGCCTCCCGGTTCGCGCCTTGGTCCATAAGCTCGATTCGAGGTCCGCTGAACTCCGTCAACAGGGCGCTGAAGTGGCCGAGGGCGACCTTCTGAACCCAGCTTCCGCTCAGGCCGCCATGCGGAACGTCAAACGGGCCTACTTTACTTACCCCGTGGCCGACGGCCTGCTTGAGGCCGCGACGATTTTCGCCGCGGCTGCTCGCGAGGCAGGCCTGGAACTGGTGGTGAACAATTCGCAGTATCAGGGTAAGCCTGGTGATCCCGCGTATCGCGATCTGAACCGCGCTGCCAGCTTTCGCAATTTGCAGCATCGGCTGGCCGATCGCATCTTCGATTGGGCGCAGGTAGGCGCTGTTCATCTACAGGCACCGCCCTACTACGAAAACGTGCGCGCTCTTGTCAGCCGTAGCGTCGCCGAGCATGGTTCGGTCTTCTTGCCGTGGGGCGTGGATACGACCGTGATCCCGCTCGTCGGCGCACAGGACGTGTCGCGTGTCGCCGCCGCAATTTTGGCCAATCCTGATTTACCTTCTCAGACCGTGTACCCTCTGGTCGGTGAAGCTCCCACGGTGCGGGAGGTGGCCGACGCTGTGGGGAGAGCGATTGGGCGGCCAATCCGATACATGGCTATCAGCGACGAGCAGTGGGCCAGCGCCGTGAAGGAGCGGCTCGGCCCTCACGCGCTCGATCACCTCTCCCATCTTTGGCAGACCTTCCGGAAGGGTGAAGAACGCTATCAGACTACCCAAGCGATTCGGATCATCACTGGCAGGAATCCACAGACGCTGGAGGAGTTCTTCCGCGAGAATGCGGGATTCTTCGCCGGCAGTGCTCAGGAGGCCTGACATGTCACCCGAAACACTGTTCCGAGTTCAACTCGTTTTTGGTTACGTCGCGTGGCTGCTTTGCTTCAGCGTCTACATCTGGCCCAGGCTCAAGGCGATGGACCGATTTGACGCCCACCGTGCCATCGCCACGCTACACAGCTTCCGATTCTTCGGGCTGGTCTTCATCCTTCCGGGCATCGTAGGCCCCGATCTGCCCGCTGGGTTCGCCACGTTCGCCGCGTACGGTGACTTCGCGACCGGAGTGCTGGCCATGCTGGCACTTCTCACCGCGAGGATGCGTCCGCTCTATTGGTCTTTCCTTGTGGCTTTCAATCTGGTGGGGGCGACTGACCTCATCCTTGATTACTACCACGCCATTCAAGTTGGCCTTCCTGCCATGCCGGGACAATTGGGCGCTACCTATGCGATCCCCATCATCTATGTGCCTTTGTTGATGATTACGCATGTCGGCGCATTCTATTTCTTGCTGCGTCCGCAGCCCAAGGCGCAAAACTGAATGCCGACTTGCGCGGTCATGGAAGAACTTCGACAAGACTATGACATCGATACCTGCCGGCGTGCCAACGCTCAAGACTACAGAAGTGATGGTGATTCTCACCACAAAGCAAGGAGTAAACCGTGAGCAGATCATGAAAGTTATGCCGTCCGAGATCCGGGCCACAGTAAAGCTCTATCTCGAAGGCAGATTCGACAGTGGTACTCGAGGGGCGCCGGCCGGTGTAACGCTGGTTCACTCGGGCTTGGTCGGCAACTTCTTCGGGTGGTGGGTTGCTTGCCCGGTCATGCCTGTAAATTATTGAAGATTTGGTCGGGGCGAGTGGATTCGAACCACCGACCTCCTGGTCCCGAACCAGGCGCTCTAGCCAGGCTGAGCCACGCCCCGATCCCACACCGAACTGGTTGATCGCGGGGCCGTGTCGGCGCCGCTCACCGGGAAACTTCAGTTCTGGTGTGAACCCAGTATATCATCGCGCCGCGCGTTCCGCCGCTCCGGCTGCTTTCGGCTCCTTTCGAACGGTCCCGCCGGCAACGCTACCCCTCTGCTGACCCAGTACTTGGTACTTTTGCGAGGCAACAGGACTACCCCATGAAGGCGTTCCATGCGAAAAAAGCAAAGGACGAATTATGAGGTACGAGACCCTTCAGTTAAACTGCGAATGCGGGCAACACACCACCCGGATTCGTGAAGTGGGATTCACCGCCGACCACCAGCTCGTGCTGCACTGGCGCTGCGTGGCCTGCAAGAAGTACGTCTACGTCGTGAAGTCCCTCTCCGACTGTTGGCGCGATTGCCCTCAAGAAGAAGCCAAAACGGTGGATATGCCGCAAGAAGTCGTGAAGGAACAGGACCTCCGATTCCTCCGTTCGCTGGGTGTCACCATGCCCGACACCGTCGAACCGTAGCGCGACGCCTGGCCCGCTTCACGCCAGAATGTCGATCGTGTGTTTCGCGATCTCGCTGCCGGCTTGCAGCGCTTTGAGGTTGGCCTGGTACTCTTCTTTCGCCACCGCCAGGTTCACAATTTCGGTGGCCAGATCCACGGTATCTCCCGACGTGCCGGTGTCCGTTCCGGCCTGACTGATCCGGACCGCCGCTTGGTCGAGCTGGGTCTCGGCGCTGTTTAACCCCTGCAGGGCTGCCGCCAGGATCTCCATATTGCTGCATATCGACGGCCCCGCGGCTTTTTTCTAATCCGATTTTTCCCGCCCGTAAGTGCTTGCGCTACAGCTACATCTGCCGCTACCATCGGTAACGTGGCGGATATCGACCGGCTCCGACAGCTCCCTGCCGTGCATGAGGTCCTCGACCGCCTCTCCCCTGCCCTGGCCCGCTTTCCCCGCCCCTTACTGGTCGCCGAAATCCGCCGCGCCTTGGACCAAACCCGCCACGCTCTGCGGGCCGGCGAGCCCGATGGGTTGACCGTCGAATCCCGCGTCGAGCTCGCCCTCGCCGCCCTCGAGCGCCCCTCGCAGCGCCGCGTCATCAATGCCACCGGCGTGGTGCTCCACACCAACCTCGGCCGCGCGCCCCTGGGGCCCGTCTCCCTCCTGCCAGGCTATTCCAATCTGGAGTACGATCTCGAAACGGGACGCCGCGGCAGGCGCGACAGTCACGCCGGGCCCCTCCTCGAACGCCTGCTCGGCGCTCCCGCCATCGCGGTGAACAATAACGCCGCGGCCGTTTTCCTGGCCTTGCACGAACTGGCCGCCGGCGGCGAGGTGGTGGTATCGCGCGGGGAACTCGTCGAAATCGGCGATGGCTTCCGCATTCCCGACATTATGGCCCGCTCGGGCGCCATCGTGCGCGAAGTCGGCGCCACCAACCGCACCGGGATCGACGACTACCGCGAAGCCATCGGCGACCGCACCCGCCTGCTGCTCCGCGTGCATCCCAGTAATTTTCGGATGCAGGGCTTTACCGCGCGCCCCGACTTGCGCGAACTGGCCGCCTTGGGCCGCGAGCGCGGCATTCCGGTGTATGAGGATCTGGGCAGCGGCTGCGTGGTCGATTTGCGCCCCTTCGGCATCGACGAGCCCCTGGTGTCCGACAGCCTCGCCGCCGGCGCCGACCTGGTCTCGTTCAGCGGCGACAAGCTCCTCGGCGGGCCGCAAGCCGGCATCCTCGCCGGCCGCGCGGAACTGGTCGCCCGCCTGCGCCGCAATCCCCTCTTCCGCGCCCTGCGCCTCGATAAACTGGTTACCCTGGCGCTGGAGACCACCCTGCGCAACCTGGTGCTCGAGCGCTGGGACGCCGTCCCGGCCCTGGCAATGATCTTTCAGTCCGCCGACGAGATTCGGGCGCGTTCCGAAGCCCTTCTCCCGCGCCTCAGCCTGCGGGCCCGCCTGATCGCGGGTGCGTCGGTGATCGGCGGCGGAGCCACCCCCGAGCAGTCTCTTCCCACCTGGTTGATTGCCCTGGCGTGCGCCGATGTGGTGGAGGCCGAGCGTCGTCTGCGCGCGGGCGAGCCTCCCGTGATCGCAAGAATCGAAAACGAAACCCTGCTGTTCGACTTGCGGACGGTCTTCCGCGAGGAAGAAGAAGACCTGGTTGCCGCAGTGCGCGCGGTCTCCCAGTAGACCGCCTACACCATATCCAACGTGAGCGGTCTGGGCTGCCGGCCGTCCACGTCCGGCACGCCGAACTCGGCCGCCAGCGCGGCTGCCACCAGCACCCGTCCGCTCCTCTCCATCAGCCGCGAATCGCCGCTGAGCGCCGCCACCACCCGCCCGATGAATTCCGGGCTTTCGCTGTTCGACAAATCCAGCCAGCCGCCCTGCGCGGCAGCCAGCACTGCCTCGGTCCGCACCAGCCCCGGGTACAGCGAGACCACGGCCACGTCATGCGGCCGCAGTTCGTGCGCCAGGTCGGCCGTCATCTTGTCGGTCGCCGCCTTCGCCACGCCGTAGAGCGCATTGCCCACGTGTTTCTGCGCGGCCCAGAAGCTCACATTTACGATCAAGCCCCGTCGCCTCGGAATCATCAGGCGCGCGGCGTGCGACGCGCACACAAAGGCCGCACGGACGCCCGCATCCATCATGCTGGTCCACCGGTGCAGAGGCTGCTCCCAGAATGGCTTGGACCAGGTGAACTGCCCGTCCTCCACCATGCGCTCGTACCCGCCCCAGGCGGAGTTGACCAGCACATCCAGAGGTCCGGCTTCCGCCGCCCGGGCGAACGCGGCGGCGGTCTCCTCGTCCTGCAAGTGGTCGCACGGAATCCGCACCACGGATTCGGGAAGGTCGGCTGTGGCGACACGGCGGCCTGTCGCGAACACCCGGAATCCGGCTTCGGCCAGCCCGATCGCGGCCCCACGGCCGACGCCCCGGCTGGCGCCCGTCACCAACGCCGTTCGCGCCTCTGCCATCGGCAACTCCTGTCCTGGGGGGGATTCAGCGAAAACGCAACGGCCGAACTACGCCCGCTCCTGGTAGGTTCCTTCCGACGTGTTCACCCGGATCTTCTCGCCCTCCGTGATGAAGGGCGGCACTTGCACCACCAACCCGGTTTCGAGCTTGGCCGGTTTGGTCACGTTGGAAACCGACGCGCCCTTGATTCCCGGCTCGGTTTCCACCACCGTCATGTCCACCGTGGCCGGCAGATCCACGCTGATCGGTTTACCTTCGTAAAATTCCACCGTGACCTTCAACTGAGGGATGAGATAAAACGTCGCATCTCCCAGTAATTCCTTCATTAAGTGCATCTGCTCGAAGTTCTCGGTGTTCATGAAGTAGAAGTACTCGCCATCGTCGTACAGGTACTCCATCTCATGCTCTTCGAGCATCGCCTTCTCTACCTTGTCTTCGGAGGAGAAGCGGTGTTCAATCATCGATCCGCTGCGCAGATTGCGCATGCGGACCTGCACGAACCCGCGCAGGTTCCCGGGCGTGCGGTGGGTCATGGTGAAGACGGAATACAAGTCGTTGTTGAACTTGACGACCATCCCCGGCCGTAGTTGGGTAGCTGCAATCATGAAGCCCCAGTATAACAACCCGCCACGGAACCGAGCCGGCCAATCGTTCCGCAGGGCGACTGCCTGTCGAGATCGCCCTCTCCACACCCATGTGTTGCCGACTGCCGCGGCGAAGCGAAGCGTAGCCAAGCTGGTTAGCCGCGGATTCGCATCTTGTGCCCGTCGGTCACCACGAGCTTTCCCTCCACGGTCATCCACCGAGACGGGAACCATGAATCGGAACGCCGTTCCAATGGCCTCCTCGGTTGGGGGATGAACCCAGAACCGCACCACGCCGGGCGTGCCGGCCGGCGGGTACCGCATCACGTTGGCGAAATCGCCATCCAGCGTTACCAGAATCCGGCCGGTTTCGATGGCCGCCTCCCGCACCACAGGATCATCGGCGCCGTCGAGGTGTATTTCCACGACCGATACTGCATCGTGGCCGAGAGCTCGGAGCGCGCGTGCGTGGAACGGAGAGAGATTCTCGTTCAGGAGAAACTTCACACATCAGCCAGGACGACCTCGTCCGCAGCCAGCGCCGCGGCGTACTCCAGACAGGCCCTCAAGTCCTCAACGACGAGCTGTGGATAGGCGGTGAGCAATTGGTCGGAGGTCTCGCCGGCCGCTATCTTCTCCAGTACGAGGTAAACAGGAATTCGGGTAGTGGGTCAGTTTAAAACCAAACTGACCCACTACCGGAATTCGCGTGCCCTTGACGCACGGCTTGCCCATCATCACGGTGGACTTCGCCTCAATCCGTGCGGGGAACTTCATACTGAAACTCCAGCATGCTCAAGCGGACCTTAGCGGCGTGCTCGTCGGACGATCTGGGCCGCGCTGCACGCAAGATGGGCCGGCAACACCTCCAATTAGCTTCACGGGTACCGGGTTGGAGACCTGTACGTCTCGCGGTTGGAGCAAGAGGAGAATCGCCTTGAGGCCCCACCGAGTTTTTGGTTCGTGGTCATTCCGGAAATCGTCTATCAACTGGGCCGGCCGCAATCGCGAGTGCCGCGCAATGAAGCCGTGGCTGGAAACGTAACGATTTCGAAGCGAAAGGCTGAGGAATGGAATGCCGTTGCGGCGTCTCGAAGACCCTGCCACGGTCGCCTGGAAGCTCGGCACGGGAGCCTATTACAAGGGCGGAGGTCGGCCATGGCAGTTGGCGCACGTCCGGCCGGGCGTGTGTTACGTGGGCCTGGTCTACAAGCGGAGTGATTTGAGTGCAGACCTCCGGCACGCATGCTGTGCGGCGCAATCACCGAGTCATGCTAGCCGGCATGACTGAGGCTCAAGACAGCGTGACCAATGCACCGTCCCTCATAATTGAAACCATGGCGAAGTGGGGCAGTGGTCCGGGATGGACAATCGACCAGGCAATGGAAGTTCTGGCGGTGCTGCATCGGCCATTTCGCGTGAACGGATATGCACTCGCGATGCATGGCTCCGTCTCACGTGATGGGAAAGGAAATGACCTAGACCTCATAGCGGTCCCGGAGCAATTGTGCGTGACACCTCCAGAAGAGATGGAACGCATGATGTGCGACCTGATCGGTGCGCACCCGGTCCAGGCCAATCCCATTCATGGCCTGTTAGGAGCCTGGTCGCGCACTTGTGTACTGAAGGATGGTCGCGGGATTGATATGGAGTATCGACTTCCAGGTCCCATCGACCGACAACATGACTGGGCTTCGTCGCTGATTACGCTATTCCGCGAGAACGGCTATCACCTTGAGTTTTTCTCGTTCCCAAAACGAATCAGCACGCACTACTTCGATTTGATTGCGCTACCTCTTGCTCTAAACACTACGCCACCGAAGGCCGTGGACCCTTCACAAATTCCACGCTCAATTGCGGACGGAACCAGTCGAGAGTTCCATCAGCATTCGGTCTTATCAGTCAGACGACGGTCGCATCATCGGGATACGGCTTGTGGGGCCGGCAGTGGGTGGCGCCGGACCTCTCGTCGAGCGATAGAATACCGCGACCACGTCAAGACACTTTCCGCATGAGGCACGATCGCCGCTTCCAGCGGCCTTACCCGCGCTTGCATGAGTACGAATATGAAGTCATACTATTAAGTATGAGAATCGGTGAGCGCGGTCAGGTGACTATCCCCAAACCGATCCGGGATCAATTCGGACTGGGACCGGATACCGAAGTCGAGTTTCGTGTCGTCAAGGGGGCCATCCTTCTAAAGAAGACTCCGAAGAAGCTGGATCTGGCGCGATGGAAGGGTCGCTGTCGCGACTCCTTCACCGGGCTTGGATATTCGTCCGTCGACAAGTTCATGGAAGATGTTCGCGGGCGATGATCACTGCGGTCGATACCAATATTTTGCTCGATATTCTGCTCCCGAACGAGAAGTTTTACGTTGCGTCGGCGGAAGCTCTCCAGGAGTCGGCCTCGGGCTCTCTGGTGATGTGCGACATCGCCTATGCCGAACTGTGCGTCCACTTCGAAAGCCAGCCGGAGTGTGATTCGTTCCTGGAGAGCATCGGGATTCAGGTTCAGCCCCTGACCCCGGCCGCGCATTTCCTGGCCAGCCGTGCCTGGCGGGTCTATCGCCGGCAAGGCGGACGGCGGGCGAAGATCTTAGCCGATTTCCTGATTGGAGCCCACGCGGTCAAACAGGCAACGCGCCTGCTGTCGCGCGACCGCGGCTTCTATCGGAGCCTATTTCCGTCCCTGACGGTGTACGATCCGTCCGTCGGCAGCTAATACCCCAGCAGCTTCTCCATCTCCGCCGCCAGCGTCTCGGTCTGCGGCAGAATCGCCGCTTCCAGCCGCGGATGGTAGCCCACCCACGTGTTCAGCGCGCCCACCCGCCGCACCGGCGCGTCCAGCTTGCCGAACAGTTCGTCGCCGATCCGCGCCGCAATCTCCGCGCCAAATCCGAACGACAGCGTGTCCTCGTGCGCCACCAGCGCCCGGCTGGTCTTCTCCACCGACCGGCGGATTGCTTCCCAATCGTACGGAGCCAGCGTGCGGAGATCGATCACTTCGATGCTCACCCGCGCGTCCCGCCGCTCAATCTGGGTCGCCGCCAGCAGCGCCTTCTGCACCAGCGCCCCGTACGTGATCACGGTCAGGTTCTGCCCGGGCTTGACCACCTTCGCGCACCCGAAGGGAATCATGTACTCCTCCCCCGGATGCGGCGACCGGTTGTACGGCTCGCGGTAAAGCCGCTTGTGTTCCAGAAACAGAACCGGGTCATCGCACCGCAGCGCCGTTCGCAGCAGGCCGCAGGCATCCAGCGCGTTCGACGGCATCACCACCCGCAGCCCCGGAATGTGCGTGAACTCCACTTCGCCGCACTGGCTGTGATACACCGCGCCGCCGTTCAAGTAGCCGCCGATCGGTACGCGAATCACCGCCGGACAGCTGAACCCTCCGTTCGAGCGCCAGCGGAGCGTGGCCAGCTCGTCGCGAATCTGCATCATCGCCGGCCAAATGTAATCGAAGAACTGAATCTCGGCCACCGGCTTCAACCCGCGGGTGGCCATCCCAATCGCGCGGCCGACGATCCCCGCCTCGGCCAGCGGTGTATTGAAGCTGCGCTCGGCCCCGAACTCGATCTGCAGCCCCGCCGTCACCTTGAAGACGCCGCCTTTGCCCTTCACCTCGCGCAGACTGTCCTCACGGCTGCAATCCGCCACGTCTTCGCCAAATACCAGAATGTCCGGATTCCGGCGCATCTCTTCGCGCAGCGTGGCGTTGAGCAGATCCACCACGGTCATCGGCTCGCCGCGAAAGTCTGGCTCGCCGGCGAACTCGTGCGACGTCGGATCGACCGTCTCGGAATACAGGTGCGTCAGCGCCGACGCCGCCTCCGGCGCTGCCTCGTGCAGCGCGCTCTGGGTGGCCTCGTGGATTTCCTCGTCCACTTCGTGAACCAGGTTCTGCAGACGATGGCGGTCTAGGACCCCTTCCTCCACCAGAAACACCGGAAACCGCAGCACGGGATCGCGCTCGGCCTCGGCCTGGCGCTCGGCGGCCGTCTTGTACTGACGCTCGTCGTCGGAAAGCGAATGCGAGTACGGCCGGATCACGTGCGCGTGCACTAGGGCAGGCCCGCGTCCGGCACGGCAATACGCCGCGGCCTCCGCCATCGCGCGATACGAGGCCAGGAAATCGGTGCCGTCCACTTCCTGCCGGAACAGCCCGGGAAATCCCGCCACTAACCGTGAAATATTCCCGCCCGCGGTCTGCGCCTCCACCGGCACCGAGATCGCGTAGCCGTTGTCTTCAATCAGAAACAGCACCGGTAGGCTGCCCAGGCACGCGGCATTCAGCGCTTCCCAGAATTCCCCTTCGCTGGTGGACCCGTCGCCGCCCGCCACCAGCGTCATTTCAGCCGCCGCGCCGCCGCGATACCGCGACGCTTCCGCGCATCCCACGGCCTGCAGAAACTGCGTTCCGGTCGGCGATGACGAACTGACGATGTGATAACGCGGGTGCCCGAAATGAGACGGCATCTGCCGCCCTCCGGAAGCCGGGTCGGCCGCCGCCCCCACTGCCGCCAGCAGCATTTCCTGCGCTGTCATCCCCAACGTGAGGCATAACGCGCGGTCGCGGTAATAAGGATAGACCCAGTCTTCCCCCGGATGCAGAACCAGGCCCGCGGCCACCTGCACCGCCTCGTGTCCGGCCCCGCTGATCTGGAAGAAAATCCGGTTCTGGCGCTTGAGCGCCATCTCGCGATCGTCCAGCCGCCGCGACACTTGCATCAACCGGAACGCGCGAATCAGTTGCTCCGGTTCCAGTCCGGCGAACCGCCCGGCGCCTATCGATTCGGTCGAAGTGGACGGCGTAGTGGGCGTCGGCAAGCTCTGCTCGAACTCCTACCTTTCAGTGTAGACGAGGGCATTCGAACCCGCTTCGGATTAACCTCTGATAGCGGTACTGACTGGGTTACAGATGAATTCCTCTCCTGCCCTTGCCTTGTCCATGCATCCGAGGTGGAAGGTCTTGAACCGTATAGTACGATTGGCGATATCCGGCATGGCCCGGGGCCCGGTTTGGCCTTGCCTGCCTCGCGTCCGCCATTATAGACTAGTTTCAGTTCTGTTTCTCTTGTGTTGGATGAATCGAATTCACCGGCCACCTCAGCCCGATCCCGACACTCCCGCAAAGGACCCCATTCATGAACATCGCTCTCATCTGCACGGACGCGGACACTTGGGGATTCGGGATCCGGACCATATCCTCCGTACTGAAAACCGCCGGCCATTCTTCCCGGCTCCTCTTCCTGGCATCGGATTCACCCGAGTATTCTCCGGATGTCTTGGAGCAACTCAAACACCAGGTGAACTCTGCGGACCTCATCGGAATCAGTTGCCTTTCCCGCGGTGCGCAGCGCGCCCATCAGGTCTCCGCCTTCATCCGGTCCTTCGGGAAACCCGTGGTATGGGGCGGATTGCATGCCACCCTCAACCCCGCTGAATGTGCCGCCTCGGCCGATATGGTTTGCCGCGGCGAGGGGGAGGAAACCATCCTCGAATTGGCGGAAGCCCTTGAGGAAGGCCGGGATTGGCGGCGCCTGCGGAACCTCGCGTACCTGGCCGGCGGATCCGTGGCCTTGAATCCCCTGCGTCCCCCCATCGGCAATCTGGATCACCTTCCCTTTCCTGATTTCGAACGTGACGACGAATTTCACGTGATCCGAAATCGCCTCGACAGAGCCCCGCGGCCGCCTCAGGGTCTCCCGGTGGCACAAGCCCTGTCGATCGGCTCGCGCGGGTGTGCCTTCCACTGCACTTACTGCTGCAACCGCGAATTGAAGGATTTGTACGCCGGAAACGGCAAATACATCCGCAAGATGAGCCCCGCCCGGTATGTCGAACAGATCGCCGCTCTTCACCGGCGGCATTTTCGAAACGCCTCCGACTTCTTTCTGTTGGACGAAGACTTCTTCATGCGAACCCTGCCGGAACTCCGCGAGTTTGCGGCCCTTTATCGCGAGCGAGTTGGGATCCCCTTCGAATGCATGGGCTCTCCCCCAAGGATCACCGAAGAAAAATTGGCCTGCCTGGCCGATGCCGGATTGTGGCGGGTTCGCTTGGGGATTGAGAGCGGCAGCGAACGCACCAAGCTCAAGGTCTATGATCGGGCCATCTCGAATGAGGTTGTGCTGAAGGCCTCGCGCCTGATCGCCGGCCACCCCGATGTGGTGGCAGCCTATTTCTTCATCAATGGCAATCCCTATGAGGAACAGAGCGATTTGCTCGATACCCTCAACTTGATGGCACGCCTTGCCTGGCCCTATTACGCCCAAGTCTTCAACCTGGTTTTCTTCCCCGGAAGCGCCCTGTACCGGAAGGCTGTCTCCGATGGAATCATCGCCGGGACCCAGGATTCTGGCGTCGAATTGCACTACCGCGCCGGCTTCCAGTATCAAGCTCACGCCTGGAAACAGAAGAACGTCTATCTCAACGTTCTGATCTTCCTGACCGAAGGAAAGGCAACCAGGAATCGTCTCGGCTTGGTGCCTCGATTTCTGTTGCCCCTGCTGACTCACCCGCGAGTCATCCGATGGATCGAGGCTAGCCCGGTCGTCATCCATTTTCTGGTGGGCGTCAAAACCGGCCTGTTGGCCGTGCGCACCAGGGCCGGAGCCCTCGTCAAGCGAGTCATGCGCGACCCGGCCGGAGTCTATGACCTACGTCGATACTGGAGAGAGCTTTCCAAAAAGGCTCTGCCAAAATCTCCGGCGCTCTCAGACCGTTAGCCCAGACGGTCCCTGGGCCGCAGCGCTCTGAGCGTACTCACTAACGGAGCAACACCAACAGCGCAACGTTGGGCAGTCGAACCGGGGTAATTGGTCAGCCAACTATTTCGGAATCTACTCGAGAAACCCCGTCTACTGCCTGCCGATGCGATTGATTTCGCTTTGGATGACATCTTTCTCGATCGTTGCCAGCGGCAATGACAGGAAAAGGGTGATCCTTCGATCCAGAATGGAGAACGCCTCGAAGAAGGCGCGCTCAACTTGCTGTCGTGTTCCTTCAGTTGCTGCGGGGTCGGGAACCCCCCACCGGGCCGTCAGTGGATGTCCGGGCCAGACCGGACACACTTCGCTGCCGGCCTTGTCGCACACTGTAAACACAAAGTGAATCTTAGGTGCATCGGGCTTTGCGAACTCATCCCAACTCTTGCTGCGCAGTCCATCTGTCGGCAGACCGGCACCGGCTATTTGCCCGACCGCTGCGGGATGGACATGGCCGGTGGGATTGCTCCCTGCGCTGAAGGCGGTGAAGTTTGGGAAGCCCTTCCGATTCATGATCGCTTCCGCCATTATGGAGCGTGCCGAATTGCCCGTACACAGGAACAAAATGTTGAAATGTCGGGGTGTCACATCGCTCTCCGACACCACTCCGGGCTCTGCGCTAGGCACGCGGGGTAAGGCCAGTCCGGCCGGCCGCGACCAGCCAATAGCGTTGATATCACCGAAACACGCATCTCCACTTCCTCTCTCTTGGCATTGATTTCCAACTGCAGTCCAGCCCCAGAAACAATCTAGCTAGCCTCCCGACTGTGGTAGGCCCCTTCTGACAGAAGCGCCTCCCTCGGCTCTACGTCGAGCCAGTGACTTCCATTTGCGGAAACCAGTGCCGGGTACGATTGCAGAACGAGCAAACCGACAGCATCACCGGCACTTCAATCAAAACTCCCACGACGGTGGCCAGGGCCGCGCCAGACCCAGCGCCGAACAAGGCGATGGCAGTCGCGACTGCAAGCTCGAAGAAGTTACTCGCGCCGATCAGGGCTCCAGGCGCAGCCACTGCATGGCGAACCTTCAGCACTCTCATTAGGCCGTAGGCAAGTGACGAATTGAAGTAGACCTGAATGAGAATCGGGATCGCAATCAACAGCACATGAAGTGGTTTCCCGAGGATGTTGTCGGCCTGGAATGCGAAAATCAGAACCAGTGTCGCCAGCAAAGCGACCATGCTAACAGGCGCGAAGCGTGGAAGGAGTCGTTTTTCAAACCACTCCCGTCCGTGTGCGCGGATGAAGTAAATCCTGAGCGCGGTACCTGCCACGAGTGGAATGACGATAAAGATCGCTACCGCATAGAGCAGCACCTGAAACGGAACGTGCAGAGACGAGGCCCCGCTGACCAGGAAACGCACGATAGGCGCGAACAGGAATAGCATGACGAGGTCATTCACGGAGACCTGGACCAACGTATAGGCGGCGTCGCCGTCAGTCAGGTAGCTCCAAACGAACACCATGGCTGTACACGGAGCGGCAGCGAGAATAATGCAGCCAGCAATGTACTGGTCGGCGTCCGCCGGCGTGATCCATGCTGCGAAAACATAACGGAAGAACAGCCATGCGATGAACGCCATCGAGAATGGCTTCACAAGCCAGTTCACGAACAATGTGACGAACAGACCGCGAGGTCGTTGGCCGACCTGTCGTATGGAGGCAAAATCGACCTTCATCATCATCGGGATGATCATGAGCCAAATCAGAACTGCAATTGGGATGTTGATCTGGCTGCCCCCGCCGAACTCCATGCGGCGCAGCGCGTCGACGATGTCTGGCAAAGCTCTTCCAAGCAGGACGCCGACAAACATGCAAGCTCCCACCCAGAGACTCAGGTACCGTTCAAAGTAGTTCAGTCGTTTCTTGGGTTGGATTTGTTGGGTGCCTACGATCCGCTCCATAGCTCACTCCATCCTCGTCGCAGTCATCTCCTGCGCCAGTTCGCGTAGGCGGTCGGGTCCAACGGGCGGTTCAGGCTGCCATGGAATCAATGCCAGGCGCGAACTCATGTCTTTTCGCACTTCATCGATGTAGGGGATTTCGCGCAGGCCACGATCTACCAAAACGGAATCGCGGAAGCCATCGACCGCGAAGCTCTGGTTGATCACCCAGGCGAAAGGCTCAATGCCGGCGCGCCGGAGATCGCTTTGTAGTCTCGCAGCTTCATGAACGGGGGTCGCTTCAGGCAGAGTTACCAGCAGCACTTTGGTAAACTGGGGGTCGCGCAAACGCGGCAGCAGTTTGCGAACGGACTCGGGCACGTCGCTCATGGTCCGTAAAACGTCACGATGGTAGGCCTCGGTCGCATCCAGCAGCAGCAGCGTATGCCCAGTGGGAGCGGTATCGAGCACGACAAACCCGTCTTCGCCGCGAGCCACGGTCTCCGCGAAGGCGCGAAATACCGCGATCTCCTCGGTACAGGGTGATCGAAGGTCCTCTTCCAGCAGCGCTAGACCCTGCGCGTCCAGGCCGGGAGCCGATTTGGCGATCACCTGGGCTGTGTACCGGCGCGTCTCCACCGCAGGATCAATGCGGCTGGTGCTGAGCCCGGGAACGGCGCCTTCCACGGTGGCGGCCACGTGCGCCGCTGGGTCGGTCGTGCTCACGTGCACCGGGTGCCCGCGGTGCGCGAGCTCGACGGCGATGGCAGCCGCAACTGTCGTTTTGCCGACACCGCCCTTTCCCATGGTCATGACCACGCCACGCCTCATGCTCTCAATCTCATCCACAAGTGTCGCCAGGGGAGCCATAACGCGAGAACTGTGCACGCCGCTCTTTTGCAGGACAACCTCGGGTCGGATCTCGCCGTCAAAGACGCGGCTCAAGTTGCTGATCCCAATCAGAGCGAACGGCAGAAACGGCACTTCCGTCCGGACTAGAGCTTTGAGACCCGCTGGCGCTCCGGCAAGCGCTTCCTTGCCTCGCTGTTCGAGCGCCCGCGCTGCCGGATCATTTCCGCTGCGGGCGACGAACACAGCGTTCAGCGCGAGCTGCTGGTTAGTGAGTCCCATCTCGGCCAACTCGACTCGAGTCCGCTCGGCTTCCACCAAAGCCGATGGTTCTGGACGGCTTACGAGAACCAGCGTCGTTACCGATGGATCGGACAGGATACGCAGACTGGACTCGTACAGGGCCTGCTGCGCCTGAAGACCCGACAGCGGCCCGAGACAAGAGGCGCCGGTTGTGTTGCTCGCAATGAATCCAGTCCACGCCGCCGGCAGCTTCAGAAGGCGTAGCGTGTGGCCAGTGGGCGCAGTATCGAAAATGATGTGGTCGAACGGGTCTGTCGCCTTCGGATCGCCCAGCAGCTTGGTGAATTCATCGAAAGCGGCGATTTCAACCGTGCAGGCGCCGGAGAGTTGCTCCTCCATACTGGTGATGGCGGCATCAGGCAGCACACCGCGATAGGGACCGACCACTCGCTCCCGGTAGGCCTTGGCCGCCGCTTCGGGATCGATGTTCAACGCGAACAGGCCAGGCACTCCCGGGATCGCGATCGGTTGCGAAGATAACGAGACGCCCAGCACCTCATCCAGGTTCGATGCCGGATCAGTGCTGACGAGCAGGACGCGTCTGTTTTGGTGAGCGAGTGCAATGGCCGCGGCGCAGGATAAAGAAGTCTTCCCGACACCGCCCTTTCCCGTGAAAAAGAGTACGCGCGTCGCCTTGGTAAGGAAACCGGGCGTGTCGCCCATTAGCAGCACCCCTTGGAGGTTCCGCCCGAAGGAGCGGGCGCGGGAGCACAGCAACTTGCCGGAACGACAGGCAAACTCGCCGACGGACTCTGCTTCAGGAACTTATCGGCCAGTTCGAGAATGGACCGGGCGGGGGTATCCTTCACCGCCCGAGCCGTCTCCACGGCGCTACGCATGTCGTCGAGGGAGACGCCGAGTTTCCGCGCCTTGTCGAAGTGGTACTTAAAGCACGGTTCACAGTTCGAAGCAATGGCCGCTCCGATCGCCACGAGCTCCCGAATGCCATCGCTAAAGATGCTGGGCGTGAGGTTGCTCTCCAGCCCCGTCAAACGCGCCAGTTCTTCGCGGGTCGGGTAACGTCCCTTGCTGGCGACCCGCCCGTTGACGAGGATCAACGGCAAACACTCGTTACCGTCCGCGGCGAGTGCGGCCTTCACCACTTCGTTTGTGGCAAAAGCCTGAGGCTGCTGCGCGAGGTTGTAGCGCTCGACCGCAACGCCCTCACCGGCCAGCCAATGGAAGTCGGAGGTAAATCGGACGAGCACCGGATCGACCTCGGGCCCACAAACCCCGGTGGAACAGCACATCGGCGGATCGAAAACTGCGAGTTTCGTCATTCTTGTTGATCCCTCTTTCTGGACACTCTTCGCCGGCCTCGTGGCACGGATAAATGCGCTGAAGAACTTGCCGTCGACTTCGGCGGCGATTTTTTCCGCATTGAGTCCTGCACAAGCCAGGAACTCACGAGCGTCCTCGGCTCGGTATACCCGTGTCGGTTCCACATCAACTGCGTCGAATCCGGCTGAGACAAGCCTGGCGCGGTACTCGCTCTCTTCAAGTGCGCCCGCGACGCAGCCGATCCAAAGCTCGACGTTGCGACGGATCTCCGCGGGCACGTCACCGCGCACCACGATATCGGAGACGGCCAGGCGGCCGCCGGGTTTTAGCACACGGTGGGCTTCCCGCAAGACGCGGTCTTTGTCGGCTGCCAGATTGATGACGCAATTGGAAATGATCACATCCACGGAGTTGTCCGGCAATGGGATGTTCTCAATCTCGCCTTTCAAAAATTCGACATTTTGCACCCCGGCCTTCTTTTGGTTCTCGCGCGCCAGGGCGAGCATTTCGTCGGTCATGTCCAGGCCGTAGGCCTTGCCGTTAGGCCCCACCCTCCGGGCCGACAATAGGACATCGATGCCGCCACCGGAGCCGAGGTCCAGGACCACTTCGCCGCGCTTCAATTCCGCGAGGGCTGTGGGATTCCCACAGCCTAGCGAAGCCAGCAGGGCTTTCTCGGGAATCCCAGCGACCTGGGCATCGTCGTACAAACCGACGGTGATCGGGTCTCTCTCGCTGCTGCCCGACGAACCACAGCACGAGGCGCCGCCGCGCGCTGCCCGAGACGCAGCCTCACCGTATTTCTCTTTGACGATTTCTTTCAGCTGTCTGTCGTTCATGGGTGCTCAACCTTTGCATGCGTTTGCGAGGATGTCTTTCAGTGCCACCGCCTGGCTGCGAGTGCAGCACTCCGTGCACAGAAATTCCAGCAATTCGCGGATAGTTTCGGTGTCTGCCGAGTACCGGAGGAACGTGCCTTCCCTGTGCACTCTCACAAGCTCCTCATTCTTGAGCTTTTCCAGGTGATGAGATAGGGTCGGTCCGGGAATGCCGAGGGTATTGTGGATCTCGCCAACCACTAACCCGCCAGGATGTGCGGATAGGAGAACACGCATGATGCGCAGCCGCGGCTCCGTTCCCATGGCCGCCAGCATGTCGGCATAGCGGGTGACGTCCGCGTCGTCCCTGTACCGCATCCTTCGATCATAGCGGAAATACCGAACGCCGTAAAGAGGTATCTACGTTCCTGAAAATATTCGTTTCCCTACTTCCGGGTTCTGCTGTGGTTCTGGTATTCTCGAAATAGATGAAAACGAAGGAATCTGCCCAGGAGGTCGCCCGCTACGCGGATATGTTCTCCGCGATGGGAACCGAGCCGCGGCTGCGCATACTGCGCCTGCTGCTATCCGCGCACCCGGAGGGAATGGTGCCCGGGGATCTCCAGTCGGAACTAGGAATCCCAGCGTCCACGCTATCCCACCATTTGGACAAGCTGAAGAATGAAGATCTGGTGACTGTTCGCCGCGAGGGGACGTTCCTGTGGTACTCGGCGAATACCGAGACCCTGCAGGAACTCCTGACCTTTCTCTACGCCGAGTGCTGCACTCGGAACAAAGCGATCAAGCCGAACTCCATCGTCAAACTGTGCCGCTGAGGGGGCTGATGACTACCGCCAAGGAAAGGGTTCTGATTCTTTGCACTGGTAATTCGGCGCGCAGCCAAATGGCCGAGGGACTGTTCCGCACGGCACTCGGCGGCAAGTTCGAGGTCTTCAGCGCAGGCACGAGGCCCAGTTTGGTGCGTCCGGAAGCGATTGCGGTAATGAATGAGATTGGCATCGACATCTGCGGACACCGTTCCAAGTCGGTCGATGAATTCCGCGACCAGGAGTTTCGGTACGTCATCACCGTCTGCGACAACGCCAAGGAGAGTTGTCCAGTATTTCCAGGCCGCACCGAGCGCATCCACTGGAGTTTGGAAGACCCGGCCGCAGTGGTGGGGACGGAAGAGCAGCGCCAAGCCGCATTTCGCCGCATCCGGGACCAGATTGCAGAACGGATCAGGTCCTTTTCTGAGGGCGGCGCTTAGATTCCCGAGATGGCACGATGGTGAAGAAGCGACGCGTGCTCTTCGTCTGCACCGGGAATTCGGCTCGCAGCCAGATGGCTGAAGGACTATTGCGCCATGAGGCCGGCACCGAGTACGAAGTGTTCTCTGCTGGCACCGATCCAACGAGTGTCCGTTCGGAGGCTGTGGCCGTGATGAGGGAAATCTGGATTGATATCTCGGGCCAGCACTCCAAATCGGTTGCCGAGTTCGTGGGGCAGCATTTCGACTTCATCATTACAGTGTGCGACAAGGCAAAAGAAAACTGCCCTGTCTTTCCAGGCGCAGGCGAACGTCTCCACTGGCCTTTCGACGATCCGGCCCGGATTCAAGCATCCGAGGAGGGACGTCTCAAGATGTTCCGCCGGCTACGAGATCAGATTCACGCACGCCTGATGGTGTTTTTGGGCGTGGGAGCCTATGGCAGCGCGGAACAGCCTTAGTCTCGGGCGCGTCGAGACCAAGCGAATCGTGACTTCGAGTGGGCATTAAATTGCCGATGAGATACTGAAAGCCAGCGATTTCGGAAAAGAGACCGCCATGATTTGCTATGAATGCTCTGCCGCAGGAAAGCGACGCGACGCCGTCGGGTTATGCCATTTTTGTTCGGCGGCCTTATGCATAGAACATGCTCAGGTGGTCCCGGAGGAAATAACTGCGCATGTGCCCGTCGTGAAGACGGTTGTGCTGCCACGGAAAGCGCGGAGGATACTCTGCCAGACCTGCAAAACAGCCCTTGAGCAGGCTCATCTTGAGGGATACGTTCAGGAAGACGCTACCAAGCCCGAACCGGCCCATGAACTGATCGTCCACTAGCAGCCCGGGGTTGAAGTCTGGTTTTGGATTTCGGAGCGTCTGAAGTGCGCGCAAAGAAGAGGACGATACTTTGGCGCTACCAGGTGATCGGCGGTTACCCCGCCCTCCGGAAGTCGCGAATTTTCTGATCTCACC